>CAZFZS010000043.1:0-8874 GCA_964523485.1 uncultured Phycisphaeraceae bacterium | reverse complement strand
CGCTCCGCTGGCGCGAGCGCAAGCACCCGACTCGGCCCGAGCCGATCGACCGCCATGCCGTCTCCGCTGAGATAGACCACACGCAGATGGCTGGTGAAAGTCAGGCGTTTGAAGCCGGTCTCGTGAAATTGCACGCCGCGCGGGTCATGCGATTTGACCTGATCGCGATCGATCCAGTCGATGATTTGTGCGCCGGCCTCGTTGTAGCGGGGCGAAGCGATGAAGCCCTCGCGGGTTTCGGTCGGTCGTTCAGCGACCCGGGCGAGCAAGACGATCGAGCCATCAGGCAAGCGGACGCCGCCGGGATTGAATACACCGATGACCTCGAAGTCTTCACGGGAAGGCGGGACGTCTTCGGGCCGAAGCAAACAGCGGGTTTCAAGGCGTTCGAGCATGCGGAAAAGTTACCATGAACCCTGCCGGTCGCGACGAGGCTATATTGAGACATTCAAACAGCAACGCCCCTTGAACTTAAGAATCGGTAGATACCATGGCACTGACGCCCTCCACCATGCTCGACCTCGGCACCGCCGCCCCGGATTTTTCACTTCAGGACACGGATGGGCAGACCGTTCAACTCGGCGATTTCACGGGCAATGGTAAGCCGTTGCTGGTGATGTTCATTTGCAACCACTGCCCATATGTAAAGCATGTCGCGCCGGAGTTGGCGAGGTTGGGTCGCGACTACGCTGACCGTCTGGATATCGTCGCGATTCAATCGAATGATGCCGAGGCTTACCCGGACGATGCACCAGAAAAAATGAAACAGGAGAAAGCCGAGCGGGGCTACGGCTTCCCCTATTTATTCGATGCGGATCAATCGGTGGCCAAGGCCTACACTGCAGCCTGCACGCCGGACTTTTTTCTTTTCGATGCAGATCACAAGCTGGTCTACCGCGGCCAACTCGACGAGACCCGGCCGCACCGCATTTCCAGCGGCAACTATGACGACCGCAACGGCCAAGCAGATGGCAAGGACCTGCGAGCCGCTATCGACCAAACCCTCGCGAATGAACCGGTCACCGTCGAGCAGCGGCCGAGCATGGGTTGCAACATCAAATGGAAGCCGGGTAACGCGCCGGGTTATGCGTGAAGCGATCGAGCAATTACCTGATACGAGGTTCAGAACATAGAAAAAAAGAGGCCGACAGCTTTTCGCTGTCGACCTCTTTGAAAATCTCTAAAAGTTCGGTCAATCCTGCGACTGACGTCGGCGACGGGCCGAGGCGAGGCCGATGAGGCCCAGGCCCAGGCCGACGGCCGAGGGGGTCGGGATGACGTTTGTTTTGCCGCCGGGTTTGGCGAAGAACGATTCGCTGCCGTCGGTCTGGCCGATGGACTGCACGTGCAGAGCGATGCGGTCGTTGTCGGTGTTGTAGAAGGCGTTTTCGAGTGCGGCGAAGTCGGTCGTGAGGTTGAAGACCGCGGTGAAGAATTCGCCGGGGCGAATACCATTCTGCGAAGGTGAAGCTTTTGCCTTGAAACGCAGGTCGGCATCAAAGGCGGGGGTGAGCTCGTTACCGGCCGGCACATTGTTCGGGCCGGGCCCGGTGTTCAGCCGCAGGTCCACGCCGGCGCTCATACTGGTTGAATCGACGCTGCCGAGGCTGTTCGCGTCGTTCTCGAAGTAGATGCGGGTGACCGAGGCGTCCTGCGTGCCGGTGTTGGTGAATGTAAAGCTGGCCATGCCATTCATCAGATCGGTGATGGTCAGCTTGAGCTGAGCTTCACCGATGGCGGCTTCGTTCGCATCCGAGCCTTGAGCGGGGATGACGCAGAAATCGAAATCCAGCGTGGTGGGCGTCTGATTGACGTAAGGGTTAACCGCGAGTGCCTCAGCTTGTGGCGAGGCAACCATGGAGGCAGCGGCAAACACAGGAACGGCGAGCAGTGCGGTTTTCAATTTCTCTCTCCTAAAGCGAATCAAGTTTGAGCGTGGCGACGTTGCCCCGCGGACTCACGAAATATGCCACGAATATCACAGCTGGCCGGAATCAATAAATAAAAAATCGCAGCGTTTTTTCAAAACGAAGCACTGTCGCGGTTATGCCGTCTGTACCGGCTACTCGCGACGGACAGAAAGAATTATCGAATCATTGCGTTCAGCGTGAATCGAGTCGATCCCCCGCCCGTCGGCCGAAACGGGGGTCGCGCAAGTCCGCGTCGGCTCCGGCTTTGAGCAGACGCTGATAAATCATCTCGATGCAGGGGTTTTGATCCAACGCCATACATCGGTGCAGCGGGGTGAAGCCTTCGGGGTCTTTCGGACAAATCGCGTTGGGGTCGGCGCCTTCCTGCAACAACAGATCGACGATGGCAAGACGCTGCTCGTCCGATTCTTTTTTGCCAGTGATTGTTGTGGAATCCATTGGAAGCAACCCGGCGTGCAGCGGCGTACGACCCTGGCGGTCCGGTGCATTCACCATCGCATCGGCCCCGATCAAACGCTCGACGACTTGCGTGTGGAGATGGCGCGAGGCCGACCACAGCGGGGATCGGCCAACTGCATCGCGCACCTCGACCTCGGCACCTGCGTCGAGAAGTTGATCGACCACTGTAAGGTGACCCGCCGCACTCGCCAGATGCAGCGGGGTCTGCCGGGCGTGCATCGGCGTGACGAAGCGGGTTCGGCAATCCGTCTGAACACCCCGGCTCAGCAGCAGACCAACCACTTCGGTCTGCCCCACCGCCGCGGCAATGTGCAGCGGCATCCACTGCTCATCGCCCCAAGGCTGCTTGATCGGCAGAAACGTTTTGACTGCCTTGGGTCGCTGGTCCAGAGTCGCTTGGATGGACGCGATGGCCCCGCTTTGCAATGCTTCGATCAATGTTGGATTCGGTTGATTCATTGGTTGCTCTAACTAACGGGCATCCTAGCGCATAACTTGCCGATCGCTTAAACTTATTACAACACCAGTCCATTGTTTCGGTCTGACTCGAACCATGCCCGACGCCCCGCACAACCCGGCCTTGGCTCCGAACGTTGGCCGACGTGGCAAGCCCTCTGAGCCGATGCTGCTGGAGATTGCTTGGGAGGCCTGCAACAAGGTCGGCGGGATCTACACCGTACTGCGCAGTAAGGTGCCCGCGATGTCCGCGCGGTGGGGCGGCAGCCGGTACTGCCTTGTTGGGCCGTATGACGAGAAGACCGCGGGCGTGGAGTTCGAGTCCAGGCCGCCGCATGGCTCGATCGGGCAGGTCGTGCAGCAGATACGCGACATGGGATTCGGCGTTGAGTACGGCCGATGGTTGGTCTCGGGTCGTCCACACGTCGTGCTGCTTCACGTTAAAGATTTCCATCGCCAACTCGACGCGGTGAAGTACCGCCTCTGGGCGGATCACGGCATCCCGACACCCGGGAATGACGATTTAATTAATAACGTGGTCGCGTTCGGCGAAGCTGTCCGGCTGTTTCTGACACTGCTGAATGACCGCGAGTCGGACCGCCGACAACTGGTGGCCCATTTCCACGAATGGATGGGTGCTGCGGCCCTACCGATGTTGCGTCATGAGGGCTGGACCGGCACGAGCGTGTTCACCACGCACGCCACTTTGCTGGGTCGCTACCTCGCCATGCATAATCCGGTCTTTTATGACCACTTGGCGTTTTTCAATCCCAGCGAAGAGGCCAAGCATTTCAATATTGAAGCGCAGCATGGTTTAGAGCGGGCCGCCGCTCACAGTGCTCAGGTTTTCACAACCGTGTCCAGCGTCACCGCGCAGGAGTGCACGCACCTGCTCGGCAGAACACCCGATGAAATTCTGCCCAACGGTTTGAACATCGAGCGGTTCACCGCGCTGCACGAATTTCAAAACTTGCACCAGCAATACAAAGAGCAGATCCACGAATTCACGATTGGACACTTCTTCCCGAGCTACAGCTTCGATCTTGATCAGACGCTGTACATGTTCACCTCCGGGCGGTACGAGTACCGCAACAAGGGCATGGACCTGACCATCGAGGCGCTCGCACGACTGAATCACGAACTCAAAGCCAGCGAGATCCCGACGACGGTCGTGTTTTTCATCGTCACCAAAGCCCCGGTCCGGTCAATCAACGTCGGGACACTGCAGTCCAACGCGATGTTGCACGAGTTCCACGATGCGGCGGAAGCAATTAAAGAGCAGATCGGCCGTAAGCTCTTTTACGCTGCGGCAGCGGGCAGCCTGCCGGACCTCAATGCGTTGATCGATGACTATTGGCGGCTGCGGATGCGGCGGGCGCTCCACGCCTGGAAGCGTGACTATCTTCCGCCGATTGTCACGCATGATCTGATCGACGATCAGAAAGACGCGGTGCTGAATCAACTGCGGACCTGTCGGCTGTTCAATCAGCAGCACGACCGGGTGAAGATCGTCTATCACCCCGACTTCATCAATTCCAGCAACCCGCTGTTCAACATGGATTACGAACAGTTCGTCCGCGGGACGCACTTAGGCGTTTTTCCCAGCTATTACGAGCCGTGGGGCTACACCCCGCTCGAATCGATCGCGCTGGGTGTGCCAGCGATTACCAGTGATCTCTCAGGTTTCGGGGCCTATTTGCAGGAACTCAAGCCCGACCGCCGTAAATCGAATGGTCTATTCATCCTCAATCGCCGCGGCCGCGACTTCGATGCGGCTGCGAATCAACTCACCCAGCAGATGCTCGAGTTCTGCCAACTCAATCGCCGTGAACGCATCGCGATGCGCAACACCGTCGAAGCCTTCAGCGAACAGTTCGATTGGCATAACCTCAGCCGCAAATACCACGACGCCCATGAGCTCGCGATCAAGCGGGTGGAATAAGGTGCTCGCATGATTCTCGACCAACTCCATCGGCTGATCGATTACGCAGAATTGCATCGGGGTATTGCCATGGTCGATCGGCATATCCGCGATGGCGAGCTTCAACGGCTAGTACTTGGCAGACATGAATTAGCAAGCGGCATCTCGGTCGGACTGGATCAATACGACAGCAAGGCATCGTCAGAAATCATTTGGGAAACGCATCGACAATTCATCGATATTCAAGTCGTGCTGCGAGGCAGAGAGCGGTTGCTTTGGCGTCCACTGCAAGATGACCTACCGATACACTCCGCCTATGACGCTGAGTACGACCGGACGTTTTATGCGTTGCAGGATGAAGGCGATGGTTTCGTTCTTATGTCCGGCCTGTTTGCGATTTTCTTCCCCGGTGATGTGCACGCTCCCTCATTGCGGGTCGATCCGGGGCGTGCGGAGTCGGTTTACAAAGCGGTCTATAAATTGCCGATCGAAATGAATTAAGATTGATGCGGCTCGCGATAGTTAATCGATAAATGGATCGCATGACCCGCATGGGGTGGACCTATGGACCAGAACGACGGGCCGCAATTTTTTCCAACCACGATCTGGACGATGGTGCACGACGCGGACGACGCCGAGTCGCCTGCGGTGCAGGCCGAGGCATTAGCGAAGCTGCTGGGTCGGTATGCTCCGGCGATGAAGGCCCACCTCACCCGTCGCAAGCGGGTCCCGCCCGAGCAGGCGGAAGACTTGGTGCAGGGTTTCATCATGGGTAAGGTCTTGGAGAAAAATCTGCTGGGTCAGGCGGACAAAGCCCGCGGCAAATTCCGGACGTTTCTGCTGACCGCGCTGGATCGGTATGCGATTTCAGAATTTCGTGCTGCCACGGCGCAGAAACGCGGCGGCGGCAACGTAGCACCCTTGGATGCTCTAGCCGAGCCGAGCGATGCGGCCGACGAGGCGGACACGTTTGACACGGAATGGGCAAGAGGCGTGCTCGGCCAGGCGATCGATGCGATGCAAGCCGAATGCGAAGCCAACAGCCGCCCGGATGTCTGGGGCATTTTCAACGACCGCCTGCTCAAGCCGACCCTGGAACAAACCCCTCCGCCGGAGTACGACGAGTTAGTCAAGAGGTACCAGATCGCCAACCCGACGCAGGCCAGCAATCTGTTGATCACCGGCAAGCGAATGTTCGCCCGCTGCCTGCAGGCGGTCATCGCGGACTACGCGGATGGCGAAGACGCGGTGAAAGCCGAGATGGACGATTTGATGAACACCCTTTCCCGATTGGGGCAACGCGGATGACGCAGCGCGATGACACATTGATGCACACCGACGCCGGGGCGTTGGCTGACCTGTTCGCGATCAGCGAGGACGCCTATGTGCCGTGGACCGAAAGCGATCAGGGCGCGATGCTTCGCCATCAACTCCAGCAGCCGCTGGATGGGGCGGCCGAGGATTCGCCGACGATCGCGGCATTGCTGAGCGCGTCATCGCCATCGATTGACGCTTTGCAACAGCTCAAGCACCAAGCCAAGGCGGGCATTGCCGATGATACACATTTGCCACGCGATGTTTCGACGGTGCTGTACTACGCGGCGCTTGCCGCTGCCCAACGGGCCGGCCAACCCATCACCCGCCTCGATCCGCAGGCGTTCAAAGAAGGCCTCGACTGGGCGTTGGACCTGCCCTGGTTGACGCCGCAACTCAGGACGCTGTTCGCGGAGACTCGCGCGGCCCTGGCCCGATCTTAAATGTTTATTTCACCTCGGCCGGGATGCGATCAAGCAGGCTATAGATCGCGCGGATGTTTTCTCGCGTGTTAAATCGAAACAGCAACCCGCCCCAGGGCATCACCCAAGACCAGCCGGGCTGCGATTGAAGCACGTCTGCCGATGGCAAATGTCCGACTTCGCCTAAAGCGATCGGCCGACCCTCCGCGAGTTTCTGAAGATGATCGTGATGGCTTTGGCGGTAGTCGTCGTGATAGACATCCGCCGCCAGCACATCGACCATGTCGTGGCCGGGGTAGTAATCTTCGTAAGCGCCTGCCTCATCGCCCGGCGTGTCGCGCGGGGCGTTGGGGTTCCACACCCAGAGCAGATTGTGCAATTGATGCTCGCCGTTGAGCCGCTCGAAGAGCATCCGCCACAGCCGGGGGAAGCCGTATTCCCGGTTCGGCTGATTGCCCCACCAGAACCAGCCGCCGTTCATCTCGTGGTACGGCCGCCAGAGCACCGGCACATCCGCATCCCGCAACAACTTCAAATACCCCGCGATGTGGTCAACCTGATGCTGCCAATCTCGGTGCAACTCGCTTTGCGGATCGACCAAAGCATGCCAGCGATCGGCCGTCATCCCGCCGGGCATCCATAAGTCGTTGTCGCCGCTCTCGTCGCCACACGTCGGCAGCGGGCCATGCCACATCAGCGTGATGATCGCCCCGGCTCGGTGCAGATCGATGCACCGCTGCACCAGGGCGAGCCGCTCTGAATGCAGGTCGATCGCCCGGAACGCCGGCTCGGTCTCGGGCTCGAACACCTTCGCCGGTTCGTAGTCCCACTGCGGCACACCCTCGCCCGGCTCGGTCAGATTGGCCGGGCCACAATGCTGCAGCCGCGCAGGCCGATCGCCGCGATACATGAAGCTTAAATCGCTGCCGAAGATGCTCGGTGGGCGACCGACCAGTTGCTCAATCTCCTCACGATACCGCGTGCCGCTGCTGATGTAATCATGCTGAGCCGAAAGCACCACATCGCCCTTCAGCCGATATAGCTTCTGCATTAAATCGCGAGCTGAATCATCCGCGTCGGGATTGGCCGGGACATGCGTTTTCATTCATCGATCTTAATCGATTGAAGAACAGCGTAGGCGATGCTATTGGCTCGAATATCCTGCTTTGCGGTCGATCAAACTGCTAAGGTTGCCGGCATGATTGACCCGATCCGCCTGCTCCGCATGACCGGCATCGCCGAGGGGATTTCGTATCTGCTGCTGCTGGGTATCGCGATGCCGTTGAAATACCTGGCCGACATCCCAGAGCCGGTGACTTACGTCGGCTGGGCCCACGGCATCCTCTTCATCGCTTTGATGGGCGCCATCGCCTGGACCAAACTCCACGGCCTGACTTGGAAGCTAGCCACCCTCGCCGCTATCGCCTCCCTGCTGCCCTTCGGGCCGTTCCTGATCGATGGGAAGTTGAAGCGAGCTGAAATCCCGACAAGCAAAAAAGCTTGAAGTGAAGCATTAGATGATGCATACTGATATGCATGAGAACGACTATCAACATTGACGATGACTTGCTGGCAGAAGCCGCAAAGCTGACCGGGATCGAAGAGAAGACGGCGTTGATCCGGGTCAGTCTGCAAACACTGATTTCGCGCGAGGCTTCAAAGCGTCTTGCTCGGCTGGGCGGGACCGAGCCGCAGCTTAAGCCGATTCCCCGACGAAGGTCTACTCTGACGCCTGATCAATCATGATACTGGTCGATACCTCGCTCTGGATCGATCACCTCCGCAAGGGCGATCAAAAACTTGCGGCTATGCTCGACGCGGACCGCGTTGTAAGTCACCCGATGGTGCTTGGTGAGCTGGCCTGTGGCTACATCAAAAACCGAATTGAAATTTTGTCGAGTATCGCAGAATTGCCTTGGGCCGAGGAAGCCACCCATGCCGAAGTCCACGGCATGATCGAACGGCATCGACTCCATGGCCGGGGCTTGAGCTACATCGACACCCACCTGCTCGCCTCCGCCCGCCTCTCAGGTGTCCCGCTACTCACCCGTGACAAACGCCTGAAACAAGTCGCCACCGACCTCGCGATCGCGGCGGACTGAGTTAGTCAAGGCAGGTCCGGGTAGATTCAACCCTGGTTGTTGTGAATACTCGTACCGATCACCGTCAAATCACACTTCCATCAGCATCCTTGCCGGGGCTTCGAGGGTGTCTTTGATGCGTTTGAGGCAGGTGACGGCTTCGCGGCCGTCGACGATGCGGTGGTCGTAGGTGAGGGCGACGTACATCATCGGGCGGACTTCGATGGATTCGTTCGGGGTGCCGGGGTGGACGGCGATGGGGCGGCGGACGATGCCGTGCATGCCCAGGA
>CAZFZS010000042.1:0-9824 GCA_964523485.1 uncultured Phycisphaeraceae bacterium | reverse complement strand
GCTGACGGGCGATGGCTTCGACGGCCGAGCCGCCGATGCGGCCGATGCCCAGGCCTGCGCCGATGATGACCAGACCCATGCCGATGCCTTTGCCCATGGCGGCAACGCCCGAGCCGGCGGCTTCGGCCAGTTCGATCTGCTCTTCAGCGGTTTGAGCGGAAGCGGTATCGGTGATCTGCAGCGTCGCGAGGCCAGCGATGACGAGGAAAGCAACAACAAACAAGCGGTACATGGTATCTCCGGGTTTGAGAAAAAAGGTTTCGGTGTCTATCCGCTCAATAGCGGGGTAAGGGAGTTTAAGGTGGGTCGGTTGGGTTGAAAATTAAGCGATCGCGGCCTCGGCCTGAGCGAGCGCGTCGCCCGGGCCGGGTTGGTCGGCATCGGGCACGGGGTGGTCGTCGTGGCCATGCTCATCGTCGTGATGATGCACGGCACCTTGGGCAATGAACAGGGTGGTCAGGAAGGTGAAGATAAACGCCTGCAGCAAGGCGATGAAAAGTTCGAGGATCATCAGGGCGCCGCCCATGACGGTGACGCCGACGCCGATGATCAGGCCGGAGACGGCCCCTGCGGCGAGGCCGACCAGACCGATGAACGCGGCAATGACCAGGTGGCCGGCCATCATCGTGCCAAACAAACGCATGGCGAGGACGGCGGACTTGATGAAAAGGCCCATGATCTCGAGCGGCACGAGCAGGGGGGCCATCAGCAGCGGGCCGGGGTTGAAGTGTTTGAAGTAGTCAACGCCGGCTTCTTTGATGCCCGCGAGGTTGATGACGATGAAGGCGACAAAGGCCAGCGGGATCGTCATCGCGATGCTGCCCGTGGCGGTTCCGCCGAAGTGTGCCCAGAAGTGATAGTCGCCGCCGACGGCCGAGGCGGCGATGCCCGCGACCGGGCCGAACGGGATCATGCCCAAAAGGTTGCAGAACAGGATGAAGAAGAAAACGGTCCAGAGGTAGGGGATGTATTTATCGGTCAGCTTGCCGAGGTTCGGCCG
Organism: uncultured Phycisphaeraceae bacterium; assembly: GCA_964523485.1. Taxonomy (GTDB): domain Bacteria; phylum Planctomycetota; class Phycisphaerae; order Phycisphaerales; family Phycisphaeraceae; genus Algisphaera. The sequence goes on along the minus strand of CAZFZS010000042.1, from coordinate 8,824 downwards.
GGCGACGTAGTCGCGGACGAAGACGCAGATCGTCTCGAGCAGCTGCCAGAGCGTGCCTTTAACGACATAGTCGTCGATCGATTCTTTGGGTCGGGCCATCCGCTTGGCCAAGCCGGCGAGGCCGAAGCCGACGAGACATGCCGCGACGATGCCCATCATCAGTTGGTTGTGGAATGGGCCGAGAATTTCGTGCGGGATGACGTGCGAAACGGGGTCTTTCGCAGCGAGGGTCATCATATTCGGCAGTTGCGTGAGTGGCATCATCATCGCTCGGAGCAGCGTGGCGGGCTGTTCAGTCGGTGGGGGCCGGGCAGTGTAACGATTCTTGTCTTTGCTGTGGGCGCTGATCGCGGACAAGATAAAAATCAATCGCCCAGGTTACGACGTACCACCCGATGCCGATGAAGCCGGCGATGCGTCGCTGCGATTCGGGCAGAGTCAGCAGGTAGCCGATCAGCCCCGCTGCGGTCAGCAGCAGGCGGGTAACGACATGGGCCAACCGGGCGTTGATCCGCCCGCCTGGCGTGGGGTCCTGCTTCTCGATGAGCTTCAATGCCGACAGGCCCAGCACCGCGGCGGCCAGCACGATCCCCCCGGTGATCAGCGTGACGATGGCCCATCGCGGTCCGGCGATCCCCCAAGTCAGCCCAGCGACGATCGGCAGGCTGATGCAGGCGGCGACGAGCAACAGCAGGGCGGTCTTCGGCTCAGCTCGCTCGGCATGGCCTCCGCCTCGATTTGCGTTGTCTGGTCCGGTGCTGCTCGACATAGTCACCCGTTACGACTGACGGTTTTGATGAGTTGATACAGCCCAGCCGCCATCCCCAGCAGCGCCCCGCACAGCGTCCCCCAAGGCAGCGAGTCCAGCCACATATCGATGAGATACCCCAGCCCGCCGAACAGCCCGATCCCCGCCGCGACCTCCAGCCCCGCCCCGGCCACCGCCCAACGTTTCCGCCGTTCATCGTCCTCGGCGGTCGCCTTGCGGGCCGGACTCAAGCCGAAGAAACGCTCGGTCCAAGTCGGTTTTCGTGGCGGTTCAGTCATGCGTGAACCTATACAAAGGCAATGCGTCGATTGACTGTTATGGATCGAAACCTCAGACCCTGGCTATCGACTACTCCAGCGCCGCCGCGCCGCCGATGATTTCGGAGAGCTCGGTCGTGATCGCGGTCTGGCGAGCGCGATTGTATTGGCGGTTCAGCGACTTCTTCTGCTTACCCGCTGCGTCGGTCGCGGACTTCATCGCCACCATCCGGGCGAGCTGTTCGCTGACCACCGCATCCATAAACGCCTGGTACAGCGTGATCTTCACCGTCTCGGGCAGCAGCTCACTGAGCAACTGCTCCGGCTCGGGCGAGAACTCATAGACCGCCTGATACTTGCCAGCCGACGCATCGCCCGAACCCGCCTCCATATCCGCCTTCGGCGGCTCCAACGGCAGCAGCGTTTCGACCACCGGGGTCTGTCGGCTCATGCTGACAAACTTCATGTAAACAATCTTCACCGAGCTGTACTTGCCCGCGATGAACGCATCCATGTATTGCTGAGCGAGCGCTTCGACATCCGCATACTGCGGCGAGTCGCCGAAGTGGGTGTAAGTCTCTTCGATCTGGATGCGGTTGAACTTCGCGTAGGCGATGCCCTTCTTGCCGACGATCTCGACATCCGGGTCGCCGGGCTGTGCCTGCAGGTGGGCGACGCCCGCCCGCATGACATTGCCGTTATACGCACCGCAGAGCCCGCGTTCGGACGTGATGAACAGCAGCAGATCTTTCCCGCCACCGGTGGACCCGCCGTCCGACTGGATCAGCGGATGGCTGATGTCGCCCGCTGTGGCGAGGGCTTTCGAAAGCTCGCCGACCATCTCGCGGATTTTCTGGGTGTAGGCCTGGCTCTGCGTCGCCTTCTTCTGCATCTTCTGGAAGCGGCTGGACGCGATCAACTGCATCGTCTTGGTGATGCGCTGAATATTGCCCACGGCCTTGATCCGGCCCTTGATTTCTCGGATATTCGCTGGCATAGCCCGGCATGATACAGGCTGGACCGAACCGGGCAACGTCTAGACAGCCTGACCGCGGACCAGCAACGGCGGAGATCGCAAAGGCGCTGAGACGCGGAGATTCAGAGGCGAAAAATTGGATTCTAAGTAACTGGATTCAATTAATACCTTTCCAGAATTGAAATCAAAACATATTTTCTTTGCTTCTCAGCGTCTTTGCGTCTCGGCGATCTCCGCGATACAAGGCCGAGACATTCAGCCATTACACTACTCCCATGCCCGACCGACCCCGCATCCTCGTGCTCGCGAACCATGGCAAGGATGTCGTTGTCGACACGCTGCAGACCTTCGTGCCCTGGCTGGATGAGCGGGCGCATGTCGTCGGCGTGCATGAAACCCGCGAGGTTGCCGAGAGCCATGGCGAAAACCTCGCCGAGGCCGACCTTGCATTCGTGCTCGGCGGCGATGGCACGTTCCTCTCGCAGGCCCGTGTCATTGTCGACAAGCAGATTCCGCTGCTGGGCATCAACTTCGGCAAGGTGGGCTTCCTCGCCGAGTTCGAGATCGAAGACGTCAAGCAGTATTGGGAGGACATCGCCTGCGGATCATGCCGACGCACGCAGCGGGTAATGATTGATGTCGATGTCATGCCGCTGGACACCCCGCGATGGGACGCTTCGCAGCACGAGCCTCAGTTCAGCGGCATCGCCATGAATGATGCGGTCATCACCGCCGGCCCACCGTTCCGCATGGTCGAAATCGACTTGGCCATCGACCCGCAGCGCACCGGTCGATCTGCGGTCGCTTTCGCCGGCGACGGCATCATCGTCGCGACCGCATCGGGTTCGACCGCATACAACCTGTCCGCCGGTGGGCCGATCATCTCGCCAGATGTTGATGCGCTGGTCGTCTCCGCCATCGCCCCGCAATCCCTCGCCTTTCGCCCGATTGTTTTCGGTGCCGAGAATGATGTCTGGATCACCATGCACCGCGCCAACGAAGGCACGACCCTGGTCCTTGATGGCCAGGAATCCGTCCGCATCCGCGTCGATCAACAACTCCGCATCAAACGCCACCCCGTCACGCTCGAACTGATCCAAACCCCCCGCCACACCTACTGGCACATGCTCTCCCACAAAATGCACTGGGCGGTGAGGCCCAGCCGACGGTGATTTTCAAGTTTAATTCCGCTCCCCCAACCGCCGTGCCGCGTCGCGTTGCCGCAAGGCATTCTGGTAAATCAAGCTGTCCGTGTCGTGATAGAAATCCATCACGCGCTTGAATGCATTCTGTGCACTGTCATACCGTCGAGCCTGCAACATCCCCCAGGCATCTTTGTACCGCTGCTGCACCTGCTCGATCAGTCGATCCTGCAATTCAGAAAACTTGATCTGGGCATTGGACCGCGTGAACTGGTCCAGCCCGCCCCAGTCGTCCCGGCTGTCGTTGAAGCCCGCGCCGATCGCATAGGACAACGCGGTGCGATAGGCCTGATAGGCATCGAAGACATTGCTCGGGTCGGCCGCGATGGTCTGGTAAGCGAGTTCCGCCCGCTCCAGCCATTCGACCGCATTGCGTGGGCTGGGCTCCCGCTTCTCGAGTGGTGCGCGGATGCTGCTGGCGATCTGCTCGTCCGTCAGCCGGGGGATCGCGGAGCCTTCGTTGTCTCGCGTCTGGTCGCCGCCAAAGAAAATGAACGCCAGCGCGAAAATGACAATCCAGAATCCGAGGATGCCCAGCCAAAGCTTCGCCCGCGGACTGACCTTCGGCGGGCCCGCGGCAAGGTCCTCGTCCTCCACCTCATCCGCCTCCCGATCCGGCGACGCTTCGTTCGCCGCTCGCATCGCGATCGTCATGATGTCCATCCCGCCAATCTGAATCCGATCGCCATGAAACATCGGCCGAGGCTTCTTGCCCGCCAACTTCCCATTGACGCTCACCGAATTGGCTGACTCGTTGATCAGCACCCAGCGGTCGTCGATGTAATCGAACCGACCGTGGAACCGCGAGATCGTCGGCAGGTCGATGACCAGCGCATTGCTCGGGTCGCGGCCGAAACCCGCCGGGGCCTTTTCGATTCGCACGCGCTGCCCCGCGGTACCGCCGGCAACAACGCTCAGCTCCAGGTGATTCAAAACAGGTCCCCCTGGATATAACGAATGATCATCGGCGAAAACAGAATCGTCACGACCGAGATCATAATCATCATGGATGGGATGAGAATCCGCAGGCTCGCCGACGCGGATTTTTTCTCCGCGACCACGCCCCGCTGCGCCCGCAGCATGTCCGCCTGCAACTTCAAAATCGACGACATCGGCGTACCTAATCGCTCAGACTGATTCACCGCCGCCACCACGCTCCGCAGCGACTCGAGCGGAATCCGCTCTGCCAGATTCTTCAAAGCGACATTCCGTGGCGCGCCGTACTCCATTTCTGACAACGCGATCTGCAGTTCCTGGTTCAGGTCTTCGTCCGGCTGATCGCGGATCAGCGTTTCGATCGCCTCGGCAAAGGACGAGCCGGCCGCCATCACCAGCGCCACCAGGTCCAGCGTGTAAGGCAACTGCTTGGCGATCAACACCACCCGCTTGGCCCTTGCCGCCTGCAGCAACCACAATGGCAAATAGAAACCCACCACCGCTGCGATCGGCAACACGATCAACAACAAACCGCCACCCAGCGAAAGCTCGAGCAGCCCGCCGATGAGCGCGCTGGCAATCGCGGACACGATCGCCAAAGCTAAATACTGCTCGACGCTGTAGCCGGAGGCGTTGCCGGATGCATCGAGGTTCTGCCGAATATCCGCACGCAGCTTTGGCAGGTTCAGCCGACCCGCAACGTTCGTCGCCAGGCTTAAAATCGGCGCCAACATCGGCTGTTCAAACACCGTGGCGGTATCCGCTCCCACCGCCCGAGCAATCCGCCGATGCACCGGCGGCGCGACTGGAACGGGAAAACGAAACACCGCGTAGATGGCGAGGAAGACTGCGGTGAAGACGAGCAGCGAAATGGCGAGGGTGGCTAGGTCCATTTTTGTTTCGGAAGTGTTGTGTCAGGGTTTGGCATCTGGCATCTGGCAATTGGCCACTGGCTAAAACTTTCATTCGTGAGGAATAGATAGCTTTGTGATATAGGATGTGAGCATCTTGCCGATGCTTCGTACCTGTTTATAAAGCGTCAACGCTTGATCTCGACTGAGGTAGCCTAAGTCGTGACACAGGTGAACCTGATATTCCACCTCGCTTGCAGAGCCTCGAGCGTTTCTGAGAAACCGCGCGAGCTCTTTCTCGCCGCCTCTTCCGCAACCCTCAGCAATGTTGGAAGGGATTGAAGCCGACGCTCGTCGAAGCTGGCTAATCAAGCCATATCTTTCATCGTCAGGAAAATCCGCGGTGTATCGATACAAATCAAGAGTCAACTCATGAGCGAGCTGCCAAACCTCCAACTGCCGATAATCACGTGTCTGCGCTTGCATTAATAAAATCGCTTGCCAGTTGCCAGTTGCCAGTTGCCAGTTGCCAAAAGCCAAAAGCTAAAAACCAACAGCGGCCTTCGGCCGCTAAACATCCACCGCCATGATTTTACGAATCCAAAGAAATCCGCCGAGGATCAACAGAAAGCAGATCAGCAAAATAATCCGGCCGACCGTCTCTGTGAACAGCAGTTTGATGCCTTCCGGGTCGATGAAATACAAGATGATGATGAAGACAATCGGCATGACCGCCATCATCGACGCCTGGCTGCGGCTTTGGGCGGTGATGGCGACGAGCTTGCCTTCGAGTTTCTTGATCTCGCGGACCGACTCGGCGATGCGGTCCATGGATTCGCCCGCATCGCCGCCGCGGATGCGGTGCATTTCAATCGCGGTGAATGTCAATCGATAAAGAGGCGAGCCGATCCGGTTGCTCGCCGCCCGCATCGCCTGGTTCAGGTCCATCCCCATGTGATACTCCCGGATCAGTTGGCCAAATTCCTGCTTGATCGGCCCGACATGGTTGTCGACCACGAGTTCCATGGCTTGCACCAGGTTGAGCCCGGCGCGAACGCCCGCTGCAAGCGTGGTCAGGCCATCGACTAATTGCGTTTCAAGCCGTGTCCGCCGTTTTGTCTCCATATGCCTGACCACCAACGCCGGCACGAAAAACGCCAACGCCCCGCAGACCAGAGCGACGACGAGGTTTGATGTAATAAGCCCCCCAAGCACTGCGGCCGCCACGACGCCGCCCATCGCAAAATAAAAAGCCTGCCTCGGCTCAATGTCCAAAAGAAGCTGCCGCCGCAGCACCCGGTCATACCCCGCTTCCTGCCGTCGCCTAAACCGCAGCGCCGGCCCATACCCATACCGCACCAACAAAAACGCGGACACAAAAACCAGCAGACTGATCACAAGCGGTAGCATCAAGGCCAATTCTACCGCTATTGACTGCAACCCGACATGACCTTCACGTTACAATCATGGGATGGACCCGCTGCTGTCTCGCATTACCATCGACCCGGCGATCTGCCACGGCCAACCGTGCATCCGTGGCCTGCGCTACCCCGTCCAGACTCTGCTCGAATTGCTGAGCGCCGGCATGAGCTTCGATGACATCCTCGCCGACTACCCCGACCTCGAAGCCGAGGATCTCCGAGCCGCCCTCGCCTATGCCGCCCGCCTCACTCACACCCGCCGGCTCCGACCGACCGGCTCATGAAATACCTCATCGACGCCCAACTCCCCCGACAGGCCACCGAATGGTTGGTCCAAGCGGGAGGTGACGCCATCCACACCCTCGACCTTCCCGAGGGCAATCGCACCACCGACTTTGCCATCATGGATTGTGCTGATCGTGAGAAGCGGGTCGTCGTCACGAAAGACGTCGATTTCGTCGATGCTCACCTGATCCAAGGCCGACCCCATCGCTTATTGCTCATCTCCACCGGCAACATCACGAACAGTGAGCTTGAATCGCTCATCAAACCGCTCGCGGCCACACTTGACGATGCCTTCAACGTCCATCGCTTCATCGAACTCAATCAAACCGGCCTCCAAATCCGCGACTAACTCACCGGCGTCATCCGCCTCGTACCGCTTCACACTGCATCCCCCTCATCCCCCTCTGCGGGGTGCCCCACCTCAGCCGCAGGCTGATGTGTGCCGTGAAGCGATACGAACACAAGTCACGGAAGATCGTGAAGTGTGGCGGCCGGCTGGTCACCTACCTAGCGTCTCGTCGGCAAGTTTATCGATGCGGAAGCCGAATTCCTGCTCAAGAAAGCGGGCTGTGGCATGGTCTTTGATGCGGTAGACGACGAAAGGGAGTGCCGAGGCGCCCTTAAACCATTTGGCGTCTTCCAAATCGACGGTGTGCTTCCAAGCGACAGGAACGGCCCATTCCCACGTCGCTTCAGCACGGGGGTGGGCGTTTGGATTCTGTATTTCAAGGTGTTGGTGAAGCGGGGTGTCGGGTGCGACTTCGAAAAGATGGAGCGGCCGAGCGGGGCCCGTGACGAGTCCGATGCCGACGTAGCCATGACCTTTTGCGTAGGCGGCAACGGGATCGCCGATCTTAAGCTTTCGCAATTTGCCGGACCATTTGTGCCCGCCGCCGGCGGAAGTGTAACCGAGTTCGCGACAGTTGCTCCAATGACGAAAGGGTTCCTTCTCAAGGTTCTCGTCGAACATTCCGAGGTTGAGAAAGTACAGGCCAGTCCATTCGCGTTTGGCTTTGCGATTAGTGGCGGCTTCGGCTTTCTTAACGTTGACATCGGTAATGTAATCGGCGGCTTCGGGCAGCGGAATCACGGTTTGGATGTCTAACAGAACCCGTGGACCGTCGCGGTAAGGGACGAGGCGGACGCAGCGGATATCGAGCAGGTGGGTATTGAGCCAAAGGACGGCGCTAGTCAGTTCGCGACCAAAGTCTGCGGCGGCGAGAACGATTCGTACATCCTGCGCGAAGGCATCTTCATCAGGTTCTTCCCAATCCAGATGTTCAAGAATCAGGGTTTCTGGATCGTGCTCCTGATCAGGCTGCACTCGATTCAGGTGCTGGCGTAACACTTCAACGGCACGATTAAAGGTCATGTTGGATACCATTCCGGCGTAGCGAATGGCCTGCAGCTCCATGTGGCCGCCGGTGTCGTCACGCTTGAGTTCGACAACGACAAGGTTGGCTTCGGTGTCAAGACCCAGCAGATCAATGCGTCGTTGAGAGTCACCCCAACCGCTGAATTCCTCGGCGAGGATCAGCGTCTCAGGACTGACGATATCGATCTGATCGCGGAGTAAACGTTGAAGGTCAGCTCGTTCTTTGATCCCTTCCGAGGCGAAGCCAGTTGTGGGTAGTTGACGCAGTTCGTTAGTGGTGAGTTCGTAGATAGCCATAATTGCGCAGGAGAAATTGCTAAGAACCTGACTAATGAATTTGAATGTTTACAAAAACACATCCACATCAAAGTACCCACGTTCCACCATGTCCTGAGTGAAGGTGGGAACGTAGCCGGTGTGGCGGAGGGTGGGTTGTTTGGGGTCTTTGAGTGTGTAGATGTCTTCGAGGCGGACCTGGCCGGTTTCGGGGTCGATGGCGTTGATTTCGGAGATGGCGGTGACGCGGCGTTGGCCGGAGGCGAAGCGGGCGACCTGGACGACCAGGTCGACGGCGGTGACGATCTGCTCGCGGATGGCGCGGATGGGCATGTCGACGGCCATCAACACGAGGGCTTCGAGACGCTTCATCGCGTCGGCGGGGTTGTTGGCGTGGACGGTGGAGAGCGAGCCGTCGTGGCCGGTGTTCATGGCCTGGAGCATGTCCATCGCCTCGGGGCCGCGGACCTCGCCGA
>CAZFZS010000041.1:0-13336 GCA_964523485.1 uncultured Phycisphaeraceae bacterium | reverse complement strand
CAACCCCGGTCGACCCCACTTCCGGCGATATTCCCGGGGGTGTATTCGGGGACGGCATCGCTTCGTTGTTGGACATCGCCCCGACGCTGCTCGACGCCGCCGGGGTGCATCCGCCCGGCCGTATGCAAGGCCATTCCCTCGGCTGCATGCTCCGCGGCCAAAGCCCCGGGCCCGATGCCGCCTTCATCGAAGGCGACAAGGGCGATATCGGCTTCCGGACCGTGGACCACCTCTTGAGTTGGGGGGAGATCGTCCTCATCTCCGCCACAGCCCGATTGATGCTACGCACTCGATCAGAAGCCGTGTCAAACCGATCCGCAGTCACCAGACGAGGCGATCGAAAGGGCCGATTTTATCGACCTGTACCAGCGTGTAGCCCCTCAAGGTTGAACGGCGATGCAATCATGTTTTAATGCGTACGTGTGTCAGGCTCTCCGAAGGCTTTGATGAATTGCCCGGTAGCGAGAGCCGCGTAGACGGTCGGATCTAGCATGTGGCGGATACGGATCAGGCGAGGCTCTGCTATATATGGCGATGACCATGCCGAAGTTTTTCATGCTGATTTGCGGTTGTTGGATGGCTCTGGTCGGCGATGCGATCAGCCAGGCCCCTGCGGAGCCGATGGAGCTGTTTCTGCTCATCGGCCAATCGAATATGGCCGGCCGGGGTGAGGTGACTGAGCAGGATCGGCAGCCCCACCCGCGGGTCTATGCGTTGGATGCGGAGGACCGCTGGGTACCGGCGGCCGAGCCGATCCATTTCGATAAACCGAAGGCCGGCGTCGGGCCCGGCCTGGTATTCGGCAAGCAGGTCGCCCAAGCCAACCCCGAGGCGGTCGTGGGTCTGGTCCCCTGTGCCGTCGGCGGCACGCCGATCCGGATGTGGCAGCCCGGGGCCTATTGGAAGCAGACCGACAGCCATCCATACGACGACATGCTCCGCCGGGCGCGAGCGGCCCAAGAACACGGCAAGTTCCGGGCGGTGTTATGGCATCAGGGCGAGTCCGACTCGGGCGGCAGTGGAGCGGGCTACGCGGATCAACTCGATACGCTTATCGAGCGATTGCGACAGGACTTGGGTCGGCCGGACCTGCCGGTGCTAGTCGGTGGCATGTCGGATGCTTACTTGTCACGCAAAGCCGGGGCGGCCGCGGTGGACGCGGCGCTGCGCGGAGCCCCCGACCGGGTGGATCATGTCGCCTACGTCAGCGCGGGCGGGCTGAAGATGCAGCCCGACGATACGCACTTCGACGCCGAGAGCGCCAGGGAGTTTGGCCGACGCTTCGCGGAGAGCTATCTGCAGATGCAGGCGTTAGGCAGTGAACCGGATGAAACATTGCAAGGGCAGCCCGAGTAAGGCTTCTCGATATCGCGGTCAGCTTGCCGCATCACTCACCGATTCCCGCTCGATCAGGCGGTAGTTGATACGGGCGTCCTGAGCCTTGGCCGGCTCCTTCGAAATGGTTTCCAAAAGATCGATCGTAGCGGTGCTGATCTTCTCGAAATCTTGGGCGAGGGTCGTCTGCGGCGGCGAGCAATAGCACGAGATGTCCGCGTGTTCATATGTGATGAGCGATAGCTCGTCGGGCACCTGCTTGCTGAACAACTCGAGGACGTAGGAGACGTAAATACCCACATCCTCACCGGTGCAGATCAACGCCGTGGCCCCTTTGCGCAAGATATTGCCGACCGGTTCGAAATAGTTCTGCTGGGTCGTGATATGAGCCGACGAAACGGACTCCGCGATTCCCAGTTGCTCGGCGATTTCGAGGAAAAATTGCGAACGATGGATATTGTTGAGGTCTGTCGCCCGGCCGAACGTGATCAGGCCAATGTTGCGGTGACCCCGTTCGTGCAGATGCGACACCGCCAACTGCATGCCCTGCTTTTCGTTTGAGCCCACGGCATAGCGGAACCGGCCGTGGTTGCTTCGGGAATTGATGCAGATCAGCGGGAAGCTGAACTCGGCCGACCACCGCTCTTCGATCTCCGGGTTTGGCGTAAGCAGAATCGCACCGATCAAGAAGCTCTTTTTCAGCAGGTTGATGTCGTCGGTCATGACAATCTCCATGCCGTAGTCCCGGCTGGAGATTTCGAGAGCCATGTGCCCCAGGAGTTGGGAAACGTAAGCGCTCAGCGATTTACGCTTCTGCGTCGGGATGACCAGCCCGATGACCTGGCGGTGGTCGCCGCGGCGGGGGCGGTAGCCCAGGTCGTTGGCGATGCCGATGACCCGCTGGCGGACCTCGTCGCTCACCGAGCGGTGCTGCGACAGGGCCCGTGACACCGTGGCGACCGACACCTCTGAAAGCTCAGCGATCTGGGTGAGCGTCACTTTACTCATGGCAATCAAGGGGAATGGTCAGGATAGGGAGCACGGGAGAAAGGTCTTACGCATATTTTTCATAGAAATTGCAAAAGATGCAAATAAATGTTTTTTTGCGGTATTTACTTGTATTTTTTCCATGAATCGTTGTTGATTCTAGGCCGACAGCATTTACCCTAATAAAGGCTTGACCTGCGTGTTTTCACGCCGTGTCAGCAGTGTTCCCCTCTGTTTCTTAATCAGAAGGTTCTGCACCATGGTTTCTATAGCCCTATACCGATTTTTTCCTGCCGGACCGTCGTTCCGAGCTTCGGCGCCTTGCTGCAGCCGAGGTGGATTTACCCTGATTGAATTGTTGGTGGTCATCTCGATCATTGCGTTGCTCATCGCGATCCTCCTGCCCGCCCTGACCGCGGCACGTAATTCGGCGAAGTCGATCCAGTGCGGCAGCAACCTCCGCCAGATCGGCATCGCGTTGGAGGTATACACCTTGGACTCTGACGGCTTGTACCCGGCTCAGCGCAGAAACGAGGTGTGGAACTTTATGAGGTACACCCACCTTAATTGGAACAACGCGCAAAACACTTTTCAGAAGGAGCGGGTCACTTGGGCTGGGCAGATCTACCCCTACCTGGAGACGCCTGAGGTTTTCACTTGCGGTCTGGTGCCACCCGCTTCGGGGGCCAACTATGTCGAGGGTGAGTCGATTTCATATTTCGGTAACGGCAAGGTATTTGAACTCGTTGACGATGCTGCAGTTGCTTTGAATAAGGATTTGATCGCGACCCCTTCTGAGTTGGCTCTGAATCAGGAAAATTCCAACACGATTCACAGATGCATTCTCAAGCCACGCTTCGTGACCACCGCTACACAAACTGGTACTTGGCATTGGCCGGCCTACAACGTTCAGCACGATGGCGGGGCGAATTTTCTGCATGCTGATGGTCATGTCGAACGCATGACGTGGGAAGACATGACTTTCGAAATGTTTGATCCCGACCCATAAGTGTTCTGCATGTCTTGCGGGTCTGATTAAATCCTGGGTTAGCCAAGCTATGCGGAAGCGTGTCCTATTGGTCTTTGCGGTGGTTGCGGTTCTGGCTGTCGGCCTCACGCTGTACGCCAAGGGGGGCGACAGCGACCGCGATCAGGTCACGCTCCGCTTCTGGGTCTACGGCCAGGCGGAGCTGTACGAAGTCTGGAAACGGATCGGCGCGGCCTACGAACAGAAGAACCCGGCCGTCAAGGTCGAGCTCAGCCACGTGCCGGGTTTCAACGAGTATTTCTCGAAGCTGCTGGTGTCGATCGCGGCCGGCAACGCGCCGGACGTGGTGTTCATGAACTCGGTGCAGGTGCCCGCCTTCGTCGACCGCGGGGCCTTGCTGCCGATTGAGTTGGGCGATGCTTCTGCGGATGTTCCGGTCGACGATTTCTATCCCGAAGCGGTTGACCTGTTCCGCTATCGCGATGTGCTCTGGGCGGCGCCCAGCGATCTGGCGATCTACGTGCTGTATTACAACCCGGACCTGTTCGACGCGGCGGGAATCGATTACCCCGACGACGATTGGACGTGGTCCGACCTAATTAAGGCCGCTCGTGAGCTGACGATCATCGCTGAGTCTAATGCGGTCAAGCAGTTCGGCTTGATCCGCGGCAACCCCTATCTGTGGATCTGGCAGAACGGCGGCCAACTCTGCGATGACACGGGTCGGCCGACCGAAGGCCGCTTCGACTCGCCAAGCGTGATCGAAGCCCTGACCGTCATGCGCGATCTGGAATGGAAATATCGCGTCGGCCCGCCCTCGGCGTCGCGCAAGGAGATGGATGCCGAGCAGATGTTCAAGAGCGGCCAGGTCGCGATGATCGTGGGGGGGCACTGGTGGCTGCCGTCGTTTTCGCGATCTACATTGCGGTTTGACGCCGCGATGTTGCCCGTCGGCCGGGAGCGTGCGAGCTATTTCGCCGGCTCGGGTTTCTCGGTGCTCTCGAGCAGTGCCCACCCCGAAGCGGCTGCCGAGTTGGCCCGCTACTTCGCCGGCCCCGAAGCTCAGCAGATGCTCGCGGAACTGAACTTCGGCTTCCCGGCCCGCCAAAGCGTCGCGCAGTCGGCCACGTTTCTCGAAGGCGTTCCGGGGTTGAGCAAGGATGCGTTTCTTAAGAGTGTCGAACATTTGCAGCCCGCACCGCGGACGCCGCATTTCAATCAGATCGACTCGGTGATCTGGAGCGGCTTGGAGTCGGTCTGGACTTTGCAGCAGACCCCGGCCCAGTGTGCGGCCGATCTCGACGCGGCAATCGATCGCATCCTGGGGTCCCAAGTCGGCGGGGGTGACCGATGAAGCGGATGTCGCTCGCACGGCGAAACGAAGCACGGGTCGCGGCGGTGTTCCTGATGCCCAACGTCCTGGGCTTCATGGCGATCACCGCCCTGCCGCTGATCGCTTCGCTGTTTCTGACGTTTTACAAATGGGACCTGATCACGCCGCCGCAGTTTGTGGGCTTGGAGAACTTCAAGCAACTGCTCGGCTTTACTATCGATGAAGGGCGGGTCGTTTTCAACGACGCGAATTTTTATTACTACGTCTACAACACGCTCTACCTGATGATCGGCCTGCCGTTGAGCATCGCCGGAAGCTTGTTTCTCGCAACGCTGCTGAGTCGTGGATTAAAAGGCGGCAACGCATTTAAGGCGATGCTGTTTCTGCCGAACATCACCGCGGGGATCGCGACCTACATCCTCTGGCGGTGGATCTACAACCCAGATTTCGGGCTGATGAACGCTTTTCTTGAGGGCTGGGTCTTCCCGCTGTGGAATTCGACGATCGGGCAGCTGGTCCTGATGGTCACCGGCAGCGAGGGGCTGATCGCGATCAGCGGGCCGCGTTGGTTAAGCAGCATCGAATGGGCCAAGCCGGCGCTGATCGTCATGGGTGTCTGGATCGCGGCGGGCGGGTTCAACATGATCCTGTATCTCGCGGCGTTGCAGGCGGTACCGCAGTCGCTATATGAGGCGGCGGAGATCGATGGGGCGGGTGCGTGGAGCCGGTTCTGGCATGTGACTTGGCCGTCGATTCGGCCGACGACGTTTTTCGTGGTGACCACTGGCGTGATCGCGGCGTTGCAGGGCGGTTTTAACCAGGCCTACGTGATGACCGGCGGCGGGCCTGCGGGGTCGACGATGACCGTGGGCTACTACATCTATCAGCAAGCTTATCAATGGCAGAACATGGGATACGGGGCCACCATCGCATGGGTGCTCTTCGTGGTGGTATTCATCATCACGATCTTGAATTGGTGGCATAACCGGCGGTACGAATGATGCGCAAACCACGCAACAACTCGAGGCCCGGCGGCGGTTGGCGTCAACTCATCACCCGCGTGTTGGTGTTTGTCGCGTTGATTGCGGTGACGGTCACGATGGTGTTGCCATTCATCTGGATGGTTTCGACCTCGCTCAAGAGCGGCGATGAAGCGGTCACTGGGCAAATCCGTTGGCTGCCGCGCACCACCTTGCTTAAGCACGATGGACAGCAACTGGAAGTCGACATCGTCGAGCGCGACCACGGCCGATACCGCGTGCGCTTGCTGCAGGACCTCGAGCTGCAGCCGCAGCCGCTGAGGACTGCCGAGCAGGTCTTCGCCGCCGAGCTGCAACGCTTCGAGCCCGCAGGCGCCGAGCTGTTGCTCGATGGCGATGCTTTGGTGACTCACCCGCCGGTTGAGGCTGATGACCGCGTCGGGGCGAAGGTTACGCGGAAGGTCTGGTTTGATCGGGACCAGGACCTCTGGCTGAATTATCAAATCGAGGCGGAAGCGGAGGTGCTCGAGGTCGTTGCCCCACCCATTGCGACGGTCCGTTTTGCAGAGAACGAGCAAAACGCTTCACTCGGCCTGGCCGGCCAAACGATGACAAAAGTGCCGTCGCAGGACCTGATCCAGAAAGTCTCGCTGAACTTCGGCAATTACCTCGAAGTGCTGAACGTGATGCCTTTCCTGGCGTACTACCGCAACAGCATCATCGTGGCGGTGTGCGTCACGCTGGGGCAGATCGTGACCAGCGCAATGGCGGCGTATGCATTTGCCCGCATGCGGTTTCCCTTCCGCGAGAGCCTGTTTTTTGCTTACCTCGCCACGCTGATGATCCCGGCCCAGGTCACGATGATCCCGCTGTTCATCCTGATGTCGAAGGTCGGGCTGGCCAACACGCTCATCTCACTGATCCTGCCGGGCATGTTCGGGGCGTACGGCACGTTCATGCTGCGGCAATATTTCCTGGGCATCCCCCGGGAAATCGAGGAGGCGGCGACCATCGACGGGGCGGGGCATTGGGGCGTGTTCCTCCGCGTCATCGCCCCGATGAGCAAGCCCGCGATCGTCACGTTGGTGATCTTCACCGCGATGCAGACGTGGAACGCATTTGTTTGGCCGCTGATCATGATCAGCGACGACCACCTTAAGACACTGCCAATCGGCATCGCGGCGTTCAACGGCACGTACTCGACCGACTGGACGCTGCTCATGGCGGGCTGCGTGATGATGGTGTTGCCCCTCATCGTGCTGTTTCTTTTCGGGCAACGTTTCTTTGTTCGCGGCATCCAACTGGGTGCTGTCAAGGGCTAATACATGATGATTCCTCCGCGTTTGATGACGGTTTGTTTGATGTTGGCCCTGCTGCTTGCCGGCTCCCCCACGGCGTGGTCGCAGGACCTGCGTAACCTCGACGCCTCGCCTGTGGTGTCGACCGACCAGCCATTCTTCATGGTGCTCATGTCCAGCGGCTGCTGGCGGACGCTCAAGCCCGAGCTTTGGCATGACGTGTATCCCGACTCGCTCAAGCCATACATGGCCATCGAGATCTGCAACAAGCCAAATCACGAATCGAAATTCAAGCTCGCAACCGAACAAAATATCCCGGTGATCTACCGGGTCCGCAGCGTGTGGCCGATCGAGCAAAGCGAACCGATGACCCTCGAGTTCATCGAAAGCGTGCTCCGGGACTACCCAATCGTCCGCGGGCTCGCAGCCAGCGAATTGATGAACGCCCGCTTCACGAAAGAAGAGCGTGATTACGTCGTCGGCCTGATCGAGCTCTGTGAGAAATACGATCGGCTTTTCATCTGGACCGAAGCCGCGGGCGGATCGCTGCCGCTCATGCAGATCGCGACCGACGACAAATTGCGTGAAGCATTCGAGAAAAGCGCCGACCGCATCATCGTCATCGAGGAGGCCGTAGACGGCGTGTTGCAGGTCATCAACGTCAACACCCTGCTCGGGCTTCGCGAGGCCGGGATCATCGAGAACTGGGGGATCAACCCGCAGTTTTTCTACTGGCGTAACTCCGGTTTCATCGGTTTGGACGAGCAGGTCGGTCCGCGGCAGGGCTCACGTGAAGCGATGCCCGCCTCGGTCTACTCCCAGCTCATGATGCACGGCGCGATGCTGGGCGGGACCGGCTTCTTCTTCGGGGCCGAGCGTGTCCCGCATTACTTCGACGAAAACTTCAAGGGCACAGAGACCTGGCACGCCCTGGTCCCGTTCATGGAGGAACTGACTAGCGGTAAGGTCATTCCGACGAAAGAAGAAGTTGCCGAAACTTTTAAGATCGGCATCACCGGCGGGCCGGACGCGGTCGGCGAAGTCAGCAGCGAGAAAGCGAAGAGCGGGCAACGCAGCGTCAGCCTCGTTGGTGCGCTGCGGCAATCCGCGTGGACGCAGGAAAACTGGACGCCGATCGATCCGACCAAGGCCTATACCGTCAGCGGCTGGTCCTTGTTTGAAAAAGCGGCAGGCAACGCGAAAGCCCAGGTTGAAGTTGTTTACTTCAACCGCGATGCCAATAACGAATGGCCGTTCATTAGCAAAGAAGTCTTCCCGATCAGCCGGACGGCCTCGAGCGAATGGCAATCCTTCGAGGTCACGCCGACCATCCCGGAAGATGCCACGGACCTGGTCATCGTCGCGGCAGTCGAAGGCGATGGTGGTGAGCTGGGCCGATACTACTTTGACGATTTCAGCGTCCGCGATGAAAACGGCAAAGAACACCTGATCAACCCCTCCTTTGAAGAGATGGATGACTTTGTCGAGCAACCGATCGGCTGGTCGCTCGCCTTCAAAAAAGACCTGGCGTTGACCGCGGACTTCGGACTGCCGGGCCGGTTCTACGACCACGTTTTCGACCTGAACGGCCACGGCGACATGTTCGTTGAATCGGGCAAGTGGGGCCCGATCCCGCTGTTCCCGACCGGATGGGAAGCAAACGAAACGATGCGGGGCAAATTGATCCCTCTTCGGCAGTGGGACGAGCAAGCGATCCAGGATCGGCTCGACCAGGTCGAGCAGGGTGACAGCGAGGGCGTCCGCGCCCAGTACCCCGGCCGACTCTGGCTATCCAGCTCACTGGAAAATAGCTCCGGCATCCAAGCCGCCAGCGGATCGGTCAGCGGGATCGAGGTCGAAGCGCAGCTGCCCTCGGCCTCGCACTTGCTGGCGGTGCAACACGATGACAATCAAATCCACCTGCTGGTCGCCGGTCGAAAAACCATGACCACGCAGGTCGCTCTGCATAGCGATCAGCCGTTCACCGCGACCCGCGATGGCGAGGTGCAGTCGAGCGAATCCGATGGCGACAGCCGCCAGAGCTTGATGCTGTCGATCGATCACAGCAAACAGATCACCCAGAAATTCATTCTTGAAACCCCACTATCGAAAGCGGAGGCCACACGATGAGGAAGCCGATTTGCACCGTGTTACTTTTGACGCTGATCGGAGTCGGCGACGGCACCGCCGCGGCTCAAGACGCCGACACGATCGAGCAGGGATTCGTCCCCGCCAAGACCTCGCAGAAGTTTGCTTCGCTCGACGATCAAGCGATCGGATGGATCGCTGTCGATGCCCGAGGTGAGGACCTGTCATCGAGTCGCGAGGACCCTTGCCGGGTGACCGCCGACCCCGATGCGCCCGATGGTGATGGGTATCGCCTGTTCGCGGGCAGCCGATCGGACCAGGACATCTTGATCCTGAATCCCGAGTTGGAAACACCTATCGATCTCGCGACACCGCTGGTGATGAAATTCGCCCATCGCGATAACGACCCGAATTCCAGCAGCGCATACCGCGCCGTGGTCCGGGTCGGCACGACGTGGTTCTGCTCGAAGCTGCTGCCCACCCGGCATGAAGGCGACGACGGCGATTGGGCTACCACTTCTGTCGAGCTGAGCGAAAAACACTGGTACACGTGGGAAACCTCGCTGCCGACAAGTTTCGATGTTTCAGCCATCGGCGATCAGCCGCAGCAGCTACCCGACGGCGAGCTGACCGCGGTCGGCCTGCTGCTGATCAACGACGAGGTCGGCGACACGTTTCGCATAGATGCTTTCGAAGTTCGTCCTGATGGTCAGGCCGAACCGCAGTAGAGATTGTTTTTTGTTTTATTCCTTTGAAAGGAAGGTTTAGTGATGGAGATGACAAAGAGAAGATTGATGGGCTTTTCGGTTTGCTCGCTCGTCGGCTTGAGTGTGCTCGGTATTCAGCAGACACAGGCGGCGACGCTTTACGAAGAAGGCTTTGCAGTATCGTCGGAGTCGGAGTTCAGCGGCTCCAACATGATCCCGCTCAACGCGCCGGATATCGGCTGGTCGGTCTATGCAGAGAATGGGACCAATCTCTCGTCAAGCACCACCGACCCGTCTCGTGCAAATGCCGATGCCAGTGCACCCGACGGCGACGGCTACCGAACCTTCATGGGAAGCGGTTCGACGCTGGACTTGGTGATGATCTCCGATGCGCCGACCATCACCACCTCGCAACGGGACAACCTGCTCACCTTCAGTCTGCGGCACCGCGACAGCGACGGCTCGCCTGGCAACAGCGATCTGTTTTTTATCGCTGAGGTGGGTGGGACCTGGTACGCCTCCAAACCGATCGACTCGGCGCCGGGTTCGGTTTGGAAGACCGACTCTTATGGGGTCGAGACGCAGAACTGGTTTGCATGGGAAACGAACCTCACCGATGGATTCGCCATTTCCGGTATTTCATCGACAGCGGGATCGTTGGCGGCCGGTGATATCACCGGCTTCGGCATCGCTCTGCGTAATACCGACACCGGCGACAACTTCCGCATCGACGATGTCCAGATCAACGGAACGATCCCCGAGCCGGCCACGCTCGGGCTGATCGCGCTCGGTGGCCTGATGATGATCGGCCGACGCCGATCGTGCTGACCCGATATCTCCGTCGCCCGGCCCGCATCAATGCGAGCCGGGCGTTTTTCTCGACGCGAATCCCCGGACAGGTGTGAACAAACATGACCACATTGAACAAAATACCGGCCGAGCCCAAGCTCCAGGGTGCGGATGAGCCGCTGCTGATCCGCCATCCCATGAACCCGCTGATCAAGCCTGCCGACTATGCCGGCGTCGGCCAACTCTTCAACCCCGCCCCGGCGATGGTCGGCGACCGGACCGTGCTGCTGCTGTCGCTGCGAAAGTTCGGTGCGAAATTCGGCGGCCAGTCCTATGTGGCAACGAGCGATGACGGCGTCGAATTCCAACTCCGCGACGAGCCGTTTATTCAACTGAACCACGATCAGTATCCCTACAACGTGATCAATCACCACGTCATCGATAACCGCGTGACGAAGATCGACGACACGTATTACATCCTCACGCCGGTCATGAGCAAAACCTTCGATGGCCCGGCCGCGGTGTTGGGTAAAACCAAAGATTTTGATGAATATGAACTCATCGATATCGTCACCCAGCCCCGCAACCGCGGCGCTTCGCTGTTCCCCGAGAAGATTGATGGCCAATACGTCAAGCTCGATCGGCCCGGCGGCGGGACGGGTTGCTACGGCACGATCTGGTTGAGCTTCTCGCCGGACCTGATTCACTGGGGCCGGTTCCGCCCGGTTCTGGCGCCGGGCTACGACATGTGGAACAACGTCAAGATCGGCCCGACGCCACCGATCCGCACCGAGCGGGGGTGGCTCGTTTTTACTCACGGCGTGCATGCCCCCTGCGGCGGGACGCGGTACTACATCGGCGCGATCCTCCTCGATCTGGAAGAGCCTTGGCGGGTGATCGGCAAAACCCAGGAGTACCTGCTCGGGCCGGACATGTGGTACGAGCAGCACGGCGTGTGCGACAACGTCGTATTCCCTTGCGGCGCCTTGGTCGACGAGAGCCGCGACTCGGTCCGGCTGTACTACGGCGGAGCGGATACCTACATCTGCCTTGCAACCGGTTCGCTCAGCCGCATCCTCGACGCCTGTGTTTGAGCGGCTTTGAATATCGACCTGCCCAGACAACTAACCTGCATCTGCAAAATGTTGCCCGTCATTGAGCCCCGAATCGACCCATCTCAATCCGCCATGAAATCCAGAAAACCTTTACAAGTCTGCCTTACCTGTCTCGCCGTCTTCAGTGCTCTGGCGCTTGTCCCGACCCTGTCGGCAGCAGACGACATCGTCACCATACCGGACACCCCAAAACCCGGATATCTTCAGACGATCATCGACCCGACCTTCGGCAACAAGGTCACGCGCGTGACAGGCGATCCGGGCACCGCTATCGATTTCGCGGACCCGGATTCGAGCGGCACATGGAATGCCGTTGCCCGGCATCAATATTCCAAGACGCCCGCATGGAACGCCGACCAGTCGCTGCTGTTTCTCGGTCGCAACGATGGCTTTCCCAGCGCGATGTTCCTCGACGGGACCGACTTCACACCGCAGTTCGGCCGCAACGCCCACCTCTGGCCCGGCCAGGAGCTGCGCTGGCATCCGACCCAGTCCGACGAGATGGTCTACGTCAACGCAGCAGAAAAAACCATCGGCCTCTGGAACGTCCGTTCGCAACAAACACAGGTCATCGACACCTTCAACGGCTACACCGACCTGGGCATCGGCCCCTACGAAGGCAATGTCTCCAACGACGGCCGGCGGGTCGTCATCAACGCCAAGCGAGATGGCCAGAACGTCGCCTTCGCATACGACCTGCAGTCCCAGAAGAAATACGCGGACATTGATCTCAGCGGTATGGTGCCTTATGCCGGGACCGACGGCTTGGACTGGGCCTCGATCTCGGCTTCCGGCAATTACGTCGTTGTGAATGGGAAATTCAACAACGATAACACCTACGGCGACCAGACCCAGGTCTACGACCTGGACGGCAACAAGGTTTCGGACCTCTGGTCCAATTACGGAGAGCCCAGCCACTTCGACCTGACGCTCGACACGGCCGGCGAAGATGTCGCGGTGGGCGTTTCAAAGTCCGGCAACAGCGACGGCCGAGTGATCAAACGTCGGCTGTCGGACGGAGAGATTACCGTGCTGACCGAAGGGGGTTATGCAAGCCACACCAGCACGCGGAACATCGATCGGCCCGGCTGGGCATACGTGACCTATGAATATAAAGGCCCGCAGTACCCGCCGTACTGGGGTGAAGTCGTTGCGGTTAAGCTCGACGGCAGCATGACCGTCGAGCGGATCGCCCACCTGCACGCCGCGGGCGGAGACTATCTGGGTCAGCCTCAGGCCGTCGTTTCGCCAGACGGGAGCATGGTGCTCTGGGCAAGCCGATGGAACGACCCGGACGGCCCGATCGGAACTTATGTGGCCGAAGTGCCGGTACCCGAACCCGGCAGCCTCATCTTGACCTGCTTGATGAGTGGTCTTTGCCTGCGTCGACCCAGGCGCTGATGCATCGACTTTTACCGCAGCCATTCGTTTCGGCTTCATGCACAAGCTCGCCAACGCAGCAGAATTAAGCCGCCGAGGCCGAGCGTGAGAAAGTCGATCAGAAAAATGCGTCGCAGATCTCCAAGGTAGCCGTATTATTCAGGCCGAGCAGCAGGTTGCTGGTGCTGCCGAATTAACCGCCGATGAACAAGCGTAGCCCACTCGTGGCTTGGGTCTGGGTGCCGCCGTCGGTGATCTTCAGCAGCGAGCTCGGCTTGGCGCTGAAGCTCATCAGGCAATCGACGCCTCGCGCGAGTACGCCGCTCGAAACCAAAC
>CAZFZS010000040.1:11468-13938 GCA_964523485.1 uncultured Phycisphaeraceae bacterium | reverse complement strand
CGGGTCGGTGATGTCGTAGACCATCACGCCGCCGATGCGCTCCAAGCCGATGAACGCGAAGGTGCGGTCGCCGATCTTGCCGACAGTGATGCCCTCCGGCTCGGGGCCTTTGTCATCCGAACGGGCATCGAAGCTGTCGTTCTCATCGTTGGTGGAGTTGAAGTCGTTGGGCAGCAGCTGCGCGGTGATCTGCTCGAGTTGATCGCCCGAGTCGAAGACCTGCGTGAGCTGCGGGCCGCTGCCGTCGTTGGTCACTTCGAAGACCGAGAACGAACGTGCACCGTAGCTGTAGATCTCATCGAAGTCGCCGTCGCCGTCGGTGTCGCCCAGCGTGGTCGTGGTGTTGAGACGGCCGAGGTTCTCGTCCAGTTGCAGCTCAGCCGCATTCGGGAACGCGGTCGGGTCGAGCGTGAGGTCCTTGACGCGGGCCTCTTCGGAGAAGCCGTCGTAATCGCGGGCATCGCCTTCGTTGGCGGTCAGGATAAAGGTTCGGCCATCTTTCTCGACGATCGAGATCGCGTCGGGCTGGAACAGGCCCTTGGTCGGCTGGGTTTTGATGTCGATCACGTCGTCACGGTTCGAAGCATCGAAGCCGTTGCCTTCGACCGAGTGATCCTTTGTGCCCAGCGGCAGGACGTCGAGCACTTTGGCGGATTCGATGTCGACCACGGCAATCGCATTATTTTCCTGCAGGGCAACGTAAGCGGTTTTGGAATCGCTGGAGACCGCGATGTATTCCGGTTCGAGGTCTTGGCTGACGGAGGCTCCCGGGCCGAACACGCGGACGCCATCTTTCACACCGCCATCAAACGCGTTGAAAACCGCCTGGCGGGCGGAGAAATCGCTCGTATCGATGACGGTGATGCTGCCCTCGGGGTCGATGTCGTAATCATCGTTGGGTTCGCCCTCGTTCGCGGTGAGGATGTACCGCTTGTCGGGCGTGAAGGTGAGCATGTCAGGCAGGACGCCGGCTGGGACGGAGCGTTGGAACACGCCATTGGTGTTGTAAAGCTCCACGCTGCCGGGGTCCGTGGCGGTGTCGTTGGCAACCGCCAAGGCGACGACGCCGTTGGCGATGGCGACCGAATTGGTGTTGGGTGCGTCGATGGTGAACAGCAGGCTGGGAGCGGTGGGGTCCGCAAAGTCGAGCACATCGACGCCGCGGGTCGCGTTGACGATGAACAGGCGTTGGCTGTCGGGGTCGTAGGCGGGGATCTCAGCGGCGGACTCATCGAACACGCCGGTGTTGTAGACGCCGATCGGGCTGAGGAACACTCGCTCTGCCTGGGCTGCGGGGCCGGTTAGAAGGGCGGCTGCCGCGAGAGCGGGCAGGGCGAGTTGTCGGGTAACGCTGGTCATGCTTTCTCCAATTAAAACGACAGGGGGGTGAGGTAAACCGAAACGGGCTAAGTAAATAGCTTGAGCTTGTTTGCGTTGCGCTAGCACACGCAATACTCACACTGCGTCAGGGTTCGGCGTCGCCTTGGCGGATGCATGAACAGCCATTCGCCCCGTATAGTGATGCTCGTCCATGTCGCTTGGCCAGACCTGCTGTTTCCTGACGTTGCTGCTGTCCGCTGCCTTGATGGGGTGCGTCGCAAACGAAGCGGATGAAAACAATGGGCGGGTCATTTCGGTTTGGCCCGAACCGGATCGCCCGGCGAAGCAACCCCGCATACCTGAAGTCGTGAAGAACACGCCGCAGTTGAACCGCATCGCTGCGATCCGAGCAAAGCGATACCCATCCAACAGCATCGTGGTCGTCGGCCAACCATTCGACATCGGCCAGCGTGTCATCAAGTTCAACGACCCCACGGGCTTCGACGCCTATCAAAAGCCTTGGCATTTCGGCCAACGCATCGACCGCTTCGGCAATGCGAAGCCCGACCTTTCCGCCGAGCGTGTCCGTGAGATCGAAAACATGGGCTACTCGCTCGATGCGTTGCGGCAGGTGGTGGATCGGGTGGTCATCCATTACGACGCGGCGGGAAGCGCGGCGTTGTGTTTTGATGTGCTCAACCGCCGGGAGCTATCCGCACATTTTCTGCTGGATGTCGACGGGACCATCTATCAGACCTTGGATGTCCACGAGCGGGCTTGGCATGCCGGGCTGAATAACTCGCGGTCGGTGGGCATCGAGATCGCCCATCTCGGAGCGAGGCCGGTTGCGGAGTTGGGTGGAATGGATGGCATTCCGCCGGGCATGGTCCGCGGGTCGATCCACAGCCAAGCATTTGCTCAGCATCCTTACACGGATGCTCAATACCACTCACTCGCCAACCTGCTCGCGGGTCTGTCCAGAGCGCTGCCGAAGATCAAAATCAAGGCGCCCCGCGATGCGCAGGGCCGGTTGTTGATGACGGTAATGCCGCCGCCGATGTTCGAGACTTTTCAGGGTTTGGTCGGGCATTACCACCTCACGAAGCAGAAGCCCGACCCCGGGCCAGCCTTCGACTGGTCACGGGTCTTG
>CAZFZS010000040.1:0-11368 GCA_964523485.1 uncultured Phycisphaeraceae bacterium | reverse complement strand
TCGAGGGCGGGGTAGAGCGTGTTGTAGACCGTCAGCTTCTGGTTGTCGGTGATCTTGTGATTAAGTTCGAGACCCACCAGCGCCTCGGGGGTGAATTCGTTGACGTCCCCGGCTTCATAGTTGCCACCGGCACCGAGCCGGCCGATCAGCGAGGTTGTGCCGTTGTCGACAAACGGGTAGCCGAAGCCGTAGAACCCGCTGTATCGGTGTTGCCAACCGGTAAAACGGTCGTGTTCGTATTTCAGCTTGGCGAAAGTGAAGTAGGGGCGTTCGGGCAACAGCCAATCGCGGGTCACGCCGACGTCGCCCTCGTTGCGGTTCTGGTCGCCATCGTCGTATTCGAGGAAGTAGCGGGCACGGATGTCCCAGCGGTCGGTTTCGTCTTCGTAATCCGTATTAAATAGACCGTAAAAGTTCAGCGACTCGGTGTTACCGTCTTTACCGGTGAAGCCCGCTTCAAGCGTTTTCTCCCAGCCGGGGAAGAACCAGCCTTCTACTTCTTCGGGAACGTAAACCGGGTCTTCTTCGTCGACCGCGACGCTGCCGACGTTGGCCCGGTCGAGTTCGAGCACGCCCAGCACGGGGTGGTCGATGGTCACGCTGTCAGGGTTTTCCTGCGTGATGATGCCTTCGAGCACATCACCGTTCTTCAGCTCGACTTCGCCCGCCGATGCCGCGGAGGCAATCGTCAATGCGGAGGAGAGGGTCATGAAGATCGGCAGTGTGCGTGAGAACGGCATAGCGATGTTCCTGCGAAAAACAAAAGGCAGCCACCCGCGGTCAATCCGGGGCGGCCTTTGTCATCGGACAGGTCCATCTATTGTCAAGAGCGTCCGCGAATCGCGTGGCGGAACATCGACCATGCCGCGGTGCCGCTTGAGCCGAGCGGTATTATCGGCGGGTGTGCGAGCAGGTTCGCTGAAACATGCGGGATCGAAGCACGCTTGATCGTTATAGGTCGTTGTCGATTTTCAAACCGAGCAAGTCGCTGACAATGGGCGAGGCTAAATCAATGATTCAACTCTCAGGCAAGCCGTAGGTTTCCGCAGCATCATTGATCAACTCGGCGGGTGGGGCCTGGCCGGTGATGGCTTTCGTGATCTTCGCCGCGTGGATATGGCAGTTCTCGATGAACAGCTTGAATTTGTTCTGCGTCCCGGCGACCGCGGTGCCAGCAACAAACAAGTTAAGCACATTGGTCATCATCGTGTCCAGATCATGCTTCGGGCTACGGTTTTCGCCGACCAGCTCGATGCCCGCCTGCTCGAACAGCGTCTTGTCCTGGGCGTAACCGGTCAGCAGGAGCACCGCATTTGCATCGACCGCAATACGCTCGCCGTCGCGATGCGGCCCCGACACCTTTTCCAGCATGACTCGGCCCGGCTCGATTTCGATCGGCAGCGTTTCAGAATGAAACGCGATCTTGCCGTGCTTAATCAATGATTTGAGCTCGGGGTACAGCCAATACTTGATCGAGTCGCGATCGAACTCGGCCCGGCGGTAGCTGATCGACACCTCGACGCCCGCATGGAAACAGCGAAGCGCCGCTTCGACCGCGGAATTTTTCCCGCCGACGATTAACAGTTTGCGTTGAAAATAATCGTGCGGCTCGCTGAAGTAATGGGTGACGTGCTCCATCTCCTCGCCGGGGATGTCGAGCTTGCGAGGGTGGTGCATGTCGCCGATGGCCAGTACGACATATTTTGCGGTCAGCGTGTCGAACGTGGTCGTCAGCTCGAATCGGCCGTCGTCCCGCCGATCGATCTTGATGAGTTTTTCGTGGGTGCGGATCTTCAGGCCGAAGTGCTGCACGACCCCGCGGAGGTAGGCGAGGTATTGCTCGCGGGTGGCTTTGGATTGGTCGTGCGTGTTCAGCGGCAGGCCGGCGATCGCGATGCGGTCCGGGCTGGAGAAGTAAGTCGTCTGCTTCGGATACCACGTCACCGTCTGTGCGACGTGGCCGGCCTCGAGTTGCACCACATCGACGCCGGCATGTTTCAAGCACACCGCCAACTCCAACCCGATCGGCCCGGCCCCGACAATCACCGTGTCATGCTCACTCATGGTCGGCGATTGTAGAAGGTCAACAGGCGTAACCGCAGATGAACGCGGATGGACGCAGATCAAAATTTACTGCTTGTATTCTGAAATAATGAAAAATCTCTGTATTCATCCACGTTCATCTGCGGTTGAATCTTCTACCGTCAATGCTTCAATCAGCGGCAGCAATTTCACCGTCCGTTTGCGTAAACCTGACAAATCCATACTGCGGATCGCACCAAGCCGGCGGGCGAGTTGGGCGGCGGTATCGAGTTCGAACAGGGCGGTCGTCGCCGCGTCCAGGGCTTTGTGATGTTCCGCCGCGACCTGGGCGGCGGCAAGCTTCTGCGGTACGGTCAACCCGGCTTTATTCATCGCCGACGCTAAAGCACTTTCTTCGTACTCGCTGACGCGCTCGGCCAACCGGTGGACATACAGCGACAGGTCCATCGCCATGACCCAAGCCGGCTCACTTTCATGCGGCAGCTTTCGCATGCTGTCTTATCGGTTAATAACGATGGCAAAAGGCAGTTTGAACCGGTAAAAAAGCCGGGGGATAGCCATCCCCCGGCTTTGAATCAGCGCTGATTTGATTCTCGCCGGGCCAGCAAAAACGTCATGTCATCATCGGGGTGTTGGCCTTGGTAGAGATCGAGCAGGTC
Organism: uncultured Phycisphaeraceae bacterium; assembly: GCA_964523485.1. Classification (GTDB taxonomy): domain Bacteria; phylum Planctomycetota; class Phycisphaerae; order Phycisphaerales; family Phycisphaeraceae; genus Algisphaera. The sequence goes on along the minus strand of CAZFZS010000040.1, from coordinate 8,666 downwards.
GGCCATAAGGCGGTCGCGGAGGTGGGTCAACGGCTGATCGTTCGCTATCAATTCGCCGAGGCGGTCGGCCAGGCCGTCGTGGCTGATCCATTGGCCGGATTCCTGATCGCTGATTTCGGTCAGCCCGTCGGTATAAAGCATCAACGTTTCGCCCGGTTCCAGCCGATCAGCCGTGGAATGAAGCGGGTCATCGAGCAGGCCCAGCGGGACGTTGCCGCCTGTTTCGAGCAGGCGGGTGGCCCGGTCGGGTGCGGCAATGAGGGTAGGGGGGTGGCCGGCATTCACCGAATGCATCTGCCCGGTCGCCGGGTCGAGCACCAGTGCAATCGCCGTCACGAAGCTGTGGTCCGGCAGCGAGCGACAGAGGTAGCGATTGAGCGCATTCATTAAATTCGGCAGCGCCGTCTCGGCCGGCCGATCCGCCCAAGCCTCGACATGACTATGCAAAAATGTGTGCAGGCTTGAACTGATCAACGCCGCCTGCATGGATTTGCCGCAGACATCCATCACCGTTAGCAACAGCTTGTCGCCGGCCAGGGGGATCAGGTCGATGTAGTCGCCGCCGACGCCGAGGCAGGGCTCGTAATGCAGCGTCAACTCGAGGCCCGCCACGCTCGGCACCGCGGGCACGAGGCCCATCTGAACCTGCCTGGCCCGGTCGATGTCCTGCTCGATGCGGGCTCGAGCCTCGGCCGCCTGCCGTCCCGCCCAGGCCTGCTCGACAAACTCGTGCTGCTCGACAGCCAGCGCGGTCAAGGCTAGCCATTCACTCGTGCCATATTCCTCGGGCAGCATGATATAAAGCACATCGCGTGTCGTCTCGCGATCTGCCGCAGCCTCGTTGCTACTCCCGGAGGCGGGGTCGGGGGTGGTGGGCAGGGGACAGGCGATGACAGCGGCGCTATCGGCCTCAGGGGCGATCGACAGCGCGACCACCGCAGGGTCGTTTTCCCGCATCGGCCCGGCCGAATGTTCCACACCAGTCGCGAGCACCGCTTCGTCGGATTTCACCGCGGCTTCGAGCAAGCTGCGCGACAAACGGAAACCACCATCATCGACCGGGAATCTCGCAGGGTCGGTCGACAATGGGCCGCAGCGCAGCGTCGGCGTGGACCATCGGCCATGAGCGATCTGGCTCGATACCGTGACGACCGCCGCATAGGTCCCGCGAAACGCCGAGCCGATCAGCGATTCGCAAAGCTTCAAAACTCGGGCAGGCCGATCCGGCAGATTCAACAGCGATCGTCCCAAGGCCTGGATCGCCCGCAGGTGGGCCGCGTCGATGCGGGGGGCCGCCATCTCATGAAGCCGGCTGAAAGCGCTGGGCGAGTTATCCAGCATCGCCGACGGGGCCAGCGTCGACTGACAGCCCGTCGGTGCTTCAGCCGGCTGGCCGACCAGCCAGAGGCGATAGCTGGAGATTTCAATGACATCGCCGGGCTGAAGCGTGTGTTGGGTGATCGGTTGGCCGTTGATACGCGTGCCGTTGCGGCTGTTTAGGTCGCGGATCGACCAGCCTTGGGGCGTCGATTCAAGTGAGGCGTGCCGTCGGGATACGCCATCGCCTTCGAGGACGAGTTGGACGGCGCTGGATCGGCCGATGAGCAGCCCGGCGGGGCCCACCCGGCAGTCGCGGGTCTGCTGCTGCGGGTCGCTGACACGGAGGGTCGTGGTGGACGTGACCGATTGATCCATCGGAAATTGGCGGGTCGCGGCGGTGGGTCGAACGGCCAGTTTAACACCCCATGCACCCTCTGGGTCGAAGTGATTACCGACAAGTTTTCAACAAAGATTTCACTCGGCAAAATTCACGACAATCAAGAACCGCATTGAGGCGGCGTGAGGCGGATTTTTGGTGATCGATCGTTGACACCGCGAAGCGCGGCGCGGTAGTTTTCTCAGACCCTGGACGAAACGCCAGCCGACGCTTGGGCGACTTCGACCCGAGCCGATGACACGGGACCGACCCACATGTCCCGATGGGTCGTGCACCGCCCGTTTTCCGCCGAAAATCCCTCGCAGCCCGCTTCGGCCCGCCGCGAACAACATCCCGCTTTTCAACATGCCGAATAAGGTCGATCCCAAGCTCTGGTCCGCGATCCTTCAGCACGTCCAACAACACCACCCCTCGGTCTGCCGCAACTGGTTCGCCATCGAACTCAAGCCGCTGCGGTTCGACAACGGCCTGCTGCAGGTCCAGGCCCCGACCGCCGTCAAGCAGCATTACCTGCAGAAAACCTGCCTCGATGCGTTTATTGAAGCTGCGCAGGTAGCGACCAAACAACTTGTGGGTGTGAAATTCATCATCCCCGAAGCGACGAAAATTCCGAGTCCGGACGAGCTGGAAAAACGCGCCGCCACACCCGCTGAAAAGCAAGCGATCAAGGAGCGGGACGTCCTGGCGGACTCGATGCACGTCAGCCCCGACCACTCGTTCGACAACTTCATTGTCGGCAGCAACAACCAACTTGCCTACGCCGCCGCCGTCGCCGTCGCGAACCAGCCGGGCACGGCCTACAACCCGCTGTTCATCCACGGCGGGGTCGGGCTGGGCAAGACCCACCTGCTCCAGGCGATCTGCCAATCCATCATGGATGCGAACCCGCTGACCCGCGTGCTCTACGTGTCATGCGAGGTCTTCATGAACCAATTCATCGCCTGTGTGCAGTCCGGCGAAATGGATTCTTTCCACAATCGTTATCGCGATGTCGACCTGCTGGTCATCGACGACATCCACTTCCTCGCCCAGCGCGAGCGATCGCAGGAAGAGTTCTTCCACACCTTCAATGCGCTCTACCAATCCAACCGCCAGATCGTGCTCAGTTCCGATGCGGCCCCGGACCAGATCCCGGACCTTGAGGAACGGCTGGTCTCGCGGTTCCAATGGGGCCTGGTTTCGCCGGTCACCAAGCCGAGCTACGAAACCCGCGTCGCGATCCTGAACGCCAAGCTGGCCCTGCACAACATGGATGTGCCAGCTGAAGTCGTCCGCTTCGTCGCCCGGCGGATCGACTCGAACGCCCGCGAACTCGAAGGTGCGGTCAAGACGCTGCTGGGGCAGTCGCTGCTGCTGGATCGGCCGATCGATTTGATGTTGGTGCATCAGCTCTACGGTGAGAACGAGCCCGCTCCGCTGAACAACCACATCACACTGCAGAACATCACCGACCTGGTCACGCAGTACTACAACGTCAAGCTCTCGGACCTGCAGTCCCGCCGACGCCATAAGTCGATCACCGGACCGCGGCAGGTCTGCATGTGGTTGGCCCGCCGCAACACCCGATTCAGCCTCGAAGAGATCGGCGGATTTTTCGGCGGCCGTGACCACACAACCGTGATGCATTCGACCCGGATCGTCGATCAACGCCGCGGTGAAAACGCCGCATACCTCGCCGAGACCGACCTGCTGGATGAACGCCTGAGTCAGCTCAGCAACGCCGAGTAAGACTGTCGTAGTCGTCACATTTATCTTCTCCATGCAGACCCAACGGCGGTTAAGCGGGTGACGCGAAGCGTCCCGCGGTTTGTCGCATGGGCGGCTTCACCGCGTCCGCTAAACAGAGTTGCTCAACGTCGTAAAATTTCCCTGGCGCATACTTTTGCACAGCCTGTGTAAAACCCTGTCAATTGCGCCGCAGTCGTGTTGATCAATAAACCTCTTTCGACAATGCGGACGCGAGGATGAAGCCATTCGCATTCTCTCGCGACAAAGCGGCGCATCCCCAGAGCGCCAACGAGCGCTATCCGACAAGTCTCACACCTTGTGAATGGAGATTTAATCGCTGATTGATGATCGGATTATGACACCGCACCAGAAAGTATCCACAAAACCGACAGGGCTTATGGGAGAAGAAGAAGATTTAAATCAATCTTTATTCAGCCGCCGTTTCGGTCAGTCGAATCAGGCCCAGCGGTTGGCCCGGCTTGACCGATCGGCCAACGGGCAGCAGCCGGGTCACCACTCCATCGGTCATCGCCATCACCGAGGTTGAGTCTTCCATCGCTTCTAGCTGGTCTGATAAAGCTCGGGCCTGTTCGAGTCTTTCGCGTGCCTCAGCGAGCCGCTGACGGGCCCGCATGGCGACGATCGGCTCGAGCTCGATCGCTTGGGCCAAGGCCTCATCCGCTTCACGCAAGGCCAGCGCAAGCTGATCGCCCTTTGCGGGAAGCTCGACGCGCAGCCGCTGCTCGTGCCGCTTGGATTCGATATCGAGATAAGCCCGGGCGATTGCGACCGCCTCACGCTCCAGACGCTGTTGGGGGTCGGGGCGTGGGTCTGGTGAATCGACATCGGTGCGGATCGCCGCTGAATCGTCCGATGGTGCGACGCTCTCTTGGTCAAGGGTCGGCGACGCCTCAGCCATAAGCTGTTTTAACGCCAGCGACCGTTCGCGGACTGCCAACTCGGACCGCCGAATGAAATCCGCCCGGCCGGTCTGCTCCCACTGCCGGACCGCCTCGGCCGCCGCAGCCCGTTCCAGCTTCAGCCGCTCGATCTTCAACGCATGGCTCCGCACCGCCTGGCCGGTAACGACCTCCGCCTCGACCAACGCTTCGCGGGCCGTGTTCACCCGTTGATTCGCGACTTTCTTCTCATCCTGCAAATCGGTCAAGCGAATCTGCATCACCGGCTGACCCGCTTTCACCGATGCACCAACCGCGACCTCATGTGTCACCACCTCGACCGGGCCGGCATAGGCTGAGTCCTGCGGTGCATCAATCGCGACAAGAGAGTTGGCTTCGCGCTGCATCGGAGTTTGTGTCACCGTGCATCCGATCAAGCATGCGAAGCAAACATAAACCACCAAGCTGCGAAAACATTTCATCCTCCCACCCCTCCGGAAACCGGCCGAGCCTCGGTCTGCTTCGCATCCAACACCACCCGCAACCCGTCGTACGCCGGCTCAACCCCGGTCGGCAGCATCTCGAGCAACTGCTCATGCGAGACATCGTGCGCGATGTGCGTCAGGTATGCTTCTCCGGGGGCGATGCGGTCGATCGCTTCGAGGGCCTGGTCGATGTTGAAATGTGTCGGGTGATGCCGGGGCCGCAGCCCATCAATCACCAGCACATCCAAGTCCTGCAGTTGATCAAAACTTCCGGGGGGGATCGTCGAGACATCGGTGCAGTACGCCAGGGATCGTCCGGCGAAGTCGATGCGGTAACCTAGGATCGGCAGTCGGCCATGCATCAACCGGATCGGCGTCCACCTCGCCCCCCACAGCTCGCGGGGTTCGTCCGGCTGAATCGGTAGCGGCAATAGATGGGCGACGAAACTCTGGTTGACATTCGTGTGTGGCTCGAAGATGTACTTGAACATCCGCCCGAGCTGTTCGAACACCGTCGGCTCGGCATGGACCTCGATCGGGGCTTTCATCACCGCGTTGAACCGCCTCAGGTCGTCCAGCCCGAAGATGTGGTCGGCGTGGGCGTGGGTCAGCATCACCGCATCCAGCCGGCTCAGACGCAACCGCAAGGCTTGTTGCCGCAGCTCCGGGCCAGCGTCAATCAGCACCTGCCGCACCCCGACCTGCTCGTCGTTGAAGGTCTCGTGAAATTCGCCGATGCGCAGCGACGGGTCTTCGTAACGGATGAGCATGCTGGGTCGATCCCGCTTGTCCCGCGGGTCATCGGATGTGCAGACCTCACACCCACACCCCACCATCGGCACCCCCGCCGACGTCCCGCTGCCAAGAAAGATCAGTTCCAGACTCATGCGGAGATGTTAGACGATCAAGCGCCTCATCAATGCTGACCGCCCGTCGCTTGCGGCTCAGCGCTAAGCCGAGAGGCCGGGAAGCCGTTTCATTCAATCGCCTGCAACACCACCAACCGAGGCTCATCCTCCTGCTCGTCGATTCGTAGCGGGACTTCGAGCGTGCGGCCATCCGGGAAGGTGACGGTGATCTCATGCATACCGAGGTACACCCGACCCGATGCGTTGCCCAACTCGTCCGTGGTCAGCGTCAGGTCGGTCCACCACGTCTCGCTGAACAGCCGATCCAGGCTCTTGCCCGCCCCGGTCAGCTCGCCGTCCTCGTCAATCAGCGCCGCCTCGGGCATCGCGAGCTGGTCGGCCGTGAATCCCGCGAAATAAATCCCTTTCACCTTCGGCTCGGCGAAGAGCGTGTACAGCAGCGTCTCCATGTTCAGCGTCCGATCAATCGCCGTCGGCCCCCCGACCTCCACCCCGGAAATCACGAGGGCCGGGGCCAACCGGGCCAGCTTCGTCAGGTTCCGTGACAACTGCGCCTGGTCCAGCTTGCCGGTAAACCGCTGCCGAATCGTGTAGCCGTCTAGGTTTAGAAAATCCTTCTCCGCATCGTCTACCGCTTTTAAAACATCCAACACCCGCGGCCCCTGCAGCCCGCCATCGAAGGGCAGAAACACCTCCGCATCCGGATCCATCGCGTCAATCTCCAGCCGCAAAATTCTCAACATCGCGGGGGTGAAGCGGTCGTGATCGAGTGTGTCATCGCAGAGGTCGTAGCGGATATGGGGGACTAGCTTGATGCCGCTGAGTATCTTCTGCAAATAACCCCGCGCAGCTTCGACGACTCTCTCATTTGACAATGGGATCAGTCGATCCGGAGTCTTGGCATAATCAGCGGAAGCAAAAGCGCCAAAGTGCACGGCGTCGCCTCGCCAGGCTGCTTGTGTGATATGAGTGGTAAATGCATCAACCGTAGTCTCTTTGGCCTGACCCAGTTCATACCAATTGGAAAAACGCTCTAGCGAAATCGCATTGAACGCTTTTAATTCTGATGGACTTCTTGCCTCCGTACCCAAATCATGCAATTCGATGCCTACCTCAAATCGGTGGTTAATCTGCTTAACCCGTAACCCCACCCCCTCCACCGGTTGGCCTTTCGCATCCAACACGATGAACTTCACATCCGCCTTGCGGTGCTCATCGATGGCGGCTTGATGGCGGTCAGCCCAGGCCTGGTCGAGCAGTTGGGCGTGGGTGGGGGTAGTGCATAACGCCAGAACACCAAGGCCTAAAACCAGTCCAAGCCGAGTCGCCAACGCGCGGAGTAAGTTACGCACCCTCGTGTTTAGCCGGGCCTCAACGCGGCCCGCGGGTTGCGAACGTAACCACGCACGCGACGTGGATGGTGGATTGATCGGCCCGCGTTGCGGGCCGGCTAAACGAAAAACATGAACGTCACCATTCAAATCAAACATTTTTCATCAGTCCTTTGAGTTCTTCGCGTCTTTGTATGACACCTGCCTTTCCCCTAATTCAACTGCTGCAACGCCCGGTCCAGTCGATCCACCGGGATCAGCTCGACGCCCTTGGGTTTGCGGAGTTTGCCGGGGGGGCAGAGCACGCGTTTGAAGCCCAGTCGTCCTGCCTCGGCAAGTCGGCGTTCCATCTGCTGGACCTGGCGCAGCTCGCCGCCCAGGCCGATCTCGCCGACGGCACAGGTGCCGTGGTCGAGTTGGCGGTCGAGGTGGGCCCCGGCGATCGCGAGGGCCGCGGCCAAGTCGGCCGCGGGTTCGCCGACCTTCATCCCGCCGACGCTCGAGGCGAATACATCCTGGTCGGCCAGCCGCAGCCCGCCGCGCTTTTCCAGCACCGCGATGAGCATGTCCAGTCGGCTGCGGTCCAGCCCGGAAACTTTTCGCTTGGCCGAGCCGAGGAACCCTGTTGCGGTGAGCGCCTGTATCTCCACGAGCAAACATCGCGACCCCGACAAGATCGGCGCAACCACACTTCCGGGGGCGGGTTGGTACTCGGCGGCGAGCAGGCCCGCCCCGTCCGCGACTTCCTCGAGCCCGCGGTCGGTCATCTGGAACAGGCCGACTTCGAGCGTGTTGCCGAAGCGGTTCTTGATCCCGCGCACGACCCGATGGCTGTGATACCGATCGCCCTCGAAATACAGCACCGCATCGACCATGTGCTCCAGCAGCCGAGGCCCAGCCAATGCCCCTTGCTTCGTGACATGCCCGACCAGCAGCAGCGACCAGCCCGCGGCCTTGGCTTGATAGACCAGCTCCAGACAGCAAGCTCGTAATTGCGTCACGCTTCCGGGGGCCGCGGGCAGGTCGCCCTTGTAGATCATCTGGATCGAGTCGATCACCAACAGGGCCGGCTCCAATCGGCGGGCCTGCTCGGCGATCCGGGCGAGATTCGTATCCGCTAACACGTAGAGCTTCTCCGGCAGCCCCTTGTCTCCCGCTAACCGATTCGCCCGCAACCGCAACTGTGCCGCCGATTCCTCGCTGGTGACGTACAACACGGTCTGGCCCGCATGAGCCAACCGGATCGCCGCCTGCAGCATCAACGTCGATTTCCCAATCCCCGGGTCCCCCCCCAACAACACCGCACTGCCCGGCACAAACCCCCCGGAAGTTTCAACTCTGCCCCCGGAAGTTGTAAGGACACTTTCGGGAGCGTTTGACGAATCGGTTTCCGGGGGCGTCCCCCCCAGTACCCGATCCAACTCGTGAATCCCCGTCGGCAGCCGCGTGACCCGGCCGGCATCGCCAAGATCTTCCGTGATCGGGCGAGCTTGTGGGGCGTCGCTGGCTGAGGCTTCCGCGATGCCGCGTTGGGCATCTTTGCCGGCCGCCTTGCTGACTTTGACCTCGTCCAAAGCGTCCCATTCACCGCAATCCGGGCATTTGCCCATCCACCGCGGATGCACCGAGCCACACTC
>CAZFZS010000039.1:0-15350 GCA_964523485.1 uncultured Phycisphaeraceae bacterium | reverse complement strand
CGTAGGGGAACCTGCGGCTGGATCACCTCCTTTCTAAGGGATTTCCTTAGACGTGTATCCCCCCGGACTTTCACGTCCTCACTTCGAGGCGTGACTAACTTCCGGGGGGTCGGTGAGAACCGAAACACGACAAGTCAACACACCCTCGCCTGGCTTCGGCCAGATAGCAGTATGGCAACATGCTGCGAAGGCATCCCAACTGTCTACCTGTCAGCGATCCGCTCACGCGGCCCTCGCCAATCGTTAAAAACCTACACGATGTGTAGGTTTTTTTATGTGCGAAATTTCTGCCAAGTATGCCGAAATGAGACGAATCACAGAATGTTTGCATGAATCGCGAAGGCGATGTTCTTAGCGAGAGCGGGCTGCAAAGCCGTGCACCGAATTGCCACCCGGTGCTCACGAACTCTCGGAACGCATCCGAAATTTCCGAGATTAGTATGAGTTGTAGCTGGACGGTAAGGCGAGGCTCCTGCGGGAGCCGCTTTCTTCTAAAAATCGAAATCTATAAAGTCGCAGCCTTAAAAGGGATCTATACGAAGGCGGCTCGCCGTGAGGCTCTACATCCCGTAGGCGTCAAATGTAATTATCAACCAATCCATGCCGCGTGATCAGGCTCGTCAAGCATCGCCGGGGGTTGCTCAAATGCGATACGAACCGTGTTGATCGCGGGATGAGGCGGTTTCTCGGGCATCCCGCTGAGATGCAGTCGCCCGTCGGCGTCGTGCTCGAAAGTCACAGCCTGGTCATCTGACAACAGCATGGCCGACTTCACCTTCCCCGCGATTCGAGGCACCGTGACCCGCGGGCCGGGCCAGCGAAACAGGTGCAAATAGGCATCATTGCCCTTGCGGGTCCACTTGCCCAGCGGCGCACCGGGTTGCCCCTGGTCGTAGAGATCGCAGCGCTGCGAGCTGTAAATGCCTTCGCCCTGCTGCGAAAGCCATTGGCCCATCCCGCGTAGCAACTCGGCATCTTCCGCATCGATCTCGCCGTTGGCCTGCGGGCCGATATTGATTAAAAAATTGCCTTCGCCGGCCGCAGCGATCACCAGATTCTGCAACAGCGTCGCTTGCGTTTTCCGATTGGGATTGTCGCGCAGCCAGCCCCAGCCGGCCGAGTCGCCGATCGTCATACAAGCCTCCCAGGCCCGGCCTATCTCCGACGCCTCGACTTTCTGCTCGGGCGTATCCAAATCCAACTTCAGGCCCGACCGGTTATTCACCAGAATCGATGGCTGATGGTCGTAAACCATCTGATTCAGCTCATGCGATTTCCAGAAATCAGCCGACTTCACATCCTTCCGCCCATGGTCGATCCAGCTCCCGTCGTACCAGAGCAAATCGATCTGGCCATATTTCGACATCAAATGCTCAACTTCGCCATACACCATCTGAACCAGCTCTGCCGCGGATTCGGGATGCGATTTGGGTTCAAAGTAACCCGGGAAACGCCAATCCAATAACGAGTAGTAAAGCCCGGTCCTCAGCCCCGCGGCCCGGCAGGCATCAGTAAATTCTGCAACCAAGTCTCGGCCGCGCGTGCGGTGCAAATTGAATTCGTTGACCGGCGAGTCGAAAAGACTAAAGCCGTCGTGATGCCGGGTGGTCAGCACTGCATAACGCATGCCGGACTCGACCGCGAGGTCCAGCCAGCGCTTGACCGCATCCGCGTCGGGATCGAATTGATCAGCAAGTTTGGCGTATTTCGCAACGGGTATCCGCTCATTAAACATTAGCCATTCGCCCCGCCCGGGGATACTGTACAGGCCGTAATGGATGAACAGGCCAAACCTCGCCTGGTGAAACCAGCTCAGCCGATCTTCATAAGAAATTGGAGTGGTCGGCATGGGGCGCGTAGCTGTCGAATCCGGCATGGGTTTGAATCCTGAATTAATTAAAGAATCGAATAAAGGTTTTTACGGCAGAGTCTACTCAAAGCCTGTCAACCGCGATGCGCATTGCTTCATATTTCAGTTATCTTGCTGGCGATGACCACGCCGTCCGATCTGCTGAGTGATACCGATATTCCGCACAAGCTGCAGGCGCCATTGGCTCCCCGCACCTGGTTCAAAACCGGCGGGCCCGCAGCCATCCTCGCTCAGCCAGCAACTGAAAAACAGCTCAGTCATTTGATGCAGCGTTGCCGAGACCAGGGCGTCCGGACCTACATCCTGGGTTCCGGAGCCAATCTGCTTGTCCGCGACCGAGGCGTTGATGGCGTGGTCATCCGCCTGGATGCACTGGCTTTTAGAACGATCAAAACTGACAAAACTTCGGTGACCGCCGGCCCGGGTGTGGATTTGTTTACCCTCGTCACCACCGCCGCCAAGGCCGGCCTCGACGGGCTATCCCACATCGCTGGCATTCCTGCGTCCGTCGGCGGGGCGATCCGCATGAATGCGGGCGGGTCCTACGGCGACATCGGCGAGGCCGTCGCCGCCGTCCAAGTCATGTCCGCGGCGGGCGAAACCTACACCCGCACCCGCGACGACCTCGACTTCACCTACCGCAGTGTCAACATCGACGCCCCGATTATTCTCGAAACCACCTTCGACTTGGACCCGGATGACCCGGATCGCGTCATGAAACGGGTCAAAGAAATTTTTCTGCATAAAAAAAACAGCCAGCCCATGGGCGATAAATCCGCGGGCTGCTGCTTTAAAAACCCATCCCCCCCACAAGTCAGCAACTGCGAGTTCAAGACCGCCGGTCAGCTCATCGACCAAGCCGGCCTTAAGGGCCATACCCTCGGAGGGGCTACCGTCTCCGAAATCCACGCGAACTTTATCACCGCCCGCCCTAAAACACCCGCCACAGACATCATCGCCCTGATGCAACATGTCCGTGACGTTGTGGCAGACCGATTCGGCATCGAGTTACAACGCGAAATCGTAATCTGGCCCTAATCAGAACCGGCTCAATCATGCGTAATGCAATTGGGCGGTCGCCTGCTGCAAGTCCTGATCCGTGACCAGCCGAATCCAGTGGCAGGAGAAGCCATGGGGAAATATGTAGCTTGCTGCCCCATGTTTACCGATGAGCATCGACTCATAAGCCATAAATCGACCATCGCCACGCACATCGATTTCAATCTTTACTTCGCACGGCCGATCTGCTTCGACATGCAGCGACTTGCCCCCTGAAAATCCCGTCATCAGATACGGATCACTCGGCTCGCCGGCTTTAACTTCGCTGTCCCACCAGGGACCACCCCAGCCCTGCCGCGGTCCCCATTGCCAAAGATCATCGGTTTTACCCAGCCAAAGGTTCGCCTGCGGCTGCCCGACGACGTTATTGCTGTCACTGATCGGCGTCGTCTGATCGCCTGCCATCACCAGCAACCCATTCCATGAACAGTAGTCGCCAATAATACGAAGGTGAGAACACACCGGCCGAAGCCCCCACACGCGATCCGCATAAGTCATCGCCGGCAATTCATAAAACATCCCAGAAGCATTGAGCATATACCGCTCCGATTCAACTTCACGAATCCTTGGCCATTCCGTGGTCCAGGCGTGATCCTGTGTATGCGTTGCCTTCGGCAGGCGGTAAGTCATCCAACCTGTTTGTGGCAAAAACACCTTGAAAATAACTGAAGCGCGGTCTTGTCCAACGGCGTAGATCGCTTTGCTCAATTCGCCTTTGACATGGCCGGCCAACGTATTGAACTGATTTTTCTCCAGAACGGTCCACGCTTGCCCATCCCATTCCGCAAGCCGACCGTCACAACTTGTGGGGTCTGCGAAATCCTTACTGTAGTAGCTATTGTTGCAGACCACGACGCGACCATTATTAGTGAATATATCCTTGAAGTGCGCATCGCCTTTGCCTGAAGTGCCGAGTTCTTCGGTGAGTTCCGCCAGTTGCGTTACTTCAAGGCTGTACACATCTGCTTCAAAAAACTCGCCTTCCATCCCGAGCATGTAAACCTTGTTTGCCGGGTCATGGAGGTGCCGGGCGGTGCCGGTGATGCGGATATCGATGAGGTCTTTGCATGTGCGGACCTCACCCATAGTGTCGATGAGGTGCGGCCCGATGATGCACTGATGCGATTCGTGATGGATCATCCGGTTCGCATAAGTGCCGACGACCGAGGCGTCATGTTTGTGCAGTTTGAGATTGTCATCGACCCAAAACAGTCCGGTCCTTCCGCCGGACCCTCCTTTGTGAGCGACGTAGGTGATAAACCACAGCCGGTCAGCCCAAGGCATCAACGCCCCGATACCGGTCTCGCTGCGGGCCGGCAGATGGTCAGCCTTGACTGCGAGTGAGGGCACAACGCCGGATATCGGCTGGATTGAATCGCGTGTAATCATGGCGTGTCTTTCTTAACCAGGTTTAAAGGATTTGCGGCGAATCCGAGGACATTTCGGCTGCAGCCCCAGCCGTCGGGCAGGATTCAGATGCGATGGCCCGAGCGGCTTGCTTGAGGGCTCCGACCAGAGGGTCGGTTGGGTGGTCCGCGAACCTGCCCGACAGGCCGATCGCAGCGTCGGTCTGGCCTTCGAGGCAGACAGCAAGCGTGCTCGTTTTATCAGTCCGCGTGACGCAGGCATACCCGAGATTGCGGGTTTGTCGAACGGCACGCAGGGCGGATCGACGCACGTGTGGGTCGGTGAATCGTGACACAATTTCTTTATTTATTCGGCCGGCGAGAACCGCGATCCCCAGGCCCGATGCTTCGGCAGGAAACAGGCCGACCCGGCCGACGGCGCTATTTGAAGGCGTCTCTGGCGAGGCGTGGTAGAGGTACGACACCTTGTCGCGCCAAAGCACGCCCAAAGCGACCGTGAATCCGAATCGGCGTAGCGACTCGAGGTGGGGCGTGGCTTTCCGCAGAAGGCCTGAGCCGACCAGCGCTTGGGCGGCGAGTACATGGATGCCCGGCCCGCAGCGGTATTTACGCTGGGCATCCTGTTGCGCGAGACCGACGTAGGCCAGTGTTTTGAGCAGCCGATTGACTCGCGTCGGCTCCAGCCCGAGGTCCGCGGCCAACTCGCGTGAACCCATTGGCCGGGCCTCGCTAGCCAAGGCCTGAAGGCAAGACAACCCGTCAATCAGGCTTTGATTGGGCTGGGCGGGAAGGCGGGTCACTGATGCTATAATAGCAATTTCTGAGCGAGCGTCAAACCGGCTTACCGGGCGGTAGCCTTTTTCTTTGTCGGCTACACTCCGAAGATGCCCAGGCTGGCTAAAGCGAAAACCCCGAATCTCTACCGTTTGAGCGACGGTGAATTGCTTGATTTACGCTTCTGCGACTTGGGCTTATCGATACAAAGCGAATTGAAACACAGCGTCGATCGGCTCTATCAGGAGCTGAAATCAAGAGGTTTACGCTTTAAGCCCCACGTCTGGCTGAGCAACGAATGGTTCAGCCCCGACGGTATCCCGGGTATCGCCATCCCTTTTTATCTCGCTCATCCCCGGCTGATCAGGCTCGAACGCAGCCAGATGCTCGGCGTGGAAGGACAAACGGAAAAGCAGTGCATGCAGATCCTTCGCCATGAAGCGGGCCACTGTTTCGACACGGCCTACCGCCTGCACCGTCGTCAACGCTGGCGGCAGCTTTTCGGCTCCAACGCGCAGCCCTACCCCGATGTTTATAAACCCCGGCCCAGCTCGCGGAATTTCGTCACCCACCTCGATGGCTGGTACGCCCAGGCCCACCCCGCCGAAGATTTCGCGGAAACGTTTGCCGTTTGGCTGAAACCTTCGAGCCGATGGAAGCAGCAATACGCCGGTTGGCCGGCGTTGCGAAAGCTGCAGTATGTCGATGAATTGATGCAGGATATCGCCTCGAAGAAACCAGCTGTCGCTTCCAGGCGGCACATCGAATCGACTCGGCTCGACCGCCGAACGCTGCGCGAACACTACCGCGAGAAGAAGCTCCGCTACGCCGATGACTACCCCGATTTTTTCGATACCGACCTTTTCAAGCTTTTTTCGGCCGACGCCCGCTTCGCGGATCAGCCGACCGCAGCCAGTTTCCTGCGTAAGCTTCGGCCGGAGTTGCGGGAAACCGTCGCACGCTGGACCGGGGCCTATGCCTATACGATCGACCAGGTGCTGCGCGACATGATCGACCGCTGCAAAGAGCTGAAGCTGCGTCTGGCGATCCAACCGAATCGAGCCCGGACCGAAGCGATGATGATGGTGGCGGTCCGGACGACGCATTACATGTTGGGCGGCCACCACCCGGTGGTGCTTTGAAATGAAAAAACTCCGCATCATCCTGCTTTGCCACGAAAGTCTCGTGCCTCCGGAACCCGATGCGGCGGCCGAGCTCAGCGACCAGGAGATCGCACCCTTCAAGACCGAGTTCGATGTCCTTCACACGCTCAGAGCGATCGGCCACACGGTTTGGCCGATCGGCATCGGCTCGGACCTGGCGGTCATCAAAAACGCGGTCGAGCAGCTTCAGCCCGACATCGCGTTCAACCTACTGGAGGAGTTCGACGGCGTCGGTGTCTACGACGCCCATGTCGCGTCGTACCTCGAGATGATCCGATTGCCTTATACCGGGTGCAACCCGCGGGGCCTGACGCTAGCGCATAACAAAGCCATCGCGAAGATGATCGCCCGTTATCACCGGATCCCCGTGCCGGAATTCACGACGTTCGAGATCCGCCGTCCAACTTCGAAGATCAAACCGCCGAAACGGCTGGCCTACCCGCTGATCGTCAAATCACTCACCGAAGAAGGCAGCGTCGGGATCGCCCAGGCGTCGGTGGTCCACGACGAGAAGAACCTGATCGATCGCGTGCGGTTTATCCATCGGCAACTCGGTACCGATGCGATTGCCGAGCGATATATCGATGGCCGGGAAATCTATATCGGCGTGGTTGGCAATGACCGGCTGCAGACGCTCCCGCCTTGGGAACTGCACTTCGCCAACCTGCGCGAGGGGGCACCCAAGATCGCGACCGGCAAGGTGAAATGGGACGACGCATATCAAAAGCGAATCGGCCTGAGCACCGCTCCCGCGGAGAACCTGCCGGGCAGCCTCCACCAAGACTTGCCCAGACTCGCCAAGCGTGCCTTCCGGGCCTTGCAACTGTCCGGCTACGCCCGCATGGATTTCCGCATCGACCCGCAAGGCAAAGCCTATTTGCTTGAAGCGAACCCCAATCCGCAACTCATGTACGGCGAAGATTTTGCGGAGTCCGCTGAACACGCCGGGCTCGATTACGAGCCGCTGCTACAAAAAATTCTGAATCTCGGTTTACGCTATCGATTGATTGGGCAGGCGTGAGTGAAGAAAATTTTCTGAAAGCGTGTGGATGGCCATCCCCACGCTTTGACCCGACTACCATCCCCCATGGGCCTAATTAAGAATATAAATCCGTTCTACCGCCTCCGCGTCTGGTGGCGGGTGCTTCGGGACAAGCGAACGCCGACCTGGTCCAAGGTGCTGTTCGTCGTGTTGGCGGCGGGTTATGCCGCGATGCCGTTGGACCTGATCCCCGATTTCATCATCGGTCTGGGTTGGTTGGATGATCTGGTTGTGCTGCCGACGTTGGCTTGGCTTGCCACGAAGGCGGCCCCGAAATTCGTGCGGCAGGAAGCAGAAGATGACGCCATTGATCAGGCGTGAGCAACGGGTTCGGAACGCTTGTTGAATGCCGGGGCTGCGAGGTCGGGACCAAGTCGAGTCGAGACCGACTTAGTTTTACGATCCACCACATTCGACTCCGCTGCGGCTCTCGCGTGAGCGTCTTTCTGAACCGCGAGCGGCGATGGTGTTTGTCGGAGCTGATGGACAAGGCCGTGCAGGATGAGAATCATGCCGATCATCTCAGCGTTTTCTTCCGCCATCCCGCAGAGGAAGTAGGGCAGCGAGGCTTCGGTGTGACCACTTTGCAGAACGAGCCCCGAGATCACCTCAACGCCAATCGCTCCGCCGCAGAAAACCCCGATCCCGGCCAAAAGCCATCGGCGGGCATTTTTCTCGAGGTGTCGGATCGCAGGGAGCATAAAAATACTAAGGACGGCCACGATGAGCAGCCCGTAGATCACCCAGCCGTAGTGAAAGATAGCGAGGTCGAAAAGTCCCCCGACCTCAAATTGGCTGAAATGTTCGTGGATCGAGACGTTCTCATCCATCGAGACCCACCACAGCACCGCGGCGAAGCCTGAGGCGGCCAGCCAGCCCGGCCGCTTCAGCGCCCAAAAGCGGTATGCGATCATGGTGCAGACAACCGCGCCGCCTGCGATGAGAAGCGTTGCGAACCAGGCGGGGACGGCCTGCTCGCGATCCAAGCCGAGCTTGTAGGCCATGAAGTAGCGGATCGCATTGGGCATGAAATCGGCCAGAGCAAACGCAGCGATCGCTCCAAGATTGATCAACAGGACCGCGAAAAGCAGTCCGAGAGTCAGCTTGCGAGGGTCGGAAAGGTGAATTGCGGAAGTTGGTTTTTGCAAGGTTAGGTAGCCAGCTGAGGTGATCATTGTCATATCGACATAGAAAAACGACCGGCCGATGGTCGGTAAGAACTATACAACAATTTTAACTGACCGCTAACAGAAGTCTAATGTAATTAACATAATAAATGGTCTGATAACCATTTGAGCGGGTGCTGAATCATGCACTGATGGTTTGCCGCCAGAAGAGCGCGGCGTCAGACAATTTCGAGAATCGCGGCACCGAAGGTGAAGCCGCCGCCGAAGGCGCAGAGGCCGACGATATTGCCGGGTTTGAATTTGTCAGTGGATTTGGCGATGGCCAGCGGGATGGAGGAGCTGGAGGTGTTGCCGTGGGTATCGATCAGGTTGATGATCTTCTCTTCGGGGATTTTCAGGCGGATACGGGCGGCTTCGAGTATGCGGGCGTTCGCCTGGTGGGGGACCAGCCAGTCGAGGTCATCGAGCGGGGCACCGGATCGCTCGAAGGCTTGATTGGTCATCTTGGTCATCGCACGCACGGCTTCGGAGAAGACACGTTTGCCTTGCATTGTAATATGGCCCCGGCCTTCGAAGCCGACGGTGATGGTCCCGGCAGGATCGGCTTTGCCGGCGAGGACCGGCTGGGACAGGATCATCGAGCCATTCGGGATAGGCATTTCAGCTGAGGCTGAATCGCCGGGGGCGGTTTCGACGTGGCCACGCATCACGGTGGCGGTGGCGGCGTCGCCGAAGAGGATCGCGGTGCCAAAATCGTCCGGGTTGACCACCCGCGAGAGGCATTCGGTGGTGACGACGAGGACAGCGGAATCGGGGTTATGCTGGATAGTGTTGTGGGCGGCATCCAGTGCATATAGCCAGCCTGAACAAGCGGCATTGACGTCGTAAACCATCAGCTCCCGGTCGCCTTCGGGGTCGAGGGCGTTGAGCACCATGCAGGCCATCGAAGGCGTGTTGAGTGGCGGGGTGGTGGTGTGGCAGACAATACCGGTGAGGTCATCAAGGGTCAGCCCCTCGGCGTCGAGGGCCTTGCGGGCAGCGTCGATCGCCATAGAAAGGGCGTTTTGGTTGTGAGCGCAGTAGGGGCGGGACTCGATGCCGGTGCGCTTGATGATGTCTTCGGAAGTCACCTCCGGGAAGCGACGGATCAGGTCGGCATTGGTCAGGCGGTCGCTGCCCTCGGCATAATGAACGGGGGTGAGATAGACCCGGACTTGCCTTCCCCCGACGCGGACGGGGGCAACGCGGCCGCTGGAGGTCGGGCCTGAAACAGCGGCATCTCGCTCGGTAGATCTCGAGGACGCGATCTGCGGGTTGCCGTAATCTTCACGGGAAGGGCGCGTAACGACCGGGGCTTCGAGGGGGTTGCTGCCTGATACTTCCGCTGAATCATCGTTATCTGTGTCGGACTGCGTGCGCGTAGAAGCCTGAGTGCTGGGGGTGATTTGGATGAGCGGTTGACCGATGTCGAGTTGGTCGCCTTGGTCGGCGAGCAGGGCGGTGACGGTGCCGTCCATTGGCGAGGAATATTCGAAGACGGCTTTGTCGGCTTCCATGTCGGCGAGGATTTGGCCGTTGGTCACCGTGTCGCCGACGGCGACTTTCCACTCGGCAACGGTGACGACCTGATCGGTCGGGGCGGAGCCTTGGGCTTTGAGGGTGGTGGGGGGTGGACCTGAATCGGAGTCCATGCGGGACGAAGCCTGCACGCCGGGGTCGTCGTCGAAAGTGACGGTCAATTCGAGCAGATCGCACGCGGCCGTAAGCGTCCGGCGGAAGGATGGAAGAATTTCAAGCTGATTGCCGTAGTTGCAAGGGACGTAAGTGTCCGGGCGGGTAAGGCGGCGAGCTTGGAGGGGGGTATTTAAAGCCGGGGGATGGCCATTCCCCGACTTTAAATAGTCCTCGGTGGCGGCGGCCACGACTTCGGCGCCGAAGCCGGCGGTGAGGTTGTCTTCGTGAACCACGATGAGCCTGCCGGTGCGGCGAACCGAGTCGCTGATCGCCTGGCGGTTCCATGGGTCGATGCTGCGCAGATCAAACAAGTCAACTCGCTTGTCGCTTTGCTTATGGATTGCATCGACGACATCCCGGCAGATCGGCACGGTGCTGCCCCAAGCCACGAGGGTCAGGTCATCCCCTTCCGTGATTCGGCGAGCCTTGCCGAGCGGCACAATTTGCTTGTCGACATCCGGGCTGGTGGCCAGATTGCGGTCGTTCAGGCAGACTTTGGGGTAGAGGAAGATGGTGGGGCGGCCGGACTCGAAGGCGGCGTTGAGCAGGCCGGCCGCATCGCCCGCGGTCGAGGGCATCAACACATCCACCCCCGGGATATGAGCGAGAATGCTTTCCAGAGTTTGGGCGTGGAACGGGCCGAGGCCGGGTCGGTAGCCGCCGCAGGTGACCATGAGAATTGACGGGCAACTGAACATGCCATCGGTCCGCCAGTAGATGCTGCCCAGTTCGGACATGATCTGGCTGATGCCGTTGGGCAGGAAGTCGGCGAACTGGATGAACCCCACGGGGAACCCGCCGGCAAAAGCTCGGCCGATGTTGCCGCCAATAATGGTCGGCTCGGAAAGAGCGGCATTTACTACACGATCGGGGAAGTCGGTCGACAAGCCACGCGTCACGCCGAAGACGTCGCCCTTGGGGTCTTCGATGTCTTCGCCGGTGAGGAAGACGCGAGGGTCGGTGTCGAGGCGGTGACGCAGGACATTCCGCATCGCCTCAATCATGAGGAGGGGTTGGGTGTCTTTGGTGGAGCCGTTTTTGGACGCCATGTGGGCTGAAGCCTGAACGCCGGTGTTGTTTTTGCCGGTGTATTCCCCGGCGGTGGTTTGCAGGTGGTCGGGCAGTTCGCACTTGGCGGTGTCGGTCGTGACAGCATCACCCACACGGCGCGAGAGTTCCGAGGCGTGGCGGCATTGCTTTTCGATCTCGGCATCGATCGCATCAAGCTCGGCCTCGTCGACACCCCGACGTATCAGCGACCGGCGGAAATTTGCGACCGGGTCGCTTTCGTCCAAAAGCTTTTGAATGGTCTCGGCAGAGCGATACACGCGGTGGTCATCAGCATTGGTATGGCTGGATAATCGGTCGTGCCGAATCACGCACAAGCCGGGCCCCCCGGAAGTGCGGACCTGCTTAACAAGCTCACCCATCGCGGGCAGGTGGTCCATCACATCCCGGCCATCGAAGCGGTGGATCGGCAGGCCGAGAAATTCATCGGCGGGGCCAGCCGGCAGGTTGAAGAACGTATTGCCCGCCGTCGGCGTCGAGATCGCGTAGCCGTTGTCTTCGATGACAAATAGCACCGGCAGCTTCCGGCGGACCGCCTCCATGATGCCTTCGTAGACCTCGCCCTGCTGGGTCGTGCCGTCACCCATCGAGCAGAACACCACCGGCCCGCCGGCCTCGGCCGCGGCATGGCCGGGCGTGCCCTGCCGCTTCGCATCGCGCACGAGCTGGTCCGCACAGCCCACCGCGTGCGTCACCGCGTTGCCGACCGGGACCACCGGGTTGGGCATGTTCGCTTCACGGCTGGCAGGGAAACAGCACATCTGCCGACCCTTGCTGTAGTTGTCGGCGTTGCAGAGGATCGAGTCGAAAAACGCTTTAGGTTGGACCCCGCGGGCCAGCCAGAGGGCCTTGTTGCGATAATGCATGAACAGCCAGTCGGTCGGCTGCAGGAAAATGTTCCACGCAGCAGACGACTCGTGGCCGAGAGTAGGGAGAAAGAAAAACGCATCGCCGCCCGAGGCCAACTCGGCCTCGATGGTGTTGACCGTGCGGGAGGTTTGCATCGCCCGATATGTAGCCATGAGGTGCTCGCGTGGCGGCAACACGGCGTCGACCTCCCGGGGGCGGGGAGCGGAGGCTTGCGGGCTGGGGGGCGGTGTCGCGATAGGTCGCTCGTCCTTGGTGGTGCTTCCGCGGGGTCTGTCACAGCGGTTTGGCGTGACGGTTTTTCTCAACGCACTTCTCTGAAGCGAGAGAATGAATCACGCTTATTAGGTCTGCTGCACGTCCTCTGCGCGAACGGTTATGCGGATCGCATAAACTTGCGGCCGCCGTTGCCGTATTCACCGTGAATCGGCCTCGCCCTATCGTAGCGGCGAAGTGAATCGGGTTCAGCCTGGAGCGGGCCATTCACCCGATTGTCGACCCGGCAGCCCGCCGCTGATGCAGACTCGAAACCCACCACGCCGTATTGTGATCGAAGGCCTGGGGCTGATGACGCCGCTGGGGGATGGTGCGTGGGCGACATATCGTGCGTTGCTGGGTGGCCGAACAATTGCGGATCGGTTGGCGAAACTCGAGCCTGATACGCCGGCGACACCGTTGGTCCGGGCGATCGGCGGGATCAGCTCGACGAACTTCAGCCCGATCGACCCGACGGTCGAGCTCGCGGAGAAAGCCGCCCGTGAGGCTGCAGCGGAAGCAGGTGTCGACCTCGCGGGCCTGCCGACATGGATCGGTGCAAGCAAGGGGGCGGTCGTCGCGATGCTGCCGACTGAGCAGGAATCCGCCCTCGAAGCCCAAGCTGCCTCAGCGTGGGCCGACACGAAGCGGCTCACCCAGCGTCGAGCCCAAGCCATCGCCCTGGGTCCGCACGGCTTCCTATCGCATCACCTCACCCGCCGGATCGGCATCGAGATGAAAAGCTGCACTGTGGCCGCCTGCGCCTCTTCGTTGATTGCGTTGCATCAGGCCCGCTGTCATCTGCTTCATAAAGTCGAGGATTCGGAGCGATCAGCGAGGGCTCTTGTGCTTACCGCCGAGTCGGCCCTGCATCCGCTGTTCATCCACAGCTACCGCCGGCTGGGTGTATTGGCTCCGCTTTCGGTCGAGGGCTATCGCGGTCGGCCGTTGAACCGCAACGGGGCGGGCTTCATGCTCGGCAGTGCCGGGGCGGCGGTGTTGCTTAGGGCGTTGCCGATCGGTGAGTCCCCCCGGCCCGGCCAGATCATGTTGATCGATACAAACACCGCCTGCGAGGCCGTCGATACTGTCCGTAGCGACCCGCAGATGTCGGCTCTGCGGCATGTTGCAAAAAAAGTGACAAGTGGCAAGGCTGTTGACGTGATTCATCCCCATGCCTCGGGCACTGCAGAGCACGACCCGGCAGAGCTCGCAGCATTACAGCATGTTTTTGGCAGCGACCAGAGCGCGACTTCGCCGAGCCTCTATGCTGCGAAAGGCGCGATCGGCCACAGCCTCGGCAGTGCTGGCCTGTCTTCGCTTATCCTCGCATGTCTCGCTGCGAAGACCCGACGGATTCCCCCCATGCCCTGGCTTGAGCAGTCGATCGCTCTCTCTCCGTTTGAGACGCACCCGGGCGGTCGATCGCTCAACAGTTCATCGATTCATGCCATCTTCGCTGCGGGTTTCGCGGGTCACACGGCCGGGGCGGTGATCCGGTCGGTCTGAAGCGTGATAGCAATCCAGCTTCACGCAGCTGGCGACCTAGCCGATATGCTCTTGAGTCCATGTCTGATGATCTGAAAAACTTGGGGGACCGCGATGCCGATCCTGTGGTTCAGCTTTCGGCCAATTCGGATGGAGAGCGTGGCGGACTCGCGGCACTGGACCGCTGGATGGCCAGCAGCCCTTGGCATCCGCGGATCGTGCCGTTTTTTTGTTGGATCGTTTTCATGGCCGCGGCCGGCTTTCTGCCCGAGCGGTGGGCGGTCGCTCAACCCTTCATTTATCTGGTGCAATGCATCGCGACGGTCTGGCTGTTGTGGCGGTATCGACACCTGACGCCCGAGGTCACGCTGCGGTTTCACTGGACGGTCATCCCGTCGGCGGTGCTTTTGGTTGTGTTGTGGATCGTGCTCGGATATGCCATGGCGGGCGAGGCCCAGTGGCGGTGGTCGAAGCTGGTTTCGGGCGATTGGGCGGCGGCAAGCACGGGGGCGTATCCGTACGGAGACTTAGGTGTGACACCCAACCGCTTCGGCCCGAAGCTGGACGCGGCGGGGGGCGTGCCGATACATAGCATCAAGGAGTTGCAGGAGAATTCGCCCGTACTGGGCTGGGCGTCGATGGTGCTGCGATTGCTAGGCATGTCGCTGATCGTGCCGGTGTTTGAAGAGTTGTTTATCCGCTCGGGGATGCTGCGTGGGTTGCATCGGTGGAGGCCGACGCGGACGGCGTTGCTTCAGTTCGCGTCTGACTTGCCATTAATCGGCGATTGGCTGCACGGCAAGCCGGCTATCCAAAAAGCACTTGCAGAACCCGCCCCGCTAACCCGCCAGCTTGTTGCGACACCGGTCGGACATCTGACGGTTTTTGCGGTAGTGGCTTCAACCGTGGTTTTTTCCGCCAGCCACATCCCCCGCGATTGGTTGGGCTGCGTCGCTTGCTCGATTGTCTGGTGTTGGATGGTCTGGTACACCAACAAGCCCCCACGGAAGTTGATCGCAGAGAAGGGTTCAGTTGAGGCGGCTTGGGCGGCCATGCCCGCCAGCGGACGGCTGGGTCTCGGCCCGATTATCTGGTCCCACGGCCTGACCAACGCCCTGCTCTGGCTCTACACCCTCACCTCCGACGACTGGCGATTCCTCTGAGCGTTCGGCTATTGGCCGTTAGCGATTGTCATTTGGACAGGTGCTAGTTGCCAGTTGCCAGTTGCCAACCGCCATTTGACGCTTCCTGCGGTCTCAGATAAACTTTCTATCCGTTCAGGATGGAAATTCTGGACGTCAGGATTGGCCTGCTGGATAGGGGCGTGTGTCGGACGCTGAAGCGCTGACGCGACGCCCCTTGTTATTCGGTCCCAATCCTGTACATTGCCTGACTCGGAACGCCGCTGATGGGCTTCCGGGTCGGCCCCCGAGACGGCCACCACCGCTTGGGTAGACCGCCGGCGAGTTTCCGGGGCCCGGCTCCGCTGGGTATGCCACCCTAGCTCAGTGGTAGAGCACTCCCTTGGTAAGGGAG
>CAZFZS010000038.1:0-15682 GCA_964523485.1 uncultured Phycisphaeraceae bacterium | reverse complement strand
CAACCCCCAACCCCCAACCCCCAACACCTAATCCCCAACCGCTAGCCCATGCACCTTTCCGCCGACCACGAGTTCACGGACCACCCCGGCCACTTTCACGAGCGCACCCCTCGGCTGCGTGACCGCGATTTTCAAAAGCGGGCATTCACGGTCGGCATCGGCGGGCCGGTCGGGTCGGGCAAGACCGCGGTGGTCTTGCAGCTCTGCCGGAAGCTGCGTGATGAGATTTCACTTGCTGTGGTGACCAACGACATCTTCACGCGGGAGGACACCGAGTTTCTCGTGCGGAATGAGGCACTGCCGACCGAGCGGATCCGGGCGGTGGAAACCGGCGGGTGTCCGCATACCGCGATCCGTGAGGACATCCTGCCGAACCTGGTCGCGCTGGATGATTTGAGTGTGACGCATCGGCCGGACCTGTTGCTATGCGAATCCGGCGGGGATAACCTCGCGGCGGCGTTCAGCCGGGAGCTGGCGGATTACACGATCTACGTCATTGATGTAGCGGGCGGCGACAAGGTGCCACGTAAGGGCGGGCCGGGTATCACGCAGTCGGACCTGCTGGTCATTAACAAAGTGGACCTGGCTGAGGCCGTGGGTGCTGACCTTGGTGTGATGGAGCGAGATGCCAAAAAGATGCGAGGCGACGGCCCCACGGTGATGGGCAGCATCAAACACGGCGATGGTCTGGACGCCATCGCCGACCACATACTCCACGCCCGCCAACATGCGCTTGGGTTGCCGCATTAAGTTTCACTGGTTCATCTTCGGCTCGACTGTTCTCCCCGACACGCAAACCAGAAACGCCACCCCGCCCGCGACGGGCATCCAGTACGGCCAGGCCAAAGCCCACGGTTCACCCAGGCATTTCTCGGTCAGCGGGCCGAGCGACCAGGGCTGAATCAGGGCCACGACGGCCGCCCCGGCGAGCATCGCGACGATCACGCTGGTGGTGTTGCCTCGCCGAGTGAATAAGGCAGTGCAGAACACGCCCAGCAAGCCTGCGTGAGCGAATGCCATTACCCCTAACGCGAAGTCAATCAGCGTTTGGCTGCCCGCCTGCTGTAGAAACGCAGCGCCGATGGCGGCGAGTGTGAGCAAGCCGCCCATCATGATGACCAGCCGTCGGCCGGCTTTCGGTGGGCCGGTCGATGCGGATCGGCGGGGTAAGAGGTCGGCCCGAGCGCTGCTGGCCATGGCGTTGATCGCCGAATCCAAGCTGCTCATGGCGGCAGCGAAAAGGCCTGCCATCGCCAGACCACTCAGACCCGTGGGCAATTCGGTCAGCAAAAAGTGCGGGTACACCTTGCGGTCATCCACGATCGGCTCGGGCACGGCTTTGCCCGCGGCGGCCATAACGTCCGGCATGGTGTAGAAAACCGAAAGCAGTACGCCGATGATGAGAAACATCAGCACGACCGGCATGCCGATGAGCTGAGCGAAGATGACAGACAGGCTCGACCGCCAGGCGGACCGCGTCGTCATCATCCGTTGTGTGATGTCCTGGTCTGTGCCGAAGGCTGCGACGTTCCCTGCCGTCGAGGCGAAGGCTGCGATCACCGTAAATGAGGCCGCCCATTGAATGCCTTGGTCGGACCAGCCGCTTTGAACCACACGCAATTTGCTGCCGCCGACATCGCCCGAGGTTTGTAAGACTTCAATCAGTTCAGACAGCGGCAGTGGAATACGATTGAGCAATACGGCGATGCTGACCATCGCGATGCCGATGACGATGATGATCTGCAGTGTGTCGGTCCAAATCACCGCACGGATCCCGCCCATACAGGTGTAGAGGGTGCCCACGATGCCGAACAGGGCGATCGCGGCGACGACTTGGTGGATCGCTGTATCGCCGAAGAGGATGAGGCTGAAAGCGATGCCCGCGATGAACAGTCGGGCTCCGGAGGCAAGCAGTCGGCCGAATAAAAAAGCAACGCCCGCGGCGGTTTGAGCGCCCGGTCCGAAGCGTTGGCCCAGCAGGCCATAGATGGTCAGCGTCCCTGCGGCGTAGAGGCTGGGCAGGAAAAGCGTGGCGACGATGAGCACCGCCAGGACCCCGCCGATGTTCAGAATGAGGTAACTCAGATCACCGCTATATCCGATTTGCGGCACGCCGATATAGGTTGCTGCGCTGAGTGTCGTCGCGAGGATAGAAAGCGTCACCGCCCACGTCGGCATGGATCGGCCGGCCAGAAAATACGCTTCGTCACCCTCATGGCCGCGTCGCCTGGCCCGCCAGGACACCACCCACCCGATGCCGAGCATCAGCGCGAGATAAGTGAGGATGATCAGCCCATCGATCCAGGTAAACGCCGCCAGAACCATCGGCGGATCGTACCGCAACTCGGGGATGTCAACGCATCAGACAGCCGCTGATCTTTTAGACTGATCCGGATGGCCGAGGCTTCAGACAAACCGGCTCCGCATGTGTTGCGGCTATCGACGCGGTTGAGTGAATTGCACGGCGTCGGCCAGCGCTCGGCCGAGGCGCTGATGCGGCTGGACCTGCGCACCGTCAGCGATCTGCTCCGCCATTACCCAATGCGGTACGAGAAAGAGTCGGCTGAATCGTCGATCAAACAGCTCGTGGCTGACGGCAAAACGGTCGGCTCGGCCCGCGGCGTCATCGGGGCGACACGCTGGGTCGGCAGCCAGGGCTACGGCCGAAAAGGCCGATTCGAAGCAACACTTCAGGACGACACCGGCACGCTCCAACTTACCTGGTTCAATGCCGGCTACCTCCGAGATCGACTCAGCCCGGGCGAAGCGTTGCGTGTCCAAGGCAAGGTCAAACTGTTCAACGGCTACCCGCAGATGGCCAACCCGAAATGGGAAAAGCTCGGCGACGATCCCGAGGACACACCCGCAGGCGATGACCGCCTGCGCCCCGTTTATCCCGCCACGGAGGGGTTCAATTCCGCGAGAATCGAAAAGCTCGTCGACCAAGTGCTGCCGCAGGTTGATGAACTTGTGCCTGACCCCCTGCCGAGTTCGATGCTCGATCATCACGCGATGCCAGCGCTCGCTGAGGCTTTACGGATGATCCATCGGCCCGGCGAACCCGCCGATCACAAGTCGGCCCGCCGACGATTGGCGTTTAACGAGCTGCTGCTGCTGCAACTCGGCATCGCAATGAAGCGGGCTTACGTCGAACGGCAATTGGTCGCGCCGGCGTTGCATCATTCGCCAGCCATCGACCAGCATATCCGCGAGCGTTTCCCGTTTAAATTGACCGACACCCAGGCCCAGGCGGTCCAGCAGATCGCGGCAGACCTGACGCGGTCGCAGCCGATGAACCGGATGCTGCAAGGCGATGTCGGCTCGGGCAAGACCGTGGTCGCGCTCTACGCGATGCTCATGGCCGTCGCCGACCGAAAGCAGGCGGCGATCATGTCCCCGACCGAACTGCTCGCTGAACAGCACGAACTGTCGCTGCGAAAAATGCTCGAGGGCAGCAGCGTCCGCATCGCTTTGCTGACCGGCCAACGGCAGGAAGCCAAGCCCGCCATCGCCGTTGGCGAGGTCGACCTGATTGTCGGGACACACGCCCTGCTCAGCGCTTCGGTGAAGTATCACGACCTCGCGGTGGTCGTGATCGATGAGCAGCACCGCTTTGGCGTGATGCAACGCGCAGCATTGCGTGAGCCGATGCCGACCGACGACAGCCATCCGGAATACGAAGGCAAATTCCGGGGGCCGCATACGCTGGTGATGACCGCGACGCCGATCCCACGGACGTTGAGCCTGACCTTGCTGGGGGATCTAGACATCACCACGCTGACAGGCCTGCCGCCCGGCCGAGTGCCGATCCAGAACCGCGTGGTCGGCCCGGAGCAGGCGGACGATGTCTATACCTACACCCGCAGCCGACTGGAGCGTGGCGAGCAGGTCTACGTCGTCGTGCCCGCGATCGAAGCGGGGCAGGGCGGCGATGGAGCGAAGCTCAAGTCGGTGAATCAACACGCGAAGCTGCTGCAACAGAAATACTTCGATGGGTATCAGGTCGGCGTTGTGCACGGCCGACTCAAAAGTGAATCGCGACGCAAGGTGATGGATCGGTTTCGCGAAGGCAATATCGATGTGCTGGTCGCGACGACGGTGATCGAGGTTGGCGTCGATGTGCCCAATGCCTCGGTCATGATTATCGAGCACGCCGAGCGTTTCGGCTTGGCACAGCTTCATCAATTGCGGGGACGCATCGGAAGAGGAGCGTCGAGCCGTCGGCCGCTATGCGTATTCATTGCAGACCCGACGACCGATGATGCAATCGCCCGTATGGAAGCGATCGGCTCGACTAATGACGGCTTCAAACTTGCGGAAATGGACCTGCAGATTCGTGGCATGGGCGAGATTCTTGGCACACGGCAGAGCGGTGCCCCGCCGATGAAACTAGCCAATCTGCCGGATGATTTGGATTTGCTGAAACTCGCCAAACGCGATGCGATGCAATTGATCGAGGCCGACCCGACGCTCGATTCGGAAACGAATACGCTGCTGCGTCGGGTGCTGCTCCAGCAATATGGCGAGTCGCTTGGGCTGGTCGACGTGGCCTGATCCCGAGACCGTCAGTCATCCTCGTCCCATAGCCCGATCCTTTCAAACTTCGCTTGTTCTTCCAGCCGAGCGAAATCTTCGCGACGCTCGTGCGGCCAGCGGTCATCGGCTTCTGCGAAGCCTTTACGAACTAGATGGGCGTTGAGCGACAGCCCATCGTCCGGGTCGATATAAGCCAGCAGTCGGCCGTAGTCATCGCGGATCCGGTGGGTTTGCAGCACAAGGGTGACATGCGGATGTCGTGACACCCATCGCTTGGCCGCTTCGGTGGCCTCAACAGATCCCGGGTCGGCGGGGCGTCCTTCGCGAGCCAGTTCCGGGGTATCGATCCCCCACAAGCGGACGCGGGTGTGCGGCTCGGGCCCATCGGGCTCATCGATCAGCAGCGTATCGCCATCGACGACACGGACGACCGTGAATTTCTGGCCGTCGTATCGCTGCAGGTCCGAGCCGTCGTAGACCAGCAGGCCGGACCAGTCGAGCAGGGCGACGATAATCAGCCCGACGAAGCCGAGCGTGCCGATCAGCCAGCGTCGCCATTTCCGCTGTCGCAGAAAGGTGTCGAGATCGACGGGCGAAGCTCCTTTGCTTCCACGCATTTTTCGAGATGTGAATGATGTCGCGGCGATGGGCCCATGCTATCTCAAAGCCTCGATCAGGCTGATTTGGTGAGAGGTGGGTGGTGAGACTTGGCATGATCCGCCGCTTGCACTTGGCCGCCGATACCATGCTTCACCCATGCGCACGGATGACCTCGATTTCGATTTGCCTGAAGCGTCCATCGCGACCCGGCCGGCCCAGCCTCGCGATAGTGCCCGACTCATGGTCATTTATCGCGACACCGGGAAGATCGAGCACCGACAGGTGCGCGACCTGCCCACACTCGGCATCCTCCAGCCCGGCGACGTGATGGTCGTCAACGACACCCGCGTGCTGCCCGCCTATCTCGAAGGCACACGGCTGGCCACCGGCGGTAAAGTGACCGGGCTGTATGTTGAATCGGTTCATCGGCCCGAAAGTGAAACGCTCTGGCGGGTCATGCTTGAAAGCCGGGGGACATTAAACGTCGGCGAACAAATCGCGTTTGGCACAGAGCATGGCCTGGAAATCACGCTGCATGAGAAAGACGGCGGTGGCTGCTGGCTCGCGCAGGTTCGAGACGGTTGCGAGGCGGGTTTGCAACGGCTCCAGCAAATCGGCCAAACGCCGCTGCCACCCTACATCCGTAAAGCACGCAGGAAGCTCGGACAATCTCAAGTCGATCTCGCGGATCGCGACGCTTACAACACGGTGTATGCGACCAGCAACCCATCGGCCACGCTTCAGGGTTCGGTCGCCGCCCCGACCGCAGGCCTTCATTTCACAGATTCGCTGCTTCAAGCCATCGATCAGATCGGCGTGAACCGGGTGAGTGTTTCGCTGCAGGTGGGCATGGGAACGTTTTTGCCGGTGCGTACCGGTCGAATTGAAGATCACACGATTCATCGAGAAGCGGTCGCTGTGCCTACAAATACGCTGCAGGTCTTGGCCTCGGCAAGGGCGGAGGGGCGGAAGATTCTGCCGGTCGGGACGACCAGTGTGCGATGTCTTGAAAGCCTCCCTGAAGACTGGAAGACTTTGGACCATTTTTCGACGCAGACCGATTTGTTTATCACCCCCGGATTTGGCTGGCGGTTTACCGATGGATTGATGACGAATTTTCATTTGCCACGCTCGACACTGCTTGCGCTTGTCGCGGCGTTGCCGGATGTCGGCGTGGATCGGCTCCTGAGCTGGTATCGGATGGCGATCGATGCGGGTTATCGTTTTTATTCCTATGGCGATGCGATGTTGATTATCTAAGTCCATCCGCAGCTAGACGTTTTTCAGCCGATCGCGAACCTGCTTTAATACTTCGATGCCTTTGGATCAGCCGGACCAATTCGATGTGGCCATGCCGCTGGGCGAGCACCTGGAGGAGCTGCGTCGACGGCTGATCTTGGCGGGCATCGGCGTTCTTTTGGCTGCGGTGGTGACCTTCAGCTTCGGGTTCCGATTAATTGCGTGGTTGGCCCAGCCGTTGCTACAGGCGCAGGATGCGATGGGCTATCCACCGCAGACGCAGGTGCTCGAGCCGACCGCGGGTTTTACAAGTGTGTATTTACCGGTCTCGCTGATCGCCGCAGTGATCCTGGCTTCGCCCTGGGTGATTTATCAGGCGTGGCGGTTCGTCGTGGTCGGGCTATACGAGCGGGAACGCCGGGCGGTATATGTGTTGGCTCCGTTCAGCACGGTCATGACGGCGCTGGGTGTGGCGTTTGCTTATTACGTTTTACTGCCGGTCAGCCTGATGTTTTTTCTGAGTTTCGCGACGCTGTACCCGCCCGTTGAAGTCGGCGAGCCCAACGTCGTGATGCAGCAGTTACTGCGAGCCTATGCGATCGACCCCATCGCGACGGGTGAGGAAACGCGGGTTGATATGCCGCTGCCCAAGCTGCCGGTGTTGGCGATGGACCCGGCCGAGGCGGCCGAGGGCGAGATGTGGATCAACGGGCGGGATGGCAAGCTCAAGGCAGTAGTCGGCGGCCGAACACGCGTGGTCGGCCTGCAGTCCGACCGATTGATTTCCGCGATGCCGCAGCTGGGCGAATACGTCCGCTTCGCAGCCATGATGTGTCTGGGCATTGTCGTGGCGTTTCAGATCCCGGTCGCGATGCTGGTCATGGGCTGGACCGGTTTATTTGATCCGAGGACGATCGGGAAGCTGCGTAAGTTCGCGCTCTTCGGCGCTTTTGCAGTCGGGGCGATTTTGACGCCGACGGACCTGTTCAGCATGGTCGTGCTGGCGGTGCCGTTATACGGCCTATTCGAGTTCGGCCTGCTGCTTATGCGGTGGGTCCAGCCGCGGCCGGCGAAACTACCAACGGGGGACCCGCCCGTTGAGTTATGAAAAGGTTTGTCGCACCTAAAGGTAGTACCCTTCGGGCCGGGTGGCGTGGTCTGTCGCTTTGGCCAGGCACGATTCCGTGGCTTGGCGTCAAAGCCGCCATACCACACCACTTAAATTTCTAAGATGGTGAAGACGCTACGCAAAAAATACCGCCGGCTTTGAGGCCGGCGGTGATGAAGGTGAGTCAGTTGTATAGAAGGCTTGCTGCTGGCCTCAGGCGATCTGCCGAGGCCGTCGACCCAGCGCGAGCGTGGCCCCGGCAACGATCAGCATCAGGCTGGCCGGCTCGGGGATAGTGCTCGTGACGCTGAATTCTTTTTTACGGATAAACGCGGTGTTGCCCGTAATTGAAGAAGCAGTCAGGTTGTTATCGAGTTCGACGAGCAATTCAGTCCGTTCGAACTGCGATACATCGATATCCAAGCTAAGCGACCAGACGCCTTCTTCCACGTTCGGTTGATCGAAACTTTCAAAGAAGTTCACCGATGCTGTGCCAAGATTCGCTTCGGTGTTGGCGTCTTTGATGAACACCCGCAGCGTCGCAGAGACGGATTCGAAGCTTGGAGCGGCACTGCCGAGCGTGAACTTGTAATCGCCACCTTCGCGGAAGCTGATCTGCTGAAGCGTGTCAGATGAATTCGACTCGACGAAAAATCGCAGTGAGCCATCCGTTGTATCCGGCTGCGGGGCAAAGGCCGCGAAACCTTCGGTCACCGGGTCGAAGTCAAGCGTGTTGGGCGAGATGATGCCCGGGTCGCCAAACAGTGGCTCGGGATCATTGATCGGGTCGGCTGAACTTTCGCGGACATCGGAGTAGGTAACGTCCGTACCCACAAATGGCCCGGGATAGATAACTTCAGCGTTGGCAGAGATACCAATCGCCAAACAAGCTGCAAATAAAAGTCCCCTAAACCCTGGATACCGAAACATTTTCATTCCCCTTTTTGCAAAGGCGCCCCAAAAATCGAAGATAAGATCAATAGATGATGATTCCACATTAGCGACTCGATCAATTAAATGCAATGTTAAATTTCAAACGAAAAGAAGTTAGCATTTCGCGTACAAGTATTGGCTGTACATTAAATCCGGTTGCGGCCACGCTGTGCGGTGTCCATATCCTCGGCCGTCGGACTCTTGCCGGTCGCGATCATCTGCAGAAAGCTGTCAAACAGATACCGGCTATCGTGTGGGCCGGGGCTGGCTTCGGGGTGGTATTGGACCGCGAAGACCGGCTGATCGCGATGCCTGAATCCTTCTAAAGTCTTATCATTCAGATTGATATGCGTGGGTTCGCCGCCGGCTTTTTTGAGTGAGTCGATGTCGACGGCAAAGCCATGGTTCTGGCTGGTGATCTCGACTTTCTGCGTCCCGAGGTTCTGCACCGGCTGATTGCCGCCACGGTGGCCGAACTTCAGCTTATAGGTCTCTGCCCCCAGCGCCCGGCTGAGCAACTGATGACCGAGGCAAATCCCAAAAATGGGACGCTTGCCGATCTGCTGCTTGAGCGTGTCGACCGTGGCATCCACCGCCGCGGGGTCGCCCGGGCCGTTGGACACGAAAAGGCCGTCAGGCTGGTACTCATCGATAGTTTCGCTGGGCGTGTCCCAGGGCAGCACCGTCACATCGCAGCCGGCATCGGTGAGATTCCGCAGGATATTCAGTTTCGCGCCGCAATCCAGCGCGACGACGCGGCGGCGATCTGCGGGCGGGTCGATCGCGCCTTGAATCGGGGTCCATTGGCCCAGGTTTTCGCTCCAGGTCAGCGGCTCGTCCCGGCTCACGTCCGAGAGCAGGTTGCGGCCGACCAGTCCCGGCGAATCTTTCGCGGCCTGCACCAGGTCGGCGTCGCTTTTCGCCGGGTCGGTACTCAGCACGGATTTCATCGCACCATCGACGCGTAGTCTGCGGGTCAGGGCCCGGGTGTCGATCTCCGCGATGCCGAGGATGCCTTGTGTTTTGAGCCAATCGTCGAGTGAGGCGGTGCTGCGGTAGTTGCTCGTGATTGGTGAGAGCTCGCGGATCACGAAGCCAGCTACTTGTACGCGGGTCGATTCCAGATCGTCTTGGTTGATGCCATAGTTGCCGATGAGCGGGTTGGTCATCGTGACGATTTGGCCGGCGTAGGACGGATCGGTCAGGACTTCCTGATAGCCAGTGAGCGAGGTATTGAAGCAGGCCTCGCCCGCCACGGTGCGTGGCTGAGTGTCGCCAAAGGCCCGGCCATGAAAAACGCTGCCATCTTCCAAGGCCAATCGGGCATCGATCGGATTGTCTTTGCTGGGCATCGCCAGAGTTTAGCGAGACTCAAGGCTCGCGGGGCGACCGCTTTTCCGCGAATCCTTTGCCTATGCTGGCGGCATGGAACATCAGCCCGTAATGACCGATCGAGGTGCACCGTGGATGCGGTGGACGCTGCTTGCCGCGGCGGTTTACAACGTGCTGTGGGGGACGTGGGTTGTGCTGCTGCCGAACCAGTTTTTCGATCTCGTGGGCATGGCCCAGCCGACGCATGTCTCGATCTGGCAGTGCGTGGGCATGATCGTCGGGGTCTACGGCATCGGTTACGCGATCGCGGCGATGCGGCCGCTGCGGCATTGGCCGATCGTATTGGTCGGGCTGCTGGGCAAACTGCTCGGGCCGATCGGGTACGTCGATGGCGTGCTGTTTCGCGGGTTGGACCCGGCCTTCGGCTGGACCATTCCCACCAACGACCTGATCTGGTGGGTCCCGTTCTGCATCATCCTGTGGAAAGCCTGGCAATACCATCACCGCACCAATCGAGGCGGATCGCTTTAGGATAAAGCGATGTCAGCGATTGATTCACACGAACCGCGGGGCGAGCGGTGGTTGGCGGCGGCGGGTCTATTGTTGATGGTCTGGGTGGTGGTGCCGGTGGTCGTGCCGATGCTGCCGGGCTTGTATCTAGATACCGACCCCCGGCTGATCGACCGCAGCATCGCCGGAGCGAGCGGGGTCGAGGCGGCCTCCAACGCGACGCTGAGTTGGGGGCCACGCGGCTCGGCATGGTGGGCGGTAGTCGGGGTCGTTCTTGCCATGTCGGCCTGGATCGCGGCGACGCTTGGTGGAGTCAAACCCCGTTGGGTTTCGATCGGCCTCGTGCTGCTGGGCGTGACGGCGTGTGTCTATCACATGCAGGACCTCTGGGAAGATCGGCTGCGGTGCGGGCTGTGGGCAAGCGGGGCGGTTGTCGCTTTGTCGATTCTGCATGTCGGGCAATTTCAATTAGCCCGGCGATGGATGGTGGCGGTGCTCATCGGCAGCGTGGCGGTAATCGCGGCCGACGCCGCCTATGCCGTGCTGGTCGAGCACGCCTACGAACTAAGGTACTACGAAGCGAATAAGCAGCAGGTGCTGGCCCAGCAGAACATCGAGCCGGGCAGCATCCAGCAGGCGTTGTACGAGCGGCGGATGAGATACCCCGATGCGACCGGGGCATTTGGCCTTTCCAACGTATTGGCGTCGATTATCGGGGCGATCACGTTGCTCGCTTTGGCGGTGAGCAGCGTGATGCTCGCGTCATGGTTTACGCAACGACGCGAAGAAAGTTCGGACGCGAAACCCACGCTATGGCGGGCATCGATCATCGCGTGCGGAGGTTTCGCGGGTCTCTACACGCTGTGGTTGACGCATTCCACCGGCGGGCTGCTGGCCATGCTGATTGCCGGCGGTGTTGGATTCGTTTGCTTAACCTTAATTTGGGTTGCAAAAAGCCCTCAGCGCGACCGGGCGGCACTGCCACCGCGCGATTTGAAAAGGGGCGGGGGGCTGCTTTGGGTCTTACCTTGGCTGGGGCTTGCCGCGGTGTTATTTGCGGTAATGGCGGTGTTTGTGCGGGGCGGGATGGGTCCGCCGTTGCCGCCGCCGGACGGGCCGGGCGTGGACGGTGAGCGGAGCCTACTGTTCCGCTTTCAGTATTGGTCGGCAGCCTGGCAGATCATTCAGGCCGCACCCTGGCTGGGCGTCGGTCCGGGCGGATTCTCGGATGCTTACCTTTGGGCGAAGGACCCGCTGAATCCGGAGACGGTGCAGAGCACGCACAATTTCGCGGTCGACTGGTGGGTCATGCTCGGCCTGCCCGGCCTGGCGTGGACAGCCGCTGTCTTGCTCTGGCTAGTGCAAGCAATCCGCGGATTTGCGATCACCTTTCAGGTTGAAAGGCAGGCTCCCAAGACCGCGATTTCACCATTCAGCAGCAAGGCGTCCGCCTACCTCGCGATTGCCAGCGTCGGCGTGTTGCTGATTGTAAGTTGGCCGGTGCTTTCGGGCGGGTTTTATGCGGAGTCTGCTCTGGTGTGGTTGGCCTCGCTGGCGGCGATGGCGGGGGTGATTTATGTCGTCATGACTTGGCACGTGTTGAAGCCTTGGGTACTGCAATTCGGCTTGGCCCTCGCGGCCTTGGTGCTGCTGGTGCACAACACGATCGAAATGACCTATTTCATCTCGGCCTCGGCAGGCCTCGCCTGGGCGGTGGTGGCGTTGGCGGGCTCTGGCTATGCAACTCAGTATTCTGAGCGATCAGCTCATCAACAGAGCAAGCCCGCGATGTTAAGCGTCTCGCTCATCGCATTGATCTGTGTTGCGGGGTCAGTTGGGTTTGCCGTTTCGGTTGAGCGTCACGAGGACGTCGCCGAGGCTGCAGCGAAGACGATCTACCGGGGCGATCGGGCGGGGGCTTTACAGCAACTCGAAAACTTGCAGCAGGTCTCGGGTTACGATCCGCAGGCGCTTCAGTGGCGTGTTCGGCTGACCGCCATCGAGCCTCTGCTCATGCACCCCGAGCCGACAAACTTGCCCGGTCTTCAAACCGCGGTCGATGATGCGGGGAAAATGATCGAGCAGGTCATCGAAGAGGGGACAGCGTCGGCCGCGTCGTATCGATTGTTGGCACAACTCCACGAGCAAGCCGGCCGAACGCTCGGCCATCGCAAGGATTTAGATCGTGCGGTCGAGGCTTATCGCGAATTGCAGAACCGATCGCCCTACAACATCCGGGATCGGCTGAACCTCGCCGACTTGTATGCTGAACTCGGTCAGCACAATGAAGCGACAGAAACCTATCGCGAAGTCCTGAAACTTCGAGATCAGCATTACCTCGATCCCGCGGACCCGCTGTCGACCGACCAGTTGCAGCGGATCGAGGCTTATCTTTCTGCAGCAGAATAAATCGAGCTCACGACCGTTGCGAGATCGCGGTCCGCCTTTCGCAGCTGTTCAGCCTTGGCTTTGGCCTGACTGGGACCATCAAAAATTGCGAACAGCGTCGAGCCCGACCCAGTGAGATGGACCGGCTGCTCCAAAATCTCAACGCACGCTCGATGCACAGTTTTTAACTCGGGCTGCACGAAACAGGCGGCCTGCATCAAATCGTTATGCAGGGCAGTATCCGGCGTCAGTGAAACCTTCGCGAGGTCTTCCAGCGACTCGCTGAGGCGAAGCTCAGCAACATCGTCATCCTGAATGTTTGTCTGCAGGAATTGATCCAACTGTTGGTAGACCTTTCGAGTGTCGCAACCGAACGGCGGCAGGATGAGGAGGATGCAGGTTTGGCCCGGCGGGCTATCGATCGGTCGGATACGTTCGCCCAAGCCTGTCGCGATCGCGGCGGGGCGGCCGGTCATCGCTGCGAGCGAGAAAGCGACATCACTGCCGACTTCGGCAGCCAGTTCGAGTAGATCGGATTGCGACAGACCAAGGCCAAAAAGATCATTGCAGCCAATGAGTACGCCCGCAGCATCGGCGGACCCGCCGCCCAGTCCGCTGCCGGCCGGTACACGCTTAGTCAACTCCGCCCGAATCGGAAGCGGTCGATCGATGTGTTTTTCCAAAACCTCGTGAGCGCGATAGATCAGATCGGACTCGATCGGCCAATCGATAATGATCGCCTGTGGTGCGTCTTTGGCGATGACTCTCGACCATAGGCTGGATTCATCGTCTTGAAGTCGAGACAGTTCAAGCGTGTCGCCGAAGTCGATCGCGACCATCCAGCTTGCGATGGGGTGGAAGCCCGCGTGTTGGCCGGACACGTTCGGCGGACCGACGTAGAGACAGAGATTGAGCTTGGCGGGGCAGTGCAGGGTCAGCCCCAGCCCGCTCACGATGTGGACCCGCGCTTTGTTTCCGCTGCATTGACGGTCTGTGCAATCGCGGCTGGCGTGGCGGGACGCAGCGCTGCGTGATCCACCGATTCCCCAAATCTTCTGCCCATCAGCACCGCGCCGTGCACCTGGACCCAGACCGCTCGGGCTGAACGCTCGTCGCCCATTTTCTTGGTCCACGCTTCAATCAGGACGCGGACCGTGCGGGGCAACGACTCGGCGGCTCTAGGTTGGCCCAGGCTGGAGAGCCAAAACATCAGTCGGTATTGCTCGGGTTCCGCCAAGGCTACGCCGATGTAAGCATCCGCGACCAGGCCGACATCGTTGCCCGCCTCGGCCGCTTCGATCACACCCTCGAAGCGCCGCTGTACCACTGCGGAAAGAATCGAGCGTTTATCTTTGAAGTAGCGGTAGATTGAGCCGTTGGCACATCCCAGTTGTTTCACGATCCGGCGGATGGTCGTCCCGTCGTAGCCGAACTGTGCGAGACAGGTCGCGGTCGCATCAAGGATCTGCTCGCGGTCGAGTTGAGTGGGCGGCCGATTGGTGGGGGTCGGGTCCGCCGCTTCCACGACCACCGGGGGCTGGTCGGTGAGCGTCTTGGTAAATCGCGATCGGGCTTTGAGCGGCGTCTTGCTCGTCGTCATCGATCCGTCGATGGTATGGCTCTGCGTCAAGGTTCACCTCCATGTGAACGGTTTCGCACAGTGTGGGGTTAACGCACATCCGCGTCAAGTTAGGCAAAAAGAGCGTATGAATCCGCAGGTGGAAGCGGATGCACGCGGATGTTGAAAGTGCAGATGTTGTGCCGATTGTTCTGTAACAAAACTTAGAGTGCATTTGTCCGAATATGCAAAAATCCTTTTTACAACGTGTATCGGAGTTCTTGAAATACAAAAATTGAGTGACACATCTGCGTTCGCCCGCGTTTATCCGCGGTTTCAAATCTTGATGCACTCGAAGTTAGACATCGTGTCTACTCATCAGTCACACAGCCTTCGGAAGCGGTCTTGACGTTCTTGATGTATTTATAAAGTGTGCCGCGAGTGGCTTTGAGCGGTGGTGCGGACCAGGCTTCACGTCGCTTCTCGAGTTCTTCCGGGGGCACACCCATTTCGATCAAGCCGGCCTCGGTGTCGATGGTGACGGTGTCGCCGGTCTGGACCAGGGCGATGGGGCCGCCTTGCTGGGCTTCGGGCACGACGTGGCCGATGATGAAGCCGTGGCTGCCCCCGGCAAATCTTCCGTCGGTGATCAGCGCGACGTCCTTGATGAGCCCGGCCCCGGCGACGGCGCTGGTGGGCGTGAGCATCTCGGGCATGCCAGGCCCGCCAGTCGGTCCCTCGTAGCGGATGATGATGACATCGCCTTTTTCGATTTGACCTTCCTTGAGGCCGTCGAGCATGTCTTCTTCACTGTCGTAGACCTTGGCAGGGCCGGTGAATTGCGTGCCTTCCTTGCCGGTGATTTTGCCGACGCAGCCGCCGGGCGCGAGGTTGCCGCGCATGATCTGGAGGTGACCGGTCGGCTTCACGGGATCGTGCAGCGGGCGGACGATGTCCTGGCTGCCGGGTGTATTGCTAGGGTCGCCGAAGTCGGGAAGGGCTGGTAAATCCGCAAGATTGTCCGCGAGGGTTTTGCCGGTGATGGTCATCTGGTCGCCGTCGATCAAGCCCTCGGCCAGCAGCATCTTCATCACCGCCGGCGTCCCGCCGATGGCGTGCAGTTCTTCCATCACATACCGCCCCGACGGTTTAAGGTCGCACAGCAGCGGCGTCGTGTTGGACATGTCCTGAAACTCATCGATGGCCAGTTCGATGTCGAACGCACGAGCCATCGCGAGCAGGTGTAGCACCGCGTTAGTCGAGCCGCCCATCACCATGAGCAATCGCATGGCGTTGAGGAAGCTCTGCTTGGTCACGATGTCGCGGGGTTTGAGGTCAGCCTCGAGCAGGGCGTGCGCGACGTGGCCGGCACGGATGCATTCCTCGATCTTGCCGGGATCCTCGGCGGGCAGGCAGGAGGAGTAGGGCAGCGACAGGCCGAGGCATTCAATGACGCTGGCCATCGTGTTGGCGGTGTA
>CAZFZS010000037.1:0-17231 GCA_964523485.1 uncultured Phycisphaeraceae bacterium | reverse complement strand
TCGTGCAGATCGGCAACTGCGGCCCGCCGATCGAAACCGAGCACGGCTGGCTGCTTCTGACCCATGGCGTCGGTCCGGTCCGGCAGTACTGCATTGGCGCCTGCCTGCTCGACCTGGAAGACCCGAGCAAAATCATCGGCCACCTCGATCAGCCGTTAATCGTGCCTGCCGAGGATGAGCGCGACGGATATGTCCCGAACGTCGTCTACACCTGCGGCGCACTGGAACACGCGGGGCATCTCATTATTCCCTACGCGATGTCGGACTCCGCCACGACGTTTGCCACCGTCAATATGAAAGAGCTGTTGGATCAACTGTTGCAGAACTCGCTGTCCTGCCCGATCCCCGATAGGCGGGTCAACGAACGCAAACCGAAGGCCGCGCGCTCGACGTCCTGATCTGTTAAACGGCTTATGGCAAAAAAAAAACAACCGACCGCAATGAAGCGGCCGGTTGTTTTAGTTTGACTGATCGCTTCGGCTTAGCTGCCGGGGATCAGGACCTTGTCGATCTGGTGGATGATGCCGTTGCTGGCTTTTACATCCGCAGTGGTCACGGTGGCGTCATTGATCATGACCTTGCCATCTTCGACCTGCGTGGTCAGGGTGTCACCCTGCAGGGTCGCGACGCTGCCATCGGTCACGTTCTTGGACTTTACTTTGCCTTCAACGACGTGATACAGCAGGATCTGTTGTAGCTGTTCCTTGTTCTCCGGCTTCAGCAGGTCTTCGACCGTGCCTTCCGGCAGGGCTGCGAAGGCATCATTGGTCGGAGCGAAGACCGTGAACGGGCCTTCACCCTGCAGCGCTTCAACCAGGTCGGCGGCCTTGATGGCGGCGACGAGCGTGGTCATGTTGTCCATGCCTTCACCGGTCGCGACGCCGATGATGTCTTTCTTCTCGGCTTTCTTGTCACCGGCCTTGTCGTATGAGCCGAGCTTCTGCGTTTCGCTCTTCTGCTCCGACGTACATGCGGTGCAGTTCGAGCCGGCGTAAGCCAGTGGTGCGTTGTACAGTGCGAATGCACCTGCACCCAGTGTCAGTGCCAGGGCGGGGGCAACTACTGAAAGTTTCAATCGGGATTTCATAACGGACTCCTACATCTACCAAGGGTGATCGGTCGCTGGGCACACTTGGCCAAGCTCTACTGGTTTACCCTAGGCAGCCCGAAATCAAAAGAAAAGGAAAAGCGAAAATATTTTCGTGTATTTTGTGTGAGCGTTGATCTACATCGCGACCTGCTCATCCGGGACCCGGCCGAAGGCGATCTTATCGTCCATCGCATATTTCACCACGCTGTGCATCGCCGCGGGGTGGACCGTGTGACTGCCGTAGCGAGCGTTGATCGCATCAAGCACATGCGAGAGCCGTTGCGGCCGATCGGCACCGGCAAATAGATGAGCGGTGCTACCGACCCGCGGGGTCAGCCCGACCAGATCGACGCCGACGTTCTTCGGCCCGGCGTCACGACGCGGCGTGGCCGGGAACAGCTCGGTCGGCCGCTGCTGCCAGAGCCGTTCGAAATGCTGCAGGATCGTCGCCGTGTCCTGCACCGCCGGCAGGGCGATGTCCCGCCCCCAGCCGACGCCGTTTGTAAAGTTGATCCAAAGGTGCAAGCCGTTCGCGAGGTGGTCGATATGCCGCAAACGCATCGCGGCCTTGCACAGCAGGCGGATCATGATCGCCTTGGTCGGCTCGGCGATCCGCTTGTCCGGCGGCAGCACGTGCGAATGCCCGACGCTGCTCTTTTTTGTCGGTACCTCAGGCGTGTCGATGCCGTGCAATGCCCGCCAGAAATACGCCCCCTGCACCGACCCCCACAGCCGACGGCATTCGCTTTCGCTTAATGCCCATAGCTGTTCGATCGTGCGGATGTCCGCCCTTGCCAACCGTTGGCCGATCCCCCCACCGATGCCCGGCAGGTCGGTCAGTTCCAAGTGATTGAGCCGGCCCGGCAGCTCAGACATGACCAGGCAGGCCAGCCCATCCGGCTTGTCGAGCTCGCAGGCGGTCTTGGCCAGCATCCGCGTCGGCGCGATGCCGACCGAGCAGCGCAGGGCCGGGCTCAGGTCGTCCGCGATCCGCTGTTTGAGCCGTCGACCGATCTCGATGGCGACCTCTGGCTCACGCTCCTTGCCACGCAGGCGGATCGACCATTCATCGATCGAATACGCTTTGGTTACCGGGATGATGTGTTCCATTGCCCGGAAGATCGCGTGGTGCAATTCGACGTAGCGTTTCGGCCGGGCCTGCAGCAGGACGATGCCCGGGCAGATTCGCCGGGCCTCCGCCGCCCGGCAGCCCATCCCGACACCCGCCGCCTTGGCCTCGTAGCTCGCCGCGATCACCGCCCCGGACTCGGCCAAGATAGGGCAGACCCCGACCGGCCGACCCCGCAGCCGCTTGTCATCATGCTGCTCGCAGCCCGCGAAAAAACTGTTCATATCCAAAAAACACCAGCGGACCATTTGGCCTCCCACGCTCTCGGACGGCTCGGACATAGGCCTATCATATACCTAACAAAAATCCGAGCGTCAACATCTTTTTTCCTGTCCTGATAAAGTCCGCGGATGCCTCAGGATCTTTCTCGCAGTGCCGTCCACACGATGACCAACAAGCCCTGGTCGCTGGCCGAGTGCTGTGAGCATTACGCCGGCCGAGGCATCGGTGGGATCAGCATCTGGCGGAACACGGTGGCCGAGGATGAAGGTGGCGTCGGCCTCGACGAAGCAGTGAAAATCACTCAGGCCAGCGGTTTGGCCATCCCCGCCTACGTCCGCGGGGGCTTCTTCTGCAGCCCGGAGGAAGGTACGCGGCATGAGGCGATCGAACACAACAAGAAGATGCTCGACGAAGCCGCCGCACTCGGCGCGGATCAGGTCGTGCTCGTCGTCGGGGCCACGCCCGGCCAACCGCTTACCGAATCACGCAAGCAGGTTGCCGACGGGATCGCTGCCTGTCTAAACCATGCCCAATCGGTCGGTGTGAAGCTGAGCATCGAGCCGTTGCACCCGATGTACGCGGCCGATAAAAGCTGTGTGAACCGGATGGCCGAGGCCAGGCTGATCTGCGAACAGTTACAACACGACATGCTCGGCATCGCGGTGGATGTCTACCACGTCTGGTGGGACCCGGACCTCGAGGCGGAGATCAAAACCGCCGGCGAGCAAGGCACGATCTTCGGCTTCCACATCTGCGATTGGCGGGTCCAGACCCGCGACTTGCTGACCGACCGCGGCCTGATGGGCGACGGCTGCATCGATATCGCGGGCATCCGTAAGCAAGTCGAGGCCGCGGGGTTTAAAGGTTTCAACGAGGTCGAAGTCTTCAGCGAGGAGTACTGGGCGATGGATCAGGCGGACTATCTCAGCCGTATCGTCGAGCGATACCACGATGCGAGTTAGGGCCGATGGATGGCGGTTTCAAGCGGTGACATTGGTATGACGTCTGTGATTTCGAGCCTGTCCAACCCGCGTGTCAAGCAGGTGGTGAAGTGGCGCAAAGGTCGCGCTCGCCGGGCCGATGGTGTCCTGATCGCGGAGGGTTTCAGGGAGGTTGGCCGGGCGATGGAGGCGGGGCTCGCGCCAGTTGAGTTATTCATCGACGCATCATGCGATATGCAACTCGTTGCACAAAGCATCGGTCATGAACTGCCAAAATCGATAACTATGCGGGTGACCGGCGAAGTACTTCGCAAGATGACATATCACAGCGAGCCGGAGGGGCTGATTGGCGTATTCAAATCGCCGGACCTGAGCGTTGAGCGGCTAAGTTTCAGCGAGAAGCCTTGGGTACTCGTCGCGGTGGGCATGGAGAAGCCGGGCAATTTTGGTGCGGTGGTTCGGACGGCGGCAGCAGCGGGCTGCGATGCGGTCATCGGGGTCGGGCCTAGCATCGACCCATTCAACCCCAACGCGATCCGCAACTCGACCGCGGCGGTGTTCTCGACGCCGATCGCGCTATTCGACACGGATCAAGCGGCAATCGGATGGCTGCGATCGAACGAGTTAAAAATTGCTGCGGCGGTGGTCGGTGGCAACGTGGACTGTTTCGCTGCCGATCTGACCGGGCCGTTAGCGCTTGTCATTGGCCCGGAACACGAGGGATTAAATAGTGACTGGCAGGCCTCGGCCGACCTGCGACTGCATATCCCGATGCAGACGGACACCGTGGTGGATTCGCTCAACGCCTCGACCGCCGGCGCGGTGCTGCTGTACGAGACAAGGCGGCAGCGCGGCTTGCCGTGAAGCAAAAGAATTCTTTCGCGCGTGGCAGGTGACGCGAAGCGTACCGCGGTTTGTCGAACGGTGCGGCTTCGCCGCGTCCGCTAAACGAAATACCTTTGTGATATTGCCAAACTTCAGTTTTCGAATTACTCCGCAATACCGATGACGCCTTGGGAAATCCGTGCGCCGGCGTTGCCTACGGGCTGGCCACCGTCGTCTGCTTCGGCGTGGACGATGATCGATCGGCCGAGTACGGGATTCTCCATGCCAGCCAACGTGATGCCTTTCGCGACGAAGCTGAAATCGGCGTTGCCTTGGTCATCCGCTTCAAGATTGCCCAGGTCGCCGGCGTGGCCTTCGACAGTGTCGGCCAAGGCATGATCGTGGCCGGCCGGGTTGTAGTGTCCGCCCGCCGCCGAGCCGTCGTCTGAGGAAACATCGCCGGTCTCATGGATGTGGATGGCGTGCTTACCGTTCGGCGTCAGGCCGCTGACCGTCGCGCTGATTTTTACACCGCCATCGACCTGCTGCAGATCGACCACGCCGCTCGCGGAGTTACCCGCCGTCGGCGTCAGCACCGCCACCGCCGAGTTGATCATGAGCGAACCATCACAGGCCATGCAGCATGCGCCAGCCGCCATTTTTTTCTTATCACCGTCGTGTTTGTGACCGTCTACATGAGCATGGTCATGTTCTTGGCCGTGATCGTGGCCATCGATCTCCCGATGCTTGCGAGCCGCGTCGTGGGCCTCTTCCGCACCGCCCTGAGCATCTCCGGTCATCGAAGCATCGCCGCCGATCCGATCCGCATCATCGGGCACTTCAATCTCATTGTTTTTGCGAGCTGCATCATGGGCCTCTTCGGCCCCATCAACGGTATCCGCGGCGAC
The DNA here is from genome assembly GCA_964523485.1 of uncultured Phycisphaeraceae bacterium. Taxonomy (GTDB): domain Bacteria; phylum Planctomycetota; class Phycisphaerae; order Phycisphaerales; family Phycisphaeraceae; genus Algisphaera. The sequence continues at coordinate 12,116 of CAZFZS010000037.1, read as the reverse complement.
AGCCTTCGCACCCGCCATTGGGTTGGCCGATGCAGAATAAATGACCAGCGACAGTGATGCGATAAGCAATAAAACAAACGCAATGTTGGTCGTCATTGGATTTCTGAACATGGTGATCCCTCGATCGAAGAATGGACTGCAGCTCTCCAGCGGCTGCTGCGAGATGCTAGGCCAGCCATGTTGATTTGACAGCTTGGATTTGATGAAATTGTGCTGTGATCAATCAGACCTGAATCGCCGCCAATGGCCGAACGCAATCGATCAGCTCATCGCGTTTGTAAGCTCTGCCAAGATCGATTTTCAGGTATTGGCCATGATCGTGTTCACTCGTCAAGACGAGCGTGTTATCCGCGATCGTGTCCCAGCCCATCTCCGGCGGCTGATGGCCGACGACGAAAGTCGATACCCCCCACGCCTCGGCGAGTTCCTCGGTGATCTTCTTGTTCTGGTGTCGGCCCCAGACCATGAGATAGGCTGCCCCATTGGAAATTCGATCTGCTTCGGTGAGTTCTCGGTGGATCACTTGCGAATCGAAGACTTCGATCTTGCGTGGAGATGGCACGCTGTGGGCCAACATCACGCCGCCTTCTGTCTCGTATGCCAAGGGCATTGCCGACAGGTATTCCTCCATCGCCGCCCGCACCGATTCGGCTTGTTCGGCAAACAAGTAATCCAGTCCTTGATCAAACGCATCGCAGACGTTGATGCTGTCCTTGGTGATCTTCTCGCCGGTGAGCTGAGCGAGTTCGTGATTCGACAGCAGCACATGAACCCGCTGCGGAAACCGAGCGACCAGGTCGGCACAACGGGCGAGCATCCGCACCGACAGATCCAGACCGTTGACCCGCGAATCGCCGTGAATCACTTCCTGCAATAAAAGATGCCGATGGGCGTTTTGCTGCAGGTCCGCAGCCTTCACGATGCGGCGAAAATTCAGCGCGTGGTCGTGCAGGTCGCCCGTGACCACCAACTCGCCCTCGCCCGGCAGGTGGGTCAGACTGCCGGTCCGCCCGGGGTGATTCGCCAGGGCCGCGGCCGCCCGCGCGAAGGTTCGGGCCACGCTGGCCGGATCGCTGAGGTCGAGCGGCGGGGTGTCGGTCATCGTCGCGGTCCTGTCGGCTGATTCGGAGCAGTCGAGCCCGCTAGGGTATGCTGGATCGTTGTTTCAGGTTTGTTCTTCAGCGATTTTCCGCATGACTCAAACGGCTATCGACCTCAAATCCGTGCTGCGACAGGCCAGCCAAGGCGATGCCGCGGCTTGGGAGCAGTTGTACGATACCTACGGCCGACGGGTCTACGGCCTGATCCTCAAGCAATGCCACGACGGTTCACTCGCTGAGGAAATCACACAGGTCACCTTCGTCAAAATCGTCGAGAAGATCCGCGACGACGGCGAATATCAGGAGCAGGGCCGATTCGAGGCCTGGCTCTTTCGAATCGCGATGAACAAGCTACGGGACGAGATGCGGCGTCGCAAGCGGCAGGCGGTGGTGGCGGACATGGGCCCGGCCTCGAAGCTCTCGCTGAGCGATGCGTCGAGCCGTTCGCCTGCGACCTATGGTGGCGACCCGGCCGAGCATGTCGATCAGTCTGAGCAAATCGACCTGCTGCGTCAGGCGGTCGCCACGCTGAGCGAGGCGGACCAGGAAGTGTTGCACCTGCGTCACACCGCGGGATTGAGCTTTGCCCAGATTGCCGAGACGCTGGAGCAGCCTCTGGGCACGGTGTTGGCTCGGGGCCATCGGGCGTTAGGCAAATTAAAAAACGCGGTGCAGAATCTGCATATGCAATAGATCCGAGTTTTGTCCGTTATGCCAGTGTTGACCGATGAAATTCTTGCCCCTGCTACCTAAGGGGATGACCATGAACGAAGAACTGAACCAGCAAAATGCGTTTCAAAGCGAGCTTATCGCTGATGAGCAGTTGGCCGCCGATCTGGATGCGGCGCTTGCCCCGACAGCCCCCCCCGCTGCTTTGCGTGAGCGGTCGATTGCCGCGGCGATGGCGGCATCGCGTGAACAAAATCGAGCCAACGGTGCAGGCGCGAGGCCGCCGGTTTTAGCGAGAATCGGGCGGAGCGGGCTGTATGCTGCTGCTGCGGCGGTGCTGCTGGTGATCGTGCTCGGCGAGATCTGGTGGGCGGGTTCGACTTTGCAAAACAGCGATCTGAGTGGGGGCGATGTAGCTCAAAACACTACTCCACCCATGCCTACGGGCAACGTCGATGACACTCGCGTCGTTCAGAAGGACGAGCCGTTGGATGGCAGCGAAGCTCTCGCTGCGACGCTTGCCGAGCTGAATGATTGGAGTGAGCAGACCGCTTCGATCGATGATCGGTTGGACCTGTTATCGTTGCAGGTTTCGCTGGCGGACAACGCTGGCTTCTGGTCCGAGGCCGGCCAACAGGCCCTCGATGACGCCGCAGCTTCCCAACAACTCGAAGAGACTTTCAATGCATTTGAGCTTTACTTCTAATCCTGCATTCGCTCGACAGATGTTGGTGGCCTTTTTCGGGGCATTGCTGGTGATATGTTTCGGATTGCCGATTGCCGCGGAACCGGAAAGAAATGGTCCGCCGCCAGAAGTTGGCTCGGCATTCGAAGATTACGACGAAGCGGGCCATGGCGAGCACAAGCATCGCGGTCCACTGGGTCGGCTGATGACCGCCGAGCAACTCGAAGACGCCCTCGAAGTCGTGGCGGCCTACGAACCCGATGCGGCCGCCCGATTAAAAAATTTGATCGAAGAAAATCCTGAAGACGCCCAACGGCTTATTCAAAGACACTTCCCCGCGGTACGTTTTTTAGTCCAGCTCAAAGAACGCGATCCCGAGATGTACGAAATGCGTATGCGCGACCTGAAGCTCAACCGCGAATCCTGGAGAGCTGCCAAGGCTTTGCGTGAAGCGAAAGCAAAGGATGAGCTCAGTTGGGAGCGGAAGCGCGAACTGGAAGAGCAGGTCGAGTCGCTGGTCAAGGAGCACTTCGAGGTCCGCCAAGCGATCCGCGAACGTGAGCTCCAGAAGCTGCGCGATCGGATCGAAGAACTCGAGGAACAGCTCGATAAACGCTCCGACGACCGCCGCGACCTGATCGAGCAGCGTGTCGAGCAGTTGATCGAGTCTGGCGATGAGCCGCGGTGGTAAGTCGCTTTCAACCTATAGCTCAGAGCGTTTCGATTGTCGGCAAAGGCCCTACGATCGGCGACAGGTAATCGACGAATGCCGGGGCGATATCTTTGCCATCAACGATCAGGTCGGTGTCCATGTGTTTAGTCAACGCGGCGACCTCTTTAATCTCGATCCGCTTGTATTCAACGGTATAAGGGTTATCGCCGGTGCGAATGATGGCGATCGAGCCGGACGAGTGCTCACCGCTCAAGGCGTGCTTGACCGCTTCCCGACCCGCCGCCCGGGCCTCGGCCTGGTCGATCGGGCTGGCACATCCAACAAATGATCGCTGCAGGTAGCCGAATGTGTCAGCTCGCACGCGGAGCTTCTGGTTCAGCCTTGCACCGAGCTTGTCCTTGACCAGATCGGCCAGCAGGTCGCCGAGCGCTCCGGTCCCGGAAAGCTGCACATTGCCATGGGCATCTTTCTCGACTTCGGACTGGAGCTTCGTGATAATCGCGTTACCTTCTTTATCGTGAATGCCTTCGGACACCGCGATCAGGCAGCGGCCGAGTCGGCCGTAGACCTCCTGCACATCATCGATGAACTTCTCTTCATCGAACGGCACTTCCGGGACATAGACCAGGTGCGGCCCATCATCCTTGCCAGGACGACGGCCGAGCACCGAAGCCGCAGTCAGGAAGCCGGCGTGTCGGCCCATCACGATATTGATCTTGATGCCTGGCAAGGCCGCGTTGTCGAGGTTGTCACCCATGAACGCCTGCGCAACGAATTTTGCCGCACTCCCGAAGCCCGGTGTGTGGTCGTTCACCATCAGGTCATTGTCGATCGTCTTGGGGATGTGATACGCGATCAGCGGGTAGTCTTTCTCAACTGCCATCTCGGCAATGATTCGGCAGGTGTCCGAGCTGTCGTTGCCGCCTGCATAGAAAAAGTAACGCACATCCTGCTTCGTAAAACTCTCGAAAATCCGCTTGCAATACGCTTCATCCGGCTTGTCCCGCGATGAGCCAAGGGCGGATGATGGCGTACCCGCGATACGGTCGAGCGTGTGCTGATCGGTCCGGGTCAGATCGATGTAGTCATCCTTAACGATGCCCGAGACCGCGTGGTGGGCGCCGAGGATTTTATCGACGCGTTTTGAGGCTTGAAGTGCTTCGACGACGCCGACGAGTGACTGATTGATGACCGCGGTCGGCCCGCCGGATTGGCCGATGACTGCATTTCCCGAACTCATGGTGATGTCCTTACGGTGGTTTAGGGTGAGTCCGGGAAGTGTAAGAGAAGGGACTGGGCAATACAAAATTCGCTGTCTATCGCGAAGTCCCTCACTTGGTTCCGAGAAAGCTATTTCAACTCCGCCAGCACCTGATTGGCTAATGCCAAATCATCGCCAGCGAGCTTGGGCTTGGCGGCGTTCAAGAGTGCTTCGGCCCGCTCGGTTTGGCCGAGATAGCGGGCCAGCAGCAGGCCGAGGATGAGTTGGATATGGGCTTTTTGGCCATAGTGCGGATATTTATCGAGAAACAGTTCATAGGCCCGGCCGGCGGTGTCGTAGCTGCCGTTGGCCATCAGTTGGTTGGCAAGGTCGAGTTGGACCTGTTGAGGCATCACCTGTTCTGGGTGTTGAGCCAACAGATCGGTGTAGAGCGTGGCCGCTTCATCCAGGCGATGGGCCGACACCGCATCGCTGATCTGGCTGCGCTTCTGCATCAGTTCGATTTTTTCCGGCGAGGGTTGCGACGGAGTTGCCTCAGCATTTCCCTTTCGCTTCACGTTGGCTGGAGCACTTTCCCAGGGCTCGTAGCCTTGCCGCGACAATTTTTTGAATTGCACCCGCCGACGTTTTTGATCGATCAGCGCAAGCAGGTCATAGGGTTCGCGCGGCAGCAGGCGGATGAGCAGGCCGCCCATGCCGATGATGAAGCCGAAGCCGTAGCCCGCGAGGTGGGCGACGTAGGCCGTGTTGCCGATATCTGCAATCTGAAACACGACATCCTGCACGACCCGGAAGATGATCAGCACCATCGACGAGACTTCGAAGCTACCGATGAACACGATCAGCCAGTAGTAGATCGTCACGTTGGTCAGCGGAAACAACGCGAGATAAGCTCCGGTTACCGCGGCAACCGATCCGGAAGCACCTAGCACAGGCGCATCGCTGGCCAACACGTGGCCGAGCCCCGCGACCACTCCGCCCGCCAGATAGAACAGTAAATAACCGACTTTGCCCAGCCGATCTTCCACGGCATTGCCGAATACAAAGAGAAAGAGCATGTTGAAAATCAGGTGCTGCCAACCGATATGCAGGAACTGATAGCTGAGAAACTGATACAGGCGAATCAGCGGTTGGTCTGGCCAGAGGTAGTACCCGATCGCCGGTGCTTTCGCGAAGATTTCCTCGAGGCTGTTGCCTTGAGCCTGAAGGGTTTCGTACTGATTAATCTGAGCATAAGTCAGCACGAAAACGAATAGATTCGCAACGATCAACCCGTAGTTGACCCAGGGCGTTTGCGACTGCCGCCGATCGGTACGCACGGGGATGAAGATCATGGCGTGACGAGTTCCGGGTCGGAAATCGGTTCGATGATCTGGCTGTCGTCACCCACCGCTTCCGGGATGGTTGTGGTTTCGCTTAGCCGTTGAGTGAGCAACAAAGCGATACCGACCAGGCCAACCAGCAGAGCCAGGGCTGTGACAATCAGCATAATGCTGCGGCGTTGTCGTCGACGCTTATTCATGCGGACCGCCCGGAGGTGCAGCGACTTCGCATCCGGTCGGGGTGCGGGTCGCGGCGGGCCGACGTCCGGCAGGTCCGCGATTTCCTGGGTCGGGTCGGACGGTGCAGGCCGTCTACCCGGCGGCGGGGCTGCGACGGGTTTGGCTTTTGCCTTGGCGGCCGGCTCGGCCTCCATGAGCTGGCTCAGGCCGGACAGGCCAGTGATGCTGCTGCCCGATGAAGCGTCCTTGGGCGGCGGGCTGTCCGCGATGAGTGCCGTGTCGGCCGCCGTCTCGGCTGGGGGCTCGGCCAAAGATGGCAGCTGAAGGTGCTTGCGGTCGATCCTGTACACACGCTCGCAGGCGTCGCATCGACAGACGGCATTGATCCGCACGAAGGCGTGCCGTGTGGTTTGGTTGCAGGATGGGCAGGTCAGCGTGTACATCGCGAAGGGTTACTTTAACAGCGGCCAAGTAAATCAACCAACAGGTAATCATTCGCTGATTCGCGACACCGATCGGCCGTAAAATATCGGTCAGCCTTCTCCTCCAATCTCGTCTAAGATCAAACCCATGGCTAACACCACACTGGATCATCTCACGTCTCACGACCTGCCGGGCAAGCTCACAGTTGAATCCGGCCGCCATAATCTCCCGAGCGTTGCGGTCGATACCGAAGCCTGCACGGGTCGGCTGTATCTGCTGGGCGCGACGGCGACGGAGTGGCAGCCGGCCGGCCATAAGCAGGTGCTTTTTACTTCAAGGGCATCTTGGTTCAAAGAGGGCCACCCCATCCGCGGCGGTGTGCCGATCTGCCTGCCCTGGTTCGGCCCACACGCGACTGACCCCGATGCACCCTCGCACGGCCTGGTCCGCAATAAAGTCTGGAACCTTGTGCAGACCCGCGAGGATACGCAAGGCGTTAGCGTGGAACTGGTCACCAACCTCGAACACCTGCACGCGACCTACCGCGTGACGTTCGGCCCATCGCTGCACCTGCAATTGATTGTCGCCAACACCTCCGATCTGGAGCGACGGTTCGAGGCTGCACTGCACACCTATTTCTGCGTCGGCGATATCCATCAGGTCCACATTGAAGGATTGGAAAACGCGGACTACATCGACAAGATGCTCGAAGCGAAACTCCAACCTGCTGCCGGTGAGCCGATCCGATTTACCGAGGAACTGGATCGTGTCTATGTCGACACGGCCGATACTTGTCGCCTGATCGACCCAGCCATGGGACGGAAAATTGTCGTGGCTAAGGCCGGGTCTCAGTCGACCGTTGTCTGGAACCCCTGGTCTGCCAAAGCCGACCGACTGGACGACATGGGCGAAGAGGAATATGAAAAGATGTGCTGCATCGAAACGGCAAACATCGGCCAAAATGCCGTCGTCCTCCCGCCCGGCGGCAGCCATGAGATGAGGGTGACGATTGAGGTGGAGAGGGTTTGACCAAGTGTCTTTATGCGGTACGCAAAAGTTACCGCATATTGAGTCACGATCATTCGATGACCTGCAACCTTAAATCACTGACCTGCCATCTGTCGCCGAAGGCATCGTAAAGCGAGCGGTAAGTTTGTCCATTGACGCGGATGGCGGAGCGTTCGCGGATGAATCTGTCGGCCGACGCATCGGCTTGTGTGTCATCACCGGGCAGCTCGAACTCGAACGGCTCGGGGGTGAGAATCGCTCGGACCTGCAGCGATCCGGCGGGGCCTTGAATCCAGATCGCCCGGGTGGGGCTATCGGGCCGGGGCTGAGCGGGCAGGGTGATGCGTTCGCCCGGCGGGAGCGTGAAGTAGTCGTCAGCATCCTGCGGGATCAGGCGGGTGATGTCGCCGAACTGGTCCTCGACCAGCACGGTGAGATACCCCCCCGCTTCGCTTTGCATTGTGAAAAACAAAGCGTGTTCGGTCGGCAATTCACCCTCGCGGAAGCCGATGGTCTGGGCTTGATGCAGCGTTGCAGCATCGGCGGGGAGAAATTCGCGTCGGCCTTCAAGCGTGTCGAAAGTGAAGTCACCCGTATTCGCAATAGGCGTTTGCTCGAAAATTGCGGGGATGTCATCCGTTTCAACCTTCGTGTCGTCAAGCGCAGCAGCCGACTCCATACCCAGCCAAGACATCGCCGACGACCGCACCGTCTGCACCGTTGGTCGCAGGTCGCTTTCGAACAATACCAATGCCACCGCCGCCCCGACGGATAAGATTGTGACAGCCGTAAGCAGCCAGCCCGACCAGCGTGACCGACTCGATCCGGCCTCTTGTTTCACAGCGTTTTTCTGCAAGGGGCCAAGCGGTTTTCGCCCCTGCTCGATGGCCGACAGATCGTTGAGGATGTGGTCGACGTGGAAATATCGATCGCGGGCGTCCCGGGCCATCGCCCACTCCGCGACGCGGGTCAGATTCTTGTCCGCCCGGCGGTTTCGCTTGAGAATCGGCGTCGGCGGGCTTTGTGTGATCGCCCGCTTGAGCCGTTCCATCGGAGATGCCTCCTCCGCGTCCTTTTTTTTCTTTGGCGGGGTAGGCTGGACCACATCCGAATACGGAGCGAAACCCGTCAACATCTCGTACAGCGTCGCCCCGAACGAATACACATCCCACTCATACCCCACGTTCTTTCGACTATCCCCCACTACCTCCGGAGGCATATACGGCAGTGTTCCCGCACGCAGCCCACGCGACCCGCCGCCGACCTCCCAGATTAATCCGAAGTCCGCCAGCCAGGCCGACTGCTCGGCGTCGAGCAACAGATTCTCTGGCTTCACATCGCGATGCACCTTGCCCTGCTTGGCATGGATGTAACCGATCGCCGTCGCCAAATCGCGGGCGTATCGTCGGCATTCCTCAGCCGGCAGAGCCCCCCGCTTGCGGATCACATCACCCAGTGACCCGCCGGTCAGCACCTCCGTGACATAGTAAGGCTGATCCACCGAGCCGAAGTCTTTCACCACCAACACCCGTGCATGGGCCGGAATGCGGTTCATCTCCTTAGCTTCCTGGATGAAGCTCGCCCGGGCCGAGGCATTGCGATAGAACCGGGGCTTGAGCGTCTTGAGCGCGACCTCGCAGTCACCGACCCGGTCGTAGGCGAGATAGACCATCCCCATCCCGCCCATGCCGAGTTGCTTAGTTAATTCATAACGCCCATTGACCACCGCCATCGCCCCGCGGCGGATCGCCGGGGCATCGGGCACGCTGAGCAAACCTTCGTTGATCAACGCTTGTACGTTCGGGTCCAACCGAGCTTTCGCATTCGGGCCTGCCGCATCATCGGGCTGCGTCGCGCCGCGCGTCGCGGAAGTCTGGGCAGTTGGAAAGCTCGTGCGAGACACCGCCGGCCCCGCGGCGGCGGCAGGGGGCAACGGCTTACGCTTGTTCTGCGTCTCTTGCTCAGTCGGCGACGACAAATCGTCCGACGTCGGCCGGGCGTCGTCCAGGTGCCCGGACGGCGGGCCGGTCTTCTCCGCCGCACCGCCCCGATGCGATGAGCCGTCCGCCCCAGGTCTCTTCTTTGGATCTGTCGACATGCATCAACCCTGGTCCCGCAAAACACCCATCAACCCCGCCCCAGCCAGCAGAAGGCTTCAATAAATATTAACAGAAACAAAAGCGACACCACCACAAATCGGCATCGGCCTACCCACTAATTTTCGATGACGAAATAGAAATCTAAGCCGAGAAAGACGCTTCATCCACAGCCTGTCCCGCCGCGGTCCGGACCCGCTGCTGCGTCAACAATTCGCGTGCACCACGCTTGATCAGATCGTCGCCGACCCGCCGTATGACATGACGCAGGTCCGAGGTTTTGCATTTTTCATCGACTTCAAGGCAAGTCGCCCCGTCCGCCGACAGCACCCGCGCCCGCAGCCGAAACCAATGCGAATCCGCGTTCCGTTCCGCCCGCGTCTCCGAAGGCGGCACCCGCTCGGCCAGCACCGCCACCGCGGATAGACAACTCGCCTCCAATCGCAGCACCAGCTCCCGCTCCGCATGCACCGCCGTCGATGAGGCCGGGTCGTTCAACGGCAGACACCGCGTCAGCGTCACGTGATCCGTGGCCCGACAGGTGATCGCAATCGCCCCCTGACACGCCGCGGGCAGCATCTCGTCCAAGCTCAGCATATGCGTCGTGTGCTCACCCATCCCCAGCCGCTTGAGCCCCGCGACCGCCAGCACCGCCGCGTCGTACCGAGGCTGATCGTCCGACAGCACCTTCGACAGCCGACTGTCCACATTCCCCCGCATCGGATCGACGTAAATATCAGGCTTCGCCCGCAGCAATTGCGACGCCCGCCGCAAACTCGATGTGCCCACCACCACCCCGCCCGGCAAATCGCTCAAGCGATCGAACCCCGAAGCACTGATCAAACAGTCCTGCACCGGCCCACGCTTGGGTACCGCCGCAATCGCCAGCCCCGCCACCGCTTCCTCCGGATCGACAGGAAGATCCTTCAAGCTATGAACCGCCAAATCCGCTTTCTCCTGCACCACCGCCTCATCCACCGCCCGCGTAAACAGCCCCTTACCCCCAAACTCCGACAACGGCCCACTCTGAAGCTGGTCCCCCTCGCTGCTTACCCAGTGATACTGAATCTCCACCCCCGGGTTCAACTTCGACAACGCACCGCCCACAGCCTCCGCCTGCACCCGCGCAAGCCTGCTCCGCCTCGACGCAATCACAATGGGCTTTCGACTTCGTCTCAATGCAAATCCCACCCAGCAGCAATCACTTAAAACAAATCACAACACCAACCCACAACACCAACCCCCCCCCTGCTGCCGCAGCGTCCAGAACCGCAGCGTCCTCGCTGCGTGTACCCACTGCGCGCCGCGCCCCACCCACAGCCGAGGCACTATACAGCCACTTCCGCCCGCCGTGTGCCGAAACAGCGCAGCAAAACTGTTCGACTCCGCATCACAAACACGCCATTTCAAATAGTGACCGCCCACGCAATCCCCACATGACGAGAAGCCACGCCACAACCTCAGTACCCACAGCCTCGTAACCCAAAGCTTCAAAAGCCAAAACTTCAAGAGCCGCAGCATCAAGAGCCGCAGCGTCCTCGCTGCGCGTCCCCCCAATCCCTACCCCCCAACCCCCCTCTTCCAGGAGCGATCCAAAGGCGACACCACCCCCATCACGCCCTTGCCCGCCCCCTCCATCACATGCGTATAGATCATCGTCGTCTCCAGCTTCGCATGGCCCAGCAGCTTCTGGATCGTCCGCACGTCCGTTCCCGCCTCCAGCAGATGCGTCGCAAAACTATGCCGCAGCATATGCGGCGTCACCGGCTTGTTAATCTCTGCCTCGACCCCCTTCTGCCGGACCACCCGCGCCACTGCCTTCTCGTGCACATGATGCGTCCGCTTTCGGCCGTCCGCCCCCACCACCCGCCTCGACCCGGGAAACACATACTGCCACGCCCACTGGCCCGCCATCCGCTCGAACCGCCGCCCCGTGTCCGCCGGCACCGTCGCCCCGACCACCCGATCCTCCAAAGGCCGCTGCCGATCAAAATCCCACTTCCGCTTCACCCGCTTGATCTGATCCGCCAACCCCGCCCTCGCCTCACCCGCCAACATCACCGACCGATCCTTGTCGCCCTTGCCGCTGCGCACCAGCAGCCGGGCGCGATCCAGTTCCACGTCCTTGACCCGCAACGTACAAACCTCACTCACCCGCAATCCCGAGCCGTACATCACCAACGCCAGTAACCGCCACTGCCCCTCCAGCACGTCCAACAAGGCCCTTACTTCCAGGGGCGACAGCACGCTCGGCAGCCGCCTGGGCCGCCGCGCCCGCACCGCATCAAACGTGCCCAGCTCGATCCGCAGCACCTCGCCATACAGAAAAACCAACGCGTTGAGGGCCTGATTCTGTGTCGCCGCCGCCACCCGCCGCTTGGTCGCCAGCCCCGTCAGAAACCACTCGACATCCTCCGCCCCGAGCTCCTCCGGAGCTCGCCAACGCCCGTCACGAGCCTTAACCGCCCGCAGAAATCGCTCCGCCCATTGCGTATACGCCGCCGCCGTCCGCGATGAATAATGCTTCACCCGACACACCGCCCCGATCCGTTCCCGCAGCTTCATCCCGCCAGTCTACAGGTTACCTTTCGGGGACACAAACAAAATCCGAATAAATGGTATCCCTAGTCGACAAAAACACTTGCCGACCACGCCGCCCCACCCTATACTCCTGCTAAGTTCGATTTTCGTTACTAAATCACTGTTAGGCGACTGATGGTGGCCCGCCCCTGCGGCTT
>CAZFZS010000036.1:6641-20288 GCA_964523485.1 uncultured Phycisphaeraceae bacterium | reverse complement strand
AAACCTTCCGCAACCCGCTGGGGCTGTACGTCACCGACTTCAACTGGAGCCGGGAATACACCGCGCCCATCGAGCCGGTTGAAGACACAGTCACCCCCAGTCCACGGGAATAAGACCGACGCAGAGCCGCGTGCCATCACCGAACCATCCACTATCCACAAGGAATCTAACCATGCATCGAGCAATCATCCATCCGCCGATTACCACGACCATCCCGGTGTTCATCCTCACGCTGACCGGTCTGGTCGCGGGATGCGCAGGCAGCCCGAAATATGCCGAATCCCGCCACGGCCCCGACACCCGGCTTGTTCAAGCGCAAATCGATACGGAGAACGGGGCTTCCGGGGGTTCCGAGACTTCTGGGGGCGGGGGTGTGGTCGAAGTGCCGGTCCCGGTGAGTGCTCCTCAATTGCGACCGTTGCCCGAGTCGTTGAGTGAGCTGGGGCGGCAGCAGATGAATCCGCTCCGCGTCATCGCTGAAGGGCATGACGCAGCGGTAATGGACGCCGCTGATGTGGCTGGCAAAACTTTTGATGGAAGCAATGGACTACTTGCGGTGCTGCGGTATCCGTACACGCCGGGCGTAGTGTTTACCGCGGTGGCGAGTCCGGGGTACGTCACGACGATCGAGTTGCAACCCGGCGAAGAACTCATCACGGCTGCGGCGGGGGACACGGCACGCTGGGTGGTCGAGTCGATTGAAACCGGGAGCGGTAAAGCGGCGACCACACTCATTCTCATCAAACCGCGGCAGCCGTTCCTGCAAACCAATCTGGTCATCACGACCGACCGGCGGGTCTATCACCTGGACCTGACCAGTGTGGATGTCCCGGTCTACAACACGGCCATCGCCTGGGATTACCCGCGGGAGGCCTTGATCGCGTTGCGTCGTGAACGAGCCGACCGGGAGAGCGAGCAGGCGGGCATAGTCGAAGCGGGAATCACGGTCGATGCGTTGAACTTTAACTACACGGTTGAAGCAAAGGGGAAGGCTTCCCGGCGACCGCCGCGTTGGAAGCCGACGCGGGTGTTTGATGATGGACGGAAAACATACATCGAGTTCCCGCCGAACCTCGGAACGACCGAAGCGCCACCGTTGTTCGTGCTGGCCGAAGACAATCCGGACGCGGCGCAGCTGGTGAACTACCGGGTGCGTGAGCGGTTTTATGTGGTGGATCGGTTGTTTGATCGGGCGGAGTTGCGGCTGGGTTCCCCGCCCGCTTCACCAACCATCGTGCGGATTGAGCGGACCCGAACCGACTCTCCCTCTGCCCGCGCGGGGCGACGCCCGGCGGGTCCGCACCGTCGCTGATTCGATTATTCAATCATCCACTGGAGTACGCCATGCCCCCAACACCATCACCCCATTCATCCGATGCCCCCGAGTCCCCGACGCACATGGGAACTTCGCTGGACCTCAACCCGGTACGTCCCGGAGTGAAACGCCTGAGTCCGCGCATGATCACCGGGCTGGGTTGCCTCGGAGTGTTCATCCTGACGATCGCTTTTGCCTACGGCTTTGGCGGTCGCTCGCGAGGCGGAACTGCGCAACAGCCCGCGCCTGCATTCACACCTGCCTCAGAAAACGTGATTGACACCGCCCTCACCCGCCTGCCGGAGGATTACCGCTTTGATGTTCAGGACTACCTCCGCGACACCACCTACGACAGTCCCCCGGAAACCCCGGAAGGATCGAAAGCATCGGGTGAGACAAAGTCCGCGCCGGACCCTACGGCGGCCGCCGCATTGGAAACCCGCCAGCGTCAACTCGAACGCTTGCGGAAGCAGCTTGAAGAAGCGATGGATTCACCGCTGGTCTTCGGTGGGGTCGAGACGCGGCGAAACGAAAGTGCCGGGGTGAACCCTCACGTCGTAAGCCACGACCAACAGGCTTCACTTGGCCAAACCGACTCGACCCGCGTGGCGCTGACAGACGACGGGTTCCTTGCCCGCAGTCAAAACAACGCAGGCAAGCGTTTGGTTGAGTCGCCATCACCCTACGAGATCAAAGCCGGCACGATCCTTCCGGGGGCGCTACTTACGGGGATTCACAGCGACCTGCCGGGGGTCATGACCGGGCAGGTCACCGAACACGTTTACGACTCTGTGAGCGGCTCGCACCTACTTATCCCTCAAGGTTCCCGTCTCATCGGCCGCTACAGCAGTTTGGTAGGGACGGGGCAAAATCGTGTGTTGATCGCTTGGGACCGGATCATCCTGCCCAACGGGGATTCGATGGACATGCCGACCCTTCCGGGGGTGGATGCGCTTGGCCGGTCGGGGTTGGCGGATCGAGTGGACTACCACGTCGGGCGGGTAGGGCTGGCCACCGTGCTCAGTACTGCAATAGCCTACGTCGGCAACATCGGCCGCGACACCGATTCGGAAAATGATGTGGTTGGTGAAACCATCGCCCAACAGGCGTCGCAGCTCGGCCAACGCATCATCGACAGGGAGCTGGACCTGCCGCCAACCGTGACGGTCCGGCCGGGCACGCGGTTCAATGTACTCGTCAACGAAGACCTGATCCTCAAACCCTACACCTTGCCCGGCGAGTGAATCACGCCCTGCGTTTTGTTGTCTGTCCATCTTTCAAGACTTAGAGACCCGCCATGCCCGACCTCACCCTGCCCGCGTTCCACATCACCAAACTCACCCGCATCACGGTAGAGGCGGACTACCCACTCACACAAGACCTGGAGCAGTACCGCGCGTTCTACCGCCAGGCCCATCACGCCGCCGTGACCGACGCCGATCTGCTGCGCGAGATGGCGCGGCAGTTCATGGCCGCCGATCGCGCGTTCCAGCAGTTCAAGCAGCCGTCGAGCCGAACACGGTTCCGGCCCAGCCGGGCCAAACCCAAGCCAGCCCCAGAAGCACAACCGGGATCCGCGGAATCCTCGAAAGCCGCGGCTGCCTCCGCCGAATCCTGATTGTTCCCAACCCCACCCCCCTTACCGGAGAAGATAATGACTACCCTCAACGCCCCGAGTCCCGAACCTACCCCTGCCCCCTGTCGCCTCCGACCCGTCCACGAAATCCGCATCGGCCGGATCAAGGCCGCGATCTGGGAGAACCTCACCGAACCCGACATCATCCGCCACAATGTCACGGTCCAGCGGCTTTACCGCGACCCGGAAGATCAAAAGCAGTGGCGGTCGTCCGACAGCTTCGGACGCGACGACCTGTCGTTGGTCGAACGGGTCACGCACTTGGCGTTCGACTGGATTTCCGAGCAAGCCCCTGGAAACGCCGCAAGCCGCAGCGGCGGCCGTCGACGAACCGGTCAGTCCGACGAGCGGTAACCCGTGGACGTGCCGAACTGGTTGAGGTGGTTCTGGGCGATCAAGTGCCGCAGCTCCAGGTCCGCGTCGAGGTAGTACTGCAAGGCCGCCTCGATGACGAGCTTGGGATTGGCCAGGTTTTTGGCGCAGTCCTCCTCGAACCGCTCCACTAGGTCGGTGTCGAAGCGGTAGGTCCGCTGGACCGTCGGCGATTTTTTCTCCGTGGGTTTACCTTCCGGGGCCGAGGGTTTGCGGGAGGGGGTTTTCTTTTTGGCCATGGCCGGTCAATCCTTTGGGTGTGCGGGTTTTACTTTAATCATACCATTGCCTTGATAAGAGGAGAAGCTAGAATGCAGCGTAAATTGACGGCACCCGAAACCACAGCCTTGTTCGAAGATGGCGTTTCATTAGCTCCGATACCTCGTTTAGCCTTGAGTCTACGGGAGGCTGCCCAAGCTACTGGATTAAGCGAGCGAACCATCAAGGAGCTATCAAGAGCCAACCAAATCCCACTCGTCCGGGTCGGACGACGGGTTCTCGTTCCCGTGGCTGCTCTTGAGTTATGGCTACAAAATAACAGTCGAGCACTTGAGGTTTGAATTCCGGCAGTCCCCATGGAAACTCTAGTAAAGGAGACATCGTGGCAAGTTTAATTCTGGGTGACAACGGAGGGGCAGTGGTGCGGGTTCGTACGCCAGATGGGAGGCGGTTTCCTATCCGACTAGGACGGCTGGCGAAATCAAAAGCACAGAAGATCGCGTCTCACATTGCCGAATTGGAGCAGTGCACAAAAACCGGCGTCGAACCCGATTCAATTACCCGGGCATGGCTAGAAGGTGTAGAGGGGGAGTTACGAGACCGATTGGTACGGGCCGGATTTTGTGACAATGCTGCTAATTATCGACATATCAGCTTGGCGGATTTTGCCGACATTTGGATTGCATGGAAGTCGGCTACGGTGAAAGAATCAACTCAAACTCGCATTAGGCAAGCCAAGCGACTGCTGATTGAATTTTTTGGCGATCGAAAAGTAGCTTCCCTTACACCGGGAGATGGCGACGATTTCCGCGCCTGGATGATTGGCAAGCGTACACGACTGCTGGCAGAAGCAACTGCACGCAAGCGGGCAAGCGATGTGCGTGACATGTTCGATTACGCTCGCCGAAAGGGGGCTTTTGATGGCGATAACCCTTTCAGCCATCTACCAACGGCACCGATAGGTAATAGGAATCGACAGCAGTATGTTTGTGAGGAGGATGCCCAAAAGGTTCTTGCTGAACTTCAAGGCGCGGGCAAACTCACGACAGTAGAGTTAAAGCTGGTCTTCGTGCTGAGCCGTTGGGGTGGTTTACGTGTGCCCAGCGAGCCGCAGCAGCTTAAGTGGTCTGACATTGATTGGGCAAACGGTCGGCTACGAGTTCACAGCGTAAAGACTGAACATCTTCAAGGACATGAGTTCCGGGAACTACCCCTATTCCCGGAATTAGAGCAACCTTTGCAGGATGCGTTCAACTTCGCGGAGCCGGGCGAGAATTACGTCGTGCCGTACCTTCAGAAACGCAATTGGCAAGCAGCACGACGTTTAGTGCTTGCCGCAATGGAGCGTGCCGGTATCAGCCCGTGGCCGAAGTTGTGGCACCAGATGCGGGCAAGCCGCCAGACCGACTTGGCGGACCGCTTCCCCGCCCATGTGGTATGCGGCTGGCTGGGAAACTCGAAAGACGTTGCCGATCGTCATTACCACCAGACGACCGAGGCCCACTACGAACGAGCTCGGGAAAAAGCGGTGCGCAAAGCGGTGCGCTCTGAGGGTGCAGGGGGGGGCAAGGTCCAAACAAAAAGCCCTTCCATAGCCCCCGAGGGGCACCCGGGGGCATGGAAGGGGCATACAGTGGCCAGACCCGGACTTGAACCGGGGACACCGGCATTTTCAATGCCGTGCTCTACCAACTGAGCTACCTGGCCGGGCAGGGCCGCACAGCATAGCAGAACCATTTCAATCGGCAATCTTCCGCCGCCCTTTCAGTCGCCTCCTTCCGAAGCGGTCTGATTGAAGAACGGCGAGCCCGTAATGCCGATAGCTGCGGAACGATTACACTGTTCCGCCCGTCCCGGAGCGGTTTTGCCCGGCGCTGCGGGCTTAGCAAGGACGCCTGAGATGCAGTCAATCCCCCGCAGCGAGGTTCGGCCATGCTGAAGCCCCGGCGCCGAATGCAATGGCTGGTCCGGTACGGCTGGAAGCTCTATCTCCTGATGCTGATCGCCTCATGGGTCTGGCAATTCGCTTGGGTGCAACTGGATCAACGCGAGGTTAAAACTGATCGGCAGGTGCATCGCGTGACCGTCTCGGCAAAAGATCGGGCCGGGGAGCCGATCGCGGGCCGAGCATCACGCATCGCCTGGTCTGCGACTGAACCCAAAGAGCGACAATCTGGAAGCGCGAATCAGCATGGGGCGACCGATACTCCGGGGGCGGGCGTTGTCGTGATGCTGCATGGCATCCCCGGCGACCGTCACCAATTCGATCTATTAGCCGACCAACTCGGCGAAAAATTTCGGGTCATCCAGTTTGACCTGCCGGGCTTTGGTGACAGCTATAGCAACGGCTCTTCGCTGAGCGCGACAGCTTATGCCCATCAAATTCTCGAATTACTCAAAGCCCAAGACATCGAGCATTTTCACCTGGTCGGGCACACCACTGGTAACGGCGTGGCTCTGCAAATTTTCAACGAATTGCAATCGCAACAACAAAGCGATCGGCTCAGCTCGATCACGATGCTGCGGGGCCTGCGGATCGACGCACAAAACGGGCCGGGCCATCGCTCGTTCGATGCGGTGAAGTTCGCGCTGGGCTATCCGTTCTACGTGTTGCTGCCCGAGGTTTTGCCGCACTTCGGCAGCCTCGGCACCGTTTCCGAGCGGTACTCGACGCTACGCCATTATCAGGCGACAGACCGTCAGCCTTGGGCAGCGATCCTCAAGCGAATGGATCAGCAGCGTTTTCCGGTCATGCTCATGCACGGCAGAGACGATCAACTCGCCTCGGCCCGGCGTTCAGAGGCTCTGCAGAATCATCTTGAAATGAGCCGCCTGGTCATTCTCGAAAGCGATGGCGGATTGCTTGGCGATGAAGAAGCGATCGCTTACGCAGCGTCCGAAATCGCCGCTTTTGTCGATCGTTTCGAGAATGGCGAGCAGCCGACATGGTCGGTGGAGCATCAAGGTGGCTATCGCGAATTGGCTGAGCCGATTCTGCCGATCGATCTCGACCTGGATCGTTACGCCAACCCGTGGGTGCAGGTGCTGGTCATCATGATCGGCAGCTACATCATCGAAGACCCCACCACGATTGCCGTCGGCCTGCTCGTGCAGGATGGCCAACTCGACCTGATCTTGGCGATCATCGCGATCTTCGGCGGGGTGTTTACCGGCGATTTGGCGTTGTATCTGGTCGGTCGGCGCTTCGGCAAGCGAGCACTCGATTGGCCGGTGATCGCCAAGCGGCTGCCGGCCCACCACGTCGATGCGCTGGGCCATTGGTTCGACCGTCATGGCTGGTCGGCGGTGCTGGTTTCGCGGTTCATCCCCGGTTCTCGTACTCCGCTTTACATCGCCGCCGGTGCGCTGGCCCGCAAGCCTTTGCGATTCGCATTTTGGACATTGATCGCCATTGCGCTCTGGGCACCGGTCATGGTGCTGCTGATCTGGCTGCTCGGTGACGCGGCGGCCAGCCCGTTCAAGCTTTTGTTCGGCCACGGCTGGGCCGCGACCATTGCAGCGCTCGCGACGCTGCTGCTGATCATCCGCCTGTTCTTCTATCTGAGCAATCGCCGGGGGCGGAACAAGCTGCGGGCCTTATTCGGCAAGTGGCGGCATCATGAGTTCTGGCCGGGCGTAGCGTTTAACCTGCCCCCGCTGATCTATTGGCTTTGGCTAAGCGTGAAATACACATCACTGACGCTATGGACCTTGGCCAACCCAGCCATGACGGACGGCAACGGCAAGCTCCGAACCAAGTCGCAGGCCCTCGCGCTTTTTGACAGCAAGAACGAGCAAATCACGGTAACCCCGACCGCGGTTGCGACCGATGTGAAAGCCGTTGAATCTTTGCTCCATAGCCCGGCGTGGTCGTTGCCGCTGGTCATGAAACCCGATGCGGGTCGATCGGGTCGAGGTATGCGGATCATTCGCGAACCCGGCGACATCGCGCGATATTTCCAAGACTCGCCCGGCCCGGCCATCGTGCAGTCCTATCTGGTCGGGCCGATGGAAGTCACCGCCGCCTACCACCGCGACCCGGAAACCGGCCGGGTCAGCATCCCACATCTGGCAGTGAAGCATTTCCCGATCCTGCTGGGGGATGGCCGACATACGCTGCAAGACCTGTTCTGGAATCACCCGCGGTACCGGCAGCAG
This sequence comes from uncultured Phycisphaeraceae bacterium, assembly GCA_964523485.1. GTDB lineage: Bacteria > Planctomycetota > Phycisphaerae > Phycisphaerales > Phycisphaeraceae > Algisphaera. The sequence goes on along the minus strand of CAZFZS010000036.1, from coordinate 12,588 downwards.
GCCAGCGTTTTTCTGCAACGCTTCGAAGAACAGGAAGACCGCGTGTTGGCCAAGGGAGAAGCGCTCAAACTTGTCGAAGCGGGCAGTCATGCCCAGGGGGCAAAAATCACTGACGGTGCAGACCTCATCACCGCCCCGCTCGTCGACGCCATCGCCAAGCTCGCGATGTCGGTCGAGGGTTTCTGCATGGGCAGTTTCGATATTCGATTCGGAAGCCTTGAGGACCTAGCGGCTGGTCAGGGACTGCATGTTTTTGAAGTCAACGGCGTGCGCAGTCTGCCCGGATACCACCTCGACCCTCAGTGGTCGGTTTTCCGGGCGTGGCGGGCCGTCTTTGGGCATTGGAGCGAAGCGTATAGGCTGGGCGATTACCACCGCCGCCACGACAAGCGATCACCCCCCAAAGTGCATACCGTCATCAAACAGCAGCGCGAGTCCCAACGCGATGGCCGCGGTGATCGGCTCTCCGATTAAACTTAAATTCCTATAAGCCGTATCCGGCAATGCTTTCGCGTGATCATGATCGATAGCGCTTTCGTGGCGGTAGAACCAGCATGCGATCGACGCTTAAACACGACAGTTCTCATGAAGCTAAAGATCTGATGAATGAGTCATCAAGAATTGAAAGTTAATTTAGGCAAGAATTTCAACCCCTGCTTTCTATTTCCCCTATTTTAACAGCTTTACCGCCTCCAACTCAGAAATCTGTACCTAGCTTAAGATAATTTTACTCGTCAATTCATAAATTGGTTTAATGCTCGAATCGGGTATTGATAAGTATTGTGAATATTGTATAGTCTTTGCGGAGCAGGCGGCTTGTTACGAGTCTGCCAATACCCCGGCTTAGAGAAACCGGGTAACTAGCGAGAAAGCAGCAACTGTTGAGGTGGGCTGAACAAGCAAAAATCAAGTCATGAATAGGCATCGCTGGACGGCCGTCTGGCAAAGGTGTCCATTGAGATTTGGTAGCAGTTTCATCAGCCGATGCCGCATGTGACAACGAAGGTGGCGAGAGACTTACCGGGAACGAGCGAGAGAAACTGCTTTGCAGGCCAAGCTGAAAAAAGGAATTCGATCATTAGCGACTGTCGCGCCGAATCTTTCTGGCTCTGCGGGTCGTGAGTTGCTCACGGTGCAGCGGTTTCGCACCACAATGCTGCGTGAGCGGGCACGCTCGGACCGAAGCAAGCTGCCATTTGCTGTAGTGCTATTCAGCCTTTTGCCTGGCTCGGATTCGGGCCGGCATATAAATCGACTGCTTAAAATCCTGCGTGATCGGGTTCGCCTGACCGACGACCTGGGGTGGTACTCCGCGAAGGAACTCGGCGTGATTCTGCCCGATACCGATGATGACGGGGCGACGCATTTCGCAGAGAAAATTATCTACGCCGTCACGCGGGCCGGCCTCCACGGCCTGCAGCACGGCATCTTCATCTACCCCGAAATCTGGGATAGTCACGGCGACGACGACGATCCCGAGAAACAACCGCCGGACACCTACGATCCTGCGAAGCGAAGCGTCCGTCGATCGCATCGCGAGAAAAAAAACAAGGCTTTGTCGGTTTCTATCGCTGACGCTCAAGCGATTTCGCACCCGGCCCTGCCCCATCTGTTTCGCTTAACCGATGAGATGGATGAAGACGATCTGCGACTAGCGGGGATGCCGCAATCCACGATGGAGGCGGTGTTGATTCGCCCCAGCCCGTTGGCAAAGCGTGTGCTCGATACTGTCGTGGCTGGCGTTGCTTTGGTTATGTGCTCACCACTACTGATGCTCATCGCCGCGGGGATCAAACTGACCTCACGTGGGCCGGTTTTCTTTTATCAGGAGCGGGCCGGGCGGGGTGGCAAGCCGTTCAAAATCGCCAAGTTCCGAACGATGGTGGTCGATGCCGAGGCCCGCAAATCCGAACTGAAAAATCAGAGCGAGCAGGATGGCCCAGCCTTCAAGCTGACCCGCGATCCGCGGATCACCCGCTTCGGCTCGTTCTTGCGACGAACCAGTCTCGACGAACTACCTCAGCTTTGGAACATCCTCGTTGGTGACATGTCGCTGGTCGGCCCACGTCCTCTGCCCATTGCAGAAAGTGACGCCTGCACCGATTGGTACCGTCGTCGGCTTGAAGTCAAGCCCGGGCTGACGTGCATTTGGCAGGTCTGGGGCCGATCTACCGTGAACTTTCACGAGTGGATGTGCATGGATATGCGATACATCCAGCAGCTGACCTTCTGGCATGACCTGAAGCTGATTTTCCTGACCGTGCCCGCGGTGATCTGGGGCCGAGGGGCGAAATGATTCGATTAAGCTAGCGACCCGTCGGATCGCAGCTGAGACGAGTCAACCGGTGTGATAAGACGATATTTTGTAGTTAGTCCAACCCGCCGACCGGGATGCTCAGGTCGAGGCGAACATCAGAAGTATCAAGCTCTTGATAGAGTTCCAACTCGATCGCAGCCACTGTGTCGACAGTCGTTTTCAAGCTGTAGCTGACCTGCTTGGTTTCATTGAATGACATCGTCATCGACGGCTGGGCCTCAATGGGTTGGCCGTTGCTATCGGTAAACTTCGCTTGGCTGAACTGCTTGGCCAGATCACCTTGGAATTCGAGTGTCACCTCGAGCGCTTTCTCGCCGAACATTTCCTGCTCTTCCACGTTGCTGATTTCAAAACTGTAATCGCCTGCCTTCCGAGGCTTGGCGGTGAGCGATTCCGCGGAGGTCTTGAACGACTTGGTGCCTTTGGCGGTAATGATGCTGAGCTTGCCTTGGATCGTCATCGACTCGGCGTCGACGGCGGGCGAGCGTGGGCCGGCAATTTCGACCAAGGCTTGGCTGCCGGATTTGGACATCTTCGGGAAGCTGTCAATCCCACTGCGGACCCAGCCGTCATCGGGCTTGCCGGGCACGGCTTCAAGCAGGTTGCGGCCGGTCGAATCCGCGAAGCTTGTCAATTCGCTGGCCTCGGTATCGATATCAACGATAAAACCTTCCGAGGTTTCGACCATCAGCGAGACCGAAGTGCCGGTCATGCCGTTGAGTGGGCCGAACTCAAATTCGTCTGCGGCGAATGATTCGCTTACTACCGCGATGCCGACGGGCTTGACCTTTACATTTTGTGCCCAGGCGTTCAGGGTGATGCCACCAACTGCGCAGATCATCAAAGTTGTGAACAGACGGGACTGGAGCGATAGATTCATCATGGAGCGCCTCAATTGGGAAAGGATATAGGTTTTAACAATCAATATATGGCCAGTCGCAGACTGCTGCGATGGAGATATAGCCAAACACAGACGAATTTTTTCACTGCACGACGATGAGTTGCCTGGCAGTGTCGGGATAGATTCGCTGGATATGGTGGGCGGCCTCGCTGACGAGTTGGCCGTTGTTCTCAAACTTTACGAGGGCTTCGAAACGGTCGAGTGTGCGTTCCGGGCCGAGGCGTTGCAAGTAATCATCGAGCGTCGTCTGGTCGTTACTGAGACGGGCGTCGAGGATGTGGCGGATCATCTGCGTGGTCAGCGTCAGCGTAAAACCACTATCACAGGCGAGCATCCGGTCATGCGTGTCCTGGGCGAGTTGCCAAGCGGAGCGACGGCCACTGGCATCGGCGAGGCTGACCGCGTGCGGATCAAGATCGCCGCGATAAATGTGATCCATCAGCCGGGTGGCCGCATTGGATCGACAGTAGCTTGAAACACGGATCGCGGAGGGCAGCCGACGGTCTTCCGGCAGGCGACGCGCCCAGTTGAGATAACGCTGGGTGTCCGCATCGTCATGCAGCTGATGCGCATGGCTCGCCAACCGCAGCATCTCTGCGACATAGAGGTCGGTCGCCAAAGCATCCCGGCCGGCCACGAGCACGTTGAGTTGCGCCATCGTGCCCGCCAATGAATCCGAGCCGAGCAGCACCGAGACTGCCTTCGCACCGCGTAGCACGAGTCGCATATTTGCTTCGGGGTCGGGCTGACTGGACGCCGATAGCTGATGGTTCGCCAAGGCCTCCAGCAATGATTCGAGAACCCGCGTGGTCGATGTTTCGGCCTGCAGGTGGTCGACTCGCTTTGTCGGAGTCAGCACGTCCAGCAGATGGCCATGAAGTTGGCTGCGCAAATCGCCGGAGCTGATTTGCTCGGGGATGCCTTCGCCAAAGTCACGGTCGATCACACGGCCGGCCGCGGACCGCACCGCAGCGAGAATTTGCGTCCCCATTTCACGGCGAAGCGATGGACTGAGTTTCGCCGACTGGTTCAATTCGGCGTACCCCCGGCGGAGCTCGGCGTCGAGCTCCTGAAGCCGGCCTGACAACGCATGGTCTGACCCGGTCGGCGTCGCAACGATTTGTTTTTGACCCCGACGTAGATGCAGAATCGCGGTGCGGACCCGCTTAGGTGAAAGCGATATGCCTGTCGCCTGCGCGATTTCATCAGCGAGGGCGACATAATTCACCCGCTCGATATCCGGGCCGGGCTTGAGGCAGCGGTCGAGCACCGCATCGAGGTCGGCCTCGGCGGTATGCCCGACCACCTCGCTCATCCAAGTCAACACCGCTCGGGCCGCATCCTGCACGTTGGCCCGCAGCGGCTGAACACGAGTATTGATTCGCCCGATGACACGTGGCGCCGCCTCAAAGACCGCCTCACCCGACGGCTCAGATGCCGCTGTGCTGTTGAGCAATACACCATCCACAAAGCGCGTCTGACAGCGTGGCCGGGCGGGCCGGCCTGGCTTAGCGGTGGTCGCGGGTTGTGCGGCAAGGGTCGTCATAGCATGAATTGCATCTGCGGATCAATCGACGAGCGGACCCACCGAGCGAACCGGTAGTCGCGGACTTAGTCGCGATCGATTTCAAGGACCGGGGCGGCCTGAGGGGGTGGGGGCGGGCTTCGGTGGGCACCCGACTCGGCTGAGGCTTGAGCGCCCACCCCGCTGAACAGGCTGAGCACCGCGGCCACCGTCATCGCACTCAAAAATTGTTTCCATCGCATCGTCGGACTCCGAAAATGGGTTCTCACACCGGCCCGAAAAAGCCGGCCTCCAATACAACGCTCATCCACCGCGTTTTATTGACGACAAGACGATCGCTGCACCAGGGTTACGCATTTAATTTTAGTCGCCTGCAGCAGTTACGAGAAATAAATTTTTTATCGCGATAGGCCACCCCCTCATTCGCAACAGGAGAGGGGCCAAACGATTTCTGAAAATTTCTTAAACCTATTCATGACAGTCGCTTGGCAAGTTTTGAAACCGGGCTTATTGCAAACCCTTGCTGCAAATTCGGCCGGCTTCGCGGGTCTGGCAGAAAGGTGATTAGAAAACCCACCTCGGCCGGTGGATTGAAAGGAGTGCATCATGCCACGCAATCTGTTCCGCTCGGTAAATCGTCAATTAATTCGTTTCATGCTCGGCTTGGCCGTCGCCTGCGCCAGCCCTGCCCTCTTCGCCACGCCCGCTGCCGCGGGGGGCGATGTCCACTGGTCGGTGAGCTTTGGCTCGGGCTACCACCACAAAAAGGCCAAACGCTCTGCCTGTGACTACAGCTACCGCAGCCGTCACGACCACCGCTATACCCGGCATCACGGCTGGGGCGAGCGGCGCTATCACCGCGACCACGGCTACCGCCATCACCGATGGCATGACCGATACGACCGCCCGCAACACCGCCGATACGACCACGGCCAATACCACCGCCCCCGCAAACTGTCCTGCCACACCGGCTGCGTGACTGTCTGCAAACACCGGGTGCGTCACTACCGCAACTACGAGCACCGACCGAAATTTGGGCTGGTCTTCAGCAACCGCCGAGGGTGTCGGTAGTTGGTAACTGGCAACTGGCAACTGGCAACTGGCAACTGGCAACTGGCAACTGGCAACGATATGACAGACTGAATTGAAATCCCAGGAACCAGGCTCCAGCAACAAGGACCCACAAAAAACACCGGCCCGGGGG
>CAZFZS010000036.1:0-6626 GCA_964523485.1 uncultured Phycisphaeraceae bacterium | reverse complement strand
CCCTCTTTTTTTGTTGGCGATAAGGCGTGATCTGAGTTTTTGAATCGCATTCATGACTATCCTGTCGCCATGCTTGCGCTCACTCTTACTCAAGACGGCCCTCGCCTGATTCGTGACCAACCCGAGCCGACACCGCCGCCCGGCGAAGTGCTGATCCGACCGACGCGGATGGGCGTCTGCGCGACCGATCTGGAACTGGTCAAGGGTTACATGGGGTTTGCAGGCGTGCTCGGCCATGAGTTTGTCGGGATCGTCGAGTCTGCCGCGGATGAAACGGGGCAACGCTGGATCGGCAAGCGGGTCGTTGGGAACATCAACTGCGTCCGCTCCGAATGCGACATGGTTCGGGCGGGCCTGCGTGACCATGCGAGGGATCGCAGCGTCTTGGGCATCTTTGAACGGGACGGCTGCTTTGCGGAGCGGTTCTGCCTGCCTGTTGAAAATCTTTATGAAGTCCCAGACCACATCGATGACGATCACGCGGTTTTTGCCGAGCCGTTGGCGGCGGCGTTCGAGATTTTGCGACAGGTCACCATTGAAGGGCGACCCTACATCACCGTGCTTGGCGATGGCCGACTCGGATTACTTGTCGCCCAGGTCCTCGCCCAGCTTAACGCAACGGTCCGTGTGGTCGGCAAGCATCCCCGGAAGCTTGAGTTCTGCGACAAATGGGGAATTAAGAATCGGCTTCTGGACGAAATCGGCAAGCGGCAGGATCAGGACATCGTGGTGGACTGCACCGGCTCGCCGACCGGCCTGATAACCGCGATGCAACTCGTTCGGCCACGCGGCACGATCGTGCTCAAAACGACCACCACTCCGCCCGATGAACCGCTGGACCTCAGCCCGATCGTGATCCACGAAATCAACGTTGTCGGCTCCCGATGCGGGCCGTTTCCCGATGCTCTTGACGCCTTATCCGCAGAGCGGATCGATGTGACCAGCCTAATCAGCAAAAGGATGAAGCTATCCGACGGGGTTAATGCCCTTCGCGCGGCCGCTCAATCGGACACGATTAAAGTCCTGTTGGAACCCTGAGAACATCTTCCGCTTAGCCCTGCGACGAAGTCGCCGAAGTGAAACGATTGCAGACATTGACCGCTCATCGTTTTCTCACGCAAAACAAACGTTCGCTTGACAGCTTTGCCCGATACTTCAACTAAGTTTCCACGGCATATGCACCGCGGCAAGGATGCTCACGGCGGCTGATGGTCAATCGCCAAGCCTGTTTCACAAGCCACCGGAGCGACCGGATGACGCTGGACTACCGTACCGTTTTCATCAGCGACACCCACCTGGGCAGCCGGGGCTGTCAGGCGGCGGCCCTCTCGAAATTTCTCAAATACGTCCGCTGCGAAAGGCTGTACCTGGTCGGCGATATCGTGGACGGCTGGCGGCTACGGCAGCGCTGGTATTGGCCGGGCGAGCACAACAACGTTTTCCGACGCATCCTCAACCACACCAAGCACGGCACGGAAATTTTCTTCGTGCCCGGCAACCACGACGAAGGCGCCCGACAATTCCTGCATACCGACTTCGGCGGGATCCGCATCCTGCCCTACGCCGTCCATGTCACCGCAGACGGCCGCAAGCTGCTGGTGATCCACGGCGATCAGTTCGACATGGTCGTCAAACACTCCCGCCTCGTTTCGATGGCCGGCGCCAAGGCCTATGACACCCTGCTCCGGATCAACCGGCCATACAACGCCGCTCGCCGCGCTCTGGGGCTGCCCTATCAATCACTATCGAAATCGGTCAAGGGCAAAGTGAAGTCAGCCTGTATGTTCATCAGCAAATTCGAGGACACACTGATCTACGAAGCCCAGCGGCGGCAGCTCGATGGTGTCGTCTGCGGCCACATCCATCAACCCGAATCCCGCGAAGAAGTGCAGACCGCCTACTACAACTGCGGTGACTGGGTCGAGAGCTGTACCGCAGTGGTCGAACATCACGATGGGACAATGGAAGTCATCGACGGTATCACCACAGTCGATGACATGCTCGCCGCCTCCGAGCAGATCAACGGGCAGGATGATCCACTCGAATTGGCTGAACTGCTCCGCTCGGACCGTGGCCTGGATCTGGATGAGCAGTGGCGCGTGACGCTCGGCCCGGGTGGCGCGTTTGTTCCACAATCCAAGGCTTTTGAAACCGCAGATAAACACAAATAAACGCGGATTGGACTATCGCATAGATCGACAATGCGATTGGAATCAAAATCTATCTCTACTCATTGGTTGTGGGTATTGATTGCGCTTTCTGGCTCTCCTTCAATCATTTCATCCATGCGTTACTCAAGCGAAACGGATCACTCCGCGTTAATCTGCGTTCATCCGCGGTTCCAAATCCGCTGTGGTAGTTGATCTACCCGGACCGCTATACCCCGGAGCCTTCGTTTGAAAATTGCTTTACTCACCGACGCCTGGGCCCCACAGGTCAACGGCGTGGTTCGGACTTGGCAGCAGGTCATCAAGGAATGCGAGAAGCTCGGCCACACTGTCGAGGTCGTCCATCCGGCCCTGTTCAAAACTTTCGGCGCCCCGAAATACCCCGAGATTCGACTCGCCATCGCCCCCGGGAAGAAAACCCGGCGGATTCTCGATGAGTTCAAGCCGGATGTCATTCACATCGCGACCGAGGGGCCGATCGGCCGGACCGCACGCAAGTATTGCCTTAAGAAAAAGCTGCCGTTCACGACGAGCTATCACACCCAGTTCCCGCACTACCTCAAAGCCTATTTCGGAATTCCGCCGGCCCTTACTTACCGCTTTATCCGCTGGTTCCATGGCAAGGCCGAGGCGACGCTGGCCCCGACGCAGACCGTTGTCGACCAGCTCCACGCCAACGGCCTGCCTAAAGCCAAGACCTGGTCACGCGGTGCGGATACCGAGATGTTTCAGCCTTATGAAAAGACGCTGTACGGCGATCTCGAGCGGCCGATTTTCCTATATGCCGGCCGTGTCGCGGTCGAGAAAAATATCGAGGCGTTTTTGAAGCTTGACCTGCCCGGCAGCATGGTTGTCGTCGGCGATGGGCCGGTGCGTGAAAAGTTACAGAAGCAGTTTCCGCACGTGCACTGGATGGGCTATCAGCACGGCGAAGACCTCGGCCGACACTACGCCTCGGCGGATGTGTTCGTTTTCCCCAGCCTGACCGATACGTTCGGCGTGGTCATGCTCGAAGCCAACGCCTGCGGCCTGCCCGTTGCCGCCTACCCCGTCACAGGCCCGATCGATGTCGTCAAGCAAGGCGTCACCGGCATGCTCGACGACGACCTCGCTCAAGCCGCCAAGGCCTGCCTCGACCTCAACCCCGAAGACTGCCGGCAGTACGCGTTAGACAATTCGTGGCAACGCTGTGCTGAGATTGCGCTGGAGACTTTTGTGAAGATCGAGCGGTGAATGAAAGCGAATACGAGGAGCTGAAACGTCGTGCCGATGAGTTGAATTCCATACAATTCGAAACGCTCGAGCCGGTCACGAATATGGGTTCCATCGCATTGGTTGTGATGTTGATCGTCATCACATTGCTTGTGACGCTCTTTTTCATCGGCCGACTGAAACGCGTGCCACCGAATCGATTACTCGTGATATATGGAACAAACTCAAGCGATGATGAGTTTTCAGTATTTGATCAAGGCAGCCATATCGTCTGGCCTGTAATACAAGACTATGCATACCTCAGCAAAGAGCCTCAGACTGTCAGTCTGAAGAATGGCGAGAAAATGGTTGTGCAAACCGGATCATCTAGAGAATTGCAAAACAGTGCCGCTCAACGCTTGTTGGGTCTGAATACTTCCGAAATCGATCGTCTGGTGATTGAGATATTTGAAACTTCGGACGGAAATCTAGAGTCAGTAAAAAGTCGCTTGGCAGAAATCGGGTTGGTTGTAATTTGATGGTGGATATCGATCGCCTACTGAACTCCGCGCCTCCGCGTCTTGGCGACCTCCGCGATTAAACAAATTCACGAATCAAAACCCTTCCATCACCCCGCTCAGAATCAGCAACGCCAGTACGACTGCCAGGGCGAGGCGGTACCAGCCGAAGGGGCCCAGGCCATGCTTGGTCAGGAAGGCGACGAACCACTTGACCGCGAATGCGGCGCTGATTGTCGCGGCGACGAAACCCAGCGCCAGGTTGAGCCAGCCGAGCTGTTCGACCATTTCCGCCCCGCCCTTCATCGCGGCGTAACCAGTCGCAGCGGTCAGTGTGATCAACCCCAACAGGAAGCTGAACTCGGCCGCCGCCTTGCTTCGCAAACCCAGCAGCAGCGCCGCGACGATCGTCATCATGCTTCGGCTGGTCCCGGGCCACATCGCGAAGCATTGGCCGAACCCGATCAGCAGCGCGATTTTCCAGTCCACATCGTCCAAGTCCTTGGCGGCTCTCTGACTGAGCAAACCCTGGTTCCACGCGACGACGAGCATCAACCAGCCGCCGAGAAACAACGCCCCGATTACCGGCCACGGCGCGAATAGGTACTGGTCGATCCGGTCCGCAAGCAACGGCCCGAGCGCTGCCGCGGGCAGAAAACCGATCACCAGATTGATGAGCAGCTTCCGCCCGGCCAACGCATCGTCATCCGATTTGATCAGCCCCCTGCCCATCTGCTTGACACGCGACCAATACAGCCCCGCCACAGCCGCGATCGCACCCGCCTGGATCACAATATTGAAGCTGTTGACCGCCTCGTTGCCGCCGAGCCCGATCATCCACTGCGCAAGGATGAGGTGGCCTGTCGAGCTGACGGGTAAATACTCAGTCAACCCTTCAATGATTCCAAGAATAATCGCTTGCCACCACGTCATTTACAAATTCCTGAATTCCATACGATCGTGGCTGAGGACGATTTGCCATACGCCTGCCCCACGTTGTACATCGGCCATCCAAAGGGCTTGAAACAAACAGCTATTTGCTTATATCATTTAATCCGGATTGATGGATGAATATTTGATGAGTATGTCGATATGAGCCTTTTCACTGAACATCTGCAACGCCGCGTCCTTTTTTTCGACGGGGCGATGGGCACGTCGATTCACAATCTCGACGATTTGAAGCTCGAGCGGGATTACCTCGGGCGTGAGAACTGCACAGAGGTATTGCTGCTCACGCGGCCGGAGGTCATCCAGAAGATCCACGAGCAGTTTCTTGAGGCCGGAGCGGACGGCGTCGAAACGGACAGCTTCAATGCTCAGCTCCACACGATGGAAGATCAGGACCTGGTCGACAAAGTCCATGAGCTCAATGTCTTGGCCGCCCAGACCGCTCGGAAGGCCTGCGACAATTATGCCACCGACGATCGGCCCCGCTTCGTCATTGGGTCGATGGGGCCGGGCACAAAACTGATCACGCTAGGCAACATCGACTGGGACACGATGCACGCGAGCTACGCCGCCCAAGTGCGTGGCCTCTTAGATGGCGGGGCTGATGTATTGCTGCTCGAAACTGCGCAAGACATCCTGCAGGTCAAGTGTGCGCTCTCGGCGATCTTCGATGTCTTGGACGAGCGGGGCCTGACCCCCGACACCGGGAAGAATGACGGTGATATTCCTGTCATGGTGCAGGTCACCATCGAGCAGTTCGGCACGACCCTGGTCGGCACCGATATCGCAGGCGTCGTCGCGGCCTTGCGTGGCTATCCGATCCTTTCGGTGGGGTTGAACTGCGCGACCGGGCCGGTGGAGATGGCCGAGTATGTGAACTACCTGAGCAAGCATTGGCCGCGGGCCATTAGCCTACTGCCCAACGCGGGTCTGCCGACGCTGGTCGAGGGCAAGACCGTTTTTCCGCTGCAGCCCGAGCCGTTCGCTGAGAAGGTTTCTGAGTTTGTCAAAACCGCCGGGCTGAACATCGTTGGCGGCTGCTGCGGCACGACACCTGCTCACATCAAAGCCTTGACCGAACACGTCGGCCTCGACACCGCCCCGACTCAAGTTGACAAGGCGGAGCACAAGCCGCAGGTCGCTTCGCTCATGGGAGCCGTCGAGTATCGGCAGGACAATTCGATCCTCAACATCGGCGAGCGGACCAACGCCTCGGGATCGCGCAAGTTCAAACGCCTCCTCGAAGAAGAAAACTGGGACGAGATCATGTCGCTGGCCAAGGAGATGGTCCGCGAAGGCAGCCATGTCATCGATGTCAATGTCGACTACGCCGGCCGAGATAATGCCGCGGACATGCGGAAGATCGTCAGCCTGCTCGTCCAGCAGGTCAACGCCCCGCTGATGCTCGACTCGACCCAGCCCGCGACGATCGAGGCGGGTCTGAAAGCGGCCGGCGGCAAATGCCTGATCAACTCGGCCAACCTCGAAGACGGCGAAGAAAAGTTTGCTGTCATGTGCAAACTCGCCAAACGGTACAACGCCGGCCTGGTCCTGGGCACCATCGACGAAGACCCCGAAAACGCCATGGCCCGCACACGGCAGCGCAAGCTCGACATCGCCGAGCGCATGCACCAACTCGCTACAGAGACCTACGGCCTGGCCGAGCATGACCTGATGTTCGACCCGCTGGTCCTGCCTGTCTCCACCGGTATGGAGCAGGACAAACGCTCGGGCCTCGAAACCATCGAAGGCACACGCATGATCAGCGAGCGCTTCCCCAACTGCCAGATCACCTGCGGCC
>CAZFZS010000035.1:16198-21698 GCA_964523485.1 uncultured Phycisphaeraceae bacterium | reverse complement strand
CATCGGCCGCGGCGTCGGCTCGGGCCACGGCAAGACCGCCGGCCGGGGCCACAAGGGCTACGGCTCACGCTCCGGCAACTCCGCCCCCTCCGAGGGCGGCCGCATCCCCATGTGGAAACGCTTCCCCAAGCGCGGCTTCTCCAACGCCCAGTTCATGAAGCACTTCGCCGTGGTCAACCTCCAGGCCATCGACGCCCGCTTCCAGGACGGCGAAGAAGTCAACCCCGACACCCTGGCCAAGCTCGGCCTCATCCGCGACACGTCCAAGCCCGTCAAGGTGCTCGGGCAGGGCGAACTGACCAAGAAGGTCACCGTCATCGCGGCCGCCTTCAGCAAGTCCGCCAGCGAGAAGATCGAGAAGGCGGGCGGCGAAGCTAAAGTCGCCTGACGGCGACGGATTTGGGATTTGGGAGTTAGGATTTGGGGTAAAAACCAAAATCCGGCTCAATTTATTCTCTCATTGCTCTCCCCAAATCCCAACTCCTCATCCCCAACTCCCAAAATGCTCCAAGCCTTCCTCAACATCTGGCGGATTAAAGAGCTGCGCAACAAGCTGATGTTCACCATCGGCATGCTGGTGATCTACCGCATCGGGTTCTTCATCCCGCTGCCCGGTGTGGACCAGTCCGCCCTCAGCGAATGGGCCGAGTCCGCGCGTGACTCGGGCGTCGGCAGCCTGATCAACTACGTCGGGATCTTCACCGGCGGGTCGCTTTCGCAATCGACCATCTTCGGTCTGGGCATCATGCCCTACATCTCCGCCGCGATTATCTTCCAACTGCTCGCCTCGGTCTCCGAACGGCTCAAGGCGATCCAGAAGGAAGGCCCGGCCGGCCGGCAGAAGATCCAGGAATACACCCGCTACGCCACCGTCGGGCTCTGCCTCGTGCAGGCCGCGTTCTGGCTCAGCTTCCTGCAGTCCGGCGATGGCGACCTCGTCTACCCGACCTACCGCCACACGTTTACGTTCTGGGCCTGCGGCATCCTCGGCCTCACCGCCGGGACCGTGTTCCTGATGTGGCTCGGCGAGCAGATCGACAAGTACGGCATCGGCAACGGCATCTCGCTCATCATCACCGCCGGCATCATCGCCATGATGCCCACCGCCATCGGCCAGGTCGCGGCCGGCTTCTCGCTCACCGGCGGCGACGCGTCGCAGCCCTACGGTATCGACACGGTCATCTTCCTGGTCGCCGCGTTCGTCATCGTCGTGGCCGGCTCGATCGTCATCACCCAGGGCCAACGCCGCATCCCGATCCAGCAGGCCAAGCACACCCGCGGCCGACGGGTCTACGGCGGGCAGAAGTCCTACCTCCCGCTACGCGTGAACCACGGCGGCGTCATGCCGATCATCTTCGCCAGCTCGCTGATGATCTTCCCCTCGCTGATCTTCAACTGGATGGCCAGCGAGGCCTATCGCCCCGACCCGAACGGCTCGGGATTCTGGCATGGCGTCAACGAAGCTTACTGGGGCGTTGCAACGTTGTTGCAGGGTGAGTTCGCCAACATGACCGGCTATCTTTATGCCCTGGTCTACATCGTGCTGATCTACTTCTTCGCGTATTTCTGGACAACGGTTCAGTTCCAGCCGAAGGAGATGGCCCAGCAACTACGTGACAACGGCAGCTTTATCCCCGGCCTGCGGCCCGGCCCAAGGACGGCGGACTACCTCGAAACCGTGATGGAGCGGATCACCTACGTCGGGGCGGGCTTCCTCGCGGTCATCGCGGTGATTCCGACGATCGTTTCGGGGCTGTTCGATATCCCGTTTAACGTCACGCAGTTCCTCGGCGGAACGGGTTTGCTGATCGTTGTCAGCGTCATGCTCGACTTCGTCCAGCGGATCGAGGCCAACCTGCTGATGCGCAACTACCAGGGCTTCCTCGGCGGCGGGGGTTCCGGCACCGGCCCACGCATCCGCGGCGCCCGGCCGACGTAGCCTAGTGCCTAGTGCTGGCCTATTGCCTAACAGGCAATAACCGGCGCGATGATGCGGTCTGAACGTATTTCAAGTGACCTTGTATTTCCTAGGCCCTAAGCCCTGGGCCCTAGTTCCTGCTCACCATGGCCATCCGTCTCAAAAGCCGCGCCGACCTGCAGAAGATGCGTGCCGCCGGCCGGATTGTGCAGGAGGTCCACCAGAAATGCCGCGAGCTCTGCAAGCCCGGCACGACGACCCTCGAAATCGATGAGGCCGCTGAGAAGATTATCAGCGACCACGGCGCGGTCGGGTTATTCAAGAATTATCCGACCTACAAGCCCAATGAAGGCTTCCCCGCCAATCTCTGCATCAGCGTGAACGATGTGGTCGTACACGGGATTGCCAGTGACTATCAAGTCCAGGACGGCGATGTCGTCGGCGTGGACTGCGGCGTGATGCTCGATGGCTGGTGCGGTGACGCGGCAACGACAATTCTGGTCGGCGATGTCGACCCGAAAGTCCGCAAGATGTGCGAAGCCACCGAGCACTGCCTGGATATCGCGATCCAGCACATCAAGCCCGGCCGCCGTTGGAGCCAGATCGCCCGATTGATGCAGAATTATGCCGAGTCGAAAGGCTACGGCGTCGTGCGGGATTTCGTCGGGCATGGCATCGGTCAGCGGATGCACGAGGAGCCGAAAGTCCCGAATTTCGTCAGCCGAGAGCTATTAAAAAACGACATTGTGCTGCGCGAGGGCGTGGTGCTCGCAGTCGAGCCGATGTGCACCCTTGGGACACGGGAAGTCCGCACGCTCAGCGACGGTTGGACCGTGGTGACCCTCGACGGCAAGGCCTCAGCCCACTACGAGCATACCTTGGCGGTGACCCGCGAAGGCTGCGAAATTTTGACAGACGGCAAATAGCGAAACGCTGACACACAAGAAAATTTTTTTTGCTACAATCGTCGTTCCGACTTTGTTCACGATATAGGACCCGGTTTGCCTAAAGAAGACATGCTCCAGTTCGACGGCGAGGTGCTCGAGTCGTTGCCCAACGCGATGTTCCGCGTGAAGCTCGAAAACGACCACGAGATCATCGCTCACATCTCCGGCAAGATGCGGAAGTTCTACATCCGCATCCTCCCTGGAGACCGCGTCACCGTCGATATCAGCCCCTATGACCTGACCAAAGGCCGTATCACCTACCGCCACTAAATCAAGAACCCAGCGTGCGGACTACAGGCCGCATGCAGTATGAAACGAGTCGAACCATGAAAGTCCGCTCCTCCGTTAAACGCATCTGCGAAAATTGCAAAGTGATCCGCCGCAAAGGCGTGGTCCGCGTGATCTGCACCAACCCCAAGCACAAGCAACGCCAAGGCTGAGAAATCTTTGACACTTCGGCGTGCGGGCTTCAGCCCGCATGCACCGCCCAAGGACCCTAACCATGCCCCGTATCGCCGGCACCGAAATCCCTGACAACAAGCCGCTGCACATTTCGCTGCGGTACATCTATGGCATCGGCCCGAAGTTCTCGCAGGACATCTGCAAGCAGCTCGAGCTCGATCCGCAGCAGCGTGCCCATGAGCTGACCGAAGACCAACTCGCCGCGATTGCCGGCCTGCTCGAAAGTGACTACATCACCGAGGGTGCCCTGCGTCGCCAAGTTCAGCAGAACATCGCCCGCCTGCGGGACATCCGCAGCTATCGCGGCGATCGACACCGCCGGGGCCTGCCCGTCCGCGGCCAGAACACCCAGACCAACGCCCGCACTCGCAAGGGCCGTAAGAAGACCGTGGCCGGCAAGAAGTCGGTCAAGGGGATGAAATAATTAAACCCCGGACCGCGGACACCGTCCGCGGCTTTATAGAGCCGCCGATGCCATCGGCGGTCTTTCCGAAGCCAGGTTCCCGCCGCCCGTCGCGGAGAGCGGAACCGCAAAACTTCAAGGAATTGTATAGATGGCCAAGAAATCCAAAAAAGTACGAAAGAACGTCACCCGTGGTATTGCCTATGTCAAGGCGACGTTCAACAACACGCTGGTGACCATCACCGATGTCAACGGCGAGACCCTCTGCTGGGGCTCGGCCGGCACCGTCGGCTTCAAGGGTTCGCGTAAGAGCACACCTTTCGCCGCCACCCGTGCCGCGGAAGAAGCCGCCGCCCAGGCGAAGAAGTATGGCATGCAGGAGGTCGAGGTCAAGGTCAAGGGTGCTGGCTCGGGCCGTGAATCCGCCGTGACCGCACTGGCTCACTCCGGCCTGAAGGTCACTGCCGTCGAAGACCACACCCCGATCCCGCACAACGGCTGCCGGCCGAAGAAGAAGCGTCGGGTGTAGCGATTTTTGATTTAGGATTTTTGATTGATTCAACTCCCCCAATCCATCATGCCATGTTCGTCAGCTTTTAGTCAAAAATCATCACTCAAAAATTAAAAATGTTTTCCCTTCTCGGGACCAGAAGCCAAGCGGATCTCGCAGCATGATCCGTCACGAGCGTGACCCCCGAGACTGTTTCCCCCTGTGAAACCGCTGCAATGTTTGGAGATTTGATATGCGTATCCGTTGGCGAGGATTGGAACTTCCCCACCGTGTCCAGCTTGACGAAGAAACTTCGTCGGACACCTATGGCAAATTCACCGTCGAGCCGTTCGAGCGTGGCTTCGGCACGACCGTGGGCAACTCGCTCCGCCGAATCCTGCTTTCTTCGCTGGAAGGTGCTTCGGTCACCGGCGTGAAAATCGCTGGCGCTCCGCACGAGTTCACCTCTCTTGAAGGTGTTCAAGAGGATGTCACCGACATCATCCTGAGCGTGAAGAACATGATCGTCTCGTCGGAATCCGATGAGCCGAAAACCATGCGTTTGCAGGCTGAAGGCCCGGGTGAAGTCAGCTGCGATCTAATCGAGGCGGACACCTCGATCACGATCCACAACAAGGACCAGGTGCTCGCGACCCTGACCAAGCAGGTCGAGTTCGACATGGAATTTATCGTTGAGAAGGGCCGGGGCTATGTTCCGGCTTCCGATCAATATGATGCAAATGAGGACCAGGAAGTCGGCTTGATCCCGGTCGACGCCACCTATTCGCCGGTGACCCGCGTACGCTACAAAGTCGAGGACACCCGCGTTGGTCAAAAGACCAACTACGACAAGCTGACGCTCGAGGTCTGGACCAACGGCACGGTCAGCCCGGAGATGGCTGTCGTCGAAGCCGCGAAGATTCTTCGTAAGCACCTCAACCCGTTTGTGCAATACTTCGAGCTGGGCAGCGATGTTGCGAGTGAATCGGCCGCCGCTGCCGCCCGCGTCGATGAAGAGCTGATCCGAAAGCTGCAGATGCCGCTGAGCGAGCTGGACCTATCGGTCCGTGCAAGCAACTGCCTCGAGTCGGCCAAGGTGACCAGCGTCGCCGACCTGGTCAGCCGTGAGGAAAGCGAGCTGCTCAAGGTCCGCAGCTTCGGCAAGACCAGCCTGCGTGAAGTGAAGCGCAAGCTCAACGACCTGGGCCTCGAGCTCGGCATGGAACTGCCCGCCGAAGTCGAAGTGTAACCCCCCCGAGGCGTGGGCCGACCCGCCCCCG
>CAZFZS010000035.1:0-16188 GCA_964523485.1 uncultured Phycisphaeraceae bacterium | reverse complement strand
CTGCTCGTCTTCCTCGTACTGACTGCGCTGCTGGCCGCTGCGCCCGCCCCCGCCTCGCTTGCGGCCTCCGACGCCGCGGTCCTGCGTACGGACCTCAATTTGCCGGCCGATGCTTTTGCAGCCATCGGCCGAGTGGCCTGACCCCGGGCCTGTCTCCGCCCCGGGTCCTGTCAAGAAAGGAAACAAAATATATGAGACACCGCGTTGCCGGCCGAACGCTCGGCCGAAAGACCAACCACCGGATCGCGATGTGGCGCAACATGGCTACAGCGTTGTTCACCCACCACCAGATCACCACGACGATTGCTAAGGCCAAGAGCCTGCAGCCGTTCGTCGAAAAGCTGATCACCGCTGCCAAAAAGGGTGACCTCGCTTCACGGCGACGAGTCATCTCCAAGATGGGCGGCGACCCGTGGATGCTGACCGATGAAGATGCGGATGGCGTCGTCCGACACCCCCGCAAGGCCAATCGTCCGGACGGCTACACCGGCAAGCTGCTGAGTGCCCCGCGTGTCATCAAGCACCTGTTCGACGACATCGCCCCGATGTATGCCGACCGCGAGGGTGGCTACACCCGGATCATCAAGCTCGGTATCAACCGCCTGGGCGATGGCGGCGACCTTTGCGTGATCCAGCTCGTCGGCACTGAAGAGCAAGGACCGCAGGTTTCCGGTCAGCACAGCCGCCGGCGGGACAAGGCCAACAAGCGGATGGAATTCGCCGCGAAGCTCCGCAAGGGCGGTGCGGAAGACGAAAAGGCTGAGGATCAGCAACAACCTAATGACGCTGCCGATCCTGCAACCGCAGTGGCCGAAGCTGACGACTCAACACAGGCGACGACTGAAACGCCTGCGGCCGAGGCCGAAGCTGTCGAAGAAACGTCATCTGCGACGGATGATGCGACTGAAAAAGCCTAGCTCGACAGGTTCCAAAACACTCAAAACGCTCTCAAAGCCCGCGTTCAACCGCGGGTTTTTCTATGAGCGATGGCAAGGTTTGGTCGTTTTGATTGATTTACTTCTATAGGCAATCCATTTTCCGATGGTCGGATGACGTGATCGTTCAGCGTTTTCCGACGCTGCGTCGCGTTGCAAATTCTGATAGAAACTGGACTTGTTGACCGATATTTATGGTGGTTTGAATCGAAATTTTGCTTTACAAGGATTAGGCAAAACTGTAAAATTGGGACGCTGTAATGAGCAACCTAACAATGCACCGCCTAGTCATGATGGAGTATGACGATTCACCTGGCAGCAAAGTTGGACGCTCGTCGGTTACGCCGAAATCGGCGGCTTGAAGCAAGCCGCTCCCGCCTTACAGCACCCCGCCTCATCTGTTCCCCCGGCGGGGCTAGCCTCAACCGATCCTTGAGGCTCGCATTTTGACCCGATTGTCCGGCCACCCGTGGTGCTTGATCACCCCCGGCGAACCGCTCGACCGCTCGACCGCTCGACCGATTCTCGATTCCAGCTGAGGACCTCATGCGAAGCCCCCTGCTCCGAACCTTCCTGCTCGTCGCGCTCTCGTTGGTTGTGACCACAGCCAGCGTTGCGGAAATCTCCATTCGTCTCAACGCCGATGACAGCGTGCTGGTTAAGTCCGGCTACGACGCGGAGGAAATCAACTTCTCGAACGATGATGCCATCTCTGCCGAAACCGCCCGGCTGACCGTCGCCTTCCCGGAAGAATCGCCTGTTGTTTACGAACTTGAATCCGAAGAGGATTTCGAGTTTCTAGTCGATGGCTCGCTGCCTGACGATGCCGACGTGCTGCTCGAAGCGGAGGCCCTCGAAACCGGCCTGCCGGTTGAAGATTTCGAGCATGTGCTGACCGGCGGTGACTGGACCATCGCGGCCCGTTACATGACTTCGCTGCCACCAGGTGAAGTCAAGATCAGTGCGACCCTGCGTGTGCCCGGCCGACGGGCTGTGACGGTCACCCACCCGTTCTATGTGCTCAAGCCCGGCCAACTCCGCCCCGACGAGCAGTCGCCCTGGTTCGACTGGGAGTTCGATGGTGAGGGATCTTTCCCCGCGCTGGTTCCGGGTGAAGGGTTTATGCCTTTCGAGGCTCCGTCCGGCTCGTCGATCTATTACGTCAGTGCTTCGGGAAGCGACAGCAATCCAGGCACCAGTCCCGATCGACCACTGCGAACCGCAAGGGCCGCCTACGAAAAAATTCGCGACCGCTCTTCGGACTGGATCCTTTTTAAGGCCGGTGAATCGTTCAGCGGCGGCTTCGGTAGTTGGAAGAAGTCCGGCAAGTCACCCGATCAGCCGCTGCATGTCGGCGTGTATGGCGAAGGTGATCGTCCGATCATTAACACCAATGGCGGCAGCTTTATCCAATGCTTCGGCCGCGTCGACAACGTCCGGATTGATGGCATTCACGCCTACGCCAACGACCGAGCCAACGCCCCGCGTGAGAACGGCATCGCCTGGATCGGCAAGGGCAAGAACATCGTCCTGCACGATGTCAAAGTCGAAAACTTCAGCTTCAACTTGGTTTTCCAAGGTTTCAGCGCTGGCGATATCGAAAATCTTGTGCTCTACCGCTGCATTATCAACAACGCATGGAGCAACTGGAAGGTCGGCCACTCCTCGGGCATCTTTGCTTCCTACGTCGATGGTCTGCAGGTAATCGAAAGCACGTTTGACCGCAACGGCTGGCACCCCAGTCAATCCGGTGCCGGGCGTACTAAGTTCAACCACAATCTATATGTTCAATACACCTGTGGCCCGGCGACAGTATCTCGCAGTGTGATCACCCGCGGCGGCTCGCACGGTGTTCAGATGCGGCCCGGCGGCGACATCATCGACAACCTTTTCGTCTCCAACGCCATGGCGTTCTTCGTGACCTGGCGGCCCAGCAACGCGATCAACAACGTCATCCTTTCTTCGGATGACATCAGCCGAACTGAAATCCGCGGCAAAGGTATCGAAATCATGCCCACCGCCAAGGCTGTGGTGTCCGGCAACATCATCGCCCGCAAAGCAGGCAACGCCGGCTGGATGCCCGCGATCGATATCGTCTACAACGCGGTCGAGCTGCAGAAGGCCGGCGGTCAATTCGTCGTCGAGATGCATGACAATGTCGTCTGGGACTGGTGGATGTCCAGCCATCAGGGCGAAATCCAGTCGACCGGTGCCGCCCAAGTGACGCGTCGTAATAACGCGATTGATGGTGCACTGACCGAAAAAGGCGGCCGAGTGATTTACAACGATCCCTCACGCGGTATGCAGAAATATGGCGACGGCGGCGGCCTCGAAGAGTTTCTCCGCAATGCGGTACTGCGACCCCGCGGCACTTGGGACGACACCTACACCGCCCCGACCTTCAACAACTACATGCGTGAAGGCTTCACGCCGGTCAACGCCGGCGGCAGCGGCGGCACACTCTAAGTTTCAGTCCTGATCGCGGACAACTTTCAACGAACGATTCAAATTTTACGGATCGAATCGGTGTCTCGATGACGCCGAGCAGGCTGTTTGCTTGAGTATCGGGCCGCGATCAAGTATTTCATTTGGATATGCATACGAAGGTCTCGATTGAGGTTCGGCTCAAACCGACGTTGCTTTCGAGCTCGCCGCTTATTTCAGACCAGCCAATGAATGAGCCTTGAATCATTTCCTTCCAGATATAGTGGTGGGTGATGAATACGGTCGACACCCTCCGGGCCGCGCTGAGTTTTGGCGATGGTGACCTGCGTTTCATCGAGCCCATGCGGGATGCACCGTTGACCCGACCGATGCCCGGCGGCAACCATGCCCTCTGGATCCTCGGCCATCTCACTATCGCTGAAGGCAGGATGCACCAGATCATTCTGGGTGAACCGAACCCTGTAACTCACTGGAAGCCCTTGTTTGATTGGGGCACGCAGCCGAGCGATGATCCCGACCTCTATCCGCCGTTCGATGAGGTTTTGGAGACTTACAAGCGGTTGCTCACCAAGACGCTATCGCTACTAGACGAAATGGATGAAGATGGCTTGGATCAACCGGTCCAGCAGCCGCCACCTGGTTTGGAAGATGCTTTTGCGACCGTAGGCCAAACCCTGCTGGTCATCGCTATGCATCAAGCGTTTCACAGCGGCCAAGCCTCGGTCGCTCGTCGCGCTGGTGGGCATGAACCCTATTTCGAGCCATCGCAAGCGCTCCGGGACTTCTGAATCAGTCTCGGCGTGCATTACTTTTCGAGGTTGAGCGAAAGCTGCTAAGCCGCATTAAAACAGAAAATATTTCTGAGCCAATGGCAGCATTTCAGCGGGTTCGCAATCGAGCGGTTCGCCGTCCGCGGTGACGCGGTAGGTCTCGGGATCGACATCGATTTCCGGGAGTGCGTCGTTGAGTTTCATGTCGGTCTTGCTGATGTCACGGCATCTGCGAACCGGCTCGGTGGATTTGTCCAGGCCGTACTGCTCGCCGACGCCCGCTTGGTCGGCCGCCTGGCTGACGAAGGTGACGCTGTGCTTGGCGACGGCCTTGCCGAGGCTGGCAAACATCGGCCGCATGTACACCGCCTGTGGCGTCGGGATCGATGCATTTGGGTCGCCCATCTGTGCCCACGCGATAGCTCCGCCCTTGATAATCAGTTCCGGCTTGGCCCCGAAATAAGCAGGCTTCCAGAGGACTAAGTCCGCGAGCTTATCGGTCTCGATGCTGCCGATGAGATGGCTCATGCCATGCGCGATCGCCGGGTTGATCGTGTATTTTGCGACGTACCGCTTGATCCGTGCGTTGTCGGCTTCGTTATCCCCCGCAAGGCTGCCGCGCTGATCCTTCATCTTGCTCGCCGTCTGCCAGGTGCGTGTGATGACTTCGCCGACTCGGCCCATCGCCTGGCTGTCACTACCCATGATGCTGAACGCACCGAGGTCTTGCAAAATGTCCTCGGCCGCGATCGTTTCGCCACGGATACGACTCTCGGCAAAGGCGATGTCCTCCGGCAGATTCTTATCAAGGTGATGGCAGACCATGAGCATGTCGAGATGCTCATCCATCGTGTTGACGGTGTACGGCCGAGTCGGATTGGTCGAACTCGGCAGGACATTGGCCTGCCCGCAGACTTTGATGATGTCCGGGGCGTGGCCGCCGCCGGCACCTTCCGTGTGATAGGTGTGGATCGTCCGCCCGCGGAAGGCATGGATGGAGTCCTCGACGAAGCCGGACTCATTAAGCGTATCGGTGTGGATGCAGACCTGAACATCCATGTCGTCTGCCACGCCGAGGCAGCAATCGATGGCGGCGGGCGTGGTGCCCCAGTCCTCGTGCAACTTCATGCCGATCGCACCGGCGGCGATCTGCTCGGGCAGGCCCTGTGGCAGGGCGGTGTTGCCTTTGCCCAGGAAGCCGAAATTCAGCGGCAGGCTATCGATCGCCTGAAGCATGAATTCGATGTTCTGCTGGCCGGGGGTGCAGGTCGTCGCACAGGTCCCGGTGGCCGGCCCGGTGCCGCCGCCGACGAGTGTGGTCAGGCCTGACGCGATAGCTTCGTCAGCGATCTGCGGGCAGATGAAATGGACATGCGTATCGAGCCCGCCGGCGGTAAGGATATGTCCTTCACCAGCGATGGCTTCCGTCGTGACGCCGACGACCATACCCGGCGTAACATCAGCCATGACATCGGGGTTCCCCGCCTTGCCGATGCCGTGAATCCGCCCATTCTTGATGCCGACGTCGGCTTTGTAGATACCGGTGTAATCAACAATCAGGGCGTTGGTAATGACGACATCGAGCGCCGCGTCGGGATCGCCACCAGCCTTTTGGCCCATGCCTTCACGCAAAACTTTCCCACCTCCGAACTTGCACTCGTCGCCGTAATGCGTCAGGTCTTTCTCAACTTGGAGGATGAGCGAAGTATCGCCCAGCCGAACCCGATCCCCGGTGGTCGGACCAAACATCTGAGCATACGCTTCGCGGGTCATGTGGTGGGGCATAGTCGTACCGAATTAAACACAGAGGCTGATTGCAGCAAATAAAAAATTAGAAAAACAAACAAGCAGAAAATTTTCTGATGTTGTGTTTTAGTTATTTTGCTTTTCTTTAAGTTCATCCCCGCTTTTTCCTCAGCACGAAATACAACCCTACGGCGAAGGTGGCGATCCCGGCAGCGATCCAGAGCAGGTGGTGGGCTTCGCCGCCGAGGGTCCAGGTGTGGTCGTGGCCGGCGTGGGCGAGGGTTTGAATCAGGTTCATCGCAATCTGCTTTCTATAATTAAGGGTGATGAAAATTACGTATTCTGAAATTTTTGTCTTTCGACGCGCTGCATCGTTTTAGCGTGATTTTCCGGCGTGATCTCCCCATCGGTCAGGTTGTTGCCGCCATAGACGATTTTTTTGCCTGCGATCTCGACAAGGCTGACCGACTTGGTCTCGCCCGGCTCGAAGCGGACCGCGGTGCCTGCGGGGATGTCCAAGCGTTTGCCGAAGGCGGCGGAGCGATCGAAACGTAGTGCCCGATTGGTTTCGAGAAATGGGTAATGGCTGCCGACTTGAACCGGGCGATCGCCGGTGTTGGTGACTTCCACGGTGACGGTGGGTCGGTTCGCGTTAAGTTCGATCGAGCCCTCGGTGGCCATGATCTCACCCGGCGTCGGGTGGTCGGGCATCTCTGCAAAAGTGGAGACATCCGGCACCGGCAGAAAGCTGCCATATAGCGCAAGTTCGAGGTCGCCATGCTCGCGGGCGATCGGCTCGTGGACGGTGACCAGCTTGGAACCATCGGGGAAGGTCGCCTCGACCTGAACATCGTGAATCATCTCCGGCACGCCCGGCAACACCTGCCGCCGACCAAGGAGTTGCCGACCCAGGTCCATGCACTGGGCGACGCGCTTGCCGTCGCGGATCCATTCCATCACCACGGTCGCGATCAAAGCCGTCGACTCCGGGACGTTCAGTTGCAGGCCGCGAGCGAGGCGCTTCTGGGCGAGGAACCCCGCCTGATGCAGCATGAGTTTTTCAATCTCTCGGGGGCTTAGGTGCATGGTCGTATCGTATCGGAATGAGGTCCTATCGCATCGGTCGTCAGTAACGCCGATCCCACGGCAGCCCGCCGAGCACGAAGGCCAACGGGGCGAGAACGGTCGAGCATCGCTCACGGATCGTCGCCGCATCGCCCGCTGCAATGCGCAGCACCCCCGCTTGCTGATCGATCGGGCTGTAACTCATAAAACAGTCAGCTGCGGGATCGATCGGCAGGTCGGCGAGGGCCCGGGCAGCAATGTCACGGCCGGCCGAAAGCCGGGGGCCGACGAGATATAGCGATGCAAAGACCGTAAACCGGCCTGTCGCGAGTTGGCTGTGCCGCAGCACGTCATGCGTAGTCAACACGACGCGGTCAAACACGGTTTCTCGATCGCTGACAACAATGCGATTACAGCTATCGAATCGCGAGAATGCCCACTGCTCGCCGTTCGCCCAGCGGCCGGCGGTGTAGGTTTCCAACAAAGCGAGCGAGGCATCAGCCTCGAGTTGAAAGCTCTGCCGCTGACTGTAGATCGCGTCTTTGAAACAAACGACCGGATCAGGCGCAACAACAAGCAGGCTGTCGGCGGCGAGTCGGGCATCAAGTGTCTGAGAACTGCCGCGGCCATCTTGGGCGTGATACACCTTGGTGGAAGCCTGCGTGGTGAGCACGGCAGCGGCTTGAGGTTCGACGGTGAAATTTACCGCGAGGTGATCGCCGGCCACAAGCCCGCCGCCATAGGAACTCAGCACCAGATGGGCTGCACCAGAACTGCGTCGAGGCACGAGGATTTTGAGCGGGGCGGTGGCGAGACACTGTGTCACGACCGATCGACCCGCGACTTGCTCGACTTTGACAACCGCCGGCGGAGAAGCCTGGTCAGGCTCGCATGGCAATGCTTTCAACGGTAGAGGGGGCGACAGGCTAGACACTCAGATGCTCGGTCACGAGGTCGCCGGTCAAAGCGTCGGCGGGGGTCATCGCGACGACTCGGCCGCGATTCATGATGACCACATCGTCGCCGAACTCCTTGACGAAGTCGACGTATTGCTCAACGAGCACGACAGCCACACCCTGCCCGATGAGGCTGCGCAGGACGTGGCCGATCTGTTGAATGATGTTGGGTTGGATGCCTTCGGTCGGCTCATCCAGTAATAGAACCTTCGGGTCGCCGACCATGGCCCGTGCGATGGCGAGCTGCTGCTGCTGCCCGCCGGAGAGGTCGCCGCCCTTGCGTTTGAGAAAGTCTTTGAGAATGGGGAACGTATCATAGATGTCGTCGGGGATTTTCGATGAGACGTCCGGCCGAGCCTGCAGGCCGACGCGGAGGTTTTCCTCGACCGTGAGTTTCGGGAAGATCATTCGGCCTTGGGGTACGAGCGCGAGTCCAGCCTTAGCACGCTGCGGGGCGGAGAGCTTAGTCAGGTCGCGGTCGCCCAGCGCGATCGTTCCGCTGCCCCGCAACAGTCCGACAATATTCTGCATCAACGTCGTTTTGCCTACACCGTTACGGCCCATCACACAGGTCATCTTCCCCGCGGGTGCGACCAGCGACACATCGGTCAGTGCTTTGACACCGCCGTACGCGAAATTGATGTTCTGGATATTCAGCATGGTCAGCCAAAACTCGGCCGCTTCAGCGGCCTAAATATGCCTCGATCACTCGCTCATCCGCTTGTACTTCGTCGAGTGAACCCTCAGCCAATACCTGCCCTTCGTTGAGGACGGTTACCCGCGAGCCGAGCATCCGGACAAATTCCATATCGTGCTCGATGCAGATGATCGTATGCTCGTTTTTCAACTCGTTGAGCAGCTCGGCGGTGAGCGCGGTTTCAGAATCGGTCAGGCCGGCCGCGGGTTCGTCGACCAGCAGCAGCTTGGGCGACGCAAGAATAAGCGAACTGATCGCCAGCCATTGGCGTTGGCCATGGCTGAGACTTTTGGCGAGTTTGTCGCGGTCGTCGATCAGGCGGACGCGAGTCAGGATCGATGCGATGCGGTCGCGCTGCTCGGCCCCGGGTCGGCCACCCGCCTGCAGAAACGACCGCACGCCTTTCATCACCGCGACGCCGCCCGGCCCGCCAAACCTTGGATCAACCTTACGCAGATGCTCCTTGCTGCCGATCTCCTGCGTGCCATCAGGCAACGCCAGCAGCATATTTTCCCAGACCGTCAGCGAATCGAAGACATTGGGGATCTGGAATTTTCGTCCGACCCCGCGTTGAGCGATGTCTGCTTCGCTCATGCCGGTGATGATCTCGCCATCGAAATAGACCGTCCCCGTGGTCGGCTTGGTCATCCCGGAGATGACATCGCACATCGTCGTCTTTCCCGCCCCATTAGGTCCGACCACGACGCGAAGCTCATGATGCCCGATGCCCAAGTCCTTGATGTCCAACGCGGTGAAGCCGTCGAAAAGCGCTGTGATGTCCTGCAGAAACAACACGTATCGCTGCCGCCAAAGCTGACTTTGGCGGGGGCCTTCAATGGCATAGTCATACTGATGCGGGTCCGCAGCGAGTGGGGCGGTGGTCATGCCTTGCCCCCTTGAGTCAACATCGGCGGCGGGTCGGTGGCATCTCCGTCCGTGACTGCATTGCGGTTTTTCACGAGATTCATCAATACGATCGGCAGGCTCATGATGCCGCCGGGCAGAAGAAGCGGCACAAGCACGAACAGGCCGCCGAGGGCGAACATCCAATACTCGGGGTAGTTGGTGGTCATCCAGCTGTAAAGCATGCTCACGCCGATCGCGCCAAGGACCGCGCCCCAAATCGTGCCGCGTCCGCCGATCGCGACCCAGGCGACGACGAGGATCGACCAATACGGGGCCATATCACCGGGCGTGATGATGCCTTTCTGCGGCAGGTAAAGCGCCCCGCCGAGTCCCGCCATCATGCCGGCGACGACGAATACGGCGGTCTTGAAGACCCAAGTCTTGTAGCCGGAGAAACGCAGCCGGGTCTCATCATCACGGATCGCCAGCAATACTCGGCCGTAACGCGAGCGCGTAATCAGCTTCGCAACGACGATCACAAACAACAACGCAATGACCGACAGGATGTACAAGCGAAACCGGGTCTGTTCATGTAACGCGAGGCTGGCCTGAGTCGCGATCGGGTTGCCGAACAATTCTTCGGTGAAGGTGATACGGATGCCGTTGGTCCCGCCCATCTTCAGGTCGTTTTTCTGAAACACCTGAAGCGCAATGACGGTCAGCGTCTGTGTCAGGATGGCGAAGTAGACCCCGCGCACCCGGCTGCGGAACATCATCACCCCGATAATCAGCGCCGCGACCCCCGGAAGTAATAACGCTAGGAGGAAGGCGACGGGCAAGGACTCAAAAAGGCTGAGGTACCACGGGGCTTGGAGGTCGCCAGTGCCGGACATGACGTAATAAAGGCATTCGGGAATACCTTCAATTTTCGGACCGTGATTGATGAGATAAAAACCCATCGCGTATGCGCCAAGTGCAAAAAAGAGGAATTGGCAGAGGCTCAGCACGCCGACGTAGCCCCAGAGCAGGTCGAGGCCGACGGCACAGATCGCGTAGGTCACGAAGTAGCCGTATTTGTTGACATCGTCTATGGAGAGATAGCCGGTGAGGTAGAGCGTCGGTACGAGCCCGAGGCCGATGAGGATGACCAGCCCGCCGAGGATGCCGTCGGTCAGCCAGGTCGGTCGGCCTAGCCAGGGCATGTCGCTGGAGTCGGCCTGGTTTGCGGCTCGGCCTTTCTCCGGGAACAGGCCGCCGGGCTTGCGCTGAATGAACAAGACCACGAGCGTGAGCACCGCGACCTTGGCCCATGTCGCGTCGAACATGCGGATCGGCTCGGTGATCCATTCGATCGGCTCGAGAAACTTCTGGATGAAGCCGATGCTGAAGCCGGAGATCACCACGCCGGCGAGCTTGCCTACGCCGCCGACCACGACGACCAGGAACGAGTCGACAATGTAGCCCTGTCCCATCTGCGGCGAGACGGAGTTGATGAGGTACAGCCCGAAGCCCGCGAGGCCGGCCAGTCCGGAGCCGAACGCGAAGGTGAACATGTCGACCCGGCGGGTGTTGACGCCGAGGGTCTGGGCCATCTCGCGGTTCTGCGACGTGGCCCGGAGCATCAGGCCGATCTTAGTGAAGCGGAACAGCACGACGACCGCGATAACGCAGAAGATTGAGAGCAAGATCAGGAACAGCCGGGCGTAGCTGAGCGTGACATCCTGCATCAGCTCGAAGCTGCCGCTGGCCCATTCTGGTCGGGTCAGTGCGAGGTTGTCGCCCTTCCAGTTGCGGACGAGTTGGATGAGGATGAAGCTCACGCCGATGGTCGCGAGCAATGAGTCAAGCGGCCGCTTGTAGAGGAAGCGGACAATGGTGACCTCGACGAGCAGGCCAACGAGAGCAGCGACGATGAACGCGATCGGAAAGGCGACAACGTAAGCCCACTCGGCACTGAGCAACAAGCCCTCGGGCCAACCGGGCAGCCAGGCAAAAAGCTGATCGCCGCGGAACAGGTAGACGAAGGTGGCCCAAGTGGCAATCGCCCCGATCATGAGCATCTCGCCGTGGGCCATGTTGATCACGCCCATCAGGCCGAACGTGATCGCCAGGCCAACGGCCATGAGCACGAGAATCGAGCCGAGCGACAGCCCGAAAAACGCGTCTTTGACTTTGTTGGTGAAAGTGATGTGACCTTCGATTTGACCGATCGAAGTGTCGATTGCATTCGATCGAGTCGAGGATGTTTCCGGGGTCGGGGCGTCGCGGAGGCTTTTGAGCAGGTCTAGGGCACGGATGCTCTTGAATTCACCCAGCGTCACGATGGCCTGGTCGATCGTGGCATCATCTGCATCCGGGTTGCTGCCCGAGGCGTTGATGAGGGCAAGGCTTTCCTTGGCGGCTCGGCGGATCGCGGGGTCGGGGTCCTCATCGACCATCACGGTCAGCAGCGGTACTGCTTCAAGTTGACGCTTGTTGCCGACGTCGATTGCGGAACGCTCGCGTTCGACCGGGTCTTCGAGCTCGAGGCCGATGATTGCCAGCGAGTCGCGCATCTCATTGAATGCCCGGCGGAACACGCGGAACCGGCTGAGCTCGCTGTAAGGGACGGTCTCGACCGCCTCGGCATCGGGCGAGCCGTCGTCCTTCAGCGGGGAGAGCAGCGGGAATAATGTCGCTTGGAGATCGCCCTGCTCGTCTTCGATAAGGACCGGGGCCCAGACCACATCATTACCGCGAGCATAGACCTGATTGTCAACGATCCGCTCGAACAGCCGTTTGACACGGATGTCTTTGTACGAGATCAGCTTGGCGACGGTGTCCTGAGCGGTCTTGCGATTGGTCAGGCTATCAAGCGAATCGAGGATGTCGCGTTCGATCTCGTCTGTCGCTTCCTGGGCTTCTTTCGTTTTTTCAGTTTCAATCTCCTCGGTCGAAACCGGCTGAGCTTCTTTAGCGGTCTGTCCAATTGCCGGCAAGGCAAAGGTCAAACCTGCGAACAGCAAGAATAGATGCCAGACCGTCGTCCGAGCAGATTCATGCGTGATGGGGCAGTGACGTCGCAAGTGAATCCGGGTACGAAGTCTCGTTGTTCAGAACTCAGCCAAGTCCGCAATTCAGCCTTCGCGAGATTTGCCGGACTCGCCTTGATGAAGCTGCAAACTTATGACTTAAAATCCCACGGACGGCGTTAACCGTCCGTAGGCGATAAGGAGATTTACTTCGGTCCGCCGGTTGGCTTCATGTTGGCGAGTTCTTCTTCGGTGTGCAGCAGCGAGCTGTACGAATCCGGCTCGACCAGGCCGTCGGATTCCCAGACGATGTCGAACTGACCGTCCGCTCGGATCTCGCCGATGTAGACCGGCTTATAGGTGTGCTGGTTGTCTTCGTGCATCTTCTTCGCGCCGCCCGGAGCGTCGAATTCCATGCCGTAGACCGCTTCGCGGACCGCGTCGACATCGAAGCTGTCAGCCTTTTCAGCGGCCATCTTCCAGACGTAGACGCCGTAGTAGGCCGCTTCGATCGGGTCGGCGGTCACGCGCGACGAGCCACCGGGCAGGCCGTTTTCTTCGCAGTATGTCTGGAAGGCTTTGACAAACTTCTCGTTTTCCTCGGTATCGATCGACATGAAGTAGTTCCATGCGGAGAAGTGACCGACCAGCTTCGAGGTGTCCATCGACCGCAGTTCGTCTTCTGAAACGGAGAAGGCGATGATCGGGCAGTCGGACGAGGTCAGGCCCTGGTTGGCAAACTCGGTGTAGAACGGCACGTTCGAGTCGCCGTTGATCGTCGAGAGCACGACCGCGTCACCGGCAGCGGCAAACGTCTTGATCTCCGAAACGATCGTCTGGTAGTCCTGGTGGTGAAACGGGGTATAAACCTCTTTGATGTTTTCCTCGGGCACGCCCTCTTTGAGTAGGAAGGCTTTGAGCACCTTGTTTGCCGTTCGCGGGAAAACGTAATCCGTGCCGAGCAGGTAAAACTTCTCGGCGCCGAGCTCTTCGATGGCGTACTCGGCGGCAGGGACGAGCTGCTGGTTTGGGCTGGCGGCGGTGTAGAAGACGTTAAGCGACTGCTCTTCGCCTTCGTACTGCACGGGGTAAAACAGCAGGGCGTTTTCTTCTTCGATGACCGGAAGCACGGACTTACGGCTGACGGAAGTCCAGCAGCCGAAGATCGCGGCGACGTCCTGGTCGATCAGTTCCTTGGCTTTCTCAGCGAAGAGCGGCCAGTCCGATGCGGGGTCGACGACGACCGGATCGATCATGTAGCTGGTGCCGCCGACGGTGACGCCGCCTGCTTCATTGATCTCTTCAACAGCCATGAGCACGACGTCACGCAGCGAAGTTTCGGAGATCGCCATTGTGCCGGAGAGCGAGTGGAGCACACCGATCTTGACACTGTCTTCAGCCGAGGCAGCGGGAGCGGCCCACCCCGAAACGAGAATAGCAGCCGAGGCGGCGATGGTTTTGAGTCCGGATCCGATGTTCATAGGGCTTTCTTCCTGTAAAACAGAGACATACTGATCGCGCTGCGGGGCCTACATCGGCTCCGATCGGGCGTCAGACAAGGTATGGAGGGTCAAAACAATTGCCGGGAGCGGTGTCCCCACGACACCAGCAGCGATTCCTCGCCCGGCGAAACCCCCGGCGCGGCCTTAGCCACGCCGGGGGTGGAGGTTAGACAATTTAAAATGCCATGCTGACGCCTACATTGAAGACGAAGAAGTCTTCTTCAGGGTTCGCGTAGACGTCGTCTTCGGTCATGTAGTAGCTGATGCCACCGTTGACGGCCCATTCGCCGTACTCGGTTGGGATCGGCAGCGGCACGCTGGCAGCGGCACCGATGCTGATGTAACCCAGGCCATCGTCACCGCCAGCGGTGAAGTACTCTTCGTCGAGCACATAACCGACAGCGATCGGCACGGAGATATCCAGTGTCATCTCTTCGGATTCCAGCACGGTGAAGCTCGGCTCGACGCCGACGACGATCACAGTGCCTTCTTCCAGACCATCACCCGAAACACGGTTGTGGATGACCGCACCGGGGTTCAGCGCGAAGTCTTCAGCGATCAGATCGCTGTCATCGAAAGCGAGGTTGATGTCGAAGATATCTTCGGTTTGACTGCCGTAGATCCATTCCTGGTAGTACAGGCCGACTGCAAAGCGGTCGCCCACGGCGAAATCGATACCTGCGAAGAGATCGACTTCCTGCAGGTCGCCACCGATGCCGGACTCGGCATTGTCGTTGACGTCGCCCCACAGGCCGGCGGTTACGCTGAAAGCATCGAAGTCAATCGTGACGTCGGCATAAGGGTTGAAGGTTTCTTCGCCATCGAAATAGTCATCGCCCGCTCCCCAGACATCAAAGCCGTAGGAAACGAAGTGCGAATAAAGGTCGGCACCGACCGTACCGCTGACGTTTTCGCCGGTCATGTCGTTAACCGCTTCGGGCACGACGACTTGCTCGGGCAAAGCCTCTTCCTGACCGACCGCATCGAATGCGCCACCGGCCATCACGGCCGCGACGAGCACCGAGGTGGCTGGCTTCCAACATTGTTCCGTAACACGACCCATTTGAACTCTCCTGGATGTTGTTGAGCCGTCTCGAAGCACACGCTCGATCAACGGCGACATTGGTGTGAGCAAAATACTAACGATTTGCTAAGGACTTGTAATCTCGAAAACAACCCGAGATACCGGCTTAAGAGCCGAACGAGCCAAGAGCAATATGGGTGCCATGCCAGATAAGCCCCCAAAAAGAAAGCATAGGGGGGATGTTATGCCTATTAATTAGGCGGATCAATGAACAATGATCGCGAAACGCGCAGATAATCTGCATGAAAAAAATTTTTAATTTATTCTAAAATTTCCGTTATCGGGAGCGTAAATCGTCCCGCACTGTTAGTTTTACCCACCATGAGTCATGCATGGACGATCTGGCAGTTGGCGGATTCTGCATTTCCATCGGGCGGGTTTACGCATTCGGCGGGGCTCGAGGCGGCTTGGCGGCATGGGGCCTGGCCGGAGGGAAGCACGGCTCAACGCATCCTCGGCGAGGTGCTTCGGCAAACGGCCCATAGCAGCCTGCCGCTGATCAACGCAGTGATCCATGACATCGATTGCTTCAGGTCGGCTGACTGCCGGGCCGAGGCGGTGCTTTCCAACCATGTAGCCAGGCGAGCAAGCGTCGCCCAAGGACGCGCGTTGCTCACCGCGGCGCCGCGAATTTTTGAATCGGCGCAATTGCAGCGGTGGTGTCGGCTGACTGTTGGCAACGACACGCCGGGTCATCTCGCCCCGGTGTTCGGCGGGGTCATGCAGTTTCTGAATATCGACCCGACCGAGGCCCGGCGGCTGTTTCTCTATACATCTATGCGAGACGCAGCCTCCGCGGGTATTCGCCTGGGGCGGATCGGGCCGATCGAAAGTCAGGCGGTCCTTGCGAGCCTTGCAGTTGAAGCGGATCGGCTGGCCGACGGGATGGCCGAGGCTGGCTTGGATGACACCGCCCAGACGATGCCACTGCTCGAACTCATGCAAGCTAATCAGGACCGGCTCTACTCCCGCCTCTTCCAGAGCTGAATTGCAGTTGCGAGTCGGTCAGGCGTTTATCGTTGGTAGTTTGGCGCTGTGGTTCAGATATCAGCCTCGCGAGCGATCGATTAACGTAAACTTCTCTTTCGATAACCACCTTTCCCAACCCCCAACCCCCAACCCCAACCCCCA
>CAZFZS010000034.1:0-22826 GCA_964523485.1 uncultured Phycisphaeraceae bacterium | reverse complement strand
CGAAGAACATGTGTTCGGTGCGGCAGAGGCCGATGCCCTCGGCCCCGAAGTCGCGGGCACGCTTGGCGTCGGCGGGGCTGTCCGCATTGGTGCGGACCTTCAGCGTGCGGTACTTGTCCGCCCACTTCATCACGGTGGCGAAGTCGCCCGACAGCTTCGGCTCAACGGTGCCCATCTCGCCGGCGAAGACTTCGCCGGTGCTGCCGTCGATCGAGAGCACATCCTTAACGCCGTAGCTCTTGCCGTCGACGGTGATCTTCTTTTTCTTCTCATCGATCTGGATCGCACCTGCACCGGCAACGCAGCACTTACCCCAGCCGCGGGCGACGACCGCCGCGTGGCTGGTCATGCCGCCGGTCGAGGTCAGGATGCCCGCGGCGCTGTGCATGCCGTCGACATCTTCCGGGCTGGTTTCCTTGCGGATCAGCAGGACCTTTTCGCCGGCGTGGGTCCGCTCGACGGCCTCTTCTGCGGAAAACGCGAGCTTGCCAAAGGCGGCGCCCGGCGAGGCGGGCAAACCGACGGTCAACGCCGAGGCCTTCTTCTTCGCGGCCGGGTCGAAGCTGGGCAGCAGCAGTTGCGTCAGGTCGCCCGCGGGGATGCGGCGGATCGCGGTCTTCTCATCGATCAGCTTTTCCTTGACCATGTCGCAGGCGATCTTCACCGCGGCGGCCCCGGTCCGCTTGCCGGTGCGGGTCTGGAGCATGAAGAACTTGCCGCGCTCGATCGTGAACTCGATGTCCTGCACGTCCTTGTAGTGCTTCTCAAGGACTTTCTTGATGTTCATCAGCTCTGCGTGGATCTTCTTGCCGATGGTCTTGTCGTTCGGGGCCTTCCAGGTCTTGGGCATATTTTCGACCGGCTCGGGGGTCCGGATGCCCGCGACCACGTCCTCGCCCTGGGCGTTGATGAGATATTCGCCGTAGAACTTGTTCTCACCGGTCGAGGGGTTGCGGGTGAAGGCGACGCCGGTGCCGCAGTCTTCGCCCATGTTGCCGTAGACCATGGTCTGGACGTTGACGGCCGTGCCGAGCAGGCCGGTCATCTCGTTGATCTGGCGGTAGCGGATCGCGCGGGGGACCATCCACGAGCTGAAGACGGCGGTGATGCCCATTTCCAGCTGCTTCATTGCGTCCTGCGGGAAGTCTTTGCCGGTGTGTTTCTTGATGACCTGCTTGTAGGCGTCGCAGAGCTTGATCAGGCCGGCGGCATCGACATCGGTGTCCAGCGAGACGCCCTGCTGCTTCTTGATCTTGTCGAACTCGGCCTCGAAGGCGTGGTGATCGACGCCCATGACCACGTCGCCATACATATTCAGCAGACGGCGATAAGCGTCGTAAGCGAATCGTTCGTTGCCGGTCGCATTGGCCAAGCCGACGACGGACTCATCGTTGAGCCCGAGGTTGAGCACGGTGTCCATCATGCCGGGCATGGACTGAGCGGCACCGGAGCGGACCGAGACGAGCAGCGGGTCGGTGTTGCTGCCGAACTTCTTGCCATTTTCTTTTTCGAGGGTTTTGACCGCCTGGTGGACCTGGTCCATCAGGCCGGCGGGGAGTTTTCGGCCTTGCTTGTAATACTGATCGCAGCACTCGGTGGTGCAGGTGAACCCGGCGGGCACGGGCAGGCCGATGCTGGTCATGTCGGCGAGGTTGGCGCCCTTTCCGCCCAGCAGCTCGCGCTGGGTGGCGTTGCCATCGGTCTTGGTCTTGCCGAAGTAGTAGACCATTTTGGCCGGGCGCGTGGCCCGGGTGGTGCTGGTCTTTTTCTTAGTTTTCTTTTTGGAAGTAGCCATCGAATCATCGCTCCGTAGTGCGGGGTGAATTGCGCGAAAGAGCGGCGATTCTAGGGATTTGTGGGGTCTCGTCAATGTGGCGGGGGATTTGGCGTAAGAATCAAAGGGTTTTTTAAGTGCAAACCAACACGACCAAAGAAGCGCCGCGGCTTTGCCGCATTAATTTGCGCGGTTCTAGCACGGCGAAGCCGCGACGCTTCTTTCAAAGATGTGACACGACTCGTACGGTGTCACCGCGATTCAAACGCGATGACGTGGCCGGTGAAGACCTGCTCAAAGGCGGAGCGACCGAGCTTGGAATAGCCATCGACCGGGTCGATGTAGGACACGCCGGCCGGGCTGATGCGGGTGAGCGTCACCATGTGCTGGCGGGTGGCCTCAAATTGCAGCGGGGTGACGACGGGCATCGATATCGCCTGCAAGTCGCTCCACGTCGGCTGAAGCAGCACAGGCTGGATCGACTGCTCAGCCAGCTTTTTCTCGAGGCCATCGAGGGCCCGGATCAGCGTCGCCCCGGTGCCGGGACGGGTCTGGGTCAACTCGGCCATCTCCGCTTCGGTCGAGCCGACGCCCAGCAGGTTCAACGCCGTCGCACATGCAGCGGGCACGCAAGAGTAGTCCTGGCTCTGGTAGATCGCCTCGCTTTGAATCGATCGGCCCATGGCTGCGGTGGGCGTGGTCTGCAGCAGCCACATCCCGCCGTTGATGAAATAAATCGCACCGAGCATCATCGCCCAGGCGACCGTGACGCGCTGCCGCGGCTTTTGGCTACGGGACCAGGCAGTTCCCAGCACCAACGCGAACAGCGGCACCGCACCGACGCCCTCGACCCGGCTGAGGATCGACGAGGGCAGCAGATGCACCGCGAGGGCGGGGTGCTTCATGAGATAGGCCCAGCCAAACAAACCCAGGAGTCCCAACAGGATGCCCCAGACCGCCCGGCTACGCGAGCCCCGGCCCAACCAGCGGCCGGCCAACCAGCCCGCCACCGTCAACGCCCCGGCCAACACGAACCAGATCGCCGTTTCCTGCATCCCGATCGCCTTGCCTCAAGACATGAAACCACAACGCGACACGATGGCCGCCTGTAAATCATTTTCGGCGATTTTTCAGTCGTAGATAAGGCGGGCAGGTCGGGCCAGTGGACTTGATTGACAAACTAATCCGTGTCGAATAACCCCAAACGAGCCGCGAGCGTCAGCGACCGGTCGCTGTCCATTCATAGCGGCATAGCGTTTTAAAAAAACCACCCTGCAAAGGCTTTGCGGGGGCCCGCTCCCTCACGGTCGCGGCTCGTTGTCCGACAGGGCCTAGTCGCTCGGGCTGATGTCGCTGACCCAGCGGGCAATCAACTCGACCTCGACCGGGGCATCCAGCGGCAAGCTGACGCAGCCGACCGCAGCCCGGGCGTGCTTGCCCTTGCGACCGCCCAATGCTTGTGTCAACAACTCGCTGACCGCGTCGGCGACAAGATGTTGCTCGGTGAAGTCCGGGGCGGAGGCGACGTAGACCGTGGCCTTGGCCATGCCATCAAACCGGTGCTTCCAGTCGCCGCCGATGTGACGATCGATCAGAGCCAGGGCGTTGAGTGTCGCCTGTCGGGCGGCGGCCTGGGCGGACTCCATCGAGACCGCCCCGCCAACCTTGCCGACCGACATCAGCTTGCCATCGAGCATCGGCAATTGCCCGCTGATGTAAAGCATTTCGCCGGACGCCGCGAGCGGGTCATACTTCGCGACCGGCTTGGGCGGGGTGGGCAGGGTGAGTCCGAGTTCCTGGAGCTTGGCCTTGAGCATCGATGCATCATGCCGGGTCGGCTGTGGCTTGTCGAGCCTGCTCAACCGCTTCTAACACTTGGCCGACGGTGTAGAAATCGCCGTTGAATGTTTCCTTGCCCTCAGCGTCGAACACCACTAAAGCCGGGATCGTCACCCGCCCCACCGCAGCGAGTTTCTCCGTGCCGGCAACGTTGCTCTTCGAGGTGATATCGACCTTGAAAAAACTCACGCCCGGCTTCTGGCTGAGCGCGACCACGCGGTCGGTATAAAGCACCTGTCGCTCCATCGCCTTGCAGTTCAGGCACCACTCGGCGGTAAAATCCATCACGACCACCTCGCCGTCGGCGAGTGCCTGCTCAAAACGCTCGGGCGTGTAATAGATCCAATCAATCGGGCCCCGGCTGCTCAACGCGCTGCCCAGCCATATGCCGCCGACGATCAAGCTCAAGCCCAGCAAGTTGAAAGCTACGCGTGAAGCCGGCCGGGCGATGACCTGCCAACTCCGAGCGGCCAGCCAGAGTCCCGCCGCGGCGAGCAGCCCACCGACAACCCACCAGTAGATCAGGCTCGGCGGGTCCGGCGGGTCGTTAGTAAGCGTCGCCCAGCCCACGCCGATGAAGTAGGCCGCCGCGGCCAGCATGCATAACCCCATGACCTGCTTGACCAGTTCGCCGGTTGCCCCGGCCCGCGGGACCTTGTCGACCAGCTTCGGGAACGCGGCCAATAGGAAATAAGGCAAGGCCATCCCTGAGCCAATCGCGACAAAGGTGGCGAGCACCACGCCGGGCGTCTGCTGGGTCGCCCACGTCGCGGCTGTGCCCATGAACGGCGCGGTGCAGGGGGTTGAGAGGATCGCCGTCATGATGCCCAGCCCGAACGAGCCGGCCACGCTGTCCTGTTTCGGCGTGATGTTGTAGACCTGACGTGGCAGGGCGACAGTAAACAGACCACCCATCCCGACGGCCATGACGGCGATGACAATGCCGACGCCCAGCGTGAACCAAGGCAACTGAAACAGCTTGTTGATCGCATCGAATCCACTGATGAACGCGATCGCCCCGCCGATGGCCAGCCAGAACGCGATGATGCCGATGGACATGCTACCGCCGAGCAGGAGCAGGCGGCCATAGGCTCCGCCCCCGGAATTTTGACCACCGCGCTCGCGGGTTTCGGTGATGCGGGCGGCCGACGCCTCCGCCGCTTTTGCCAGCGACATTGCCTTTATTGGAATGACCGGCAGGACACAGGGTGTCGCATTGAGCAGCAAGCCGCCGAGGGCCGCGACGAGCAACAACAGCACGAATCCCGCCCCGGCCGGGTCGATGGTGAAGGACCAGCCGAACAGATCGAAGTCGATCGAAGCGCTCGGCCGCACCCCCGCGTTGATACTCGGCCAAACCGAGCCGTCGAAACCGCCGAACAACGCATCCGCCGCCGCCTGCTCCTGCTCAGTCAAAGGCGGGGCCTGCGCAACCGCTTCGACCGGCTGGATGTCGAGTGTGAGGCTGAGGATCTGCCCGTCCGCTGGCTTGCCGGTGGCCGGGTCGATTCGGCCGACCGGGGCCTTACAGGTCGTGTCATCGCAGGCCTGATAGACCAGCATGACCTCGAGTTCAGCTTGGCCCGGGGAGGCATCCGCCGCGACCGTCATCGGGATGAAGATCACCGCCCTTTCACTGAACACGTCATACGGCACCGGCTCGCCGAGAAATGCGACCTCGATCGTCTCAGCCTCGGGCCATTGGATATAGCCGATGTGAGCGGTCAGCGGCGAGCCGGGCGGCAGGTCGACCGCGACCGCGGTGCGGATGTAGTTTTCCGGGTCGCCCAGCTCCGGCGGAACCTGCGGGTCATTCGTATGGCTGTGCCACTTCGGGGCGTGGTCCATCACCACCGCGAGGATGAAATCCGTCCCCGGCGAGATCGGTTGGCCGTTGCTGCTCGCCGCCACCGCCACCCGCACCACCGCATCGGACGTGAACCCCCGCGGATTACCTGCCGCCGCCTGCACCGCCCCGGGCGGCAACGGCTCGTGCTGTTGTACGCCTGCTGAAAAGTCAAAATCCAAGCTGGCTTGGGCGTTGGCGTCGTGCGTGTGGATAAACAGCAAACACAGACCAGCCAAGAGAAAGCCAAACCGCCGTGTCAGCGGATCGCGAGCCAAGCCGTCCTTGTGATGAAACAAAAACATCGCCTGTCAGTGTAGGTTGCCGTCTCCACCACGATGCGACGCATCGCAGGCGGAGTGGGCCGGTGACGCATCGCGTCGCGGCTGAAATGACACATCAGTCAGGGTAATCGACCTAACGCCCAGACGCTGAACCCTATTCCGCATATGCCCCTTCGATCGCCTGAACCATCTGCTTGAAGTCCATCTGTTTCGTAAGTTTGTTCTTAACTTCGTAACTCTCCGGGTCCAGCAGCAGGATCATCCCGGTCTTCGAGCCGTGCTCCTGCCAGACGTCTTCCGCCCCAAGGCTGGTCATGAGATAACCCGCCTGCTTGCGGTCGGCCGAGGTCGTCAGGTCTAGCTCGACGAACAAGACCGGCTCGCTATCAAGCTTGGCCTGCAGGTCTTCAAACACGCTGCCCATCGCCTTGCACGACCCGCACCAGTCCGCATGGAACTTCACGGCGATCAGCTGCGGCGCCTCCGCGGTCGGCTCCTCCGCTTGAGTCACGCCGGTCGTAGCCAGCAATGCAATCAGAAAAAACGGCAGCAGGCGAGACGTCATGCGCGGGTTCCATTGGCAAGTGATGAACAACGGTCAGGTGTGTGACGGAACAACCCCGATGGCCGATGCGTTATTCCCGCCAATCGGTGAGATTTCCGGAGTTTTACATCTCATGACAATAAACTCCCGACCTTGGCCGTAGGCTGTCAGCTGTTGACCGTTGGCTTCTAGCTCAGAGCGAAAAGTCATCTCAGGCCCGAAACCCAAGACCCCGGACCCCAAAATTCTCGACCCCTGATCCGCTGGAGAGCGTTGCCAGCGATGCCCGATAACAAAGGGACGTGCCCTACCCCGCGAGGCTGCCCAGCGATGGCGGAAGTTCTGGATCAAAACGAAGTCGACGCCCTGCTCGCCGCGGTCGAGGCGGATGAGCAGCAGGCTGGGATGGGCGATCACGCCGATGCGCCGATCTTTTCTAACCGCAAGCGGCGGCCGGGCGAAGAGGTCGAAATCCGCTCCTACGACTTTGCCCGTCCCGAGCGTGTCTCGAAGGACCAGATGCGGGCGCTCGAAAACCTGCACGAGGGATTCAGCCGAAACTTCGGCGCTGCCTTGTCGGGTTTTCTTCGCACGATCATGGAGGTCAAGGTCGCTCATATCGAGCAGATGACCTTCAGTGAATTCACCCATTCGCTGCCGAACCCGACCTGCTTCAACCTGCTGAGCTGTGAGCCCTTGGACGGCACGATCTGCATGGAGATGAGCCCGCTGATCATCTACCCGGTGATCGATCGGCTGCTGGGCGGCTCGAATGCCGACCTGTTCATCCCACAACGCCCGCTGACGGCGATCGAAAACCGCCTGGTCAGCAAGATTCTCGATCGGGCCATGGCCGCCCTCCGCGAAGCTTGGGAAACGGTCGCCACGATCGATTTCAAGCTCACCGACAGCGAGTCCAACCCCGCACTGGTCCAGATCGTCCCGCCCAACGAGGTCGTCGTCGTGGTGGGTTTCGAGCTGAAGATGGGCAGCCGGGCCGGTACGATGAGCCTTTGCATCCCCTACGCGGTGATCGAGCCGGTCATCGACAAACTATCCAGCCAGAACTGGTCAAGCTATAAGAAGCAGTCCGATGACGATTCACTCAAGAAACGCCTTGCCAACCAACTCGAATCCGCTCGGCTCAATGTCAGTGCCGTCCTGGCCCAGACCACGATGACCATCACCGACCTCTCAAACCTGCAGGTCGGCGACGTGATTCTCACCGAGAAACCCGCCACCGCCCCGCTGGCCCTGACCATCGAAGGCAAACGCAAGTACATCGGCAACCTCGGCCAACACAAGGGCAACCGGGCTTACAAAGTCACCCGCCCGATCAACCCCAAAGATCGGGTCTGATTTCGGGATTCGGGTTCTACGCTTGCAGATCAACAGCCGGTCCAGCCGCGACGTCTTCGTCGCGTACCTCTAAGCGGCCTGTCCCGCCGGCTGCGCTTTGAGCCGGGGTTGGCGGAAATCCCGTATGGCCTGTTGCAGCCAGCGACGGCCGTCGCGGACTTGTGGCGGTATCCATTTTCGCACCACGTGATCCAAGGCGTGGCGATTTGCCTCTTCCTTGTGGGGATGCGTAAACGCAAACTCATCCGGCCGATCCGTCCGAACAAACCCGCGATACAGCGACTTCACTTCCTTGTAGCCGACGCAGTCGATCGCCAACTTGCGGCAGGCATATCGCACGAGGAAATCGGTCGACACCATGCCCCCCTCCGCACGCTCAAGGATTTCAGGAACGTCCGCATAGGTTGCCTTGGGGTTGTCGATCAGGTCTCGATCCAGCATGACCCCGGACCGCCAGATGTCCTCGGCCGCCTGTCGGGTGTAGCCCACAAAACCGCCCTGGATATTCGGCAACGCGTGGATCGGGTGATTGCGAGAAAACGTACGGTGCTCGAGCGTGCCGAACACACATCGACCGGTCGGCAGTCGGCCCAGCCGACGGTGGGTCTTGGTGTCGGTATCGATCTTAATCAGGTAAGGCGTGGGAGCCAGCATAAACTTATCCAACATCCGCTGGATGATTTCCCCGCCGCGATCCGTGGCGTAGAGGTGTTCGCCAGCGAAGTAGCTGCCGCCGAACCGCTTGGCGATCGCAGCCCAACCCGGGTGCGGATCGTTGTCGGAGACGATGATTAGCTGGGCACCGGGGTAATGCCTTCGAAGCAGACTCAGCGCCCAGCGGGCCGCCCGCTGATCGCGATGGACCTGCATGAAAAACGTGAGATCGCGGTCTCGATACGTCGTGTAG
Organism: uncultured Phycisphaeraceae bacterium; assembly: GCA_964523485.1. Lineage (GTDB taxonomy): Bacteria > Planctomycetota > Phycisphaerae > Phycisphaerales > Phycisphaeraceae > Algisphaera. Next base: position 14,273 of record CAZFZS010000034.1, on the reverse strand, counting down.
CTGGGTTCGGCGACGGCATCTGCGTACAACATGTGGCCAGTAACCTGATCGGGGTGAACGGTGAGCAGCGAGGCGGGGCCGCTCGGAAGCGGGGGCTGCGGGGCGTTATCGGAACTCAGGCGATATCGACCGATTTACAGGTATTCCATGAATCCGGGCAGAATTTTTGCTGCAATACAGTTGCTGGCGCTGAACGATTTTCACGCCTGGCGAACCGAGGCTTAAGCCTTGGGCGTTTGAGATGAGGTGTGCTGTCTGAGGGTTCAGCGAATTTGATTGATAACCGTGGGCAGGCGATCCGCCAGGTCCATCGCGAGCATACCTGAAGGGCCGAACTGCTCCGCCCATTGGTCCGCCGCGAGGCCGTGTAGATGGGCCCCCAGCCGTGCCGCCTCGAATGGGTTTAATCCTTGGGCCATGAGGGCTGCAATCAGCCCGGTCAGGATGTCGCCGCTGCCCGCCGTTGCGAGGGCGGGGTTGCCGGTTGTGTTGATGCTGTACCGTTGCCCATCGCTGATTACTGTGTTCCGCCCCTTGAGCAGCACGACCGATTCACACGCCCGGGCCAGCGACGCCGCCGCTTCGGGCCGCTGGTCCGGGTCTGTCGGGTCTAGATCGATCTGCCAAGCCTTGGCCAACCGCCGATACTCCCCGGGATGCGGCGTCAGCACCCGAGGCCCGCCGCCCCATCGCACGCCTGGCCCAACCTCCGCCAAACCATTTAAACCGTCCGCATCCAAAACTATCGGATGTTCCGTGGCTAGCAGTTGTGCTACCCATTGACGCTCATCCCGCCCCTGCCCCATACCCGGCCCAACCGCCAATACGGTGTTGCTCCGGACATCCATCGCGTACAGTTCTTCCGGAGACATCGCCGTCGCGCTGGGCTGAATGGCCAAAACTGCAGGAATCAATTCCGCGGCGATGGCAATCTTGACCAGCCCCGCCCCGCCACGGAAAGCCGCGGTGGCACACAAAGCGGGAGCGCCGAGCATCGTTGAACTGCCGCCGACCACGATCACCGTGCCGAAGGTGCCTTTATGTCCATCTGAAGGCCGTTCAGGCACAGCTGGCAGACCTTCAACGTTTTGTAGAACTTCTGATGGCATCGCTTGATCTGATGATCGATGAAAACATTTCGCCGCCGCTGCCGAATCATTTTAAGCCTATGCTCCTGAAGCGATGGGCGATAGCGATTCACAAGCCGATTCCAAAAGCAAAAGCAAGCATCGTTGGCGAGTCTGGGTGATCGTTCTGCTTTTGATTGCCGCCCTGCTGGTCGCCGCCCGGCTTGCCATGGCGCCCGCCCTGCTGTGGTATGTCAATCGCACCCTCGACCGCGACCCGCTTTACGAGGGGCAGGTCGAGGACCTGAGCATCAGCCTTTGGCGGGGAGCCTACACCGTCCACGGGATCACGCTGCAAAAACGCGGGGCTGGGGCCACCACCCTCAAACCCCTGCTCACGATGGACCGGCTGGACCTGTCTCTGCAATGGTCCGCGTTGCTGAACGCCTCGATCGTCGGCGACGTGAGTATGACCCGGCCGATCGTCAACTTCATCGACGGCGGGTCGTCCGGCGAAAGCCAAACCGGCGGCGGCGGGCCTTGGTTGGAGATGCTTCAAGACCTGCTGCCGTTCACCATTAACCGCGTGCAGGTCGACGATGGCGAGGTGCATTTCTACACCGAGCAAGCCGGCGTCCCGGTTGATGCCTACATCTCCGAAATCAAGGCCACCGTGACCGATCTGACCAACGTGCAGGACAAGCTCAAACCACTGGTGACACAGGTCGAGGTGACCGGCCGGGCCATGGGGCAGGCCGAGTTGGAGCTCCTGGCGTCGTTCGACCCGTTCAGCTATCACCCGACGTTTGAACTGGCGATAAAAATGCTCAATTTTGACGTTACGCAAATAAACGAAATCGCCCAGGTTTATGGCGGGATCGATTTCAAGGAGGGCCGGTTCGATCTGACCATAGAAGCTTCGGCCGTCCGCGGCCAGATCGAGGGCATGATTAAGCCATTGTTCCGCGATCTAGATGTCTACAGCGATGAGCAGGACCTCGAAAACGGCGACCTCGCCTCGGCGGCATGGGAGGCGCTCGTCGGCGTCGCCATCGAAATTTTCGAGAACCAGCCCCGCGACCAGTTTGGGACCCGCATCCCGTTTTCCACGGACTCGGCCGGCTTGGATTACGACCTTTTCGAAGTCATAAATAATCTGCTTTACAACGCATTTATCCAAGCTTACCTGCCTAAGCTCCGTCAACAGGCGGTTCCGGGCTACCGGTTCGGCCCGACCGAGCCGATCACCGCCGACCGCAGCTAGTTTGATCCGGCAGGCCCTCTTTTGCCTGACTGACATTTCGATTGACTTGTGAGAGATCCAGCCATGCCTCACCGCGCCCCGGTTCAGTCCGCCCAGCCTTCCGCAGCCCATCCCACCGTGTCCTATTGGATCAGCCGAGCTTTGCTCCAATCCGGGGTGGTGGTTCTGATTGGCGCGGTCCTGATCGCCGCGGTTGGCTGTGCCAGTGCAGCGGATGGCACGGCCGAGGCTGAGGAATTCGCGACCTCCGGCAGTGCTGAGGCGGACCAGCGAGCTGAACAGGTCATGGCCAAGGAGGCCCAGGCCGAGGGGGCTGACGATGATGACACCGAAAATAAATCGAAGACCCTCTACGCCCGACTCGGCGGTGAGGAGGGCGTCAAGACAATTGTCGACGATGCGGTCGACCGGGTGCTGGTCGATCCCCGGGTGAATGTAACACGGGACGGCATCGGCGGCGGATTCTTCTCCTCCGGCCCGAAAACTTTGGAAGTGAACAACAGCAATACTTCAGAAATCAAGAAGCATGTCGCAGCCTTCATCGCCCTCGCCGCGGGTGGGCCGGCCGCCTACGACGGCCCGGAAATCCGCTCCGCCTTTGCCGAGCGTGAATTCAGCAATATCGAATTCGACGCCGCCGTCGGCTGCCTCCAGGCCACACTCGACAAGCTCGCCGTCGCTGACCAGGAACAACGCGAGTTGTTGGCGATTATCGAAACCACCCGCGAGCAGGTCGTCGAAGTGCGGTGAGGTGATTTGGACGTCGATCGATCGGTGTGGCTGGTAAGCAAACCACGGTTGTAGATTCAGCGATACTTTTTTCGTCGTTGCCCCGCCAGCAGGCCCAGCATCGCCAGACCTGCAAAAGCGGCCGAGGGACTCGGGATCACCGGCGTCGACCCACCGTCCCCGGGATCCACACGGGCTTCGGTCGTCAGCGTCAGCCGGGCGTAGTCCACCGCACCACCCAAATCGAACGGATCGTTTTCAGGCAGCACGCGCGAAAGCTCGGCTTGATCACTGCCCGCAAGCAGTCCGACCGGCACATCGAATTCGATACGCTGATTGCTGCCATACAACGCCGGGTCGCTAAAAATGCTACCGATTGTCGTGTTGTTGTATTCCATCTCAAACGACGCTGGCGAGGTTGCTTGGAGAAATACAACTAAATCAAGCTTGGCCGAGGTCACGACCTGATCGACGGGCACTTGATAATCGAAGAAAAAGCTCTTGGAAACGTAATTGATCGTGAACGAATCCAGCCCGAACGTGCGGTCAAAATCTGTCTCGTTTCCGATTCCGTCGATATCACCAAACAACACTTCCACCTTATCAGCCACAGCGGTTGCATTTATTAGTAAAACCGATGAAGTAAGAACGCCTGCGGCAATATATTTCAACAACACCACAACTCCGATGAATAAGTAGGTTTGCCGGTCTTATGGAAGCCGACCTCGAATTAGATCACATGTTTTGGTAAAGGCAAACGGATATGCCGATTTTTTCGAAAATCCGAAGTCGCGTGTTTAGATAAGCCCTGCCGGATCAGAGTCCCAGCAACCGCTCGACGAAGTTGATATCGACTTCGGACTTGCGGAAATTGCCGTTCTTCAGCAGGCGGATGTGAAGTGGGATGGTGGTTTTGGTCGGGGAGACATGGAACTCGCCCAAGGCGGCGATCAGGGTGTTGATCGCTTCTTCGCGGTTTTTGCGGTGGACGATCAGCTTGCCGATCATCGAGTCGTAGTTCGGCGGGATGCGGTAGCCGGAATGGCAATGCGTTTCGAGGCGGACGCCGAACCCGCCGGCCGGGAAGAACTCCTGCACCAAGCCCGCCGACGGCGCGAAATTGCGGTCCGGGTCCTCGGCATTGATGCGGACCTCGATGGCGTGGCCATCAATTTTGATGTCCTTCTGCTTGAACGGCAGCGGCTCGCCGGCTGCGACGCGGATCTGCGTCTTGACAATGTCGATGCCGGTGATCATCTCCGTGACCGGGTGCTCGACCTGAACACGGGTGTTGACCTCCATCAGGTAGAAGTTCTTTTTCGAGTCCATCAGGAACTCGACTGTGCCCGCCGAGTGGTAGCCAGCCGCTTTTGCCAACCGCGCGGCAGACTTGCACAGCGTCTCGGCCTCGGAGCGGGTCAGCACCGGGCAGGGGGCTTCCTCGATGAGCTTCTGCTTGCGCCGCTGCATCGTGCAGTCGCGTTCCCAGAGGTGGCAGACGTTGCCATGGGTATCGCCAATGACCTGCACCTCGACGTGGCGGGCGTTTTCGATGAACTTTTCGAGGTAGACCGTGCCGTTGCCGAAGGCGTTTTCCGCCTCGGCCTTGGCGGCTTTGATGCCGTTGCGCAGTGAGATGTCGTTGTGGGCGACCCGCATCCCGCGTCCGCCGCCGCCGGCCGCGGCTTTCACCATGACCGGGTAGCCGATCTCCCGAGCGACTTTCACCGCTTCTTTTTCATCCTCGATCTCGCCCTTGCTGCCGGGGCTGGTCGGGACTTTGTTCTTGATCGCGAGTTGTTTGCAATGGACCTTGTCGCCCAAGGTATTCATCGCCTCGACCGACGGGCCGATGAACTCGATGTTGCAGGACCGACAGACCTCCGCGAAGTGGGCGTTTTCCGCAAGGAAGCCGTAGCCGGGGTGGATCGCATCGACATTGGCGATCTCGGCGGCGGCGATGATGTGCGGGATTTTGAGGTACGACTCACCCGGGGCGGGCGGGCCGATGCACACCGCGTGATCGGCGATTTTCACATGCTTCGAGTCGCGGTCGGCCTCGGAATAGACCGCAACCGCCTCGATGCCCAACTCATGAGCGGCACGGATGATGCGGACGGCGATCTCGCCACGGTTCGCGATGAGGATTCGTGAGAACATTTTTAGTGCCTAGGGCCTAGTGCCTAGGGCCTAGGAAAAAACTTCGGGGCTTCGATGTGCTGTAGTAAAGATCATTATGTCAGTCGGTATGGCGTCTCGATCGATGCCCCGGGATGGCGTCGCCTGGCTGTCCTAGGCCCTAGGCACTAAGCCCTAGGCACTAGCTCACTTCAACCGGAACAGCGGTTGGCCGTATTCGACGGCTTGGCCGGATTCGACCAGGACTTCAGCGATAGTGCCGGACTGCTCGGCCTTGATTTCGTTGAACACCTTCATCGCCTCGACGATGCAAATGACCGTGTCGGCCTTGACCGAGTCGCCGGCCTTGACGAACGGCTCGGCGTCAGGGCTGGAGGCCGCGTAGAAAGTACCCACCATCGGGCTGTCGATCGTGGGGCCGTCATCATCGGGCTCGTCGTCCGCCGCGGCGGGCGTTGCCGGAGCGGCGGGGGCTTGGCCGGCCGGCGCGGCAGCGGGTGCCGGAGCGGGCAGGTAAGACACGCCGCCGGCCTGACCGCCTCGCTTAAGTTTGATCTTCTCGTTCTCACTCTCCAGGTCGACTTCAGACAAATCGTTGTCGACCATCAGCTTGACGAGTTGCCGAATGGTTTTCAGGTCGTTCATAAAGATTGGCTCAAGGCTAATTAAAGTCTGCCCATGATCGAGGCGAGGCGATGGGTCGCCGTGGCCCCGCGGGCGTCAGATGATCGCGGATTCGAGGGACTTGGGCAAATCGGTCAGCACACGATGGCCAGTTTCGGTGACCAACACATCATCCTCAATCCGCACCCCGCCCACGCCCGGCAGATAAATGCCCGGCTCTACCGTCACCACATGGCCAGGCTCGAGCGGCTCCTCCGCCTGCTTGCTGAGACGCGGCTGCTCATGGATATCCAGCCCCAGGCCGTGCCCCAAACCGTGGCCGAACTGCTTACCGTAGCCCGCCTCCTCGATGATCTTGCGGGCGGCGGCATCGACGTCTTTGCCGGTGACGCCGGGCTTGATCGCCTCGATGCCGGCCTGCTGGGCATCGAGCACGATTTGATAGATGTCACGCAATTTCGGCTTCATCTTGCCAAACCCGATGACGCGGGTCATGTCCGAGCAGTAGCCGTCGACCTTAGCCCCCCAGTCGATCAGCACGATCCCGCCCTTTTTCATTTTGCTTGGCCCGGGGATCGCGTGAGGCAATGCCGCATTGGCATCGGCCGCAACAATGGACCGAAAACTGACACCATCCGCCCCGAGGCTGCGGATGCGGTATTCGAGAAAAGCCGCCGCCTCGGTCTCCTTCATGCCGGGCTTGATGAAGTCCAGTAATTCGCGAAACGCCTTTTGCTGAATCCGCCCCGCCCGCTCGATGGCATCTACCTCGTCTTCCGTCTTGATTGCCCGCTGTTCGAATAACCCGTCGTCCCAGGCTTTGATGTTCCGCTTGCCAAGCGCTTTGCCGATGGCATTGAAGATCGCCATGCTGACATAGGTTTCCTGAACCGCCAATCGACCGACTTTCAGCAGCTTGACGGTTTCCGCCAACGCCTGGGTCATTTTCTGTTCGCGCAGCACCAGCCGAACCTGCGGCGCTTCCCGGGCAATCTGCTCTTCGAATCGGCTGTCGCTGATAACCGTGACCTTCCGCCCGGCCGCGGTGACCACCGCCCACGAATCATCACCGACAAAGCCCGTCAGGTAGAGGATGTCGATTGGGTTGACGATGAGTAGCGCATCAAAGCCACCATCACGGATGCGCTTTTTGAGTTGTTTCAGACGTTCAGCAAACATGTTGGACATGATAACGCCGGGGGATGGCCATCCCCCGGCTTTGAACGTTGCTGTGAAAACTCAGAGCGTTTTCATGTGGAATCCGCCATCGACGTTGATGACTTCGCCGGTGCTGAAGGGGAAGGCGCCGGAGGCGATGGCGGCGACGGCTTTGGCGATGTCTTCGGGTTGGCCCCATCGGCGGATCGGGCTTATGCCGCGCTCATCTTCGAGGATGAGTTTGTCGTATTTTTCCTTGACCCCACCGGTCATGTCGGTGGCGATGACGCCGGGGCGGATTTCATAGACGTTGATGCCCTCCTCGGCGAGGCGGGCAGCGAAGACTTGGGTCATCATGGCCATGCCGGCCTTGGAGAGCGAATACTCACCGCGGTTGACGTGGGCGGTATAGGCGGAGATGGAGGAGATGTTGATGATCTGTTTGAAAGCCGACGGATGGCCATCCGTCGGCTTTGGGGTTTCGAGCATGTGCTTGGCCACACGCTGGGTCAGCAGGAACGGGCCCTTGAGGTTGGTATCCATCACGAAGTCGTAAGACTCCTCGGGCATGTCCAGGACATCGGCCCGGACCTTGGGTGCGACGCCGGCGTTGTTGACCAGCAGCGTGACCGGGCCGAAGGTGTCGGTTGCGACCTCGAGCAGTCGGGCGTGATCATCAGTCGATGCGACGTTGGCCTGAACGGTCAAGGCTTGGCCGCCTGCATCGCGGACGAGGCCGGCGGCTTGCTCGGCGGCGTCGGCATTGCTGTTGTAATTGATGACGACCTTGGCACCGAGTTGGCCCAGGCCGACCGCGATGGCCCGGCCGATCCCACGGCTGCCGCCGGTGACGATGGCGTGATGATTTTGCATGGTTATTTTCTCAAGATAGAGCAGCGCTTCGCTTCACCACGAAGGCACGGAGGACACGGAGAACACAAAGTTTTTTTCCATTTCTTGCGCAGCGTGAATTTGCTTCTTCATTGACTCCGTGCACTTTGTGAACTTTGCGCCTCTGTGGTTAAGCGAAGCGCTGCCTTTAGCTTGTTGCTCAAATATAAAAAGTCGGGTATGCCCCGCCTTCGCCGAGGCGTTTGACGAGCGTGGCCAGTTCGAGCAGGTGGTAGTCACCCCACATGGCGGATTCGTTGCAAGGAACCTTCTGGCCGCCGGGCACGTGGTCCCAGCCGTTGGGCCAGTGGTAGACGTTGTGCAGCAGGATGCCCTGGTGGTTCTTGTCGGTGGCGAGGTAGGCGTCGCTGAGCAGGGTGCGGGCGGTGGTTAAGCCCCCCCGGAAGTATTTAGCTCCCTCGCCGTCTTCGCCAAGGTATTTGCCCAGTCGTATTAAGCCCTGAGCGGCGATGGCCGAGGCGCCGGCGTCGACCGGTTCATAGTCGTTGTACGGGTCCGCTTCCTTTTCACGCCAACCCTCGAGCTTGGCCAACCCGGGGGCACCATCGTCCCAGTAGGTGATGCCATCGGTGGTGGTGACTTCGTAGATGAAGTGGTCCGCGGTGTCGCGCGCGTTTTGTTCGTAGACCTGAACCACGTCAGCTTTATTCAGGCCGGTCGCGTCGGCAAATTTCTCATCATCGATTGATGAGAAGAACTCGAGTTCTTCCGCAAAACCCGTGACCGCCCACGCCAGGCCACGCGTCCAGGTCGAGAACGGAGAGTAGCCCTGCTGCGTCGATCGGCAGCGGAAATTGCCATCGGTCCGGTTGAACACGCCTTCGTGAGCGGTTCGGCCACGCACGTTGTAAGGCGACGTCGGATAAGGCGTGCCAGCTAAGTCACGATCCGCTTCCGGGGGGCCGTGGAAGACGATGTATTGCGAGGTCGTCAGGCCGTGCAGCACGCTGCGTTTGAGCAGGTTGGCGGCCCGGTCGTTTTCATGCATGAGCACGTGGCCGAGCTGCCAGGCGACGCCGAGGATGCGGATGGTCCGCATCGTATCGATGAACAGCGAGTGCGGGCCGTTGAAGCTCGTGACGTAACCCAGGCTCTTGCTATTCGCACTCCAAGGCGAAGGCTCCCGCACCGGCACGCCCGCCCATCGGCTCGCCTGCACCGCCCCGCTCGCGGCGATCGCGTTCTCGTAGGTCTTGCGCTCCCACTTGTCCTCGGGCAGTCGGCCCTCGTTCATGAGACGCAGCAGGTTGCCATAGGTCGAAAGGTTGTTGAAGCCGTGATCGTGCACGCCGACGTGCGTGACGTGCGGCAGCATGTGGTCAACCGTCCGCCGTCGGCCGAGGTCGATGAGCTCCTGGTCGCCCAATGCATCGCCCGCCAAAATGCAGTTGCCGTAGACAAAGCCTTGCGTCCACTCGGTCCAGCCTCGTGTGGTGTATTGCCCATCGACCGTGAAGACCGGCGTGCCTTTCGAGGCATCCCAAGAGCTGTCAATCGCCCGGCATTTCTCCGCGGCCAGCTCGAATGTTTTGGTGATGTCAGGCAGCAGAGTCGATGCAGATACAGAATCGTCGATTTTCATGACCGAAGTCTAACTCAGGCCGACGAGCAAAATTTGTCAATCCCGGACGGAGTGGTTGACCATACGCGACATGTTGTCTTGAGGGAAGAATGCTTCGCATCACCACGGAGCCGCGGAGGACACGGAGGGCACTGCGGAAAGCAGTTGGAAGCAATTGTCCCCAATTAGTGAAGTATTGATCAAACAGGACTGCTTCGAGACAAATCGATTACTTCACAAGATCAATCGCTAATTAAACAAGAATGTAATCTCAATCCAATTGAGTTTTCTCTGCCTTACTTCTTGCCCTTCGTGTCCTCCGTGCCTTTGTGGTGAAGCGAAGCGTTACCTTGGTAGCGAAGCGATGCATTTCAGCCGTAGACCTTCTCCGGGTCATAGGCTTTTTCCTCGACGGTTTCGAGCGTTTCAGCGTCGAGGATTTTGCGGTAAAAGCAGGAGTTGTAGCCGACGTGGCAGCATGGGCCGTTGGATTTGCACTTGAGTAGCACGACATCCTGGTCGCAGTCAACGCGGGCCTCGAGGACTTCCTGCGTATTGCCGGAGCTTTCGCCCTTGACCCATATCTTGTCTCGGCTACGCGAATAAAACGTCGCCAACTTCGTCTTGATTGTCTGCTCGAGAGCCGCTTGATTCATCCAGCCCATCATGAGGATTTCGCCAGTGGCGTGGTCTTGTACGATGGCGGGGACCAAGCCCTGGTCATTGAACTTGATATCGAGCGTGCTGCCGGTTTCGCGGTTGGGATCGGACATGGCTGCGAGTGTAGCAAGCCCGACGTAAACCAACAGGTGCTGAAACCCGCACAAAAATACTGCGGTTGGCGGGCCGGTGAACCGACTCCTATACTCCACGCTCTTTCCATTGAAAGCCCGATATGTCTGAAGCAGAGCCCTCGAACGATCCACCGAAAATTCAGATCGACAGCGACTGGAAAGCCCAGGCCCAGGCCGAGAAACAGCGGTTGGCCGAGCAGTCGAAATCGACCGGCGATGCGAAAGATGCAGCCGATGCCTCGGCCCCTTTTGGGGGCACTTCCGGGGCCGGCAAGCCCGGTGAATTGCCGCCCGCGAACTTCGAGACGCTGCTGAGCACCTTTGTCACCACTGCCCTTTTTGCGCTAGGCATGATTGCCGATCCCCGCTCGGGCCAACCCGCGCTTGACCTCGATCTCGCCCGACATCAGATCGACATGCTGGCGGTGCTTGAAGAAAAAACCAAAGGCAACCTGACGGACGAAGAAACCCAGGCGCTCAATTCGACGCTTTACGAACTGCGTGGCCGATATGTGCAGGTCGTGCAGGCGTCACGCGGAGCGTGAGTGGGACCTTGGGCATAGTAAAGCACTACGACATGCGATACTTCAGCCTTCCACACGATCACAACAAGACGACCTCTAAGAATTAAAAACGCTCCATCATCTCCTAGGCACCAGGCACCAAGCCTTAAGCACTACAAAAAATGACAGACGCTAAACCCAGCCTGATCGACAAACACTACTCCCTGATCCGTCGGCTGCACTCGCTTTCGGGCATCGTGCCGGTCGGCCTGTTCGTCATCGGCCACCTGTTCACCAACGCCCAGATGGCCTGGCCGGACAAGGGCGAAACCTTTCAGCACGAAGTCGATTTCATCCACTCGATCCCCGGCCTGCTGATCATCGAGATCAGCCTCTGGGCGGGCATCGGCTTCCACGCGATCCTGGGCATCTGGCTGATGATGCGGACCCGCTCGGGCGTGGGCAACGTCAGAAACTACCCCTATGCCGACAACTGGCGATACACCCTTCAACGCGTCACCGGGATCATCGCCCTGGTCTTCATCTTCCTGCATATCGCGACGCTGCGCTGGCGCTGGGACTTCTTCGGCTGGTTCACGCCGTTCTACGCCCACCCGCCGGAATACATCTACACCGACGCCGAGGCCGGCCCGCAGATCGAACATGAATATGACGGCGTGCCGATGTCCATGCCCCTGACCGCCTACGCCCTGCAGATCAGCTGGGTCGTCGTCGCCTTCTACTTCATCGGCGCGATGTCCGCGGTCTACCACTGGTCCAACGGCCTGTGGACCGCCGCCATCACCTGGGGCCTGACCATCTCCGAATCCGCCATGAAACGCTGGGGCTACGTCTGCGCTGGCCTGTTCCTCGTACTGTCGTTCTTCACCATCGCCGCGATCTATGGCGCCTTGGCCTACGACTTGGGCGAAGACATGACGCCCGCGCAGATGGAAGCGTTCAAATTGATCGTGCCGGATGCACAGATCGATGTGACGAACCGCGTGGACTGAGCACTAATTCACACGATGGACGCAAAGAAACGCTAAGGAATCAATTGTTTGAGACCTTAAATAGACCGTTGGCTGCAGGCGATTTCAGGTCGAATCCAATTTATTGTTCTTTACGACCCTTGGCGGCCTTTGCGTGACGCCTGACTCAAAAACCCCTTGCCTAAAATGGTGAATCATGGCTGAGACTAAGAAAAACGAAAAGCGTGTCATCGTCGTCGGCGGCGGGTTGGCGGGCTTGGCTGCGGCGGTGCGGATTGCGGAGGCCGGCACGCCGGTCGACTTGTTCTCGATGGTGCCGGTGAAACGCTCGCACTCGGTCTGTGCCCAGGGCGGCATCAACGCCTGTAACGATGTTGCCCGCCAGCAGGGCTATTCCGAGTGGCAGCACATGGACGAGACGCTGATTGGCGGCGACTTCCTGAACCATCAGCCGCCGGTCTACGAAATGACCCACTGGGCCCCGCGGATCATCGACCTGCTCGACCGCATCGGTGTGCCGTTCAACCGCACGGCCGAGGGCATGCGTGACCTGCGGCTATTCGGCGGATCACTCTTCAAACGCACCCACTTCGCCGGGGCATCGACCGGCCAGCAACTGCTCTACGGCCTGGATGAACAGGCCCGCCGCTACGAGGCAGAAGGCAAGGTCCGCAAGTTCGAATTCTGGGAATTCCTCAACCCGGTGCTCGATAATGAAGGGCATTGCAAAGGCATCGTTGCTCAGGATATGCGGTCGATGGAAATCCGGGCTTTCCGCGGCGATGCCGTCGTCATGGCGTCCGGCGGCAACGGTGTGATGTTCGGCAAGTCCACTATGTCCGTCATCTGCAACGGCGCCGCCGCCGCCCGCTGCTACAAGGCCGGAGCCTACCTGGGTAATCCTGAAATGATCCAGGTCCACCCGACGGCGATTCCAGGGGAAGACAAATGCCGACTCATGTCCGAGTCCGCACGCGGCGAGGGCGGCCGAGTCTGGGTCCCTCGCGAGAAAGGCGACGATCGCCACCCGCTGGACATCCCCGAAGAAGAACGCTGGTATTTCCTCGAAGAGAAGTTTCCTGATTACGGCAACCTCGTGCCGCGCGACATCGCCACCCGCGAGATCTTCTGGGTCTGTCAGGAAGGCATGGGCCTGGGTGGCGGCAACATGGTCTACCTCGACATCACGCACCTGCCGATGGCGACCAAGGACAAGCTCGCCGCGATCCTCGAGATCTACGAGAAATTCACCGGCGACGATCCGCGTGAGATGCCCATGAAAATCTTCCCCGCGGTGCACTACACCATGGGTGGGCTCTACGCGGGCTACGAACCCTACGACCCCGAGACCGACAAGATCACGCCGGCCAGCTCGCCGAAACGCGAGAAAAACCAAGGCATGGCGTTCGGCCACCCGCGGAACATGATGACCAACATCGACGGCCTCTACGCCTTCGGTGAAGCGAACTACTCCTACCACGGCGCGACCCGCCTCGGCGCCAACGCCCTGCTGTCCTGCATCTTTGATGGCCTGTTCAACGGCCTGTCCGTCCACAACTACGCCCACGAAGACCACGGCACGCCCGCCAGCCAACTGCCCGACGCGCTGTTCGATGACGCTGTCGCCAAAGAAAAAAAGCTTGTCGACGACCTAATTCAGAACCAGGGCGAGAACAATCCCTACGAGATTCACCGCCAGCTCGGCGAGGAACTCACCGCCGCCTGCACCGTGGTCAAGGAAGAGTCCCGGCTACTCCAGGCTCGCGAGAAAATCGCAGAGCTCCGCGAGCAGTACAAGAGCCTGAAGATCAGCGACACGGGGATGCACACGAATCAGAACATCAGCTTCGCCCGGGCCGTCGGCGACATGCTCGCCTACGGCGACGCCCTGGTCGAAGGCTCGATCGCCCGCAAGGAATCACGCGGCAGCCACTACCGCAGCGACTACACCGAGCGGGACGACGAGCAGTTCCATAAAACCACCAAGGTCCGCTACGACGCCGAGACGGACCGCCCGGTCATCGAATGGGAAGATATACCCAGCCCCCTGGTCCCGCTGCGAGCCCGGACGTATGGCAAAGTCGACGCCACCCCCGGAAGTGACAAGTCGGAGTCCCCTTCGGCAGGAGAACCTGTCGCCGCCGGCGTTGTCGCGGAAGGCGAGAGCGAAGGCACCAATCTGCCGCCCGGCAGCGACGCCGGCGGCTACTCCCAACAACCCAACCCCGATAAAGCCATGCCCGACGACATGACCAAATACTCCGGCCCCGACGGCGGCAACCCCGACGCGAAAGACTGATTTAACAATCGCTAATAAGGAGCACAAAAACTCACAAGAAAATTTTCAAAGAGGATTCGTTTTCGTTTTGTGACCTCTTGTGAATTTTTGTAGCCAATCAAAATGATCGCACCCAACCCCCAAACCAAGACCTTCACCGCCCGCATCAAGCGACAGGACGACGCCGGCCAACCTTCCTATTGGCAGGAATTCGAAGTGCCTATCCTCAAGTCGCAGAACATCATTAGCGTG
>CAZFZS010000033.1:0-27559 GCA_964523485.1 uncultured Phycisphaeraceae bacterium | reverse complement strand
CTTGCCGCCCAGCGGTTGCTGGGTGATGAGGCTGTACGGGCCGGTGGCTCGGGCGTGGATCTTGTCGTCCACGAGGTGGTGCAGCTTGATGATGGTCATGAAGCCGACGGTCGTTTTCTCGTCGAACGGCTCGCCGGTTCGGCCGTCGTAGAGCTGAATCTTGCCGGTCTTGGGCATGCGGGCGAGCAATTCGCGGTCGCCATGAGCACCACCGGTTTCAGCCAAGCGTTTCTCGACGTGTTCGTTCGCTTCTTCGATCGCTGCGTGGATTTCATCCTCGGTCGCACCGTCGAATACTGGGGTGATGGCCTGGAAGCCCAGGACCTGACACGCCCAGCCGAGGTGGGTCTCGAGGATTTGCCCGACGTTCATTCGCGAGGGCACACCCAGCGGGTTGAGCAGCACATCGACGGGCGTGCCGTCTTCGAGGAACGGCATGTCTTCAATAGGCACGATCCGGGCGATGACGCCCTTGTTGCCGTGCCGACCGGCCATCTTGTCACCGACGCTCAATGGCCGCTTGGTGGCCATGTAGACCTTGACCATCTCCAGCACGCCCGAGGGCAGCTCATCGCCACGCTTCATGTGAGCGAGCCGACGCTGTTTTTCCTTCTCGATCGCCTGGATGCGTGGCCAAAACTGGTTGTAGACCTGCTCGGCCTCTTCCTTGATTTCCTTGTTTCCCTTGACCCACTTCAACGAGAAGTCGCTGATCTGCTCCATCACGACTTCCGTGATGTCAGACTGGGCGACCTTCTGACGGGTCGACGGGTCGACCATCTGCGTGCCGGTGAGTTCGTTGACCTGATCGACGAACTCGCGGAACAGGCCGACCGCCTTGTCGTCCATCTCCTGCTCATACTCACGCATCTCGCGACGCAGCTGTTTCTTCTGGTCGTCATTGAGGTGCATGCGTCGGCTGAACCGCTTGGCGCCGATGACGATGCCCTCGGTGCCGGCCGGCACTTCCAGCGAGTCGTTCTTTACGTCTTCGCCCGCTCGGCCGAAGATCGCGTGCAGCAGTTTTTCTTCCGGCGTCAGCTCGGACTTGCTCTTCGGACTGACCTTGCCGACGAGGATGTCGCCGGGCGTGACGCGAGCACCGGTGCGGATGATGCCGTGCTCATCAAGCATGCCCAGCATCTTCTCGCTGACGTTCGGGATGTCGCGGGTGAATTCCTCACGGCCGAGCTTGGTTTCGCGGATTTCGACATCAAACTCCTCGATGTGAATCGAGGTAAACACGTCTTCCTTGACCAGCCGTTCGCTGATGACGATGGCGTCTTCGAAGTTGTAGCCGTCGAAGGTGTTGAACGCGACCATTACCGACTTACCCAGGGCCAGCTCGCCCTGATGTGTCGCGGCGCCGTCGGCGATGATCTGGTCGGCCTTGACCTTTTCGCCCAGCCCGACGATCGGCTTCTGGTTCTGGCAGGTCCGCTCGTTGAGGCCGACGAATTTACGCAGCTCGTACTCATCTGCGTTGTCGATGACGATCTTCATCGCGTCGACGTAGGTCACCGTGCCGGGCCGCTTGGCCCGGACGACCATGCCGGAGTATTTCGGCACTTCCTTTTCCATGCCCGTGCCGACGTAGGCCGGCTCAGTGATGATCAGCGGCACCGCCTGGCGCTGCATGTTCGAACCCATCAACGCGCGGTTCGCGTCGTCGTGCTCCAGGAAAGGGATCAGCGCGGCGGAAACGCCGACGATCTGCTTCGGGCTGATGTCGATGTAATCCAGTTGCGACGAGTTGACCTGGGCCAGGTCGCCGTCAACACGAGCCAAGGCGTGGCCGTCGATGAGCTTGCCATCGACATCGACCGCGTCGGTCGGGCCGAGCGTGACCTTCATCTCTTCGTCTGCACGGAGGTAGACGATTTCCTTGTCAGCTTTGCCGTTTTTCACGGGGCGGTAAGGCGTCTGGAGGAAGCCGTACTCGTCGATGCGGCTATAAATGCCCAGCGACGCGATCAGCCCGATGTTCGTGCCTTCCGGCGTCTCGATCGGGCAGATTCGGCCGTAGTGCGAGATATGTACGTCCCGAACCTCGAAGCCCGCGCGCTTACGGTTCAAGCCGCCCGGGCCGAGGGCTGAGAGGCGACGCTCGTGCGTCAGCTGCGACAGCGGGTTGGTCTGGTCGACGACCTGAGACAGCTCGCCCCGGCCGAAGAAGTGGTCGATCGCGCTGCTGATAGATTTGCTGTTAATAAGATCGGCGACTTTGGAGAGTTCGTCTGGGTCCTTGACGCTCATCCGCTCCTGCACGGTGCGGCGAAGCTTCAGGAAGCCCTTACGCATCTCTTCAACAGCAAGCTCATCGAGCGTTCTCAGCCGGCGGTTGCCCAGGTGGTCGATGTCATCAATGTGGGCCTTGTTGCGGCTGTTGCGCAGGTCCAGCATGTACTTGATGACTTCCAGGAAGTCCTCGGCCCGGATGTGCATGACGTCTTCGGAGACGTCCATGTCGAACTTGCGGTTGATGCGGAATCGGCCGACTTTCCCGAGGCGGTAGCGATTCTCGTCGTAGAACTTTTCTTCGAACAAGGCACGGGCCTTCTCGACCTGCGGCGGGTTGCCGGGGCGGAGGCGGGCGTACAGGGCCAGAAGCGCGGCTTCGTGTTCGGTGACGTCCAGGCCTTCGGGCAGGTGGGTCTGCTTCTCATCCGCGATCGTGTTGAGGATGAGCATGTCCGACGCGTTGGAGATCACATCGATGGTCTTGAGCGAGCTGCCGACGACCGCGTCGAGGTTGTCGCCGATCTGAGCACCCAGCGCGACGAGTTCCTCTCCGGTGTCGGTATCGACGATCGGCGAGGCGACGTAGTGCTCGGGCTTGGCCTGGGTGACCTTGATGGTCTGCACGTCGTAGAACGTCTTGAGCAGCTTGTCGGTCGTGGAGAAATCCTCGTCCAACGCCCGCAGGAATGTCGTCGACGGGATCTTGGTCGACTGGTCGATCCGCATCTGCAGGACGTCTTTTTTGGAGCCCTCCAGCTCGATCCACGAGCCACGCTCGGGGATGATCCGCGCCGAGTGCAGCGGCCGGTCCGCCTCAGCCGAGGCGATCGAGAAGTCCACACCCGGCGAGCGGTGCAGCTGGTTCACGATGACGCGTTCAGCACCATTGATGATGAACTCGCCGCCGCCCATGATGACGGGGATCTCGCCGAGGTAAATTTCTTCCTCGGGGATCTCGGCCACGTCTTTGCGGACCAGGCGGACGCCGACACGGAAAGGCATGCCATAGGTCAGCCGCAGCTCACGGCATTCGTCCGGCGTGTACCGCGGCGGATCGAGCTTGTAATCCGTGTATTCCAGCTGCATGTTCCCGTCGTAGGACACGATCGGAAATACCTCACGCAGCAGACCCTCGAGCCCGACGTGCGGGTCGCGGTCGTCCTTGGCAAGGTCAGCCTGCAGGAACCGCTCGTAAGCGACCTGTTGGACACGGACTAAGTTAGGGATGGGTAGGGCGTCGCCACGCTTCGAGAAGTCGCGCACGGAAGTCAGAAGCATCGAGGTCCTCGCGCTTGCCAGGAAAAAAGAAGAAGTCGGTTATTTAAGGATCGGGCCCGATCACACCGCGAACGAAACATTGTAGACCAAAAAATTAAAGTCCACAAGGGGGTATCCGAAAAATTTTCTTGACAAAGCCGTTATCCATCGGTTATGGCCCGAGAATTGCCTATGCACCCACCTCGATATTCCGCAAAAGTCTTCAAACGAAGCATTTATCCACACTACATGCACAATTCGCCCCGATTCTCAACGGTCCGTCGTTTCTCAGGGGCGGCAGAATCAGCCGAAATGAATCGGAATCTGACCGCATCAACCGCAATATTAGACCGGAGTGTTTGGCCGTGTGAAGCCTCGTCATATCCGATAAATCCAGAGCCGGGACACTCAATCAGATTCTCACTGGGCGGGCTTAAATTCAGGAGCGATTATCAAGCGGTACAGCCGGAGTTGGTCGACCTGGACGATGGGTGGGGTGTCCTGCCAGAGCGGTTCAAGCTTGTATTGCCGACCGGGTGGCGGCATATCGGGGCCGGTAACGAGGAAGATCGGCGGGTGGGGCGAACCGTTTTGATTGGGTAAACGGAGTAGGCCGAGCGCTTCATCGATCGTGCGGTCCTGCTCTTGGGTCAGCCAGAGGTCCCAGTCGATGGCACCGGCCCAGTCGGCGATCCCTGTGAAATAGATCGGCCGGTGCAGTTCCGCTGCGACAGCCGAGCCGGGGGTGCGGGTCGTGGTGATGACCACCGCTTCGCCCGTCGGGTCCTGTGCCCGGATTTCCTGAGCCACCGCCTGGGCATCGGCAAACCGCCATTTCAGGTCGTAGGCCCAGGCCGTCACCCCGATGGCCGCGCTCCAAGCCAACAGCACCGTCCACGCTAGGCTTGCCCGCCGAACCGCTCGGTCGCTATGCAGTTTTCGCAGTAGGCCAAGTCCCACCGATCCGCTATCACTCGACACGCCATACAACCAGAGACAACTCACCGTGAGAATGAAGTAATGCCCGAGGTGTCGCACGTAGTAGCCCCGGTAGATCGCCATCGCGAAGACGAACATCAACCCGAGGCCGACGACAAACGCCACCGCTGCGGCCGGCCGCCGCCAGAGCCCCAACGCAATCGCCCCGGCCCAAACCAGTGCGATCCCTGCCAGTAGATTTACCGCGTAAGGCCCATCCGCCAGCCGGATCAGGCTGTTGCTCCAGAATGCTTGCGTGAAGAAATTCGGCAGGTGGACCAGCCCATCCACGAAGTTGCCCAGCAGCGGCGGAGCCTGCCATGGATTCAGATTGATTAGGCTCATGAACTGCGTGTCGGTCATTGCATACCGCCCGAGCAGCAACCCGCAAACCATCAGTCCACCGACCCAGATACCCAGGCCGATCGCTGCCCGACGCAGCGAGATCGCCCGCAGACCCCGCCTTCTGATCCACATGTCGCTGATCAGGCCGATGCCCATCGCCGTGGCGAGCAACATGCCGTAGACGCTGGTGTTGGCCGCGATGAGCAGCGCGGTCGCGCTGGCGATGAGCCAGAGTGTCGGCCGGGGTCGCCGCACGGCCTGTCCGTAAAGTGCAACCGCCCCGTAAAGCGACAGCACGCCGAGGCTGTAGCTTCGGCTGATGACGCCATACTCGTATAGGCCGTAGTAGCTGAAGATCAGCAAGGCTTTTTGCAGCCGAGTGAACGGCGAGGCAAACGCGACCACCGCCGCGACGCCGGTGGCGATGATGCCGTGCAGAATCTGCATCGCCGCCGGGTCTTCGCTGACTCGGCTAACGATCCAGAGCAGCAAATACCACGCTGGGGGGTGGCCCTCGATCGGCAGCCAAGCCAGCAGTTCGCCGAGGCTGCCGCTCTGCACCGCGATCATCCAGGCCTGCGCCTCGTCCCGCCAAATCTCGTGATGCCAAAGCCCAACCCCGACCATCACGGCATAGCCCAGCACCATCAGGACCTCGGGCCACCGGCTGGTCGTCTTTGCTGGGTGGGTCACTTGCGTTGTCATCCGCCTGACTCACTGGAGACAGGGCTCGGCTTCAAATCAGCATCGGGCGTCGGCAGTTGCACCCGCCGATCCGCCCCGCCGCTGAGCCGATCGTTGATCAGCATCACGCCGAAGACCGCACTGCTGTAGGCGAGATATAGAAAATGCATTGCCACGACACCCGGCGTCCGCCAACCGCATCGCTTGAGCAAGAAACCATAAAAATCCGCATTCAGCCCAATGACCAACAACAGGATCAACGCGACGCCGACCCACGCCCAGGGTGTCCATATCGCCAGCAGAATCGTTGGCAGAAGCAGCCAGACGAGCATGGCTGACAATCTTGTCGACCAGCCGAGATTCAGGTCGGCCGGCAGGTCCGGATGCCGCAGCAACAGCCGGGTCCACGGGATCGCCCGGGCGAAAATATCGGTCCGCACCGTTTGGCGAATCGTCCAATGTTTGTGATGCGTGCACTGGATCGCCGGGTCAAGGATGATGTGGCGACCCGCTCGCCACAGCCGCATGCCCAGTTCGATGTCTTCGATTGACACACCACGCATCGTCACGTCGAACCCGCCCACCGCCTCGAAGGCCGATCGGCGGACGGCCCCGCAGCCGCTCCAGAACGTCCACGCCTGCTCGGCGCTGTGCTGATGCACCCAGTGATGGCGAAGGTTCATAAACAGGCTGGCCACGTTCCGCTGCGGCGGTGAATCGTCGTAACTGCCGAACATCGCATCGACGTCCGGCTGCTGCAGGTATCTTTGATAGAACCGCTCGACCGTCTCGCGATGCACCGCGACATCCGCATCAATGAAGATCAGCAGGTCGGTCAGCACATGCCTTGCCCCGAGGTTGCGGGCGGCCGCCCCGCCGATCGGGCCGTCGGGCGTCGCGATCACCTCCACCCCCGCCGCTTGGGTCAACTCGGCTGTGTTATCCGTTGAGCCATCGTCCACCACCACGATCCGGTCGGGAAGTCGGCTGGAATTTTTTATCGCATCCAAACAAGCGGACAACGTCGCCGCCGCGTTGTGGGCCGGGATGACCACACCCACGCTCAGCTCGCCTGGCCGCGGATCGGTTGCATCAAGCTTCAAAGCGTGCTCGGCGGGGGGATGTGCTGGCATCAGGGATGAGGATGCGGGCCAACTGATCGGACTCAATCAGCCTGCCGGACGAATGCTCTGCTTCTCAGGCGGCGATAGGCTCCCGTGCTTTGGGCGGCTGCATCACGGCGGCCGACGGCGAGGGGCTTTGCGCCGCACGAAACTCGATCAGACTCTGCACGCCCACCCAGAAACAGCCCGCCGCCTGCACAATATAAAACGCCGCTGCAAGCGGGTGGAAGTAAAGCCCGGAAACCACGGTCAACGCGACCGCGGCCGCGCCCATCCAAATCGCCCCCCATATCCAGGCCGGCGTCTTTTTCTTCTTGCCGCCGGCTTCCGCCCCGCTGACCAACGAACCCTTCTTCGGCGTCACCGCCCAGCTGCGCTTGCCGCGGATGGCTTCGATCGTCGCGTGCATCATGGGGTAGTTCATGCCCATGTCCAGGATGTAACCCAGCGGTGCATACTGCATCGGCCAAGGCAACAGCTTGGGCGATGGGTCAGTCGCAGCATCTTGGCTTAAAGTTTTTGCCTCCATAATGCGTATCGCGAGGTTTAGCGCCAGAAGCAGGAGATAGCCGACCGTCGCCGGCAGCATCAGTCCGAGGTAGGCCGCCGCCATGAAGTACGGCAGGATGCCGAAGGTGATGATGATCCCGCTGATGTTGCCCCAAGTCGCGTGGAACCGGATCAGGATATCCAGCCGGGCCACCAATGGCAGCTTGGAAGTGAGCATCTTCTTTGTCAATAGGCCCGCGATCTGCGTCCAGCCCCGCTTCCACCGCATCCGCTGGACGATAAAACCCAGCATCGTCTCGGGCAGTTCCGATTCGATCCGCAGGTGATCGAGGTAGACAAACCGGTAGCCCAGCGACACCGCGTGGATCGTCAGCCAGACGTCTTCGACTTCGCAGTCCACATCCCAGCCGCCAGCCTCCTCGATGGTCTTAGCCCGCCAAACCCCAGCCGTGCCATGGAAGATCGGCGCGAAGCCCAGGTGTCCCCTTGCGGTCTGGTCGAACATCTGGTGGGTATCGAGCTTCTCCGCCTGCAGCCGGGTGAAAAACGAGTCGTAACGGTTGTAATACGACCACCTTGCCTGCACCACGCCGACCTGCGCGTCGGTGAAGTGGTGCAACGTGTTGCGGAGAAAATCGCGCGGGATCATGAAGTCCGCATCGAAGATCGCGATGAACTCGCCGGTCGCCTGAGCCGTGCCGACCGCCAGGCTGCCCGCCTTGAATCGCTTGCGGTCCGGGCGTGTGATGTATTGAATATCCAGGCCGGGCTTTTCAGCACGCAGTTGCTCGACCGCTTCGATCGCCATGGCACTGCTGGCCGGGTCGGTCGAGTCATCAAGAAATTGAATTTGCAGACGCTCGATCGGGTAATCCAGATCCGCCGCCAATCGCGCGATCCGCACCCCCAACTCGCCCTCGTTGTAGCAAGGCAACTGCACCGTCACCCGCGGCAGTTCGTCCTCCGACCACCGTTCCCTCGGCTGCGGGTCCGGCCCACGATGCCGCCGATAAGTCCACACCAGAAAAATCTGATAAAGCGACAACCCCAATAGATACAGCAAGGGCAGGGACTGCAGGATCAAGTAGCTAAGCAGTAAACCATCCACGATTTCTTCCATATACACAGGTATTCGGATCGCGCAGACGATCTACGCCGCCATGGTCATCATCGACCGAATTATGCGGGAATATGAAGTCGAGGGATATAACACTCAGTGCCAGAGCGATATAGCGAAGATTGTCCAGCAGGTTTTTCGTTATGAGTTTCTGCGAGGTAACTGCGATCCATGAACGCCGTCGTTTGCCCGGCTGGATGAATTGATGGAAGTTAAGCTAACGTAAATCCATTGAATTCAAGATTTATTTGCAAGAGGAAGCCAGTCATGGACCGTTCGGGACATTCGTTGATCAGCAAGTTTTGGGGGATCGGTTTTCTCGCTTGTGTCGGCTACGGGTCACTGACATCCGCATCAGCACAGTCCGTCATGGTCTTGCCGCGTGGAACGATCGGCGGGGCCGCGGTTGGCGACAGCATCGGCCGAGGCACCGGCGCTGCCATCGCTGGCTTGCAGAACGCTCGGCAGGCTTCCGCAGACTTCAATCGATCCTTCGAGAACACTGAGCAACAATTTTTCGCGCTATACCCCGACAAGCCCGGGCTGAAAGACGCCGAGCAGGCCTATCTCGACATGCTTTTTCAGCGTGATCTGTATTACCTCTACGACGATCTGATAACGCGGATGATGAGCGAGTTTCAGGACGGCGCCGCCATGATGGGGATGATGAATCAATACGCGATCTCCGGCGGAGCAATGGGCGGCGGCATCCCGGACGCTGCACGAGGCGCTTTCAACGGCTGGTCGGTGACCCTGCAGAGCAAGGCTGGCAACATCATGCAGGTCATTCAGAATCCCAACCGGATCTACGAAGCCCTCGACCAGGCGATGCCGCAGTACGATTTGTATCGCTCATTGCGGGACTACGAGGAATTCCGCCAGGCGGGTTTGTCTGCGGAATATTTCGGAACTGATAAAGCGTTTCTGCACTTCCTGCTGCTGCATGCGATGAGCGATTGGGCCAAGCCTGCCACCGCGGAAATGGTTCTGGATGCACAGGCCAACCTCTTTGATGCATTTGGACAAGAGCATGTTTTGGAGGTTGCTGAGCGGCTTCGGACCGCCGAACATCGTGCGGAGCTGTTTCTCGCAAAACCCGAAGCGCTCGGCCTGCCAAGTGAAGCGGCGAAGTTCGAGCTCGCGCTGTTTTATCTGCTTGGCCGAAGCGATGACCTCAAGGCATTCGCGGTGCTGAACCTGATGCCAGAAGCTCGGGTACGCGCCGTCTACTGGGGGCAGGAGCGACTCAAGGCCGCCCGCCAGCAGCATGGCGACGACAAGGTGCGGGCGAAGCTCGAATCGATTCGCAAGGTGTCGCTGGACGACCGCGGGCGGCTGGCCAGCGGAACCTACGCCGGCAAATGGCGAGGCGAAGCTGTGCTCGATGCGTTGGCACTGAACCCCGACCCGGTGCTCGTCCAGCAGCAACAGGCGGAAGAAGCGAAGCAGCAGGCTGAGGCAGCCGCCCAAGCCAAACGGGACCAGGCCGCATTCGCCGAGGCGGAGCGGCAATACGTTGCATTTCGGAAGGCTTACGAAATTGCCCAGTATCTCGATCAGCAGATCATTGAAAAATATGAAAACAATCCGCCCAATTATGCATTCAACGTCGAATCGGAAGCCCGATGGCGACGGTCCGTTCTGAACTCGGCGGGACTCTGGAATGAAATGGTCAAAACAGGCGACAAACTTCTCGGCGCGAAAGCTTCAAGTTATGTGCCCACCGGGTGGTCGTCGCCAAGGCATCCCACCCACGAACTGATCAACAGCCTCCGCGACCAGATCAGTTTTACAAAGCGATATATGCGGTCCAATCCCTCGCAGATGGTTCCTCTGGAAAAGGTTCAGTCGAATAGAATCACTAGCGGGAAGTTGTCCGAATCCCAAGCGCTTGATCTAAGCGCGACCAAGCAATCCGTAGAGCTATGGGAACAGCTTCAATTTAAAAAAAGCCTTCTGGTCAGTGAAAAGAATAAGCCTGCGCTGCCTTTCCGTGAAGATGAAAAGAAGCAGAGGGTTGCTGACTTGGAAGCGGAAGTAGCTCAGCTTCGGCGATCGCTTGGAGAGTATGTACCGCTACCGACGGTCGATCCCACTAAACCACCTGCAGAGGCTAAACCCACGCATAGCGATTCGCCGCAGGATGAAACTATGCAACAGCGACGGGCGGCGCGGGAAGCCAGGCTTGCGGCGCGGCGGGATAATTCAGATCGAGCCACAAGAACCACGACACGCGAGGCCGTAAAGGAGTCGGCGGCCGAATTCGTCGCCGAGCAGAAGGAGGTCCAAGCAGACTACGGAGTTGGCGATATTGTCGAAGTGCTCTCCTCTCGGCGTTGGTACAGCGGTGTGGTCCTCGAAACCAAGCCGGGCCAGTGGTTTGTCAGCTTCGACGATTTCTACAGCAACCACGACCAGTGGGTCGGCGCCGATCAAATCCGTGAACCACAAAACAACAAGCCTGCGGAAGCGGAACTGGTTGAGGAGCCGACTTTCACTGCAGACGAAAAGGTCGAGGTGCTCTCCAAGCGTGTTTGGTATCCCGCGACCGTGCTCGAAGCCAAGGACCGCGTCTGGAAAATCACTTATGACGATTACGGTTCGCAGTACGACGAATGGGTCGGCAAAAACCGCATCCGCTCGAAATAGCTTCATCGTCCGCACGATGTAAATCGCGGGTGACTCAAAGCTCGTCGCTGGCCTGCACCGCTTTGCCACATCCGGGGCAGAAGGCGAAGTCGGCGGCCAGTTTGGAGCCGCAGGTTGTGCAGAATCGGGTGGGTCCAGCTTGCGTTGGATGTTCGTCGCGATGCGATGCCGTGGAATGCTGATGATCGCGGTAGTGCGGGTCGAGCGGGTCGGGTTCTCGGGCGGGGTCCACGATATCCAGTGATGAGAAGCGGTTCTTCGCGGTGGCGTTGTAGAGGCTGAACGCACCGCCGACTAAAGCGAATATCACGAAGATGACGCCGAATGCGACGAAGAACCCCGGTGCCCCTATGCTCGCCGCGCCGATCATCCAGACCACCCCGAAGCCGGCCACGAATAATGACCCCACCGCCCCCGCCAGGCTCGGCCCTCGACCCGGTTTTACGCTGAACATTGCGACTCCAATCGAAAAGCGTTTGGAATGCACAGCATAATGCGTTTTGATAAGTCCGAAATGCGAAAACCTTTGTCAATGTACGCAAATCTGCGAGACAGACCGCATCGTTGAGGGCATAGGTGATTGAAGAAACTTCAAGCCTCGGCTGAAAGGTATTTAGCTCATTATAGAACTCAGGTTTAGCGGATGCACCGCAGGTGCCCGTCCTCGGACCGCGGGACGCTTCGCGTCACCCGCTAAACGTCGTTGAAAGATGCTGACGTAAGGCGGTTTTCTCATATATCAGAACGTGATGCGGAGGCCGACGTCGACGCTGTGTATCTCGACTTCATCGATTTCGAAATCGCCGAAGTCGACTTCTTGGGCGTTCCAGTAGCGGTAGCCGGCGTGCAGGCCGACGTTGGGGGTGACATTCCACAGTAGGCCCGCCCGGAGTTGGTAGGCGAAGCCGTAGCCATCGCCTTCAAGTTCGCCGGATGCGAGGCTGCCCGTGCCTTCCGCCTCGCCGTCGAAGATAACCAGGCCGAACCCGCCGCCGGCGAAGACCTCCAGTGGTGTCGCCGGGATGGGGATATCCAGGTAATAGTTAGTCATCAGGCTGAGGTTCTCAAAGCTGCCGCTGCCCGCATCCAGCGAGGGCGGGTCGGTCTCGATCAGCACTCCTTCGGTGTCGCGGAAGCTGACCTCGAGCTCGCTGCGGATGATCCAGGCGTCCCATCCGACGGCGGCATAAAACGCGGAATTCGTGTCGAGGTCAAACGTGTAATCCGTGCCGGCCGAGTCATCGTCGAATAGCTCAGCCGGGTCATCGCTGGGGAAGCCGGCAGCCACATCGACGTAGATGCGGGCGTGGGCCGGTGTTGAAAGTAAGGCAGTAAAGCAAAAGAGCAGTAGAACAGAAAAGCAATGAGTCGAAGCGTAGTTGTAGGTGAAGTTTAGTTTCATCGTGCGGGTTCCTTGCGGGTGTCGATGACATTGAGGGCGGCGGGGAGGACTTTGATGGTCAAGGGGGTGTGGTCGAGCGGGTCGCCGTCGATCTGGGCGGGGACCGGAGTGGTTCCGGGGCCGGTGCCGTTGTGAGTGATTGTGATCTGTTTGGCCTGGCCGGCGACGACGGCTTTGGACTTGGCGTGTTGGCGGAGCAGGACCATCGCACCGAAGCGGACGAGGTGAGTTCGGCCGGGGTGTTTGTAGATGACGAAGTCGAGCAGGCCGTCGTCGGGCTGGGCGTCGGCGGCAAGTTTCAGGTTGCCGCCGTATTGCGGGATGTTGAACACGAAGGCGTGAGCGCCGTGGAACGTTTGGCCGTCGCAGTTCACCGTAACCTGCGGGAAGCGGTAGCCCCCCAAAGCCTTGGCCATCGGAAGGGCATATTTCAGGCGGTGGACCCGCTTGAGGCTGCCATCGGGCGTGTCGTTTCGCCAGAGGTCGACACGGCGGACGACCTCGGCGTCGAAGCCGGTGCTGGCCATGAGAGTAAACAGCGTGCCGTTGGCGTCGCCCAAGTCGACCGGGCGGGTTCGGCCGGCGGCGACGTCGGCGGCGATCTGCGAAGTTTTCGTGAAGCCAAACTCCCGCGCGACCAGCGATTCGGTGCCGATGGGCAGGGTCGCGAACGGGGCATCGAGCCGGCCGGCATCACGCATGAGGTTCAGCGCGGAGCCGATCGTGCCGTCCCCGCCCGCGATGATGAAAACTGTGTCCGGCGATGCATCGCGCATCAGCTCCGGCCAACGGTCGCGTTCCCACTCGGTGGCGTACCGAACCCCTTGGCCCTCCAGCGCAGCTTCCAGCCGACCGACCCGCCGACGGTTCGGCCCCGAGCCGCTGTACGGATTGCCAAGGATCAGGGCGTGTGGCATAGGTTTGTAGTGCTTAGGGCCTAGTGCTTAGGGCCTAGATTGGGGATGCGGGGACCAAAAGAATTGGGTGTTTTCAATGCAGATAGAGAAATGTTAATCGCTTGAATAAATACAGATTTTTCAACGCCACGTCTTATCTCCCTAGGCACTAGGCCTTAGTCACTAGCGACTCACCAATGCGGCGGGCGATCACGTTCCGGGTCGGGGGCGTGATTCGATTCGTCTTCCGCAGTGTCCGCCTGCGCTGCAAATTTATCTTCCAAACGGGTCAACGCTTTTCGCAAACGATCGATCTCGGCAAAAGCGTCGCGGATCACGCTGTCCAAGTCGCTTGCATAACGCTCGAGGTGGGCGAGTTTTTCTTCGACCGCGGTCAGGCGCTGGGCGTCGTCGGCCACGCTCAGCCCATCCGCTGCTGAACGGTGATCAAGTGATAGCCGAACTGCGTCTTCACGGGCTCGGAGACTTCGCCGACCGGCAGATCAGAAAAAACGACCTGATCAAACTCCGGCACCATCTGACCCTGCGAGAAATTCCCCAGCGAACCGCCCTGCTTGCCCGACGGACAGGACGAATGCTGCTTCGCGAGCTCAGCAAAGTCCGCCCCGTCCGCAACCTGCTGCTTGAGGTCGTTGGCTTGTTCTTCGGTGTCGACAAGAATATGACTGGCCACGGCGCTGGGCATGTTGAAACTTTCGGTTGGGGTTGGAGGTGTGGTTAGGGTAGTCGATGTAGTGGTTTGCCGTTGGCTTGTGGCTGTTTACATTTAGCATTTGGCAGAACGTTGGGCGTAGCGGCTGCTTACTTGATATCTGCCACTTGTCACTGGTCGGTGATTACTGATTTCTCTTTTTCATGATGAGGTCGGCGAGTTCGCGGATGGCGCCGTGACCGCCCCTTCGCGTCAGGACGATGCGGGCGGCGGGGAGGATGCTGGGGTGGGCGTCCGCGACCGCGACTCCGCAGCCGACAAGTTGGAGGCAGGGCAGGTCGTTGGTGTCGTTGCCTAGGTAGATGGCATCGGCCGGGTCGATGCCCCGCTCGCTTAGCCACTTCAGCAGGGCTGGGCCTTTGTCATCGATACCCTGCAACACCGGCAGGCGGAGCTTTTTCGCCCGAGCGGCCACCACGGGGTTTTTCTCCTTGCTCAACACCAGCAACGGCAATCCCGCATCCCGCAGGTGATCCAGACCCAGCCCGTCGCTGCGATTGGCTGCGACGCTCTCGATCCCGTCCTGATTGACGAAGACCCGGTTGTCGGTGAACACCCCATCGAAATCAAAAATCACCGCCCCGACCTTCTTAGGAAGCATCGAAACATCGGGCTTACGTCGGCCTTGGATGCGGGACTGTTTCAGCTTGGCAGCGGTGTATTGCATCGGCCTGTTTTACCACAGAGAACACAGAGGCACGCAGGTACAGAGAAGAACTATGAGTCGAGGATGCAAA
The DNA here is from genome assembly GCA_964523485.1 of uncultured Phycisphaeraceae bacterium. Taxonomy (GTDB): domain Bacteria; phylum Planctomycetota; class Phycisphaerae; order Phycisphaerales; family Phycisphaeraceae; genus Algisphaera. Next base: position 12,886 of record CAZFZS010000033.1, on the reverse strand, counting down.
TTGCGTTTCGTATAGATCACCTGCGATACCGCGAAACTCGTCATCAAAGCCTTGGCGATAGATAGAAGAATCGCCTGGACCAATAAAGGACACTGGTAAAAGTACGCGACAAGGACAGTTTCGTTTGTCGAATAACTTTTCAAATTGCTTCTCTGTGTCTCCGCGCGTCAGCGTCCCCTGTAGTTCAATCGCCACGAAAATTCAAGGCAATTCATACGTCCCGCCGCCCGCTTTTTTGAGTCGGCCGAGCTCGACGAGTTTGGCCCAGACCGGCGGCGGATATTCGGCTGGCGGGGTGATGGCGGAGATGCCCGAGCTTTTGCCGGACGTGACATATTTGCTGCCCAGCTTCGACTCATCATCGCGTCGATAACTTTTAAGCTTCCGCCGAAACGCTTTCATCGCCCGCTTCAGGTTCGGCTCGTCCAGCGAATCAAAACCCGCCGCACTCGCCTTTTCCTCACGCATCTGCTTGATGGTTCGGCCATCCGCAACCGAACGTGCCCCGCGGGCCTGCATCGATGAGCCATCGAGCGGTGCGGTGCCCTTGGAAGCAGTTCGCGTCGAAGGCGCCGTGGCAGGCGGTGAATTGCCCTTCACCGATGTAGGTGCCGTGGGGCCAGCGGATTGATTGATGAGTTTGCCCAGCGCGTCGAGGTCGCGGTTTTTGACGATGTTGGCGACGCGGTTGGCATCGATGCCGAGCTTCATCAGCGCGGTCTGTGCCTTGCCCCAGAGCTTGGTCTGAGTCTTGGCATCGTCCGCCAACCAGAGTTCGGAAAGCAGTTCGCCCAACCGATTGGACTGAATCGTTTCGTGGTGATCGTAATACCGCTTGACGATTTTCTGTTGATGGGCGGAGAGGTCGCGGGCCATGCGGGCATGATAGCTGTTGGCTGTTGGCGGTTGGCTGTTGGCGGTTGTCACCAGCGAATTACAAATCGCTAACTGCCAAAACCAGACCCCAACTGCCATAACTCCAGCTTATGCCTAGCATCCCTCATGAAATGCTTTGGTTGCGATGGGCGTTGGTGGATTGCGTTGATCTGTGCGGTGGTTTTCATCGTGCTGGCTCTGCTGGTAAACAATGGCTACACCGATTCACTGGACATTCAGATCTCAAAATTCCTGCATGAATATGGCGGGGGTGGCTCGAAATTCACCGAGTTCATGCGCGATGTCACCTCCCTCTCGGGCGTCGGTGTCGTCGTGCTACTGGGCAGCTTGGTCGTCATCTATTTATTGCTGCGTGGTGGATGGCGGGAAGCGCTCGTCCTGGTCGCGCTGCTCAGCGCGACACTCGCGTTGACGCTGCTGCTTAAAGATTGGTTCAATCGCCCCCGGCCAGCACTGATCGAGCATGGCGCGGTCACTCACACCAAAAGCTTTCCCAGTGGCCACTCCTCGATGGCGGCGGCTACGTGTCTCTCGTTCGCATGGGCGGGGGCACGCCTGCATACGCAAGACCGCATGAAGCTGTTCTTCTGGGTCGTCGGCGTCGGGCTGATGCTGTTCATCGGCTACACCCGCCTGGTGCTGGGCGTGCACTGGTTCAGTGACATCCTTGCGGGGCTCTGTCTTGGCGGGTTCTGCGCCGCTTCGGTGTCGCTGATCGGTGACATCCTGGACCGTCGGCCGGAGCCGAATCGGCCTCACGCGTTGCCCTCCGAGCACGACCGTAAGCGTGCCGTAACAACGTAGTTCATATATCCATCGACTCACCAATCCCAATCAATCGGGTAAACGAATCAAAACTATTTCGACAAACACTTGGAGCATCACATGACAGCCGCTCAAACCAGTTCTTCGTCCGGATCGTCCGAGACCACTCACCACGGTGACGCGCCACTGTGGATGGCGGTCCTTGCCAAAGCGGGCTATGCCGCGCGGGGCTTCATCTACGTCGTGATCGGTGTGCTTGCCCTGATGGAAGCTTTCGGATCAAGCGGCGAGACCGGCGGGTCCAAAAACGCGATCCGGGAAATGTTCGAATTCCCGGGCGGACTGATTCTGCTCTGGGTCATCGCACTCGGCTTAATCGGCTATTCCGTCTGGCGTTTCGTTCAGTCGGTGCTCGATGCAGATGACCATGGCACGGACATGAAAGGGTTGGTGATCCGGGCGGGTCTGTTTGTCAGCAGCGTCACCCATATCGCATTGGCGGGTTATGCCATTTATGTCGCTGTGAATTACGGTGCTGCGGATTCTGAAAGCGGACAGTCCGGCAGTCAGGGCATGGTGCAAGCGATGCTTGGTTGGCCGGCCGGCCGGTGGATCGTCGGCTTCGTGGGCCTGTGCATCATCGGGGCCGGCGTTGCCCATGCCATGAAAGCGCACAAGGAAAAATTCCGCAAACGCTTTGTCATCGAAGCAGAAAAGATGCAGAAGATCAAATGGATCTGCATCGTCGGTTTGTACGCACGGGGGATTGCCTTTCTGATTATTGGCGGGATGTTTCTTTACGCCGCCTGGACACAGAATCCGGATAACGCCGGCGGACTGAAAGAGGTGTTCGCGACATTGACCGAGCAGTCCTATGGAACTGTCTTGCTCGCCGCCATGGCGATCGGCCTGCTCTGCTTCGGGCTGTACAGCATCTTCGAGTCGCTGTATCGGAAGGTCGATGGGCCGGGCTAAAAACCGCTGGCGTTGGGTAGGCGGGTGTTGAACCTTAAGACCAAAAAAAGCCACTAAGTCACCAAGAACACCAGGTCAAACAGTACAGATCGGTGATCTTGCTGACTTGATAGTTACGAAGCAAATTTAAATTCAAGCCTCCACCGAGTCGTAGATGACGACCTTGGCCCAGTAGGTTTTGAAAGTTTCGATAAAGTCGCTGTGGACTCGATCTGCATCGGACTGATAGGCGTCGTGCTTGTCCTTGGACTCGAACACGCAGTGAAGCTGCACATCGTAGCTGTTGTCGACGACCGGCCGATCCGTTCCCGCCGGCAATCCAACGCGGCAGGAGTTGACGTTTTCACTGTCCGCGACTTTCTTGCAGCCGGCAATGAAAGCCCGGCGCTGGTCGTCGCTCAGGTCTTCCCGCAGCCAGAAGTGGACGGTGTGATAGAACATGGTGTCTTCCTGGTTAGTGTGGTGTGGTTGAATAAACGACGAGCCAGACCGCGATGCAATAACTCACTTGATTTCATACTATCGCCTCTCGACGTGCTTTCAAACAAGGACGCTCATAACCATCTGCAACAACCATGGCCAAACAACCCAACATCCTTTTTGTCATGTCGGACGACCACGCCGCCCACGCAATCAGTGCTTACGGCAGCAAAATCAATCAGACCCCCAACCTTGACCGTATTGCTCAAGGCGGGCTTCGGCTGGACAATTGCTTCTGCACGAACTCGATCTGCACGCCCAGCCGGGCCACGATCCTGACCGGGCAGCACGGCCACATCAACGGCGTCCGCGAATGGCAGCCGCTGGACAACCGTCGCCCTATCCAGCTGCAGAAATTGCTCAAACAGGCGGGCTACGCGACCGCCCTGTTCGGAAAATGGCACCTGGGTAATGGCAAGACCACCAGCGTCTATGTCGATGACAATCAGGCCGAGGGGGCCGTCCCCGCGGACCCGGCCGGCTTCGATGACTGGGCGACGCTACCCGGGCAGGGCGACTACTTCGACCCGAAATTCAACACATCCGCCGGCCGCATCGAAACGCAGGGCTATGTCAGCGATGTCATCACCGACATGGGATTGGACTGGCTGGGCCAACGCGATGATGCCGACCAGCCGTGGTTTCTCTGTGTGCACCACAAAGCACCACACCGCGAGTGGGAGCCCGGCCCGGCCTATGAGCACCTCTACGAAAACGAAGAGATCCCTCAGCCCGAAACCATCGATGATGACTACGCCACCCGCCCCGCCGCTGAGGCCGCGAAAATGCGTATTCTCGGCGACCTGCAACATAAAGACGTCAAGGCCGACCCGCCCGAAGGCCTCAGCGAAGCCGAGCTGAAAAACTGGTACTACCAGCGGTACATCAAGGACTATCTCCGCTGCGTCGCCAGCGTGGACACGTCCGTCGGCCGATTGCTCGACTATCTCGATGAGACCGGCCAGGCCGACAACACCATCGTCATCTACACCAGCGACCAAGGCTTTTTTCTGGGCGATCACGGCTGGTACGACAAGCGGTTCATCTACGACCACTCGCTGCAGATGCCGTTTCTGATCCGCTACCCCGAAGCCCTTGAAGCGGGCGGCAGCCGCGATGCGATCCTGACCAATCTCGATTTCGCGCCGACCCTACTTGAGTTTGCCGGGCTCGAAGTGCCGGCTGAGATGCAAGGCGTCAGTGCGAAAACCATGCTGGAAGGCGATCCGCCCGGCGACTGGCAGCAGCAGATGTACTACCGCTACTGGAACCACGGCGGACACAACGTTTGTGCCCACTATGGCATCCGCACCCACACGCACAAGCTGATCTTCTTCTACACCCCGGACTTCGAGACCCGCGCAGACCAGGGTGACGGCAAGAAACACAAAGAGCCGATCATCCCTCCGTACTGGGAGCTCTTCGACCTGACGAAAGACCCCAACGAACTCAACAACGTCTATGACGACCCCGCCTACGCGGATGTGCAGGAAAATCTACATCAAGAACTGGACCGCCTACAAGCCCAGTATCAAGATGAGCCGCTGCACGAACCGGTGAGTTGAGATAATTCTCGCCAATCCAACGCTGCGATAGATCGAAGGAAAATCTAACCCTGCTGCGTTTCGCCGGAGGTCGGTTCGCGGAGCAGGACGCGGTCGCCGTCGGTCAGGCCGTCGAGGATGACGACCATGGTTTCGGAGGCTTGGCCGATCTCGATCGGCCGACGAGTCACGCGGCCGCCGTCGGCGGGGACGTAGCAGTAGTGCTGATCGCCCTCGGCATAAACCGCCTGCACAGGGATCGCCAACTGGTTTTCGACTTGGCCGACGGTAATCTCACCGGTGCATCGCATCGCGGGTTTGAGTGTCGAGTCGGTGTTCGGCGGCAGCAAGACACGGACGGTGAACTCACGCTGATTCGGGTTCAGCCAACCGCCGGACGCCGAGAGCAATGAGATCCGGTCGATCTCGCCGTGATAGACCTGGCCCGGCCTGGCGTCGAGCGTGATGCGGACGGCTTGGCCCAACTGAACAATCGGCTCATACGTCTCGGCCACCGCGAGATTCGCGACCATCTGCGTCTGGTCCGGCAGGAAGATCATCGTCTCGTTTTCACGGACCTGTCGCCCCTCCGCCATCGGGGTCTGCCGCCAGCTCTGCCGCCCCACTGATGTCGAATACACCACCATGCCGGCGCTCGGTGCGGTCACCACCGTGGCCGCGAGTTGGTCCTGCAACTCCTTCAGCCGGGTTTCGTGAATGGTCAGGGTTCGCACGTTCGCAGCGAGCTTCGCTTCCAATCGTTCGAGCGAACTTTCGTTTTTGGCAAGTTGTTTTTTGAGCGCGGCTTCGGCCTGATCCACCGCGGATTGATTCTGCTGACGCTCGGTTTCATAGGTGTATTTCTCATACACCTCCAACGCGAGTTGGGCGGTCTTCAAACCCTCGGAGGCTTCGAGCTTTTCGATCTCGCTGTCTTCGAGATCGTTGAGGCTGATGAACTTTTCTTCGTGCAGACTTTTGCTCAGCTCGTAATCCCGTTCGGTGCGTTCGACCAGACGCTCGGCTTTTTCGAGTTCGAGCTGAAGTTCGCGACGCATTTGTGGTACGTCGCCCTGCTCCCACTTGGCGAGTTCCAGCTTGGCCAACTCGAGGTCGACCCGGGCATCGTTTTCAGCGGAAGTCGCCTCGCCACGCTCGATCTCCAGATCCTGTCGGGCGTAGACCTCGTCCGCCCGGGCGGTCTGGACTTTCAGCAGTTCCGCTTCAATCTTCTGCGTGATCTCCGCATCGTCCAGGCGGACCAGCACATCGCCGGCTTCGACCTGCGTGCCCTCTTCGATGAGATAAATGATCTCGGGTCGGCCGCTCACTCGGCTCTTGATCTCGACCCGCTCGGCTGCATCCAGGTCTCCCGTTTCAATGACCGTCAACTCGAAGCTCTTCGGCTCGACCGTATACCACTGCAGCGTATCGCCACTGGGCTGCGGCGACGATCCGTCGCTGGACAGGCTGACCGAAGACAGGCCCAGCCCGCCGATGACGGTGACGACGATAACACCGAGAATGACTAAAGCCTTGACCGAGATTCGGCCGGCGATTCGCAGATTCGTAGTGGATGACATGGTTGAAAATCCCGCCGCCGGGTCGGCTGGCAAGTGACATTGTATACGCAATCGGTGTCGGCTAAGCCAATACTTAGAAATCAACAAAAGGATGAGCCTTCTACTCCCCTCCCTTTGAGGGAGGGAAGTGGGGCGTTGGGAGTGCACTGGCTTAAGTCGAAATTGCTTCTTGGTGCTATAAATATCTTGGTGGTTGAAGATCAATCCCCCATCGACGCGATGAAACGGTCCGCCTCGGCGATGCTCTTGTTCATCTCGGCGATGAGCGATTCGATGTCTCCGATCAACTCGTCCGCGTTCGCTTCCAATGACGCGATGGCCTTGGCGTTGAGCGAGCTCTTGAGCAGTAAAACACGGTCGTCCAACGCCCGCAGCACCGGGTCGACCTTGGCCTCGGCATCGCGCATCCGATCGATCATCTGCTCGTAGGCCTTGAGCGTCGCGTCGCGCTGGTCCTTCATCAGCCGTTTGTAGTCCGCGTTGTTCTGTTGGCCGATCTCGTCTTTCCATTCGCGGAACAGGTCTTTGGCGAGTTCTTCGACCTTGTCGATCTCCTTGCCGAGCTGATCTGCTTCTTTCTCTGCATCCTCGTAGCTGCCTTGCAGTTTGCGGTAGGTCTTCTCGAGATCGCCGCCGTCGAAGTTGATGGTCGCTTTGAACTGATCGAGGGCCGAGGCGAATTCCTGTTTGGTTTCCTCCTGCTGCTTGCGGGCGTCTTGAACCTGATCAACCAGCAGGTCACGTTTTTCGTAGCCAAGCTTTTCCCAGGCTGCGTAGTAGGCGGTCTTGCAGCCCGGGGCGGCCCAGACCATCAGCAGCGTCAGGATCGCGGTCGGCAAAACATGTGTCATTCGGATCATCGGTGAGGCTTTCTGAGTAGTTGCAACTAAATCTCAATTAACTAAAATCCGTCTTCACCCTCAAGGATACCCGAGATGTCAAGCCTAATTCGAATTCCTGCTGCCGTTCTAACTGGCCTTTTGCTTTGCGTATTTCTGCTGCCACCTGCGGTGGCCGAGACGCTGGTGGTGTATTCCGGCCGAAGCAAGTCGTTCATGGACAAACTATTTGATGACTTCGAGAAAACGACCGGCCACGAGGTCAAGCGGGTGTATGGCGACACGGCCGAGCTGGCACTGAAACTCAAGGCCGAGGGCGACCGCTCTCCCGCCGACCTCGTACTCGCCCAGGACGCCGGGGCGCTCGGCTCGCTTTCGGACGCCGGCCTGCTGACCAAACTGCCCAGCGAACTGACGCAGCTCGTCGATGAACGCTTCGTCAGCGACGAAGGCGACTGGGTCGCGACCTCGCTGCGGGCCCGCACCTTGGCCTACAGCACCGCCCGCGTGGATGAAGAGGACCTGCCCGCGACGATCGGCGACCTGACCAATTCGAAATACAAAGGCAAAGTCGGCTGGGCCCCGGCCAACGCATCTTTCCAGGCGTTCGTCACCTCCGCCCGTGTCAAACATGGCGACGCCGCAACGAAAAAATGGCTCGAAGCGATGAAAGCTAACGGCGCGAAGATCTACCCCAAGAACACCGCCATCATTGAAGCCATCGCCGCCGGCGAGGTCGATTTCGGCCTGCCCAACCACTACTACCTGCTCCGCAAAACCAGCGCCGATGCGAACTACCCCGTCGCCCAGACCCAGTTCGACACGGGCGATATCGGCAATCTCGTCAACGTGGCGGGCGTCGGCATTCTCAAGTCCAGCGACCAATCCAAGGCCGCCGCGGAACTCGCCGGCTTCCTACTCTCGCAGGAGAGCCAGGGCTATTTCGTCGGGCAGATTTTCGAGCTGCCCGTGGCTGGTGAACACGACGAAGCCGATCTGCCTGAATCGGTCCAGCTCGATGCGGCGCCTTCGATCGACCTTGACAAAATCAGCGACCTCCAAGGCACGCTCAAGATGCTGCGTGAAGTCGGGTTGTTGTAATTGTCCGCCCCCGCCACAGCAACGCCGCGGAAAAACGGTGCTTCCCCGCGTGGTGGCGTGGGCCGACCCAGCCGACACCTGCCGTGGTATCTGGTGTCGCCCGCGGTCGCAGTCGGCTTGCTCGTGGCGATCCCGCTGGTCTATCTCGCCTGGGATGCGTTGAGCCTGCCGTGGTCGGATTTGCGGGAGATGCTCCTTCGGCCGCGCGTCGGCTGGACGATTTTCAACACGCTGCTTCTCTGCGTCACCGTGTTGATTTGCACGATCGCGTTGTCGTTGCCGGTTGCCTGGCTGCTGACACGGACGGACCTGCCGGGTCGGGGGTGGTTGCTGCCGGTGCTGGTCATGCCGTTGGCCGTGCCGGGCTATCTCACCGCATTCGCGCTGCTGTCAATCGGCGGCGATTACGGCGCATCCGCCCGCGTGCTGGGTGTACCGATCCCCCGCCTCTCCGGGCTGCTGGGCTCGACGATCGCTTTGAGTTTCTACAACTTTCCCTACATGCTGCTGACCCTGCGGGCGGGGTTCCGCGCGATGGACCCGAGCCTGGAGGCCGCGGCGCGGACATTGGGCCGATCGCCGATAGGGGCGTTTTTCTCGGCCGGTCTGCCGCAGCTTCGCCCGGCGCTATTGGCCGGCGGCTTACTCATTCTGCTGCACGTCGTTGGCGACTTCGGCGTGGTCAGCCTGATGCGTTACGAAACCTTCAGCGTGGTGCTCTACGGCTCGCGGCTGTACGAGCCGAACTACGCCGCGTGGATCGCGCTGATGATGGTTGGCATGTCCAGCACGTTTATTGCCATGGAACTCTGGCTGATGCGCGGCAAGCGGTTCGAGCGGGCCGGGCTGGGGCCGGGCTTGGCGAGGCGGCGGGTGAGGCTGGGGCGATGGACCTGGCTGGCGATGGCGGGTGTGTTGCTACTGGTGGTTCTGGCCGTCGGCGTGCCGGTCGGGGCGGCGGGGTACTGGGCGTTGCAGCCGAAGCTGGACTACATCACGCAGGATTTCGCCGGCGCCGCGGCGGCCTCGATGAAGGTCTCGCTGCCCACCGCATTGATCGCGACGCTCATCGCGATGCCCGTCGCGTTTCTCTCGGCCCGGTACCGGGGCAAGCGTGCGCAATTGCTCGAGCGGGTGTCGTATGTCGGTTATGCCACGCCGGGCTTGGCACTGGGCCTGGCGTTTCTCGGGTTCGCGTTATGGTTGGACGGCTGGGTTGCCGAGCCGGGCGAGACGTTGCTATATCAATCGCTGGGGTTGATGGTCCTGGCGTACGTGCTTCACTTTATGGCCGAGGCGGTCGGGCCGATCCGCGCGTCGTTGCTGTTGGCCGGCCGCCGCTTCGAGGAAGCGTCGCGCACGCTGGGGCGTGGGCCGTTCGCGACCTTTGTGCGGGTGACGCTGCCGCTGATCCGCGGCGGGATCCTCGCGTCGATCTCGCTGGTATTTTTGTCTTGTATGAAGGAGCTACCGTTGGCGTTGATGCTTCGGCCGATGGATTTCGACACGCTTGCATTCAACCTTTGGGACCTGACCAACGAGGCGTTGTACGCCGAGGCGTCGCCCTATGCTTTGGGCATCCTCGGCGTGTCGTTCGCGTTTGTCATCACCGTCCTGCTGACCGACCGGAGGCTGCGATCATGAACCAGCAAACCCAAACGCAAACCGATATCGCGATGCCGATCCTGCCCGGCAGCGACCGGGCAACGCTCGATCCGCAGGGCGACCAGGCTCCGCTTTCGCCAAAACATCGGCTTTGCCTGGACGGTCTGACCAAGACCTATCCGGGCGGGTCTTCGCCAGCGATGCAGGATGTCTCGTTCTGCGTTGCGGCGGGTGAACTGTTCGCGCTGGTCGGGCCATCGGGCTGCGGCAAGTCGACGACGCTGCGGGTGGCAGCGGGCTTGGAGCGGGCGGATGCCGGCGTGGTGCGACACAACGGCGAGGCCTGCCAGGATGAAAAAACCTTCATCCCCCCGGAGCGCCGCGGCATCGGGCTGGTGTTTCAGGACTATGCGTTGTTCCCGCATCTGAATGTGGTAGAGAACGTTGCGTATGGCCTGCGGAAGATGAGCCGATCGGATAAACGCAAGCGGGCGGAGGCTGCGCTGGAGCGTGTCGGCATGGCGGGCTTAGGCGGTCGGCCGGTGCAGCAACTGTCCGGCGGCCAACAACAGCGGGTTGCATTGGCCCGGGCGATGGCGCCGGGGACGGATGTCGTGCTACTGGATGAGCCGATGAGCAACCTCGACGCCGAACTGAAAGCCAGCGTTCGGCATGAGCTAAAGCAGCTTGTTCATGAAACGGAGCTGGCGGTCGTGCTGGTCACGCATGACCACGAACAGGCAATGTCCACCGCGGATCGACTGGCCGTGATGCGGGATGGTCGGCTGCTTCAGGTCGGCTCGCCCGAGTCGATCTATCGTCGGCCGACCACGGCCTTCGTTGCGCAGTTCCTCGGCCGAACCAACCTCATCGCCGGCGACGCCGCGGGACAGGTCGCCAACACCCCTTTGGGCATGATCGAATTGGACCGTAACGCGTCCGGCCCGGTCCGACTCTCCATCCGCCCGGAACATCTGACGCTCGACTTCAGCCCCGCCCCCAGCCAGGCCCTGACCGTCACCAGCCGCGAATTCAAGGGCCACGACATGACCTACACCGTCCAGCTGCACAGCCAACAGCTCCAGGTCCAAACCGACGCCGGCTGCCTCGCAAGAGTCGGCGACCGCGTCCGCCTCAAACCCACCGCCGCGGCGATCGTGGTAGAAGACGATGTCCCCGCCGCGACGGCTACTGGATGATGGCTCGGGCTAGCACCCAATGTTCAGGCACCGCCGACTTCGATGAACTGAAATTTCCAGGCAAGTCGTATAGCAATTCTGCAAGTTTGGCACCTAGCGTCGGTATTTTGTATTAGCATCCAAAATTTGCGAAGAGCTTGTGTGCCACTTACAGCCGAATGACCGTCTTCACATCACATTGCTTCGCGGCGTGAAACAAAAGCTGGCAACTCCGCCTTGGCTGTGCAATAATAGAGCGGTTCGCCCGTTATCCGTTGTGAAAGCCAGCCATGTTTGATCTGACCCTCCACGCCCTCGCCTTCCTCGGCCCGATCGGCATGCCCGAGATGATCGTACTGGGCATCCTTGGCGTCCTAATCTTCGGCAAACGCCTGCCCGAAGTCGGCAAATCGCTGGGCAAAGGCATCGTCGAGTTCAAAAAAGGCCTGCAGGGCATCGACGAAGATGTCGAAAAAACCGTGCAAGGCTCAAAGCAACTCGAAGACCCCATGGCTCGCGCAACCTCAACCGATACCCACATCGCTACCGACGCCCAGCGCGAACCCCCCCCCCCCCCCCCCCCCCCCCCCCCCCCCCCCCCCGGAATCTCAAGCCCCCCGGCGTGCGGGCTCCAGCCCGCATGACCCCGACCCTTCACTACCCCGGCAACTCCACCCGCGCCGGGTCGTAGCTCAGCGGCCGAGCTCGCGTCAGACAACGCACATCTTCCAATAAGCGCTCCGCCCGCCCCACGCTCGGCGACGCCTCGACGAACGCCTCGGCAAATGCGATGGCCTCGTCGTCCGTCACCTCACCGACCCGCAGCGATGCCCGGTACAACACGCTGAGCATCCGCAGCACCTGCCCTCGGCTACGCTTGATCCGCAGCCCGTCCAAATCGATCATCACCGGGGCGGGGATCGCATCGCCAGGCTCATCGGTCAGGATGAGATTGCTCGGCTTGTGGTCACGATTCACGATACCCGCGGCTACCAGCCGACCCGCCTGATCGCCCAGCCGACGCGCGATCGCCAGCCGAACCTGTCTGAACCGCGGCGACCACGTATCACTCGCTCCCGCTCCCGCCAACCGATCGGCCAGCGTCGTGCCGGACTGAAACGGCATGACGAGCCATTGCCCGCCAACTGAACAGATGCCTCGTCCCGCCAGCAACACCGGCCGAATACATCGCACCCCGGATTTCCCCAGTTTGGCCGACCCCCGCCAAAGCCGACGCCCTTCGCTCAGCCGAAAAAGTTCATAAGCCGCCGTTTTTACCCCGCCCGGCAGCGATTTCACGACCCAGGGCCGGCCCTGCATTTCCATCCGCCAAACACTGCCGCCCGCCTCCTGCTTATAAATCTCAACCCGTGGCGTTTCCGCATCCGCCGCCGCCCGCATCAGCCGATCCGCCAATGCAACCTTAATATCCCGACATGTCAAACGTTTCAGTTCACCGCCCATACATGAAGCATACACCTAAAACTGATGCACCCACACCGTTTAGCCGAAGCGGCGAAGCCGCCGGTCTTGCGCACAAAATAGTTAAATAAAAGCCCCGGGCTAAAAACCCGGGGCCAGACAAGTGCCGATGGCTGGATTCGAACCAGCGACCGAGGGCTTATGAATCCCTAGCTCTACCACTGAGCTACATCGGCATAAAGCAGAAAACCGACGCTCCGTGAGCCGCCCGGATTTCTCGAAGATCGGCCAAGCATCATAATCCCCTCCGATACCCGCATCAAGCAGTACATTGCATCCGCCCCCACGCAAGCTAAGATACCCGGTTCAGCGGCGTCCCCGCGATGCCAACACCTCCGGAGAGGTGGCCGAGTGGCTGAAGGCAACGGTTTGCTAAATCGTCGTAGGGCTACTAGCCCTACCGCGGGTTCGAATCCCGCCCTCTCCGCTTCCCGATC
>CAZFZS010000032.1:7703-34516 GCA_964523485.1 uncultured Phycisphaeraceae bacterium | reverse complement strand
TGGAGGTCCCGGCGGAGCAACTCCCCCGGCCTCGCCGAGGCCCACTTCCGGGGGGCCGTGGTCGAGGCGGTGAAGGCGGCGGGGTTCGCCTATGTCGCGCTCGATCTCGAAGGTTTCAGAAGTGGCAGCGGGAATGTCTTGCTCACCGTGCAGGGCGGGGGTGCGTGATGCGTGGCTGGTCCGTCGCTTTCAAAATCTGCGTCTCAATATTGACATTGGTCATTTCGTCGCAGGCCCACAGTCAACGGCAGACCCCCGAATCCGTGGCGAAACTTGACCGCGATACGCGATATGCATGGAATAGTTTTTACCGGGTTTTCGCAGCGGACTCGGCCGAGTTCGATGGCGAGTATTTCACCTGCCTCGGCCACAGCCACCGGTATGATTCGAGCGCCTATCTCCGCGAGGACCAGGTCCGCAAGGACAACACCCGCAAGATTCAGCGGGGTGTCACCACTCGGCTGATTCGGCCTTCCAAAGAAGAGATTCAGGCCGCAGTGCAGAGCCTGCCGGGGCTGAGCATCGGGTCGTATGGCCGGGTCCAGCGGGTGCGGATCGATGAGCTGCTCGCGCCCAATGGGATGGTGCTGTCCCGCTTGGAAATCGTGGATGAAGATAAGCTCAACGACGACTTTGCCGAGGCCCGCGACCGGGCGGGCTATCAGCGGAAGGACGAAGTTGAGGCGGCGTTTGCAATCCGTAAGGAAATCGCCAAACGGCAGGACGACCCGGCCTACCGCGGCCCGTTTCGGCTAGTCGGTTTTTCGACCGATCGGCGATTTGCCAATCAGGATTGGACCGGGCCGAACGGTGAGGGGTTGTTTTTAGCGGTGGTCGGCATCGAGTCGTTAGGCACCGAACGGCGGCCGCAGCCGCGAAAAATTCTGGCTCCTTCAGAGGCTTTTCAACGCGGCATTGAGGAGGCGGGTTTCGTCGCACTGCTCGAACAACGAGGCGTGAGCCCCCAGCAATTCGTCCAGATGGTCCGCGACGCCCGCCAGGAGCACGGCCGGGACGGCGATGCACGGGTCGCTGAACAGCTGATGCGGCTGCCCATCACCCCATCCAAAGAAGCCGAAGCCCCTGCCTCGGAGGGTTCGGCTGATCAATAACCTCCTGAGAGTTGATTACTACTCAAGAAGCTGCTGTTTATTTATTGAATGCGATGGATAACGCTTCTATGATCGCACATCTCCAAATCTTCCGGCCTGTTCCTTCGGCCCTCGTGCCGCGTCCCTGAGTTTCGATCGCCATGAAAAAGAAATGTGACCAATGCGATCGGCCGGCCACGCACCACTCGGTGGAGATCACTAACGGCCAGAAGATTGAGAAAAACCTCTGCGATGTCCACGCGGCTGAGCAGGGCTACAACGTCAAATCCGTCCACGCCCCGATCAACGAGCTGCTGACGAATTTCGTCAAGCTGCATTCCGGCGGCGAATCGCCCGCTAAAGCGGTCAGCAAAGACCTGACCTGCGAACAGTGCGGGCTGACTTTTGCTGACTTCCGCGAGAACAGTCTGCTGGGTTGTCCTTCGTGTTATGCGTCATTTGAGAACCCGCTCGGGCCGTTGCTGGAACGGGCCCACGAGGGCGGCACGCATCATGTTGGCAAGGTGCCGAACCGGGCGGGCGTCGGCGAGCAGCGGCAGGTCAAGCTTCAGCGGCTGCGTGGCCAACTCGACGATGCCGTCGAGGCGGAGGACTATGAACTCGCTGCCCGTCTGCGTGACGAGATCGGCCAACTCAAGGATGCCCCTGCGTGAGCCTGCACAACATCACCGAACATGCCGGGGAATGGTTGCGCGGCGCAGGGCCGCAGTCCGATGTGGTGCTGTCCAGCCGGGTCCGATTGGCACGCAATATCGCAGGCTTTCCGTTCGTCGGCCACGCCAACCGCCGACAGCGCTACGAGATCCTCGACCTCTGCCGCGACCAAATCACAAATAAGCGGTTGGCCGACCACACCATCTGGGTGCTGCTACAGGACGCGACCCGCACCGACCGCCACCTGCTGGTCGAACGGCACCTCATCTCCCGCCAGCACGGATCATCGAAAAACGATGTGCCCCGCGGCGTCGCGATCGGCAGCGATGAGACGTTTGCCATCATGGTCAACGAGGAAGACCACCTGCGTATCCAAGTGCTCCGCTCGGGCATGCAGCTCAGCGATGCATTCGATCAAATCAATCGCATCGACAACCTGCTCGAGGAAAAGCTCGACTTCGCGTATTCCCGCCGCTTCGGCTACCTCACCGCCTGCCCGACGAACGTCGGCACGGGCATCCGCGTCAGCGTCATGATGCACCTGCCGGCACTCAAACTCACCGGCGAGATCGACAAGGTCAAACGGGCCGCCCGCGACATGCACCTCGCTGTCCGCGGCCTGTTCGGCGAAGGCTCCGAAGCCCAGGGCGACCTCTATCAAGTCTCGAACCAAACCACGCTTGGCAAATCCGAAGAGGAAATCCTCGCGGACTTCGAGCACACCGTCGTGCCCCGAATCATTGCTTATGAGCAGCAGGCCCGGCAGGCGTTGCTGCGTCAGCGTGAAAAGCAACTCGATGACAAAATTTGGCGGGCATGGGGGACACTCAACAACGCCCGAGTCATCGGCACGGAGGAGGTGTTGCAACTGCTCAGTCACGTCCGGCTGGGCGTTAATCTCGGTCGACTCGATACCGTGGACATTCGCACGGTCAACGAACTATTCCTGCTCACGCAGCCCGCACATCTTCAACGCGTCGTCGGCCAGGACATGGCCCCCAATACCCGACGCATCGCTCGCGCCAGGCTCATCCGCGACCGCCTTGGCTCGCGGTAACTCGATACATCGATCGAATTCTTATCTCGTTTAGCGGGAGCCGCAACGCCGCCCCTGCCGCCTGTCTTACGCCTCGACACCGCATCCCCCGCGAGAAATTTCGCAACTTACATCACTATCCCTGCACCATCCCCACCGCCCGCCGCTGCGGATTACTCAAAGGCAAATCCGCCAGCTGATCCAGCTTCCGCCACTCCCCTGACCCGCGTCGTAGCCGACCCGACACCACATCGCCTTTCCATACCTCCAACCGAATGGCCCGGTGCGTGGTCGCGTGGTCGAAAGAATCAACCACCTTTACTTCATCGAGAACTAACCCGAATCGCTTTTCGACCCACGCAGTCAGGCCCCGCAGATCATCGGTAAACTCGTTTCCGACCTGCCCCTCTAACGTCGGCAACTGCCACATGTTCGACCACAGCCCTTCAGTCGGCCGCTGCTCAAACAGAAACTTTCCTCGCCGCTGAATCGCCATCACAAGATGCGTCACCGATTTGATTTTCGCCTTGCCCAGTTTGAAGGGCAGCATGTCGACTTGGCCTAACTCATTTGCTTTGCAGCGTTCCCGCAAGGGGCAATACAAACACTTGGCTGACTTGGGCGTGCAGACCAAAGCGCCCAGTTCCATTAAACCCTGATTCACATCCCCCGGGAGGTTGCCAGCCTTCACCACCTGTTCCGCCAGCGACCACAAACGCTTCTGCCCCGTCGGCCGATCCACAGGCTCATCAATCCCGTAAAACCGCGCAAACACCCGCGCGACATTCCCATCCACGATTGGGGCCGGCCGACCGAATGCAATCGACGCCACCGCCCCGGCTGTGTAACGCCCGACCCCCGGAAGTTGAAGCAGCCCCTCGACTGTGTCGGGGACCTGCCCGGCATGCTCTGCGACGATCGCCCGCGCGGCGGCGTGCAGATGTCGAGCCCGCCGGTAGTAGCCCAGCCCCTGCCACAGCGTCAGCACCGCCTGCTCATCCGCCTCCGCCAACGCTTGCACCGTCGGAAACCGCTCGACAAACCGCTGGAAGTAGGGAATCACCGTCGCGACCTGCGTCTGCTGCAGCATCGCCTCGCTGACTAAAACGAAGTACGGGTTTGCTCGTTCATCGTCGTTCGCTCGCCAAGGCAAATCCCGCCGATGGGCGTGATACCATGTCAATAAATCAGCAAC
The DNA here is from genome assembly GCA_964523485.1 of uncultured Phycisphaeraceae bacterium. GTDB lineage: Bacteria > Planctomycetota > Phycisphaerae > Phycisphaerales > Phycisphaeraceae > Algisphaera. The sequence continues at coordinate 30,519 of CAZFZS010000032.1, read as the reverse complement.
GGGAAATTCCAAGTCAGACACCCCGCCATGGTATGACACTCGACCCCCAGCGCGGCGAAGCCGCGACGCTTCGTTGACTCGCTTTGGTTTTCCTAACGACTAACCACTAACGACTAGCGCTTAAAAAATGTCCATCGAACGCAAATCCCTCAGCCCCGACCGCGACTCGGTGACCCACAAATTCCAGATCATGGGTCACGAAGGCTACCTCACCATCGGCCTGTTCGAGGACGGCACGCCCGGCGAACTGTTTGTCAAAATGTCCAAGGAAGGCTCGACGCTCTCCGGCCTGATGCAGGCCTTCTGCCGGGCTTTCTCGCTCGCATTGCAGTACGGCCTGCCGCTCGACGAAGCCGTCCGCCGATTCAAGGACATGCGCTTCGAACCGCTCGGCCACACCGGCAACCCCGACATCCCCGAAGCCAAATCCATCATCGACTACGTCGCCCGCTACCTCGAAGTGAACTTCTGCGGTGAGAAAGCCAAGCGGTAACCGCCAAGGTCGCCAAGCTCGCAAAGCAATTTGTGACCACAAATGAACGCGGATTGCCGCTGATTTTTTATTTCGCATCTGCGTGAATCCGCGTTCATCTGCGGTTACATGCTTCTGCCTTTCTTCGCACTCTTCACGGCCTTGGCGGTTAAATTCTGCATATGCCCAACGTTCTGCGGATTATTGATGCGAATGCGAATCGGGCCCGCGAGGCGTTGCGGGTTATGGAGGAAGCAGCGCGGTTTTTGCTCAACGATGCGGAGCTCTCGGCCGGGCTGAAAAAACTTCGGCATCGTTTGGCGATCTCGCTTGCCGAGGTGCCGGGGCTCAGCGCGAACCGCGACACGTTCGGCGATGTCGGCACCGAAATATCCACACCGCAGGAACGGACCCGCGATGACGCCGCAGCGGTCGTATTGGCTGCAGGCAAACGGCTGAGCGAAGCACTGCGGGCGATCGAAGAATACGCCAAGACGCTGCCGGCTCCCGCGGTAAACGTAGCGACAGACGCTCAACGGATGCGTTACCTCGGCTATGACCTCGAGCAGCGTCTGAATTTAGCAATGGGCGCGGCCGGTCGAAGGCAATTCAAGCTCTGCCTGCTGCTGACCGAGAGTCTCTGCAAACTGCCTTGGCAGGAAGTCCTCATCGAGGCGATCGAGGCGGGTGTGGACTGTGTGCAGGTCCGCGAAAAAGAAATGGAAGGCGGGGCTTTGCTCGACCGTGCAATCGAGGTCATCGAGATCGCTAAGAGAAAACGCCCCGAGCCGCGAGACTCGACGGGCAGACTGTCAGTCATCGTCAACGATCGCCCGGATATCGCACTGCTCGCCGGGGCGGACGGGGTGCACCTCGGCCAAGGCGATCTGCCGATCGAAGAAGCCCGGCGTTTGGCTGGCCGGCAGTTGCTGATCGGCGTCAGCACCAGCCGACTGGATCAGGCCAGAGCCGCCGCCCGCCGCGGAGCGGACTATGTCGGTCTCGGCCCGATGTTCGCCACGAAAACCAAGCACAAACCTGTCCTCGCCGGGCCGAGCTACCTCAGAGAATTCGTCATCTCTGACCTGTCCGACCATCTACCACATCTCGCGATCGGCGGGATCACAGCGGAGAATATCAACGCTCTGGCCCCGGCCGGTGTCCGGGGTATCGCGGTAAGTTCCTGCGTCTGCAACTCGCCCGCACCGGGATTAGTGGTCGAGACCCTGCTGAAGCAAATGCAATAGAAACTTTGCAATCCTGTTTAGTGGGAGAACCGCAGGTGCACGTTGTCTATCCGCGGGACGCTTCGCGTCGCCCGCTAAACATTACTAGAAACCACTCTGGCGTCCGTGGCTCGGCATTTTTCTACGCCGGCGCTTTGGTCTTGCTCTCGCTATCACCGACGAGTTCAGCATTCGTTTCAAAGCGGCTCAATGCCCGCAGCAATTGATCGATCTGCGTGGTCGGCTGCATCGTTTGCAATCGACGGCGTAATTGCGTGACGGTATTCAACTCCGTCTCGCTCATCAGCAGTTGTTCGTTGCGTGTACCCGAAGCGGCAAGGTCGATGGCAGGGAAGACGCGCTGCTCAGCAATCTTGCGGTCGAGGATGAGTTCCATGTTACCCGTGCCCTTGAACTCCTCGAAGATCACCTGATCGCCGCGGCTGCCGGTGTCGACCAGGGCGGTGGCGACGATGGTCAGCGACCCACCTTCCTCGAACTTTCGGGCAGCTCCAAAGAGCTGTTTAGGGATGGCGAGTGCGCCGGCATCCAAGCCGCCTGACAAGGTGCGACCCGTACCCTGCATGCCGGGGGCGGTGTTGAACGCCCGTCCCAGCCGGGTCAGCGAGTCCATCAGTACCACGACATCCTTGCCCATCTCCGCGTGACGCTTGCACCGTTCAATCGCAAGCTGAGCGAGGCCGCAATGCTTGTCGGGGGTATGGTCATTCGAAGAAGCCCAGACTGTACAAGGCACGTTGCGGCGGAAGTCGGTCACTTCCTCCGGCCGTTCATCGATGAGCAGGGCATAAACCTCGACCTCCGGATGGTTCCGGCTGATCGCGGTGGCGATTTGTTGCAGCAACGTGGTTTTACCAGCCTTGGGCGGCGAGGTGATCATGCCGCGGGTGCCGAAGCCGATCGGGCAGAACATATCGATGAGTCGGCAGGATGGCGGGCAGCCGGGATACTCCAGCGTCAGCCGTGGCTCGGGCATGATCGTCGTGAGGTCTTCGTAGCTATTCAGTTCTTTAAGCTCTTCCGGATCGTGACCCTCGATCTTGACAATGTCCTTGGCCCGCCGAGCAGAGGGTGCGATGGCGTTGGCTTTTTGGCGTTTCTTTTTGCGGCCGCCACCCTGGCCGTTCTGCTTCGGGTGGCCGCCGACGGTTTTGCCCAGCGTGACCTCAAGGTGCATGCCCGGCCGCAGGTCGTATTTCTGGATCAGGTGCGAGGCGACGACCGCATCGGTGGGATCGGCGGCGTATGTGTCGTCGAGCTGGCGGAGCCGGCCGTCGGACTTGTTGGACATTTCGAGGATACCGGTGGCGGTGTTCATCGTGTTTCCTGTAGCGTTGACCATGCCGATCGGCCATACCCGCGGGCGCGGACCGAGCAGCGGTTTGTCAAAATGGGCCGGTCCCTGCCGGCGGGGCGAACGCGTCGCCCAGATTCAAAAACTTTCTTCATCCAACCCTTCCGGCGGTCTCACTCAACGAGCCGTCTGCGGATAGCAAGCGAACACCGGCGAAATTTTCAAACAAAATCCCGGGGAAATCCGGGCTGTCCAAGGGTTTCAGGAATGATGTCGATGCGATCATTCGATCGAAGAATAACCCTCTGGACGATCGGGAGGCATGGCTTAACCGCCGCAACTCGCGACCCAATCCAACCGATACGGGACGTGAGCCGACGCTTCTGCGACGCTCGCGATCCATTGTAACAGTTGACCTCGTCGCCGTGAAACCACCAACCGTCTTGGCCGGGTCGGTCGGGCGACGACAGTTTGTAACGCGATGTGATTGGCATCGCAAGTGAGGGCATAACAGTTCTCGCGAATTATGTGAGTCTTGATAGCTGATCCGCGGATTCGCAAAGCCTCATCGGCGGCTTTCGCGCGATTACCGTCAAGCTCTACCCGCTATGATTTTGCGATGCCGACCGACACGCTGACGTTCTATGGCCACCCGCGCTGCTCCACCGTCAAGAAAGCCAAAGTCTGGCTGGACGCGCAGTGTTATACCCTCAAAGAATACGACCTCACAGAAAACGCTCCACCCGCGACGCTGTTGCGTAAAGCTTTAAAGCAGGACGGCATGACGTTGAAGAAACTGTTCAACACTTCGGGCATGCAATACCGCGAACAATGCATTAAAGACAAGCTCGAAACGATGAGCGAGGCTGAGGCGATCGACTTGCTGGCCGGCAACGGGATGCTGGTCAAACGCCCGCTGGTGACCGATGGCAAGCAGGTCACGGTGGGGTTCAAAGCGGAGGTGTTTGAAAAAGTTTGGGGTTGAGCGAGCTTGATGTAGATTTCGAAGTCCTCGATTCAAGCCGATGATGAGGCTTTGCGAATTGTCGGATGGTATCGATATTCGATCCGCGGATTTACAGAGCCTCATCCGCGGCTTGCTTGGTGATCCATCGACGCCAAGTCGAATGCCAGCCAACACCTATACTGTCAGCCATGTCGACTGCGGGTCTCTCACTGCGCATGAATCCTTTGCCGAACTTATTCGGTGGTCTGGGTCTGCCGCGTGGTGGTGTGGTGGGGGGGCTGTTGTTGGCGGTGATTGCACTGCCCTGTTTTCTGACGCTGCCATGGTCGGTGGATCGGTTCGACGTGCAGCGGTCGGCTGAGCCGGGCAAGCTGTTGGCCCCGCCGAGCCTGGCCGAGCCGATGGGCACCGATGCTTTGGGGCGGTCGATGCTTTGGCGTTGCCTGCTTGGCGGGGCGGTGAGTCTCGGCATCGGCATCGCCGCGGCGCTGCTCGCGGTGGGCATCGGCGTGACGTGGGGGGCAACGGCGGGCTACCTTGGCGGACGCATCGATGCGCTCATGATGCGCTGCGTCGATGTTCTATACGGGTTGCCAGCAATACTGTTGGTCGTGCTGATCAATCTCGCACTGTTTCCAGCCATTTTGAAAGTGCTGCAAGCCGTCCTGCCGATTGGGGCGGCAGATATCTCAGCGAGGCTGGTCACGCTGCTCATCGCCATCGGTGGTGTGAGTTGGCTGACGATGTCGCGGGTGATCCGTGGGCAGGTGTTGAGTCTGCGGGCTCAGCCGTTTATTGAGGCGACACGTGCGCTCGGCCTTGGGCCGGTGCGTGTGATGGCCCGTCATCTTTTGCCGAACCTCGTCGGGCCGATCGTCGTCTATAGCACCCTGGCGGTGCCTGCCGCGATTCTGCAAGAGTCGTTTCTCAGCTTCTTGGGCATCGGCGTCCGCCCGCCGATGCCGAGTTGGGGCAACCTCGCTTCGACGGGGGTGCAGGAACTCGCGGCATTGGCCTCGCCGGACCTGACGGTGCACTGGTGGCTGTTGGCCGGGCCTTGCCTCTTGCTCGCCGCAACGCTGATGGCCCTAAACTTCCTCGGCGACGCCCTGCGTGATCGACTCGATCCCCGAAAAGTGACGAAATAACAGAAACAATTGAGAAGTATTCAGTATCAATCAGAACGTCACAAGTGATGCTCAAAGTTTCATACTGAAATACAAAACCCTAAACCCCCGACCCAAGCCCCTATCCATATGGACAATCGCTTCGGATTTAAAGACCTCATCATCGTCAGCCTGTTGGTTGTCGTACTGATCGTCATCGGCCTGGCGATGGTCATGTTCGATCGCCAATGGGATCAGCTCAAGGCCATCAACACGCAGGTCGACCAGCTCGTCGCCGAGCAAAGCCAAACCCGCAAGCAGGTCGCCAAGCTGCTGGATGGCCTCGAAAGCGGGGCGGTGCAGGCTGGTGTCTCACAAGGCGATTCCGGCAATGCACAGGACAACGCTGTATTCAGCCGCAGCCCAACGGCCCGCCTCGAAAGCGGGGCGGTGCAGGCTGGTGTCTCACAAGGCGATTCCGGCAATGCACAGGACAACGTTGTATTCAGCCGCAGCCCAACGGCCCGCCTCGAAGCCGCCCGCAAACTGCCGAACTTCGAAGAGGGCGATGCGGTCATCGATGCGTTTGCGACGAACGTCCCCCGCATCACTCCGCTGATTACTGTGGACGGCTACGGCCGGGCCATCTCTGGCTACGTGCTCGAATCCCTCATCACCACCGACCCGGTCACGCTCGAAACCGTTCCGCTGCTCGCCCGATCCTGGAACATCCAAGACAACAGCGAGGCTTGGAGGAAATACGTCGATCAGAAACTTGAAGAGCCGTTGACCGAAGAAGCCGTCCGCAGCGAGGTCGGCTTCCCCGCCTCGGGCAGCCGTGAAGCACAGCAGGCCTACATCGATCAACGACTCGCGGAGGGCCAGACCGAGGAAGCGATCTCCGCCCAGCCGGACACGCCGGCTGCGGCGGTCATTACCTTCAAGCTCCGCCGCGGCGTTGTATTTTCCGACAGCCAGCCGATGACCTCCGCCGATGTGAAGTTCAGTTACGACCTGCTGATGAACCCGCAGCTCAATGCGCCGTCGGTTCGACAATATTACGACCTGGTCAAAGCCTGCCGGGCCGTTGACGAATACACCGTCGAATTCGACATCGCCCGGCCGTACTTCGAGGCGCTGGGTCTGGCGGGCGGCCGAGCGGTATTGCCCAAGCATTTCTATGAGCGGTACGACATCGAAGAGATCAATCGCAACCCCGGGTTGTTGCTGGGCAGCGGGGCGTATCGCATGCCCGACCCGGCCGGCTGGTCGCCCGGCAAACCAATCGAGCTGGTCCGCAACGAGCGGTACTGGGGCGACGCCTTGCCCGCCTTCTCCAAAGTCATCTTCAAGGAGATCACGAACGACGCTTCGCGCTACGCGGCCTTTACCGAGGGCGAGATCGACATCTTCGCCGCCCAGCCCGAACAGTACGAGCAGCTGCTGGATCGGCCCGACGTTGTCGAGCGGTCGCAGCATTACGCCTTTGACACCGTCCCCAGCGGCTACAACTACATCGCTTGGAATCAGAAACGTAACGGCCAGCCGACACCCTTCGCGGATCGTCGGGTCCGCCAGGCGATGACGCATCTGACCAATCGGCAGCAGATGTGCGATGAGCTTTTCTTGGGTTACGCGAGCCCTGCCGTCGGCCCGTTTGCGCCCGGCTCACCGCAGGCGGATGCGCAGCTCAAGGCCCGCGCGTTCGATCTGCAAAAAGGCTTGGCGCTGCTGAAAGAAGCCGGCTGGGAAGACCGCGACGGCGACGGTGTGATCGAAAATGCAGAAGGTCGGCCGCTACGCTTTGCCCTGACCTATCCCTCGGGCAGTGCTTTGTATGAGCGTTTGGTGCTGTTCTTGAAAGATGGCTACGCGCGGGCCGGCATCGTGATGGAGCCGGACCCGCTGGAGTTCAGCGTCATGCTCGAACGCCTGGACGACCAGGCGTTCGATGCAATCACGCTGGCCTGGGGTGGCGGGTCGGTCGAGAAAGACATCCGTCAGACGTTCCATTCCAGCCAGGCCAACCGAGGCGGTGACAACTTCATGAGCTATATCAGCCCGGAGTTGGACGAGCTGATTGATAAGGCCCGCTCGACCCTCGATAAAGAGAGACGGATGAAATTATGGCGGCAAGCGCATCGCGTACTTTATGAAGATCAACCGTACACCTTCATGTTCAACCGCCAATCGCTGCGATTTATCGATGGCCGATTTTCAAATATCGAGCTCATTACCGCGGGCCTGAACGAGCGGATCGAGTGGTTTACGCCGGCGGGCAAGCAGAAATATTGAATGAGTCGTTGAGAGCTAAGAGGGCGGGTCGAATCGAATTTGAAACCTATCTCAAAAACTTTCCGTCAATAAAAACGAGACCGATGAAATAGCGAAGCCTTCGCAACCCAGCGCCTAATCCCTAGCGCCCAGCGCCTAACTATGCTCACCTATATTCTCCGACGCGTGCTGCTGATGTTTCCGACGCTGATCGGGATGACGGCGGTCGTATTTTTCGTCATGGCGATGTCGCCCGGCGGGGTGGGGGGGTCACTCATCAGTGCCGACGGCGAGATGCAGTCCGCCCAGGCCCAAGCTCTGCGCGACTACTACAACCAGCGATACGGCCTCGACCAGCCGCCGGCCATGCAATACCTGCGTTGGCTGAATCAGGTTTCGCCGATCGGCTTCGCGTCGGTGACAAACGATGGCGGTTGGCAGGATTTTGGATTCAAAATGCCGGATTTAGGCGAGAGCTTTACGCGGGGTCGCCCGGTGCTGGATTTGTTTGCCGAGGCTTTGCCGATCACGCTGTTGTTGAATGTCGTGACCACGCCGCTGGTCTACATCATTGCGATCATCAGCGGAACGTATGCGGCGCGGTACCGCGGCCAGGCTTTTGACATCGCCAGCGGCACGACGCTGCTGGGGTTGTGGTCGATCCCCACCATCTGGGCGGGCGTGCTGCTGATCGGGTTCTTTGCGAATTCGCAGTACCCGCTGCTGAACTGGTTCCCGACCGGTGGGCTGAGCTCGACCAAGGCGACGGGCATGGCTTTCCTGCCGGGCTTCGGGGCGGAGGGATTCGAGCGCGGCTGGCTGCTGGACCGGATGTGGCACCTGGTCCTACCGGTGATCTGTTTGATGTATGGCTCGTTTGCGGTGCTGAGCAAGCTGATGCGGGCCGCGGTGCTGGACAACATTTCGGCCGACTTCGTGCGAACGGCCCGAGCAAAGGGGGTGTCGGGTCGGGGTGTGCTTTGGCGTCATGCATTTCGGAATTCGTTGCTGCCGTTGATTACCGTGTCGGCTGGGATCGTGCCTGGTTTGCTGGGTGGGTCGATTATCGTCGAGAAAATCTTCAGCATCCCCGGCATGGGCCTGCTGACCATCGATGCGATTTATGCGAGAGACCGCGAGGTGGTGCTTGCCGGTGCGTTGCTGGGCGGGATCATTACGTTGGTAAGCATCCTAATTGCGGATTTGTGTTACGCGATTGCCGACCCGCGGGTGAGCTATGACTGACCAGACCACCCCCCCGGGTCCGACCAGCCTGACCCCGCCAAATCCCTCGGCAGCGGTGATTCTGCCGCCGCGCCGAAGCTGGCTGGCAACGGTCGCGCTGGAAACGGCGGGGCGTTGGGGTGCTCGCTTCGGGCTGATCTGGCTCGGCGTAGTGGCCTTTTTCGCGGTATTCGCACCGCTCTTAGCCAACAGCCATCCGCTGCTCATGAAGACGGCCGATGGCGAACTCTCCAGCCCATTGCTACGGCATCTGACACCCGCGGATGTCATCCTGCTGGCGATCACGCTGGTGGTGCTGCCGGTGGTCTGGGCCATGCGAAAAGGGCCGAAGCTGATGCGATGGCTGGTCGTCGGCATCGCGACCGCGGTCATGATCGCTGGGGCTTATCTATTCGTGGAGCCACCGTTGACCGAAGTGCACGATCGGTATCGTGTGATGCAGCAGGAAGGTGAACTTGCATGGGCGGTGACCGTACCGATCCCGTTTTCGCCCGGCGACCGTCTGCATGATCAGCCGAACATGGCCAACCAGCCGCCGTCCTCAACGCATTGGCTGGGTACGACGGTCAATCGCGAAGACCTTTTTTCGCGGGTGATTCATGCCAGCCGAATCGCGTTGTCGGTCGGCTTTATCTCGACCGGCATCGCGCTGGTCATCGGCGTGACGCTCGGCGGGCTGATGGGTTACTTTTCCAAGACGGCCGACCTGCTGGGCATGCGGCTGGTCGAAATCTTCGAGTCGATCCCCCAGCTCTATCTGCTGCTGACCATCGTTGCGTTTTTCCCACGCGGGCCTTACATGCTTTACTTCATGATGGCCATCATTGGGTTGACCAGTTGGACGGGTTACGCGCGATTTACTCGAGCGGAATTTTTGAAACTGCGTGAGCAGGATTTCGTGACCGCGACGCGGGCCTCAGGTCTGCCACTGTGGTCGACCCTATTCAGGCACATGCTGCCGAACGGTGCCGCTCCAGTATTGGTTTCGGCGAGCTTCGGGGTTGCCAGTGCGATTTTGGCCGAAGCTTTTCTGAGTTTTCTCGGGCTGGGCTTGGTCGATGAACCGAGCTGGGGGCAGATGCTCAGCCAGGCCGTCGGGGCCGGCGGCGGGTTCGTCTGGTGGATTGCACTGTTCCCCGGCCTCGCAATCTTCCTGACCGTCTTCGCCTACAACCTCATCGGCGAAGCCCTCCGCGACGCGATCGATCCGCATACATTGAAAACCTGATTTTTGACAGGATGGCAGGATTGGATTGATCAACAGGATCAGCAAAGAAAAGCAGAAAATTAGAAAAGCGGAAAAACAGCAAAAATCTGAATCTTCAACGAACTCATCAAACATGTTCCTATCCTGTTTATCAGACTAAATCCTGTCATCCTGTCAAAAATACGCATGTCCCAACGCCAACCACTGCTCGAAATCGACTCGCTCTCCGTCAGCTTCCCCGGCGTCGGAAAGCAACGGACGCGTGCCGTGCGGGGAGTCGACCTGACGATTTACCCCGGCCAAACGGTGGCGGTCGTGGGCGAGTCCGGCTCTGGCAAGTCCGTCACCGCGATGTCCACGCTCCAACTCATCGCCACGCCGCCAGGAAGCTATGACGCCGGCGAAATCCGCTGGCGGTCCGACGATGACTCAACACAGAACCTGCTCAAGCTTTCGCAAAAACAGATGCGGGCGATCCGTGGCAATCAGATCGCGATGATCTTTCAGGAGCCGATGACCAGCCTGAACCCGGTCTACACCATTGGCGAACAGATCATGGAAGCGGTATTGCTGCACCAGTCGGTCAGCCGCAAGCAGGCGACGGAGATCGCGATTTCGGCTTTGCGTGATGTCGGGATCGCCGACCCAGAGGGCCGATTGAAGACCTATCCTCATCAACTCTCCGGCGGGATGCGGCAGCGGGTGATGATCGCAATGGCTTTGGCGTGTCAGCCGCGGTTGCTGTTGGCTGACGAGCCGACGACGGCGTTGGATGTGACAATCCAGGCGCAGATCCTCGAGTTATTGCGGAAGCTGCAACGCGAGCGCGACATGGCGATTCTGTTGATCACGCACGACTTGGGCGTCGTCGCGGAGAACGCGGATGTGGTGGCGGTGATGTACGCTGGCCGGGTGGTGGAGTTTGCGGATGTGCAGACGCTTTTCAGTCGGCCGCTGCATCCGTATACCCGGGGGCTGCTCGCATCGATGCCGGTGCTGGGGCAGCATGAAGGCCGGTTGGGCACGGTGTCTGAGAACGCGACCATCCCCGACGATCTACCTGTCGGCGTGACTGTGCAGCCTCATATGTCCGACCCGAGTCCGGATGAGCCATACGGCGGGGCGGATGCGAAGTTGCACCGGATCGAAGACAACCACTGGGTACTCTGCGAGATCGAAGACTCGGGCGACAAGTCACCCGCCCGGCCCGCTCTGGACCTTCAACGTGATGCGATCCTGTCAACCAATTGATAAACTGGCAGGGTGGCGTCGAGCGTCATCGCGTCTTCCTCGGTCGCGGGTTTTTCGAGCGTATCGATCTGGCTCTGCAGCAGTTCGGCAGGCATGAAATGCGAACCCTCGGCAATCCGTTTTTCCAACCGATCGAACAAGACTTCTCGATGTGCATTGAGCAGCACCCAACGCAGCTGATCGATATCTCGGCTGAGCGTTTCACGATACGACTGTTTAAGCGCAGAGCAGGCCAAGACCAGCGGGGCTTCTTTGATCAGCAGCCGATTCAGGCGACCCAGCCAAGGCTGCCGGTCCGCATCATTAAGCGGCTGACCCGAGGCCATCTTGTCAATGTTCGCCTGCGGGTGATAGTCGTCGGCATCATGGAACGGCAGTTTCAATCGTTCCGCCAACGCTCGGCCGACCGTGCTTTTACCGCAGCCGCTTACACCGAAGACAACGTATGAAACCTGAGTCATGAATGTTACGCGTTGAAGTCGAGCAGTATTTCAGATCGATTCGACTTCGACCCATTCGCCGATTTCTGCTGATGCATAAGCGGCGGCCATGATGGCGACTTCGTCGATGCAGGCGTCGAGGTCTTCAGCAAGTTCCTGCTGGGTCAAATCACCACGGATCGCGGCGATCAGGCGTTTGACGCGGTCCGGTTTCCAATCACCCTCCGGGATTTTTGGCGCGTCGCCTTGCGGGCTGCGGATCGCGAGCTTGTGGCCCTCGATACTCCAGATCGCGGCCTCGCTGCCGATCACTTCAAGACCGTTGTGGCCGCCGCCGGTGAAGCACCAGCCGGCTTCGACGCGGCCGATGACGCCATTGGCAAATTTCATTTGAATCACGCCGTAATCATCCACCGCGGGGTAGACCCCGGTGACATTCTCGACCATCGCCCAGACTTGTTCGACCGGCCCGCAGAGGTGACGCAGCAAGTGCACAGCGTGGGCACCCATGTCCATCAGCCCGCCACCGCCGGCCAATTCGGGGTCGGTGAACCATTGCAACTCGGGCGAATCGAACCATCGGCCATAAGCCGCGTGATGAGCGTTGCGGAAGTGAGCATGCGTCACTTTGCCGAGTTTGCCATCGTCGATCAGCTGTTTGGCTGCGCGGTTTGGAGCAAAGAACGGCTGCATGTAGCCACAGGTCAGTGTGGTATTGTGCTGCTCCACCAAAGCAGCGATTTGGCGGGCATCGGCGACGGTAGTGGCCAACGGTTTTTCGCAGAGGATGGGCTTACCTACCGGGATCGCCTTTTCGAGCAGCGATAAATGGCGGGTGTTCTCGGCCATGATGATATAGCCATCAATGCGATCATCATCGAGTACCTGCTGCAAGTCGCTGAAGTACTGGGTATCGAAACGCTCGGCATAACCCTTACCCCGGTCGGCGACATCATCCCAGATACTTAGACATTGCACGTCCGGCAAACCGGCGACAGTCTCAAGAAAACTCTTGGTATGGATATGAGCGGTTGATAGAAACGCGAGTGAGATCATGTTGCTTACTTGCCAGATTCTGTTGTTGCAGGTTGGCGAAACGCTTTGGCGGCCCCGGTGACGTAGGGCAGGCCGCTGATGACAGTGACGATGACCGTGGCCCAGACGAGGATGTCGCGGACCCAAGCCAGCCAACCGAACCCGTCACGATTCGGGTCCAGCCAAACGATGACCAGCACGACGGGGACGACGATGGACTGCAGGATCATCTTGATCTTGCCGAACCAGTTCGCGCCGAACTTCACGCCGGCTTTTTCGACCTCGCCGCGGATGCCGGTGACCAGCAGTTCGCGGGCGACGACCAGCACGACCATCCACGGGTAGACCCCGCTGACCATCGTGGCGGACAGCCCCTCGGCGACGGCCTGCCGATCAAGAAACCGCGGGCTGGCGAGGTAGACGACCGCACCGAGCACGAGGATTTTGTCGCAGAATGGGTCCATGATTCGGCCGAACTTGGACTCGACCTGCCACTTGCGAGCGAGGTGGCCGTCGAGCGCATCGGTGAGTGCGCCGAGAATAAAAAGGGCTGCAGCGACCAGCAGCAGCCAGGCATCGCCCGGCTGCGGGTGTGCATAGCGATAGGCATTCAGGACGAGAAAAAACACCGCGGCAAAGACCAGCCGAAGCATCGTCAACGCATTGGGAATCTGCCTCCGCTGCATGGGGGCATGTTAACGCAAACCGATTTCAGACTATGTTGGCTCGGTTCCCCTCTCCCGGGGGGAGAGGGGCTCAGTGTAAATCACTTGAAATCGTCCAGCGACAAACCGCCCAGGCCGGTGCCGCCGATGTCACCGAGGCCGGATTTGAGTTGGTCTTTGGGGATACGTTTACGTGCTGGCCCCTTCACGACGGGCTGGTTCGGATCGACTCTATCTTTGCCGGGCGGTTTCAGTGACAGGCTGATTTTGCGTTTTTCGGTATCGATTTCCTTGATGCGGAACTGCTTCGTGTCGCCTGCTTTCAATACATCCGTGACCTGCCCGACACGGCGGTCGGAGAGTTCGGAGATATGCACCAAGCCCTCGACACCTTCTTCGAGTTGGACGAAGGCTCCGAAGTCGGTGGTTGAAGTGACCGTGCCTTCGACCTGCTGATCCTTAGCATACTTGCCAGCCGCATCGGTCCAGGGGTCGCCCTTGGCGGCCTTGAGGCTGAGCGTCAGTCGGCGTTTCTCGGGGTCGACTTTGAGAATAGCCAAGGGGATCACGTCGCCGGTCTTGACGACTTCTTCCGCTTTGTGAATCCGCTTCCAGCTCATCTCACTGATCGGCAGCAAGCCTTCGACGCCGGGTTCGACTTCGATGAAGGCCCCGAAGTTCGCGGTGCGGGTGACGCGAGCGGTGACCTGCTCGCCGACGGTGTATTTGCCCGCCACGCCGTCCCAGGGGTCCGGCTCGATCTGCTTCATCCCCAAAGCGATCCGCGGCTTCTCCGCATCGCCTTCGATCTTGAGTACCTTGACTTTGACTGTGTCGCCGGCTTTGATGACATCTTTGGGCTTCGCGACATGGGTGTGGCTGAGGTCGGTCACGTGGACCAGCCCATCGACGCCGCCGAGGTCGACGAAAGCGCCGAAATCGACGACGCTGCTGACTTTGCCTTCCCGCTCTTGGCCAACCTCGATTTCCTTGAGCAGTTTTTCTCGGTTGCGAGATTTCTGTTTCTCTTGATATGCACGGCGGCTGAGCAAGACCTTTTTGGCCTTGCGGTCGATCTCCTGCACGACCGCTTCGAGCTTCTGACCGATGAACTGGTCCAGGTCTTCGATATGGTTCTGATCGATCTGACTGGCGGGCATGAAGGCGCGGATGCTGCCGACCAGTTCGAGTTCGAGGCCGCCCTTGTTGCTTTTGGTGCAGCGGGCTTCGACGACGCTGCCGCGGGTGAGCTGGTCCCAAGTGGCAAGGCTGATCGCACCCTCTCGGGACAGGAAGATCAAGCCTTGTTTTTCATCGACGGTGTCGACCACGAAATCCATGATCGAGCCGAGCCGGGGTGGGCGGTCGAACTGTTGCAGGGGTACGACGCCCTGGAGTTTCGCGCCGTCCTGGGCGAGTCCGCCGGTGATATCGATGAAGACGTCTTCGCCCCGGATTGCAGCGATGCGGCCGCGCACGACTTTGTGATGAAATTCCTTTGGGGCTTTCGCATCTTCCGCAGAAGCTTCGCCACCCGTTTGATCGGATTTTGCTTGATCCGCAGGCGGCGGTGCGGTGGGCTGGGCTTGCTCGATCGAGGCTTCAATCATCGCATCGATGCCGCCGGACTCGCTCGCGCCATCGAGTTCACGCTGCAGGTCGTCATCGATGCCCGGACTCGGCGGGGAGGCCTGCGGGTCGGTCGCTTGCGGCGGGGGGGTATCATTCACAATTAGACTCGTCTTTCAGTCAATCTCAGGCCACGGCTCGGCCCGTCCATCGGGCTGACGCCAGCCCGACAGCTTAACCGGCTCCGCTTGGACTGACCAGAAGAGGATCGACTGAGTACCAGAGCACACACTTGGTCAGCCGCGCCGCTTCCGCTAAACCATTCAAAGATATTTACTTCACGCTGACGTGCGGGTTGCCTGCGATGTAGAAACGCAGCGGGGCCTTGGCCCATTCGCCGGCATAATCCACGCCGATGCGTGGCCGAACGACGATCGATCGGCTTGGCAGTGCCCGCGACCGGACCCGCTCGACAAATAGCTCATCACCCGTCGTCATGTCGTGTCCGTCGAGTCGGCGGTCGATGGCGAACGCTTCGCCAACCTTGCCCGGCCCGGAACAAAGATCGGTCTCCCGCTTTGCTTTCTTGCGGTAGCGATACATCATGTCTAATCCCTCGGTCGGTTCAACGGCCCGGATCAGGATGGCTTGCGGCACGTCGACCGTCGCGACGACGATATTGAGCAGGTGATGGATGCCGTAGGTCAGAAAGACGTAGGCCGTCCCGCCGTCGGCAAACATCGTCTCGGTCCGATCGGTCCGCCGCCAGTTGTAGGAGTGGGCGGCTTTATCTTCGTAGCCGAGGTAGGCCTCGGTTTCGGCAATCAGCCCGGCCAACCGTTGGCCGTTGATTACACGTACGAGTCTTTGTCCCAATAACGCCCGTGCTACAGACACCGGGTCGCGGCGGTAGAAACTTCTTTCTAAGCGGTCACAGTCTTCCAAGCCTCAGCTTAGGCACGCCTGTCCTGATAGAAAGCCAGAAACCGACACGGAATATTCGCGAAACTTGAATACTCCCTTATGATCCTAAGGTTCTTATCTTACGAATCACTTTTCGAGACAAACAAAAGGCCATACACATGTCAGACACACTCAAGATCGGTCAACGCCTCGCAGAACTCTGCTCGAAGGGGAGTCATATTCAAGCAATCGAAGAGCTCTATTCGGAAGATGCGAAGCATGTCGAGGCGGTCGATATGGGGCCGGATATGCCAAGGGTGACCGAAGGAAAGTCAGCGATTCTCGAGTCGGCCAAGCAATGGGACGAGACGATGGAGGTGCACGGTGGGGACATGAAAGGGCCGTTCCCGCATGGCGACCGCTTCGCGATCTGGATGATGGCCGACGTCACCCCCAAGGCTGGGCCGATGGAAGGCAAACGACACACCATCGATGAGGTCTGTCTTTACACGGTTGAAAACAGCAAAATCAAACACGTCGAATTCTTTTACGACATGTCGGATTACCCCGACGCCTCCGGCGCGGGCTGAACCACGCCCGGCACATCGCGGACATCGATGACCTGCATCCCCGCGGCCTTGGCCGACTCGATGCCGGGTCCTGCATCCTCAAAGGCAAGGCAGTGGGTCGGTTCGACGCCGATCCGTCGAGCCGCTTCGAGGAAGGTGTCCGGGGCGGGCTTCGCGTTCTCTACATCGTCGGCACAGACCACGGCATCGAATAGATGCGTTGCGTTGATTTGCTTAAGCGTGCGATCGATCCCGGCACGGGTCGAGCCGGTGGCGACGGCCATGGGTAGCTTGCCCTGGTACTCGTACACGATGGCCATGATCGGCTCGATCGGTTGGATCTGGTCGGCCATGGTGAAGTATCGGTTGTACTTGTCCTCGGCCGCGGCCCGCGCATCGATCTCGATGCCAGCTTCGTCAGCGAGGATGCCGAAGATGGTCTCGGCCGGGACGCCGCCCCAAGCCATGAAGCGGTCGTAGGGCATGAGGTGGTCGAGGCCGTGATGCTTGAGCGCAGCCGACCACGCCAGCCAATGCACCGGCATCGAGTCGGCAATCGTGCCATCACAATCAAAAATCAGTCCGCGGTGGTGGGGTTCAATCATTTGGTGGGGTATAGGGTTTAGGGGTCTTAAGTCTGGGGTCCAGCGGCGACAGCATTCACTGCTCTGCTTCTGGCTTCCAACTCCCGACTTCCGACTTCTTCCTACTCGCTCGCCCGCAGCCGGTAGACCGCGGCGATGACATCCTGTGGCTGATCTGGTGCATCGCCCGTAGCCAACACGCGGTCAATCCATTGAACCGCTTGGCCTCGCTGCTCACCGAGCTGCAAAAGAATTTCCAAAGCCTCCCGTGCCAGCCGTCCCCCACCCCCGCCCCCGGATATGCCGTTACCTCCGGAATTTGTATCGCCGTCGCCGGAAGTATCATCGGGGCTCGCATCGGCTTGGCCAGATTCCGGATACGCCGACTCGCTGACAAATTTCTCAACCTTGTCTCGCAAAGTCACGACGATCGTCTCAGCCAGCTTCTTGCCGACCTCGGGCATCGTTTGAATGAGCTTCACATCGCGATCGGCAATTGCCGCGGCGAGGGTGGCGGGGGTCAGCACCATGGCCCGCATCGCCCGCCGATGGCCGATGCCTTTGCAGGTCACGAACAATTCAAAAAACGCTTTGTCGCTGAGGCTTGGAAACCCCGCCAATCGCGGAAACATCGTTGCCCCTTGAGCGGTAGCCTCGATGAATTGCAGGGTATGCAGTTCGACCGGCTTGCCGATGCTCGCCGCCAACCGCGTCGCGGCATAGCCCGGCAACAACACCTCGTACACCAAGCCATGACCCGGATCGATCAACGCCCGCCCGCCATCGAGATCTGAAAGTATGCCAGCGATCCGCGCAATCATGCCGAGAGTGTAACGCCCGCAAAAGAGCGAGTCCCCACCGCCACGAGAAATTAAATCCAGCCAGTAGCCAGTAGCCAGTAGCCAGTAGCCAATTAGAAAGTGGGCGATGGGGGACTCGAACCCGCGACCTGTTCGGTGTAAACGAACCGCTCTAGCCAGCTGAGCTAATCGCCCGTGAATTCGGATTGTATCTGAATCCCCACGAGGGGTTTTATTTTGTGAGGAAATTGCACTGTCGAACGCTTCTCGCCACGGACTTGAGTTCGGCTGGCCAGACGTTAGGCTGTCGCGCCGACGGTCGGCAGTCGAACGTATTGAGTGAGACGACTCTTGACATCGGTGCAAGCGAATTCAGATCGAAACAGTCACTCGGCTTCCGCGGTGACTGATGTCATTGCCATGCCCCGCCGCTCGCCGCGGACCGATCGATGGCGTCAACAGGTCGGCGTGGTCATGTTGGCCTGGGTGTTCGGGTCGCTATGGATGTGGACCATCAGCGGTGCCGCGATGACGCAATTTGCCAAAGGGCTGGGCATGCCCGACTGGGGGTTCGGCCTGCTGGCGACGCTGCCTTTCGTCGGCACTTTGTTTCAACTACCCGGCAGTTGGGTGCACGAACGCTTCGGCCGACGCAAAGCATGGTTCATCTCAACGCATCTCTTTAGCAGGCTTCTATGGATCGGTATCGCGCTGATCCCATGGATCGTGCCCGAGTCCTTGGGCGGTGCAAGGTGGGGTGTGCTGCTCGTTATGGTCTGCCTGTCCTGGGTGTCGATGAGCTTGAGTACGCCTGCTTTCATGTCCTGGTTCAGCGACCTTGTGCCGCGGCGGATCCGGGGACGACATTTGGCTTTACGCAATTCCGCGACGCTGCCGCTGTCTCTGGTGGCTTCGCTTGGCGTCGGTTGGTGGCTCTACCGAGCGGAACTCGCAGCGGGTGCGGATATCGCGGATGAGCTGCTGCGTCTGACAAGTTTGATTGTCGGCTGCGCGGGCATCTTCGGCTCGCTGGACATCCTCTGTTTTTTCTGGGTTAAGGACCCCGTGCCGAGTCGAGGCAATCCGCATACGCCTTGGCTGAGCATGCTGAAAACCCCGCTGCGGGATGCGAATTTCCGTCGGTTTCTCGCTTATAACGCAACGCTGATGCTGGCCATCGGATTTTTGGGGCAGTACGTCTGGCTGTTCGTGCTCTACGAAGCACGGGTTTCATTTCTGCAGGCGAATCTGATGTTGTTGGCGGTGCCGCTGGTGATCCGTGCGATGGCCTATCCATTCTGGGGTCGGCTGGTGGATCGGCTCGGGAAGAAGCCGGTGATGCTGATCTCGGGCAGCCTCTTCGTATTTGGGCCGGTCGGTTGGCTGTTGGTTACCCCGGAGTTGATCTGGCCGGGCTACCTGATGACGTTGATCTCACCCTTCGCATTTCCTGGTCTGGAATGCGCCAATATGAACTTTATCCTTGGCCTGGCTGAAACACGAAAGGGTCGCTCTGGAGGCAGCGCGTACGTCGCTGTCAATTCGATCGTCGTGGGTGTGGCGGGGGTAACGTCGGGACTCATCGGCGCTGTTGTCGCCAAGTCGTTGGATGCCTTTCACTATGAATGGGTGGTGAGCTGGACCTGGATGGCGTGGTGGGTTCAAGAGGCAGGGCCAGCGGTCGTCGTGACCTATCACGGCGTTCTATTTCTCATCTCGATGGGGCTTCGCGTTGCAGCCCTCATATGGGCGGCGACCCTGGTTGAGCCTCGAGCGATCGGGACTCGGCAGGCACTGCGTATCGTCACTTCGTCGCTCTATTCCAACATGCGTCAAGGTGCCGCCTTGCCCGTCCGTTTATTGACAGGTCGCAAGCCGGTTCGCAATTAACTTTTTGATAAAAACAAGCAAACTGTGGCAAGCGTGAAGCTGCCAAACGTTAAACTCAGAGGAAACTAAATATGAAAAATGTCACAAATTCTTTGCCGGCTTACCTAGTCAATGCTACCACCCACGATTCGCCCCGCGAAACGATGATAGAGTGGTTCCGCGAGGCCCGCTACGGCCTCTTCATCCACTACGGCCTGTACTCGCTGCTCAACCGGCATGAATGGGTGCAGCTTTATGAGCGTATCCCTGTTGCACAATATGCGAAGCTCGCCGATGAATTCACGGCCGAAAAATTTGACGCCCGAGCGATTGCCCGGCTGGCTGTCGATGCCGGAATGAAGTACATCAACCTGACGACCAAACATCACGAATCGTTTTGTCTTTGGGATACAAACACGACGCCCTTCAATTCAGTCAAGGCTCCTCGTTGTGGGCGTGATCTCGTCGCCGAACTTGCGGAGGCCTGTGAAGAAGCTGGGCTCGCGCTTTGCTTGTATCTCTCACATGGTCGGGATTGGCGTCACCCTCATGCACCGAACAATGATCAGTGGGGCGGCTCAGCCCGGCCGGAATATGACCCGCCTGATCCAAGCTTTGCTTACGGATACGAGCACGATATGCAGCGATACCTCGATCACCTAAGCGAACAGGTCCGCGAGCTGTTGACAGGGTACGGTCCAATCGCTGCGATCTGGCTGGATGGGATCGCGGTGCCGCTGCACCCGCTTGATGAAGAAGGCAAACCGATTGAAAACTTCGATCCGGCTCGCGATGGCGATGCATTCAAATGCCAAGGGCTCTACGACCTGATCCATGAGCTTCAACCCTGGACGATGGTTTCGTATAAGCAAGGCTACCTCGGCACGGAGGATTTCTTCGCACCTGAGCACAACGCATATAGCAGGGTCGATATCGCGGATCGGCCGATGGAGGTTTGCTCGACGATGACCCCCGGCTCTTGGGGCTGTCATGCGGAATTTGATAAACAGCACCTCGATGAGGCCGGCGTTTGGGAAAAGCTCGAAGACGCGGCAGCGAAGCGATGCAATTTGCTGTTGAACACCGGCCCGTTGCCGGATGGATCGCTACACGCCGGGCAGGCCGAGGTGCTGCGTCAGGTTGGACAAAGGATTCAAAGCCAGGGATTGCCACGTGCTTAGACAGCTTTGAACGGTTAGAAATTTTGTGATCAAGTCCGGGGAGACCCGGGATTGAGATAAGCGTGCCGCTGGTAGAATGCGGTAAGCTATCACTTCGATCGGCTGTGTAGCTCAGTTGGATAGAGCAGTTGTTTCCGGAACAACAGGTCGCAGGTTCGAGCCCTGCCACAGTCATTTTTGTTTGATAGTTCGCGTCATGAGAAAAAACCCACGCCGCATTGGCGTGGGCTTCTTTCATTCGCTTGCTTGCATTTTTCGTCAGGCCTCGGCCTGCCATGGCGCGACGCTGTCGCCGATGCCCGAGGCGAGATAGCCGCCGTCGACGGGGATGGTGATGCCGTTGACGAAGCTCGCAGCGGGGCTGGCGAGGTAG
This sequence comes from uncultured Phycisphaeraceae bacterium, assembly GCA_964523485.1. Classification (GTDB taxonomy): domain Bacteria; phylum Planctomycetota; class Phycisphaerae; order Phycisphaerales; family Phycisphaeraceae; genus Algisphaera. Next base: position 9,468 of record CAZFZS010000032.1, on the reverse strand, counting down.
ACCGCGGCGCCGGCGATTTCTTCGCCTTTGCCGAAGCGGGCCATCGGGGTGTGTTCGAGGATGCGTCGGCCGCGGTCGGTGCCCTCGATCATCTTGCGGTTGATGTCGGTGGGGATAAAGCCCGGGGCGATGCCGTTGGTGCGGATGCCGTACTTCGCCCACTCGTTGGCGAGGCTTTGGGTCAGGCCCATCATGGCGTGTTTCGCACAGGCATAAGCGGTGACTTCGGTCAGGCTCATATAGCTGGAGATGCTTGCGATATTGACGATGCAGCCGGCGTGCTGCTCGCGAAACAGATGCCCCGCCGCCTGGCTGACGCGCAGGGCGCCGGTGACGTGGATGTTGTAAAGCTCGTTGACATCGTCGCCGGTCAGGTCAAACGTCGGCTTCTTGCACATGATGCCCGCGGAGTTGATGACGATGTGCAGCCCACCGAACTGGTCAACGGTTTTTTTGACCGCGTGCTCAGCGGATTCATCCTTGGCCACGTCGAGCTGCACCGGGGCACAGACCGGTTCCTCGTCGGTGTGGTCTTTGAGAGCATTGAGTTCGTCGGTCGCGTCTCTGAGTTTTTCGACGGTCCGGCCGCCGATGACGACCTTGGCTCCGTGCTGGATGAGGGCGGCCGCACAGGCTTTGCCGATGCCCGAGCCCCCGCCGGTGACGAGGGCGACCCGGCCGGTGAGGTTGAACATTTCGGTTTGGATAGGCATGAAGAAATTCCTTCTTGTTTTCGCAAAAGTGATTCGGACGATTCAAATTTCGTGACTTAGCATATCGCGTCAAGCGCTCCGCATGTTCGAGGCAATCCCATGAAACTTCGCACTCAATGTTCAATCTCGATGACTGTGAATGAGCCGACAGCGATGTCGTTGATTCTTCGGCCTCGCAGCGGGGACGGGCAGTGGATCGAGGCGGAAACTTATCAGCTCGACCCGCTGGTTCCTGCGACGCAGTTCACCGATGCGTCGGGCAATCTCTGCCAACGGCTGGTCGCCCAGCCCGGGTCTTTCGATATCCGCGTTATGCATGACGTGCAGGTCGCGGACGAGATCGATGTCGATCACGGCGTCGTTCCGACGCCACCGGCCCAACTACCCTCCTTCGCACTGCCTTACATGCTGCCGAGCCGGTATTGCGAGTCGGATGAACTGCTTGATATGGCTAACGAAGTGACCGAGGGTTGCCAGCTGGGCTACGACCAGGCGGACGCGATCCGCGCTTATATCCACGGCCGGTTCGAGTACAAGTACGGCACGTCGGATGCGACGACCAGCGCGGCGGAGACCGCAAAGCAGAAGCAGGGGGTTTGCCGGGACTTTTCCCACTTGGGCATTGCCCTGTGCCGGGCGTTACACCTGCCGGCGCGGATGGTGGTCGGCTATCTCCATGAGCTGGATCCGATGGATCAGCACGCCTGGTACGAAGTGTTTATCAACGACCGGTGGTACACCTTCGATGCGACGCAGAACCAAGCGAAGGGTGGCCGCGTTTGTGTCGCCTACGGGCGTGATGCCGCGGATGTCGCTTTCATAACGCAGTGGGGCAATGCGACGCTGGATGAGATGCAGGTCGGTGTCGAGCGATTAGACTGACTTCGACAGGCCATACCGGAATAACAGGAAATATCGAATATGTTGCTGGATGTGCTGATGCTCATCGCTGGTTTGGCCATGCTGCTGTTTGGCGGGGCGTGGCTGGTCAAGGGTGGGGCGGCCATGGCGGGGGCGCTGGGCTTGCCGTCGCTGGTCATTGGGCTGACGGT
>CAZFZS010000032.1:262-7693 GCA_964523485.1 uncultured Phycisphaeraceae bacterium | reverse complement strand
GACCGGCCTCTCGCCCGTCGTCATCGGACTCACGGTGGTCGCGTTCGGCACGAGTACGCCGGAGTTGGTGGTCAACCTCATCGCGGCCTGGCGGGGCGACAGCGATGTCGGCTTCGGCAACGTCGTCGGATCGAACATCGCCAACGTCGGGCTGTTGCTGGGGCTGACCGCTTTGATTCGGCCGCTGCCGGTACAGCGGTCGCTGATGCGGCGGGACCTGCCGATGATGCTGCTGAGCACATTGGTGGTTTTGCTGTTGGCTGAAGACCGCTGGTTGACCGGCCGGGAGTTGAATGAGTTCAACCGTGACGACGGCATCGTGCTGGTCACGCTGTTCGGTATGTTTTTGTACTCCACCTTGATGGCGGCTTTCACTAAGCCAGACGGCCTGCTGGACCCGGCTGCCACGGAGGCGGAAGTGGTCTCTGACGAGGTCGAACCGATGCCGCTTTGGAAAGCGATCGGCTTCACAGTGGCGGGGCTTGCTCTGCTGATTCTCGGCGGGCGATGGACGGTGATCGGGGCGGAAAATATCGCACTAGCGGCGGGTGTGCCGAAGGTGGTCGTGGCGTTGACCGTGGTGGCGATCGGCACATCGCTGCCTGAGTTAGTGACCTGTGTCATCGCGGCACGCAAGGGCGAAACGGACCTGGCGGTAGGAAACATCGTCGGGTCAAACATCTACAACCTGCTGCTGGTCTTCGGTCTGACCGCCTCGGTTGCGCCGGTGACGTTGCCCGCTGCGGGCTTTATCGATCTGGTCGCGATGATGGCATTCTCGGTGGTGCTGCTGCCGATGGCCCTGACCGGCCGATCGCTGTCAAGGATCGAAGGTTTCGGACTGCTCGCGGCTTATGTGTCTTACACGGCCTGGTTAGTTGTCGGCGTGACTTGAATGTGCTCAATGGCCAAAGCAGTCGCGATCAGCCTGCAGCGTGTTGCTCGGCTACATCGCTGATGTGCAGTGTTGCATGAGCCATCACAATCGCTGCTGCGTTGGCGAGATTGAAGCTGCGGATGTTGGCAAGCCCGTTGCCGGGGCCGGGCATTGGGATGTAAACCGTCCGATCCGACCAGCGGTCATGCCATGCCTGGGGCAGGCCGGTGTTCTCATTGCCCAGGAGGATGACATCGCCGTCGCGATAGTCGGGCTGGTCAAAGCGGTGTTTGCCGAACTTCGTGATGAGCCAAGGTCGTCGGCCGCCACCCCCGCCCCCGGAAGGTGAAGCCAGCCAATCGAGAAACGCCTCGTCGTTGGCGTGCTCGGTCAGCCGAACCGACGGCCAATAGTCCAATCCAGCACGCTTCACAGCGTGGTCCGTAATCTCGAATTTCATCGGGTGAATCAGATGCAGCTGAGCCCCGAAGCCAACGGTCGTCCGAGCGATATTACCCGTATTCTGGGGGATCGACGGTTGGTAAAGGGCCAGGTGCAGCATGTCCGGCTATTCAAACGCGGGTGGGATCGCGATGGACGTCGTAAAGCCCACCCGCCCGGTAGGGCTCTTCGAGCTTATGCACGAGCCGCTGATTATATTCGTCGATCTGATCATCGATCACCCCCGCATCGATGAGCTGCTGCTCAGGAATCTCGCCTTTGTCATCAACTCGTTTACACCAGTCATCGACAAGCTTCAGCATCCGCTGAACCGTGTCTTGATGGTCCGAACGCTCCGAGAGGTTGTGTACGCAATGCGGGTCCGCAAATTTGTCATACAACTCGAATTTTGTTTTTTCCGGTGACATCCACAGGTCCTCCGGGAAACGCATCAAGCCGTCAACGTATCTTTGCCGGGCCTGGGCGGTCACCGGGCTGATCTGCATGTAATCACTGAACTGGGCGTAGGGGATGTCCGGCCGATCGTTACGTAAAAAAAGGTATCGGCGGTCGGCCGTACCACGGACCTTATCGTGCGAACTGTCCATGCGATCCCGGGCAAAAAAAACTGTTTCGGGTTCGGGTTCTTGTTGATCACCAAGAAATACCCGCCCGTCGTATCGCTCAGCAGGCTTGAGCCCAGCTAAAGCATGAAAGGTCGGGGCGAGGTCGACCCATGAAACCAAGTCGTCTCGGATGCTGCCCGGCTTGGTCATCCCGCTGCCAGCCGGCCCACGCACGATGAGTGGAAGATGGACCCCCGCCTCATAACACCACCGCTTTTCTCGGATCAGCCCCCGACCGTGATCCGTCAAGTAAATAACAACCGTATTTTCGGCCTGCCCCGAGCGCTCTAAAGCTTTGAGGCAACGCCCGATCTGCAAGTCCTGTTCTTCCAACTTTTCGTAATAGCGGACCAGCGAGGCGCGGGTCGTACGGGTGTCGGGCAAATAAGGAGGAATGTCCAGACCCGGCAGTTCATCTAGCGTCTGATCCTCAGCCCGCGGATCGGGCTCGGGTCTTGCGTCCAAGTGTCCCCTGGCTTTGACCTCAGGTGGCCACATGCCGCTTTCATGCGACATCTCGAAATTCATGAACAAAAAAAATGGCTTGTGATTCAGATCGCCACTTGCCAAGGCTTCACGCCAGTCGGTTTGCTCCGATGCAAAACCTTCAGGGTTGTGGAAGTTGAAGTCGGTTTTGTTGGTCCAGTTCACGAAGTAGCCCGCGTCCTGCAACTCCTGCGTAAACAGCTTGGGCGGATGATTCAGCCGACTACGCATCAGATGCGTGCCGATCTTAATCGGGTGTTGGCCGGTCACCATCGTGGCACGTGACGGCGCACACACCGGGGCTGTGGAGTAGGCGTTGCGAAACAGGCAGCCTTCTGCTGCAAGCCGATCCAGGTTCGGGGTGCGTGCGAAGTGGTCGCCGTAGCAGCCTTGATGTCGGCCGGTGTCTTCGCCGACCAGCATCATGATATTGAGGGGTTTGGCCATGCGACTGTTTTAGCGATACCACGCTAAACCGCAAGCGATGGCAACTTGCGAACAACGCCATCGGTATCGGATGCCGCGTTTTGAGCCGCTTCCCGCATCGGTCGCACCAAGAGCTTGCGAAGGACCGCAATCAAGGTGCCGGGCTCCGACAAGTAGTTGCCCGGCGGCCGCCAATACAGCGTCTGTTCATCCAGCACCGTCGCCCGGCCCGGTGCACTCTCGAATATCGGCTTTATCAGCTCAGCCTTGCCCGCAGTGAAAATCAGGTCCGGCCCCTCGAGCTTGATCCGATCGATCCGCATACTGCTCGCCGCAATCCGTACCTCCGTGAGCTGCAATAGATACTTAACCGGCCCGGGCGGCTCGCCATAGGCGTCCACCAAATCCTTTTCGACGGCATCAAGTTGCTCGAGTGTCGAAGCCCGCGTCAGACGGCGATACGCATCCATGCGGTGCTTGTCGCTGCGGATAAATCGACGCGGCAGGGAGGCACCGCCTTTCGGGGCAGGCAGTTCGAGATGCGTTTTGCTCGCCTCGATGATCGGCTCACGCCGAAGCTTTTTGGTTTCCTGTTCGAGCAGCAGGCAGTACATCTCGTAGCCGACCGCGGCGATATGGCCGGACTGCTCCGCCCCGAGCAAGTTGCCTGCCCCGCGGATTTCCAAGTCACGCATCGAGATTTTGAATCCCGCCCCCAACATCGAATAGTCCTCGATCGCTTTGAGCCGTTTGGCGGCGACTTCGCTGACCGTCCGGTCCGGCGGCAGAAGCATGTAGCAGTACGCCCGATGCTTGTAACGCCCGACCCGGCCCCTAAGTTGATGCAACTCGGCCAAGCCGAAATGATCCGCGCGGTTGATAAACATCGTGTTGGCCGTCGGGATGTCGATGCCGGATTCGATGATGGTCGTAGCGACGAGGATATCTGCCTCGCGACGCATGAATTTCAACATGACCTCTTCGAGCATCTTCGGGGGCATTTGCCCATGGCCGACGATGATTCGGGCATCGGGCACGAGCTTCTGCAGGTCATCCGCGATGCTTTGGATGTTGTGCACCCGGTTATGCACGAAATAAATCTGGCCCTCCCGGCTGAGCTCACGGATCAACGCCTGCTTGATCCGGCCCTCGTCATACGGCACAACCTCGGTCACGATCGCCCGACGATCGACCGGCGGGGTGGTCAGCGAGCTGATGTCTCGCAGCCCGACCATCGACATATGCAGCGTCCGAGGGATCGGCGTCGCGCTGAGCGTCAGGACGTCCGCGGTCAGCCGATACTCCAGCAGCTTGTTTTTGTGCTCGACGCCGAAGCGTTGTTCCTCGTCGATGATGACCAGGCCGAGGTCATTGAACTTCACGTCCTTGCTCAGCAGCCGATGCGTCCCGATGAGCACATCGACTTGCCCCTGCTTAACGGCATCAAGCGTCCCGCGTGACTCCTTGGCGGTCTTGAACCGCGAGATCGATTCGATGCGGAACGGGTAATCCGCGAATCGCCCCCGGAAAGTCCGCTCGTGTTGCTCGGCCAACACTGTGGTGGGGACCAGCACGGCCACCTGTTTGCCGTATTCGACAGCTTTGAACGCTGCGCGGATCGCGACTTCGGTTTTGCCGAAACCGACATCGCCACAGATCAGCCGATCCATCGGCGTTTCGTCCGACATGTTTTTCTTGATCGCCGCGATCGCTGCGAGTTGGTCATCCGTTTCGTCGTAGGGAAACTCCGCCTCGAATTCCGCCTGCCACGCGGTGTCCTGCGGGTAGCGGATGCCCGGCTGGGTCTGCCGGGCTGCCTGCACCCGCAGCAACTCGGCGGCGAGATCCTTGACCGCCTCGGCGACGGATTCCTTCTGTTTTTTCCAGCGCTTTCCGCCGAGCACAGACAGCGGTGGACGCCCCTCGAAACCGCCGACGTATTTTTGGATCAGGTCGATCTGCGTGGCCGGCACGTGCAGCAGGGCGGTATCCGCAAATTCCAGTGAAAGGTATTCGCCAGCTTTTTCGCCGCGCGTGATCTGCTTCAGCCCGGTAAATCGAGCGATGCCGTGATCGACGTGGACGACGATGTCGCCCAAGTCGAGGTCGAGAAAGGCATCGCTGGCATTGGCTGTCGCGGCCATGACCCGGCGGACTCTTCGCCTCGTGGTGTAGCGGTGGAACAGTTCGTGATGCGGGACGAGATATCGTGCGACGGGGTCGGCCTGCGATTCGTCCATCCAGACGAAGCCGTGATGCAGGAGACCCAAATCAACCGAAATATTCGCTTGCTGGTCCGGCACATGCTCCTGAAGCAACTCGCCCAACCGCTGCATCTCCGCAGGCTTGCTGCAAAGCACGGTGACTTGGTGATCGCTCGGCCCAGCCAACTCGCCGATATCGAGAATCGCCGACCGCGCATCCTGATCGAAGCTTGGCAGCGGCTGTACCGGCAGATCGATCCGCACCGCTTGCGGGTCCGACCCGTCGGCGTAGCTGTTGAGTTCCGCGTGCGGCCGAGCGGTCAAACGCCGCAGCAGATCGGTCGGCGGCAGGATGCCCGACGCATCGGTCAGCCGTTCGAAGTAGCCGCGGGCTTGCTCGCTCAGTTCCAAGGTTTCATGCAACATCGGAAAGCACTCACCAGCTCCTGGAAGCAGTGCAAGCAAATCCGTGGTCTGTTGCAGTGCTTCTGCTTGCGGGGAGAGGTTGCCCAGTAGATTGCAGGAGGTCAGTGATTCTTCCGAGCCAAGCGTGTCGACTTCGACGCGGTGGATCGATTCGATCGTGTCGCCGAAGTAATCCAGCCGAATTGGCGAGATCGGCCCCGGCTCACCCGCTTGGGTCATACAACGCCCTGCAACCGGAAAGATATCGATGATCCCGCCACGCACCGCGACATCGCCCGGCTGCTCGATCGCGTCCTGCCTTGAATATCCCGCACGATCCAACCAATCCAAGAGTCGGCCCGGTGGCAAATCCTCGTCGACACGCAGTGTCAGGCTCAGTTCGTCCAGTGCCTCGGGCTTCGGCACGCTCTGCATTAACGCTTGGATCGGTGCAACAATGACGCCGGGCTCCCCGGACCATTGGCCTTCGGTCAGTTGCTCGACCAAGGCCAACCTTTCCGCGACGATGTCGAGGTTGACGGGACTGCTGCCCGTCCCGCCGGCTTTCCCGCTCGGACCACCGACCGAGGCTTCGATCGCCCCGAATCGCGCAACCCGCAGCTCGGGCAGCAGTTCCAGATCGTCTAATGCGTCGTCCGCCTCGTCCAGGTGAGCGACGACCAGCAGCACCGGCCGATGCATCGCCCGCGCTGCCAGCCCCGCGATCAAGACCCCGGCCGAACCCCGCCCGCCACGCACAACAGCACTGCGTAGCGATTGCAAAGCCTCGGTCAGCGCAAGCAGTTGCGCCGACCGGTCGATGACATCGAGCCAGGCGGGGACGGCAGTTGGCATGTGTGAGCCATCGTAGTCCCATCATTCTTGGATCGCGGGAAAAATTTTTCGGCTTCAGTCGGAAATTTGAAGCCGATGAGCGAACTCGTTCCTGCTTTTTCCCGTAGAAACAAGTGGATTTGATCGGCCGGTGATAATTTGGTGATAGGCATTGTCGGACTTGACACGGCTGAATATTCCGCTCATAATACTCGGCCGCCCCGACTTTCCGGGGCACGGAAAGGGAACCGCGATTCGATACGGATTGCTCCACAACTAGACTCCGCGAGCCGCATTACCGACTCGCCTGAGTCGGATCAGACTGCGGCTTGACAGCCCACAACTGATCGCTACATTATCCCGCCCAACTTTGAGCGGGCTTGTCTGGCCGACTCGGCCTGATGACCCCGCCCGAAGTTAGAGGGTGTATCGCTCGCCTTAATTAGCGGGTGAAACAGTTCTTTGAAAAGTGGATAGTTCAGGTGTTGCAAAGCAACAACAGGCTGCCCGCCTCTACCCAGCGGCAGGCAGCCAAGGTTTTTTTGAATTGTGACACCGAGGTTCAATCAAGCGTAAATATTGAGGTGCTTGCCCGGTTCGGCTCTTCGGAGCCTGTCCCTTGTCGTCCGCAAAAGCGGCAGGGTAGTGGATCGGGTCGCCGTGGTAATCGTCCACGGCGGATGATGCCGACTTGTTTTCTTCCCCATGCTATTTGATAGCCCGGAGTTTGGCGTTGCCAATTTCCGGAGGGCGGTTTCAGGTCGGGGTGATTAAGTTACTAAGCGTATGTGGCGGATGTCTTGGCGTTAAGAGGCGATGAAAGACGTTGTAGCCTGCGAAATGCCTCGGGGAGCTGGCAAACAAGCTTCGATCCGAGGATCTCTGAATGGGGCAACCCGGCAGCCTTGTGCTGTCATCCATACCTGAATGCATAGGGTATGGAAGCGAACCTGGTGAACTGAAACATCTAAGTAACCAGAGGAAAAGAAAGCAACCGCGATTCCGTAAGTAGCGGCGAGCGAAAGCGGATTAACTTGCTAAGTGTCGTGAAGCGCTTGAATGGCGCACCGCAGAAGGTGATAGTCCTGTAGCGGCATAGCAAGGTAGCCCTAGAGTAGGGTCGAGCTCGTGG
>CAZFZS010000032.1:0-252 GCA_964523485.1 uncultured Phycisphaeraceae bacterium | reverse complement strand
AACCAGAGGAAAAGAAAGCAACCGCGATTCCGTAAGTAGCGGCGAGCGAACACGGATAAAGCCATAGCATTTTGAACGGCCTGGGAAGGCCGACCATAGAAGGTGATAGTCCTGTATGAATGTAGTGGTGTAGCCCATTGAGTAGCGTCGTGCCCGTGAAACCCGGCGTGAACATGGGGGGTCCACCCTCCAAGGCTAAATACTCCTTAACGACCGATAGTCAACCAGTAGGGCGACTGAAAGATGAAAAGT
>CAZFZS010000031.1:16180-35023 GCA_964523485.1 uncultured Phycisphaeraceae bacterium | reverse complement strand
GATCGGCATGGAGTTCGCCTACTTCTACAACGCCTTCGGTACGAAGTGCACCGTCGTCGAGATGCTCGATCGGCTCATGCCCGTCGAAGACCACGAAGTCTCCGAAGCCATCGCCAAGAGCTTCAAGAAGAAAGGTATCGAGACCCTGACCGAGCACGCGGTCGAGAAAATCGAGAAGACTGAGAAAGGGATCAAGGCCACAATTAAAAAGGTGCAGGCCAAAACGGATGAGGCCCACCCCGCAAAGAAGAGCTACGGCGCCGAGGGGGCCGAGCGCGACAAGTCCAAGGTGAAGGATGGTGATGGTGACACGATTACCATCGAGGCGGATAAGGTCCTCGTTGCCATCGGCGTCATCGGCCGATACGACGGGTTGTTCGACGACTCGCTGGGCATCGAGGAATTCAAAGACCACATCAAGGTCGATTACCGCAAAGAGAACCCGACCTACGAAACCAGCGTGAAAGGCATTTATGCGGTCGGCGATGTCATCGGCCCGCCCTGGCTGGCACACGTCGCCTCGGAAGAAGCCATCGTCTGCGTAGAAAGAATGTTCGGCCATGACGCCCCCGATGTCGATTATGACTCGATCCCCGGCTGCACTTACTGCCAACCCCAAGTCGCCAGCATCGGCTACACCGAGCAGCGGCTGAAAGAAGAGGGCATCGAATACAACGTCGGCAAGTTCCCCTTCCTCGCCAGCGGCAAGGCCCAGGCGCTCGGGCACACCGAAGGCTTCGTCAAGATGCTCACCGGTAAGGAGCATGGCGAGATTCTCGGCTGCCACATGATCGGCGAGGGCGTCACCGAAATGATCGCCGAGATCGGCATCGCCCGCCGCCTCGAAGCGACCGGCGAAGAAGTCATCGCCACCATCCACGCCCACCCGACCCTCAGCGAAGCCGTCCACGAAGCGGCCCTGGGTGCGGACGGGCGGATGATTCATTTTTAGACTGCCCCTCTCTTTCTATTCCCCCAATTAAGATCAGCGGTCTGGACACCCTCGTGCTACTAGCACATTGGGATCAGACTCGGTTATGAATTGGCCGAAATGTTTCGAGCACCTGTTAAATCCTTGGCGTATTCCTGACGCCATAAGCGATCTGCACCACAAGCTAAATGGGCGTCAAGAAGTTGAAATGGAACCAGTAGTTTTTGCTTGACATAATGTTAGTACGTTGTAATACTTGACTAAAACGCACTAAGAATCTGCCATGTCCACATCAACTATCCCCGAAGGAACCCGACGTAGGCCCGACCCCAAAACCGAGGGGGTTGTGGCGGATTTGCGTGAGCGCATCGTGGCAGGTGAACTCGTACCCGGCGTGCAACTGCCAACCTGGGCCCGTCTGGAAGAGCAGTTCAATGTCGGCCGAACGACGCTGACCCGCGCGATGGGTACGCTCAAGCGTGAGGGCTTTGTTTTTGCTGATGCAACACGGGGGACCTTCGTTTCGCCTCGCCCGCCGCATCTGCATCGCTACGCCCTGGCGTTTCGCGGCGCTCCGGAATCGGGCGACTGGAACCCGTTCTGGTGGGGCTTGGCCAACGAATCGGTCGCGATCAACGAGCGAGGCGAGACCCGACTGGAAGCGTTTTACAACGTCCGCGGCGGTGAGGCGACGCCGGCTCACCAGAAACTCATCACCCAAGTCGAACAGCACCGCTTCGCCGGCGTCATCTTCGTCGGCTTTCCCCCGGAAATCTCCAAACCGCTGCTGGACCACCCCTGGTTGGCCAAGGTCGCGATCTGCAGCAACCCGGTCGATGACCAGTTGCCCCACGTCTACCCGGATCGAACCGCATTCGTTCAGCGAAGCCTCAAAAAGTTAGCCGAACTTGGCCGCAAACAGGTCATTGTCGTGACTGAAGGCCACCCGGCATTTGACTTGTACGATGAAGCTTTGGCTGAGCACGGTTTGCAGGCCGGGCCAAATTTCCGCGTCGCCGCGAACGAGCGAGATCCGCAATCGGCCAATCGCATCGTGCAGCTACTGCTTAACCAGACGGGCCAACCCCGCCCCGATGCGCTGATCGTCACGAACGATCAGCTTGTCGATTCGGCCTTGGCTGGCGTCATGGCAGCGGGGCTGCGTGTGCCCGACGACCTGACGCTGATTGCACACACCAACTGGCCCAGCGATCGCTCGGTTGGCTCGCCGCTGATCCGGCTGGGCTTCGATGCCCGGCAGGTGCTGCACGCCGCGCTGCGTGAAGCCGAGCAACAACGCCACGGCGAACCCCAGACCCCGACCACCGCAATCGCTCCAATTTTCGATACCGAACTCAAGACGTTTGATCCCGCGAAGGCTTCACCTTCGCTCACGACCGTGAATCCATCACTTGCTTAGGAGGTTTCTCATGCAACTCATCCGTTTCTCTCTGTTGACACTTTTCAGTTTATCGATCGGTACCGCTGCCACGGCGGTCACACTTATCGACAATGATTTCGAGTCCGGGCTGGGCGACTTCACCATCACCGGCAGCGGAGCCGGCCTGGTCGATGTCGACCCGACCGCGGGCGTTGAGCAGGAGCTGCAGTTCACCGACAACTCGACGACCGGCAGCGAGCCGCGAGCGGTCGACACCTTCGGCACCGCCAACATCAGCACCACCGCGTCGGGCAATAACCTGCTGACCGGCAGCTTCGACTTTGTCCTGCCGCAGACCACCGACACGTATACCCCGGCCATCGACATCTATCTCAATGCCGGCCAGGACTCGCTTGGTGCGAACAACTCGCTGTTCGTCATCCGGCTGCGCGACGGCCAAGTCCAACTGCGAGACGATACGTCAAGCAATAGCTATTCCGCGATCAATGCGGCCAACACGACGACCGCTCTTGCGCTGGTCGGTGGCACGTCGTACACGATCGACTTCTCGGCCGACCTTTCCTCGACTCGCGATACCTACAGCCTCAGCGTGAGCAATACCCTCACCAATGGGGTACTCGCCAGTGAGACCAACCGCCTGACCCTTGCCGACGACATCACGCCGGATCGCCTGGTCCTGAATGGCGGCATCCTCGCCAACGCGGTCGATGCCGACCCGTTCGTGCGGATTGACAACGTGCAGCTCGAGGCCAACCCCGTCCCCGAGCCCGGCTCGCTGGTTCTGCTGGGTGTGGGGACCCTGCTGATCACTTCCCGCCGACGCGGCTGAGCGACCACCATCAAAGCCGGGGGATGGCCATCCCCCGGCTTTATTTCAAGATCGTTTCTTTTCTGGAGACCCGCTATGCGGCCCCATACCAAACAAGGCTTCACGCTGATTGAGCTGCTCGTGGTCATCAGCATCATCGCGCTGCTCATCGCGATCCTGCTGCCCGCCCTCCAGGCCGCCCGCGACTCGGCCCGCCAGGTCTCCTGCCTGAGCAACCTGAGGCAGATCGGGATCGCACTGGCTGCTTATGAAACCGAAAACGATGAGGTCATGCCCCCCATCGGCGGCAACCCGGACCCGTCTTGGAATACCCGGCTGCGGCATTACCTGAACGATAAGGTCCAGTACACCGCGGGCAACCCGACGCCGTTGGCGGTCCTGCAATGCCCGAGCGACAACAGCGACTCGCCCGGCAATACCCAGCCGGACAACTTCATGTCCTACGGCCTCAACTGGGGGCAGGGCGCTCGGGATACCGACGGCAGCGTCATGTCGACCAACGACTCGCTGACTGTGCCTCGAAGTGCCGATCGCGTCATTGAACTCGGTGCGTCAGTCGATTTCGATCAAAATGCCTCGTCCATCCTCAACGTGCTCGACAGCCATTGGGACCCGAACCAATCCGCACTCAACGCGAAGTACAACGCCAGCCAGCACTACGTCAACGGTTTCGGCAACGTTTATTTCTCCTCGCACAACGGCGAGCAGGCGACCAACGGCCTGTACTTTGACGGCCACGCCTCGACCCATGACCGTCGGCTCGACTTGTTTACCCAGAGCGGCAAGATCCACTGGCGGATGCAAGCCAAGTAACGACCGCCCCGCTGCACCTGACCCGATGACCCTCAACCACGGCCCGGCCGTGAAGGATGTCCTACACCCATGAACCAACTTAAAACATTGACCTTAATACTCGCTGGACTCGTCATGATGACCGCCGTCTCCGCTGTTGCCGAGCCGCCAGCCGTTCCCGACAACACGCTCTGGCAGATCGGCATCGCGGATGGCAGCCGATCAGAATTCACCGGCTCACACCCGGACCCGTTCCGCATCGACGACGGCTGGAAAACCGGCGTCGGCGAGGGCAGCACCTGGCCGGGCATGGTCAAGAACATGGTCGCCAATCGCGGCAAGCCATTGGACATCGTCTTCGACCTCGACAGCCCGCCCAAGCATGGCGTCGAGTTGCAACTTGGCATCCTCGGTTCGACCAAGCTGGTCCCGCAACTCGCGGTCTACAGCAATCAGACCCTTGCGGGCATCATCCAGACCTGGGGACCCAAGGGGACCAAGCATGGCAAGACCCACGACTTCATCCGCACCTACCGGCTGTACATCCCGGCCGAGCTGTTAGCTGCCGGCGAGAACGAGTTGCGACTTGCGATCCTGCCGCAGCCTTATGGCAGCGACCCGGGCATGAGCTATTTCGACTGGGATTTTCTTCGGCTGATCGAACACACCGAGCCGGTCGATGAGCCGATTCACGGCAGCTACGTCCGGGCCGGGACCAACATGACGCTCGGCGCGGATGGTCCCAAGGCGTTTCACGTCAACGAGCACAACGTCCGTCTCGCCCAGCCGCTGCTTGAATGGCTCGGCATTGCCTACAGCGGCAACTTCATGCGGGCACCGTATTGGTCCAACGTCTCGCGGCTGCAGACTCATCGCCGGGAACTGCTCGAAGCGTATCGCGATCTGAATATGACGGTGATTCTCAACACGCTCTATCTCGGCGGGTTCACACCGGTGGACGGGCAATTGCCCGAAGAACAGCGGGAACAGTTCGACACCTACATGGCCGAGTTCGGGGACCTCGTGCAATGGGTCGAGGTTGCGAATGAGCCGGGGTTGATCGGTCCGTTGCCGCAGGAAAACGTATTGGCGTTTACGAAATATGTCGATGAAACCGTGCCGGAGCACGTCCAAGTGCTCGGGCCGGGCTGGGCATTCAACACCTGGGCTGGCGATGCCGATCAGCGTAAGGCGATCGAACAATACTGCGATGCAATCGGCGGACACGCCTACGGCCTGTCGTTCAACAACACGCCCGGCGGTAGCTTCATCGAGCAATTGCTCGCCTACGCCCCGCTGACCGACGCCCTGCCCAAGCCGTTCATCAACACCGAGTTCGGCAGCAACGAATGGCATCACGACTGGGACGCGAACGACCAGTCCACCCAGCCCAAGGCCGCCGCCTTCGAGCGGAACATGCGGGCCCACATCGCCTTCGGCGACGGGATGCTGCAACACGCGGCGTTTTTCAACCACGAGAAAAAAGAATTTGAGAAGTTCAGTATGTTTGCCGACCCGCAGGTGGCGTGGGACGAGTTCGACGCGCTGGACACGTGGGCCTGGCCGGGCATCGACGGGCAGGACAGCCGGCTGCAGAGCTTCCGCCGACTGGCGTTGGCGTATAGCACGCACGGCTCGCCGTTGAAATGGGAACTGCTCAATGCGGATGAACTCGCCTACACCCCGGTTTATGTGCGATGCGTGGACACCTCGACGCTCAGACCGCTCCAAGGCAGCGGGGCGACCTCGGACAAATTGCTGTTGAACTTCGTGAACTTTGATGATGAGCCGCGGAAGGTGAAGGTACGTGTGTGGCTGCCTGAGCAAGGCCGATACAGCGGTCTGGCCATCGGCCCGGGTGAACAGCTCCGCGATGCCCGAAGCGAGATTGAATTGCAGGCCGACCCGCAGGTCGAAATCGAACTGACCCTGCCGGCCCGCGAAGGCGTGCAGTACATCCTTGAGAAAGACTGATTGTTGATACTCGTTTCGAACCTACAATCCCGCCATGCAGCTGCGTAGGGTGTTGTGAGTCTTCGAATCTCACAGCGGCCGACATTCGGCGATGGGGTTCGCAAAGCATCACCCTACCCGTCATTCATACTCAGTGGCGTGGTCTGTGGCCTTGCACAGGCTACGGCTTGTCGTCATACCGAGAATCATGGCCTGCTCAAAGCAGCAGAACATGTCACCCTGCCTTCGCCCAGTGGTAATGAAAAAGGCTGACCCCGATCAACGATCGGAGTCAGCCTCGGGCCCTCTCAAGGGGGGTCGCATCGTGGGTTGTGGTCGGCTCTAGACACTCCGCCAACGGCGGGTCAGCAGGCAGAGCCCGGCCGCGGCAGTAACCATCAGTGAGCCTGGCTCGGGGATCGTGCCGGTCGTGGTGATGGACAGATTGGTGACCGTCGCTTCTACGTTTTCTCCGTCGAATTCTTCATTAAAACCGTTACCATTGAAGATGAGGTAGAACGTGTCGAAGCTCGTGGTCTGGACGGGCGTCACGTCATTGTTGACAGACGCGGTGGTTGAGGTGATCAGCGACGAGGTCGAACTGAGGTTCATGTCGGCCCCACTGGTCGTAAGGCTGAAACTCACGGTCTGCGGCGAGGTGGTCAAGGCATTGCCATCGACCTTGCCGAGGTTCGTGTCATCGCCCTCCGAAAAGGTGACGGCACTGCTGCCACCTTGCGGGTCAAAAGCGACTTCGTAGAAATAGATAGAAGGAATGCTTGCCGCGGCCTTCGTGCTGTCTGCAAAGCCGACGCCGAAGGAAGTGCCATTGGACACCGGCACATTATCGAATTGGATCGTAAAGCTGGCGGTCAGCGTCTCGGTATCGCCATCGATCTCGACCGTATTCGGTAGCGCGCCCAGCACAAACGAATTCTTGCTGGTGCCGATGGTCAGCGTGCTGCCCGATACGCTGGCCGTCGCCCCGCCGCTGCTGGTATAGGTCAGGTCATCGACCGAATCGGCGACGATGATGGCCGCGTCGGCTTGCGGGCCGGCCAACGACAGTGCAGCCGCAGCCGCGGGGAGAATCAGGTATTTGCAGAACTTCATGAGAAAACCTCCAAAAGATGAAAAGAACAGTTAATAAAGTAAAAAAGGTCAGTCGTTGAGCGTGTACAGCCGCTTGGCCAGATCGCGGGATGCCTCGATCATGGCGTCGTGCGGTGAGTCGGTGATTGAGAGGAAGCCGATGCCGTGGTTCTCGCCCTCGGACGATCGGCCGGTCGCGGGCTGGTCGTTGAGCTGGAACCAGTGGCAGCCCACAACGAGCGGGTTGCCCACGGCCGATTCGACGTATGCCTTGAACCGGTCGGCCTTATCCTGCGTGCTGTCGGCCCGGACCAGGCCGGTGTTGAACACGCCGCGGTCGTTCGTACCGAAGTGAAACTCGCCGATGATAATCGGGGCATCGAACACTTCGATCGGCCGCCACCCTTCGAGCGTGTCACGATAGACATTGAACGAAACGACATCGCAGTACTCCGCCGCGATCGCCGCGACCTGCGGGTTGTATTCCGCGAATCGGCAGCCGAGGTAGAGCTTGTTCGGCGCGATCTCTTTGAACACGCGCTTGGCGGTCGCGAAATACGCGTGGGCAATCTTGCCGTTGAAGTCCATCAGGTCTTGCCCGGCCTGCTCCGTCTGCGGGTCGGACTTGTCTTTCACTGCGTCGTCCCAACTGGCGTAGTTCACGCCCCAGGCTTCGTTGAGCTTGGCGATGTCGCCGTACTGCGCTTCGAGCTGTTTGAACATTTCCTGCTTGGCGTGTTGATCGGGCTTGGCGGCGAGCAGGCCGCGGGCGAGGTAGTCGCCCTGACCCCAGGCCAATTCGTTGTCGAGGAAGTAGCCGATGCACCACGGGTCCTCGGTCGTGCCGCGGGTCATGTTGGTCGCGCGCCGGGTCACCTCGTTGGCGAAGTTCGGGTGGAACGGGTCGGAGATGCGGTTGCGTGTGCCCTTCTGCCAAGGCAGCTTGGCGGCGTTGATGTGGACCCAGTGGGTGTAGGGGATCGAGGTGTTCTCGAACAGTTCGGGGTCGGACCATGTGCCGATCGTGTTGATGCCCCAGTTCATCAGCCGGGCCGGCGTTTTTTCCAGCCATTGCTGACGCCAATCGTCGCCATACTTGCGTTGGAGGTTGGCACCGTAGAAGTCAAAGATTTTGACCTGTTTCTTGGCGTAGTCGTCGCGGCGGGCGGTTTTCTCACCTAAGAATGCTTGCATCGCCGAGTCGCCGCTTTCCCAAGGCGCATCGGTGAACCAGTGGTCCCGGCCTTGGTCGATCGGCGTTGCGCTCGAGTCACGCACGCAATCAATACCCAACGAGAAAAACAGCCGACCTTCGGGGTCGACCAGATGCCAGGCCCCGTCGACTTTTTCCGTCCGGAAGTGGCCGGTCGCTTCGAGCTGCGGCCCATCCGCCCACCCGCCGTACTGGTTCCACGAGTCGGGCCGCGGCGATTCGCGGACCTCGTTCGCCTCACGCTCCGCGTTCTGCTTCAGGTCCGACTCGGTCTTGACCTTGCCCGGCCAATCCTGATGGATGTACTGCCCGAAACGATCGATGAACGGGAAAAACGGGTCGGGTACCTCGACGCTCGACGGGTCGAAACGCCCGGTCGCGCGGATCTCGTGGATCGCGAAGGTGTAGCTCTCTTTTGGGTGGGCCAGATAAAGCTGCATCTCGCGGACCTGCGACGGGTCGATGCCGTCGCCATGTTTACCGCGTTTGCCCCATGGCGTGGCCTGCATGCCGTGCAACTGCTCGCGAAGCTCAGCCCCGATCTCGCGGTCGATATTCACCAGCACCGTGCCGGACTCGCCCGGCGCCAGCGACAGCTTCCCGCCGATCGCCTCCCGGCCTTCGCCTTTCTGCTCACTGTCGACCCGGGCGATCAGGCGGACCGATGTCTCGTTGAGGTTGGTGACATCGAACTCGATCGTTTCGAAGGCCGACAGATCCCACGTCGCGCTGTTGTTGCCCTCGGGCCGGAAGCGGACGTTGGGGTAAGGGCTGGTCGTGCCGGAGGTGACCTTGAGATAGGTCGCCTTGCCATCGCGGGCGAACTCCACTTCCGTGTCGTTCGTGTTGACCTGTTCTAATTCCGAAGGCGAATCGAAACTGTGGATGACCTTTGGCTCAGCCGCAGAGGCGGCGGTGCCGATCGCGGCAATCAAGAGGGTGGGGATGATGGGCGTGATTTTCAACGTGTCGTTCCTGTGCATTGAATGGAAAAAGCTTGAGTCGTATTGACAAGTCTGGAAGTGCAGAGGCGTTATGGATTGCGCGTGAAGTTGTCGGTGATGTCCCACAACGTGTTGTCTGCGGAGTAAGGCGGCTGGACGGCGACCTCGGCCCGTTGGCCGTTCTCGACATGACCGTCGTAGTGCAGCAGATTGACCGACTCGTTCGGATGGCGATACGCGATCTGATTCGGCCCAGACATATCGACTTCGTCGACATAGGTGTCGCTGTGCTGCTTGGTCAGGTGGTTATCGATTGAGTCGGCAATCAGCAGTTTGTCCGACGGCTGTGTGATTTCTCGTTCCTTGAAGGCCGCGAAGTCGGTTCCCTGTGCGATCCAGCCGGCGATGTCGCCGTCATTGACGGTCAGCAGGGAATTGTTGTCAGCCTGCAGGTTGAAACCATAGATTCGCCGCATGTCGTAGAAGCCCGACCCGCTTTCGGTCGCCAGCCCCGCATCCGCCGCGGGGCAGACGTACTGCCGAGGGATCGTTTTCCATTGGCTCCCGGAGAAAGGCTGCGTGTCGAGTTGCAGGCTCTCGCGGAAGGAAAAGATGTTGTACCAAGGCACTTCAAGGTTGGTCCCCCCGCCGTTGTTGCCGTCGTAGCCGCCTTCGTTCCAAGCCCGAGCCGGTAGATGCCACTCGTTGCTTTCAACGACGTAGATCTGTTCCGCGATGCCGATCTGCTTGAGCATCGACATGCAGGTAATGGATTGGGCGGACTCGCGGGCTGCGCTCAACGCCGGCAGCAGAATCGCGATGAGCAGGGCGATGATGCTGATGACCACCAGCAATTCGATCAGCGTGAAGGCGTTGGTTTTTCGCATGACGGGAATCGGGTGAGAGGAAACGAATCGATGCAGCATTAAGGCAGCCGGAAGGCGGCGGTGCTGTCGCGGACGATGAGTGTGGGGTCGAACATCACATGCCAGGGTTGCGGCTCGCCGTCGGCCTGGTCAGTGTCGATCGTGCCCTCGACCGTGTCGATCAGCCGGAGCGTCGCGGTGTGGGACATCTCGGTGACGGGGTGGACCAGGCAGGTCAGGGCCGGCGTCACCGCGCGGGCGATCGGCGTGTCTTCGAAGGTGACCAGACTGAAGTCCTCGGGAACAGACACACCCATGTCGCGCATGGCATGGATCATGGCGACGGCGAGCTGGTCGTTGTAAGCGATGGCCGCGGTCGGGCGATGCTCCGCCGGGATCGCGAGCAGCTGTTCAGCCGCATGTCGACCCGCGGCCTCATAGCCGAGCAGTTCGCGGGGCGCTTTCTGGTCATATGTCACCGCTGCATCAACGTAAGGCAGCGACCGCTGTTTCATGCCAAGTTCGAACGCCTCGGCCCGGGCCAGGTTGTGAGCGATCGGCTTGGTCGAGCAGGGCCCGGCATAGGCGATCCGGCGATGGCCGAGCCCGGTCAGATGATCGAGCGCGAGTTCGACCGCGGCGGCTTGGTCGTAGCAGACGGCCTGCAGCCGATCCGGCGGATCGAGGCTGTCCACCGCGACGACGTCCTGCGTCGCTTCGAGCACCGCATCGATCAGCCGTTCATTGCGGCCGGTGTGCAGCAAGAGCAGCCCGTCAATGCGGGCCTGGCCGAGCTTTTCGATGCAGTCCGCCAACGTGGCGTTACCCGCGAAATTGACCAGCAGCACGTCGTACTGCCGGGCCTGGGCCGCCTGCTCGATTCCCGAGAGGATCGCGGCGTGGTAATGGCCAGCAATCTTCCCACCATCGATGAACACCCCCAGTGTCCGCGTCCGCTTGAGCGCCAGCGATTGGCTGGCGAAGTTGGCTTGATAGTTCAGCCGCTTCGCCGCCGCGAGCACCTTCTCGCGGGTCTTTTCACTGACCCCGATATTGCTGCGTGAGCCGTTGAGCACCGTCGAAGCGACGGCCTTGGAACACCCCACCGCTTCCGCGATGTCCTTGAGCGTGACTTTGTGTTTGACTTGACGCAAGCGAGGGACTCACAGAAAGGGCGTTGTTGAGACAGGCGACCAGAGAGATAAACCGATTAATATATTACCCGGTTAATCTCGGCTGTCAAGTGAAAACGGGTCGTGAATTACTGCTGCTTTAAAACCCTTGAAATTTTGTGTGCCGGGAATATCTATTAGTTCCCGGCTCTGCCGGGGGGACCCAGAGAAAGCCCCAGGGCTAACGGAAAACACCGGCTGCAACGCACAGCTAGGCGGCATTTGTTCTGTTCCGTCGCCACAGCCAACACGCGACAGTGACCCCCCATCCACGACGGAAGGACTGGATTTGCGCTATTCCCAACTCACGCGGAACAGCACGGCGGTGTCGCCGTCGGTGCGTTGGTCGGTGGCCCACTCGGGAATATTGCGTAGCGGCATGTTGTCGCCCTCCGGTACGCGTGGCTCCTGGTTCTCGTTCCAGTCATCGAAGACGGTCAGGCGGTTACTGTCTTTTGCTTTGGGCGTTTCTTTCTTCTCGTATTTGGCGGTGCCGACCGCGATGACGCTACCGTCGGGCATCGGCTGGGCGGCGATGAGCTCGACGTTGCTGCCGCCCTTGCCGGTGGTCAGGTCCCAAGAGCCATTGAGCTGGCTGCTGTAATCGATGTCGCTCAAGTCCGGGCGGTAGACACGGACGAAATGCGACCACTGACCGGCTGTACCTTTTCGAGCGGTCGGGCTGGGCATCTGCATGAACGCATCGCTGGTCGTGATGACGCGACGGCCCCGGGCGACCACGATCGGGCGACCCTCGGGATCGATGCTCAGGCCATGCGGCTCGATGCGGGTCGAGTTCAGGTTCGGCCACCCGGAACGGAAGTGTGGCCAATCCGCCAACTTCGGGTTGCTGAACGATTCATCGCCATGCTTTGCACCCTCTGAATACTCGGCCAAATACGTCGCGGCAAGCATCTCGCCGCCGGCGAGTGTCATCTTGCCGATCCAGTTGAAGTGCATGTTGCCGTGGTTACCGGTGAAGCCGATCTGCCAGCCGGGTTTTTCCGCCTGCTGGATCGAGTCGCCGGTCCAGAAGTTGTTGACGTTGTTGCCGTGTGCCCGGGCGACGACGAACAGCGCCCCGGGCGACGCGTCGGCGGTGTAGTCGATCGCCATCGCGTCGACGTATTGGTCCGGCGTGCTGACGCCTTTGGATTCGGGGTACAGGCGTTGCCACCATTGCAGTCGGCCATCGGCGTCGAAGGCGATGACCCAGGGCTCGAAGTCCGGGTTGCCGTCGGGCAGCCGGCTTTTATTGTTGCCGCCGATGATCATCTGATTGGTCCGGCGGTCGACGACGATCGCACCGACCCCACAGGTCGGCGAGCCCCAGCGGTAGCCGAAGTAGCCTCGCCCGGTTCCGGTGAGGTCGGGCGTATCGCGGCCGACGATGAACGGTCCGGACATCATCGCGTCCAGCGGCCAGCGGCCCTTCTTGATCCCGCCGTTGCCATCGGACGACTCCTCGAAGAAGGCCTCGCGACTGTGCGAGCGGAAATCGCCCCGGCCGCGTTTGAGCACCATGCCGCTGCTGACCGCCCGGCCCGGTACGCTGTCGAGGGAGCCGGCGTGTTCTTGTCGCTTGCCGCTTTCATTCACAAACCAATGCCGACGCCAGTGCGGGACCGTGTCGTCCTGCCCGTCCGCGGTCAGGCGATTGATCGCCATCCAGTCCGGGCCGTGCTGCCCACCGGTGGCGTAGACGATCTTTCCATCACTGCCGACATCCCAAGGGTGCAGCTTCTGCGTGCCCCGGCTGGCCCGGATCGTTTTGCTCCACCTCACCGAAGCGACCGGCTGATCGACAAAGTTGCCTTCCAGCCGAATCAGAATGTAGTCATCCCCGCCGGTCGACAGCGAGGCGAAGAGGTCGCCGGTCGCTTCGCCGGGCAGCGAGGTGGTTTTGATGACACGGAATCCCGCAGCCGTTCCCTGAGGCAGATGGGCGACGTGCAGGATCTCTGACAGGTCGCCGGTGACATGTATCAGCACCGGGAAACGATTGCTTTTCCCGTCGGCTGATTCGACACCGCTCAGGGTGGTGATGGGCGTCGAGTCGGGCAGCCAATCCAAGCTGCCGACCCCGCCGCCGATCAGAATCGTGCCGTCGGACAGCGGCAGCAGGGTCATGAATCCATCGTCACCCGCCGCGCCGACATAGGCCGCGATGTCGGAAGGCGAGCCGCCCACCTCCGGGCGGTTGTCATCCGCAGCAGTCGTGATCGACCAGAGCAACAACAACACCGCGGTCCACTTGTTCAGCATGATGAATCTTCGGCAAATTGATAGGAATGAGTAATGCAATTCAGCAACGGCCACCCGGCATAATGATGCAACAAAATCCCGTCTAGATTAGACCTGGCCGGAGGCGACGCGCATCAATTCACACCACCCGGCTGACAATTTGATTCACGCCTTGGGTCAGGTTGCTACATCTAGACCACAGATCGGTCTTTGAAAGTACAAGGACGTACCGTACACATCGCTGCAAAGCCGGCGAGGTGTGGCACCCCGACATCAAGCGCAAAGCCAGCGACGCGTAGCGTCGGCTGAAAAGAAAATGATTTTAAACCGTATCGTGGCGATCAGGCCTGCCGCTCGTACCGCGCGATGATGGGTGAGCCGATGAGGCGGCGGAAGCCGAGGAAGCGTAAGGTCGTTTCCATCGCTTGGGACAGGCCGGGGCGGGCGAGTTTGCGGTGGACAACCATGGGCAGGACGAACTGCTTGATGGTCGCGGTGCGTTTGAAGCCCTGTTTCCGCATGAGCCGGTCGATCGTGCTGGGCTTGAACATCGCAAACGGGCGGGTGTTGCCCTCGAGGCTGGCCTTGTGCTTGAACAGCAGCGGCATCAGGATATTGAAGCTGTACATCGTGGCGAAATCGACCAGCACTGCCCGGCCGGCGACCCGGCAGGCCTCGGCGACGAACGGCTCGATGTCATCAACATGGGCCAACATCCGGTAGCACACCACCGCGTCGTGCTCACGGTCGGCATACGGCAGATGGTAAAGATCGCCGACATCGAATCGGATCTGCTGACTCTCGATCAGGTCGGCCAGGTGATAAGCACAGGCCGGGTCCGAGCCGTAGACCGTGACGCGGTGGCCCAGGTCGAGCAGCGGCCGGGCGTTTTGCCCATGCCCACCGCCGAGATCGAGTATCCGGGCTTCGGTGAACGGATCGAGCAGGTCGCGGGTGGCCTGACGTTGCGCTTCTAATAAATAGTCGCCGATCCGACCGGCGAAACGGGCGGCGTAGCCGTCGTTGGCGGTGTCCAGGTCGCAGGTATCCGGGGCCGGGCGGACCAGACGGGGGTAGAACGCGCTTTCGTTCGCGTCGGGACTTGCCCTCCCAGATGGAGTCTGGGGGATTAGTTGAGTTTGGTTGTGTGGCGTCACCACTTGAACCGGTTGCCTCAAAGCGGAGCCGGCGAAGGCGGCGGACTTGATGAGCGTCGGCTCACCGGCCTCGGCAAAAGCTTGTACCTCTGCCTTGTCGTGTGGATCGATGCGCGTGATATCCTTGACCGTCTTCATCGCGATGGTGCTCTGTCCCACGTTATTCGCTGTAGACCCCGTCCAAGATTGATTAAGATTGCCTTAAATCTACAGTGTGATTGGCCCGATGCCAACTAAAAGGCATGCAAGAGATTATCGGACTTTTTTGCAACTACAGTACACAAAAGCGACCGTGGCCAAGCATGTGTTTCAGAGCCGTGTGCAATTCAATCCCGGCAGAAATTTCTATACCCATTTATTTCGGGAAGTCTTATGCATCAATGCTAGCACCTATTTTACAAAGACTTAGATAGACCACCGAGCGAGGTCTGAATTTCTAAAAAAGTCTTGACTGTAATGATTTTCAAGGTAAAATGTAACTGTTACATCGACCCTGTATCTCGTTTCATGATTCGCTATGAGTAGCACTGTCCGACAAATCGCCATGGAAGCCGGCGTCTCCACCGCCACCGTCTCGCGGGTGCTCAACAACCACCCCCGCGTCAGCGAGGCGGCTCGGGAGAAAGTCCTCTCGGTCGCCAATGAAAACCGCTACGTCCACAGCGTCGGCAAAAAATCCACGACCAACATCGCCTTGGTTTACACCGGCGAATCCTCGCTGGGCGAGTCCTTCGACTCACTGCTGATGTGGGGCATGTCCAAAGGTTTGGAAAACTTCGGCTATGACCTGATGATCCTCGATGCGAAACGCTCGCTGATGCCCGGCGAAACCTACTCGCAGATGTTCCTGCGTAAGGGCGTCCGCGGCGTCGTGCTGCGGACCACGTTGGCCACCCGCAGCGTCTGCGTGAGCATTGCCGAGCAGGGCGTGCCGGCCGTGGTCGTGGGCGACCGCTTCGATGATCCCCGGCTGAAGTTTTTTTACGCGGATTCGCGCGAGCCAAGCCGTGAGGCTGTCGAGCACTTGATTTCATTGGGTCATCGCAAGATCGGCATCGCACTTAATGTCATCGATGACTCGGACCATGCCGACCGCCTGGCGGGCTATAAAGCCGCCTTGGTTGACAACGGTCTGGAGGCTGACCGCAAACTCGTGCTGCGTTGCCCCGCCAACCGCCAGGGCGGGATGCAGCTGATGCGGCGCGTCGCCGCGATGGCCGACCGCCCCACTGCACTGTTCATCACCGACCCCGCCACCGCGGCCGGGCTGATGAAAGAGTCGCGCAATGTCGGCATCTCGATCCCCGACGACCTGTCGATCGTCGGCTTCGATGACGGCGAGATGCGTTTCGACATGTGCCCGGAGATGTCCGCGGTGTGTCAGGACACCCCGGAGATCGGCCGAGAGGCTCTGGAGGCCTTGCACGAAATTATCCAGCAATCCGGCTCGATCGATCCCGGCCCGACCACGCTCCGGGCCTGGCTTGAAGTTCACCGCTCCACCGCCGCCCCGCCGCCTAGTATTTAGCGGTTCACGCCGGACGCTTCACCCTCTCTCTCACGCGTATGCACAGGCTCGTTGCCTTTCACCCTTTTGACGGAATCTTTTCTTGGAGAATCTCATGAAACAGTTACAGTATCAAATTTTTCTTTCGGCGATTTTAGGGCTTTCCCTTACCATGGGAGCGATGGCTGACCTGACCTCCTATAGCCAGAATTTCGAGTTGCTGGACCGCACCAATACCTCCGCACTTGATCTCGACGGATGGGACCTGTTCGTCAACGTCTTTGACGAAACCGGCAGCAACTTCGTCTACAACTACGGCCCTTTCCCCGCCCCCAACGATATTTCCGCACCAAACATCTCGGTCATCAGCGATGTCCCCTCCGGCGGCGACCCGCCCGTCGGCGATCAGGGGCTGGTCATTTTCAATGATTACAACAACGGCGACCACGGTAACGGGACCAACCGCCGTATCGAAGTCAATGTCTTCCAGCAGCAGACGATC
Organism: uncultured Phycisphaeraceae bacterium; assembly: GCA_964523485.1. Classification (GTDB taxonomy): domain Bacteria; phylum Planctomycetota; class Phycisphaerae; order Phycisphaerales; family Phycisphaeraceae; genus Algisphaera. The sequence goes on along the minus strand of CAZFZS010000031.1, from coordinate 18,419 downwards.
GGCTTGTCCGACATTGGTGAGACCTACCGCTTCTCCTTCATCGCCGCTCCCGCTCTGGATGGCTCGGGCGAAAACGCGCTGGCTGGGACCGACTCCATCGCACAGGCCTTCATCAAAACGCTCGACCCGAGCAACAACTTTCAGACCACCAATTTTCTAACGGTCGATACCGATGAGCTGACCGCGGGCAACACCGCACTGAACATCGATATCAATCTGGCTGACCCGGCTTTGGACGGCCAACTGCTTCAGTTCGGTTTCTTAAACGTCGCGGACAACTTCGCCCCGTCCTCGGTGAACTATGACAACGTCAGCTTCGGCCTGGTCCCCGAGCCGGCCTCGCTGGCGCTGGTGGGCCTGGGCGGCATCGCCATGCTCGGCCGACGGCGTTCCAGGTAATCACCCCCCCGGCGGCCCGCCTCCCGCGGACCGTCGGCTTCCCGGGCGACGTCGCCCGCCATCTGTGCATCACCCCACCCGGTCGAATCATCGTCTTCAGAGGAGCACCCTTATGAAACCCCGCACCCCCACTCCCGTCCCCGCCACCGTTCGCACCCACGCCTTCACGCTGATCGAACTCTTGGTCGTCATCAGCATCATCGCCCTGCTCATCGGCATCCTCCTGCCCGCCCTGGGTGCCGCACGCAACTCGGCCCGGAATATGCAATGCCTTTCAAATATGCGGCAGATCGGCATCGGTTTTCATGTCTATGCGAATGACCACAAGCAGTACCTGCCGCCATCTTATGACAACTCCTCTTTCAGCCCCAACACGTCAGACTGGACCACGCAGATTTCCAGCTACATCTCAAATGATGGCAGCCGGACCAACGAAGAATACGTCAACACCACAACGGGTGAAATTGAAGGCCAGAGTCCAGTATTCACTTGTCCAAGTGCTGCGATCCAAGCAGGCTCAAGGCATTACGGAGCCAACAAGCTAACAATGCCGGTTTATTTCAATGGTGCAATTTTGAACCCCCCGCTCAGCAAACTTTACAACATGGATAAGCAGCGTCGGCCAACCGAAGTGTTCTGGGTAGGCGATGGCGGGCAGCAGGATAATGGCGAAGCCTTCGCAGCGATGGACGGGATCAACGGCGCCACCTTCGCCGATCCACCCGATTTTTACAATGCTTCCGACACAGACAATGATGATGCTATTGACGAGGGTCCGAACGTCGATGGCACGGATCAAGGTCAACTCGCTCTCGCACAACCCCGCTGGCGACACGGCGGCGGCGGTGAAAGCGGCAGCGATGGCGGTGCGGTCAACCTCCTGTATGGCGATGGACATGCCAGCACAGTCAGCCGCGGCGGATTCCTCGTCCGAAATGTTCGGGCCGATCCCTAATTTGACGATCTTTAGGACTCTCGCACGCCGCCTGTTAACGCGGTCGGCGTGCTTTCTCCCTCAGTCTTCTCCAGGCGTTTCATTATTTCCGCGAGGTCGATCCATATGCCCATCGCTCACCCGATCGTGATCCTTGTTGCCCTGCTCGTGCTGACCCTTGGCGTCTTCGAGCTCTCCGCTGGCAGCGTCACCGTTCAACAAACCGACGACGGCCCGACCCTGATGGTCGATGGCGAACCGTTCCAGATCAAAGGCGCCGGCGGCGACGCGGATAAGCAGATGCTCGCTGATGCCGGGGCCAACAGCTTCCGCACTTGGGGCGTGGGCGATGAGACGATGGACCTGCTCGATGAAGCCGACCGCCTCGGGCTCAAGGTCGCGCTGGGCATCTGGCTGGGTCACACCCGGCACGGCTTCAGCTATGAGGACCCCGCCCAGGTGCAGAAACAGTTCGATGAAGCCAAAGCCGCAGTCCTCAAATACAAGGACCATCCCGCCCTCTTGCTCTGGGGCGTGGGCAACGAGATGGAGGGCTACGAAGCGACCAGCGACCCTAAAGTTTGGAACGCCGTCAACCAGATCGCCGCGATGATCAAACAAATCGACGGTGACCACCCCACCATGACCGTCATCGCGGAGATCGGCGGCGACAAGCTCGAATCCATCAAAACCTTCTGCCCGGACATCGACATCGTCGGCATCAATACCTACGGCGGGGTCACCAGCATCCCCAACCGCTACGCCAAGGCCAACGTCGGCAAACCCTACATCGTCACCGAGTTCGGCCCGCCCGGGAACTGGGAACAGCCCAACAACGACTGGGGCGTCCCCCTCGAAAAGACCAGTACCGAAAAAGCTGCGATCTACAAGAACGCCTATGAAACC
>CAZFZS010000031.1:0-16166 GCA_964523485.1 uncultured Phycisphaeraceae bacterium | reverse complement strand
GCTTCAAGCAGGAAGCCACCGCGACCTGGTTCGGCATGTTCCTGCCCGACGGCACGAAGACCGCCGCGGTCGATGTCATGACACAGGCCTGGTCCGGCAAGCCGCCGAGCAACCGCGTGCCGGCCATCGGCAACTTCGAGATTGTCGGCGACCCGAAAGTGCAGCCCGGCGCGACCGTGCGGGCGACGCTTGAAGTCTCCGACCCCGAGGGCGACGCGATGGAAGTGTCCTGGGTGCTGTATGAGGAGATGAAGGACCTGATCACCGCGGGGGATTACCGCCCGGCCCCGCCGACGTTCCCGCAGGCAATCATCGCTTCCGACCTGAGCGGTGCGACGGTGAAGATGCCCGAAGTCCCCGGTAATTATCGTCTGTTCGCCAAGGTGAACGACGGCCGAGGGGGAGGGGCCTCGGCGAACCTACCCATCCAGGTGCTTGCCCCCGGCGTGGCGGATGGCGTGGCGGCTTCAGCCGCCACGCAGTCAGGCGATGACCATTCCACGGACCCGGAGGAGATGTCCGTGGTCAAAGCCGTGCTCGGCGAGGGCCTGGAATCCATGCCTTGGATCCCCTCGGGCTACATGGGCAACCACGCCGCGGTCACGATGGAGGAGGGTTCGACCGAGCAGGCCCACTCGGGCAACACCTCGACGAAGGTGCACTACGCCGAGCCCGGCAACTGGGCCGGCGTCGTCTGGCAGCACCCGGCCAACAACTGGGGCGATCAGCCCGGCGGCCACGATGTCAGCGGTGCGACCCACCTGCAGTTCTACGCCCGCGGCAAGCACGGCGGCGAGCAGATCAAGTTCGGCATGGGTCTGCTCGGCCAAGACAAAGCCCACCCCGACACCGGCGGCAAAGAAACCACCGTCACCCTCACCGATGACTGGAAGCTGTACAGCATCGACCTGTCCAACCTCGACCTGTCCTCGATCAAAACCGGCTTCTACTGGACCCTCGCCGGCCAAGGCCAACCCATCACGTTCTACCTCGACGACGTGCAATACGTGAAGGCCGATTAATCGCCCGCTTTCAAACTCGCTTCCACATGGCGTTTCACGGTCCGGCGGTCGAGGTTCAGCACCTCGGCCGTCGCGACATAGCTGCCCGTCTGACCGTATACCAACCCGGCATAGTTCGTGATCGCCTGCTCCGCGGTGAGCGAGCCGTCCTGCAACGCCTGGGCCAACGCCGCGGCCGGGTCCTGCTGCGGCAAGGCCGTCCGAGCCGGCTCATAACGGCCGCGGATCAACACCCCGCGAACACACTGCTCCAGCTCCCGGATGTTGCCCGGCCAGGCATACCCCGCCCCGAGTTGCCGCTCGATCCAATCCAGCGTCCGCTGGGCCAAACGGTCGGCCTCGTTCTGATCGTCGCCCACCGCCCGGCAAGCGAGATAACGCACCAGCACCGGCAGATCATCCAGCGACTCGGCGAGCACCTCGGCCAACGCGGGGGTCTGGATCACGTCCGAACACAACCGATAGTACAGGTCGGCCCGGAACCGGTCGGCCGCGATCTGCGTCGGCAGGTCGCGGTGGGTTGCCGCGACGATCTTCCCCGCGAAATCCCGCACTTTGGTCTCGCCAAGGCGCGAGAACTGACGCTCCTGCAATGTCCGCAGCAGCTTGACCTGGACGGTTGGGTCAAGGTCGCCGATCTCATCGAGAAACACCGTACCACGCTGCGGACAGGCTTCGAGATAGCCGACGTGATCCGCGACGGCATCCGTGAACGCACCACGTGTATGCCCGAACAATTCCGACTCGATCAGCTGCGTCGGCAGCGAAGCGAGATTGACCGGGAAATAAGAAGCGGCGGGGTCTTGGGTGAATCGGCTGCGCTGGGTGTCGAAGGGGATGTAACGGGCCCCGGCGATGGCTTTGGCGACCAGCTCCTTGCCCGTCCCCGACGGGCCGACAATCAGCGTGGTGAAGTCGGCCATCTGGCGATACACCCCGCGGTAGTAGGCCCGCATGTCATGGGTAAAGATCGACTGCCAAGTCGCGGCCCGCAGCTCGGCCATGCGTGGCGAGCCGCCGAGGATGCGCTTGAAAATGCCGTTGAACGCGTGACAGGCCTGGGCGTAACACGCCAGGAGGTGCGCGGGTTCGTAACCTGACGGTAGCGTCAGGCCGGCGGGCTGGAAATAGCGGTCGAACTCCGCCTGAAAAGCTGCCCAACTCGACAGCTTTGGTGCACCCTTCGTGAGATTGTCCAGCAGGCGCTGGCGGTAGCGGTCGTAGATCAGATAGACCACCGCATCTTCGTAGATCGCGGCCTCCGCGGCGGTGGGTTTGGTTTTAGATTCGCTTAGCCGATTCAGTGCCGCGTCGATCACACCGCTCAGGCGGACGCTCAGCTCGCCGAGCTCTTCACGCGGTTCCGGTTGGCTGGATCGAAACGCCCAGACCTCGCGCCCGCCAGCGGTCCGCCGGCCCAGCGCCCGCTGCTCATGCTTCAGCCGTTCAGGCAGAAACGGATTGCAGAACGTCAGATCGCCGACGGCTTTAAGGAACTTGCGGTCGGCGGGGGAGAGCCAAGGCATATGCATTCAATGTACACACATTGTACATCCAATGTTACGTCATTATTCCATTCGTTTTCCATAGATTGTCAGCTAATTCTTTATCTAAATGAGGTTTGCGGTGAATTCGCAGATTGGCCCGGCTTGTGCTTTTGTTCAGGCATGACCGGCCGTCGTGGCCGGGCTGACCCGAAACGCCTCGCTGGAGAACCCGCCATGTATCACCGAACCCGCTGCCGCCCGACATCGAATACCAAAACGGGGTCAGACCCCGTTTTGGTATTCCGTCGCTTGACCAAGCCCCGATGTGGGGTGTTTGCTTGCGTCTTGGCTTGCCACGCCTTCCTGTTTTCAGCCAGCCCTGTCGATGCCGCCGGCCTGCTTATCGCGGACGGCCCGTTCGGTGGCGTGCTCGAGCAGACCGAGCACGAGGTCACCGTCACAATCAACAATGGCATCGCGGTCACCGAGGTCAACCAGACCTTCCTCAACACCGAAAACCGCACCGTCGAAGCGCTCTACAGCTTCCCCGTGCCGGAGGGGGCATCCGTCGCCAACTTCAGCATGTGGATCAACGGCCAGGAGATGATCGGCGAGGTGCTCGAAAAAGAACGTGCCCGCCAGGTCTATAACAGCTACAAGCAGCAGGAGCGGCCTAAGGACCCGGGCCTACTAGAGCAGGTCGACTACAAAGAATTCGAGCTGCGCATCTTCCCGATCTTCGCCAATGCCGAGCAGCGCATCCGGATCACCTATTACCAACAGCTCAACACCGACCACGACTGGTCGACCTACGTCTACCCCTTGGCGACGACCACGAAGCGGGGCATCGACAGCCAGGTGACCGGCCGGTTTGCGATCAATTTCCGCATGCTTTCCGAAGTGCCGATCAGCGAAGTCGAAAGCCCCAGCCACGGGCAGGAATTCGTGTTTTCACGGCATGATGAAAACTTCCGCGAAGCCAGCCTGGAAGTCACTGGCGGGCGCGGCACGGTTGAACAGGACGTCGTCTTGGCGGTCAAGACCACCCGGCCACAAACCGGGCTGGACTTGATCACCTCACGGCCCGAGGACGAGGATGGCTACTTCATGATGACGCTCACCGCCGGCGAGGAGCTCGAAAAACTCGACCAGGCGATGGACTACGTTTTCGTTCTGGATGTCTCGGGGTCAATGGCGAATGACGCGAAGCTGCGGCTGAGCACCGCCTCGCTGGCCAGCTTCATCGATGCGCTCGGGCCGGATGACCGGTTCGAGGTGATGACGTTCAACGTGGCGCCGAGTTTGTTGTTCAGCGGATTGCAAACGGCCGACGATGAAACCAAGCGTCAAGCCACCGCGTTTCTATCGCGTGCCGAAGCACGTGGCGGCACGGCGCTGCGGCCGGCGCTGCAGACGGCGATGCGCTACGGCGAGCCGGACCGCCCGCTGAACATCGTGGTGCTCTCGGACGGCATGACCGAGCAGGCCGATGCGGCGACGCTTTTGGATGCGGCACGGCAGCGGCCCAGCAATGCGACGATCTTCACCATCGGCGTGGGCAACGAGGTGAATCGGCCGATGCTCGAACAACTGGCTGAGCGTTCCGGCGGGCTGGCGGACTTCATTTCGCGTGGCGATAACTTCGAGCGCCGGGCCGAGGCGTTCCGTCGCAAGCTGCTGCGTCCCGTGGCGAGCGATTTGAGCTTTGGGTTTGATGGCGTGGAGGTCTACGACGTCGAGCCGGCGGTGCTGCCGAACCTGTATCACGGCACGCCGGTGCGGGTGTTCGGCCGATACCGTGGCGAGGGGCCGGTGGACGTGTCGCTTGACGCGACGATCCACGGCCGGGCTGTGAGCAAGACCACACAGCTCGACTTTCCCGACAAACGCAGCAGCGTAGCGCAGCACCCGCAGATCGAGCGGATGTGGGCGTGGACTCGGATCGATGGTTTGCTCAAGCAGGCCGATGCCGATGGACGACGCAGCCGACCCGTGCTCGAGGAAGTGATCCGTCTCGGCGAGGCGTATTCGATCGTGACCGAGTACACGAGCTTCATCGTGCTGGAGAACGACAGCGAATACGAACGCTGGAACATCGATCGCCGTAACGCGCTACGGATCGACCGCGATCGTGCGGAGCGCGAGAAAGTCAACGAGCGGATGCGTCAGCTGCGGGAGGCCTCGCAGGCTCGGCTCGGGCCGTCGCCCACGCAGCAGGCCTCGACCGGTGACGCTGTGCCGCCGCAGGCCAAGCCAATGGTGCAGGTCCGTGACCTGCCACGCGATGGTGATTTGAACTTTGTGGATGACCAGCCGAATCGCCGACGATCGATCCCGTCGCACGGTGGCGGAGGCGGTGCGATCGCGCCGCTGGGGGCCGCGGCGATGCTCGGCCTGCTCGGGGCAGGGGCCTGGCTGCGGCCGAAGCGTAAAAACGCCTGATCGCAGCGTAATCCGCTTTCACTTGTTTGAAAGGAGCTTCTCATGGCTGGGCTGACTGCCTCTTCGGACACGACTGTGGAATCGCGCGAGCCCTTCCGGGCCGAGCGGGCGACGGGACACGGCGTGGCCGGGGCGTGGGAGGTTCTCCAAGGGGGGTGTCGGCTTCCGGTCGGCACCCCCCTTTTACTGGCCGCCGCCGGGCTGATGATGCTTGGCGGCGAGCCGGCCCAGGCGACCTGGCAATACCACCGGCTCGCCATCGCCGACGGCCAGTGGTGGCGATTGCTCACCGGCCATCTCGCGCATATCTCGGTCGAGCATTTTTTCTGGGACGCGTTGATGTTCATCACACTCGGTAGCCTCGTCGAATGGCAAAGCCGAGCCCGCTGGTTGGGGGTCACCCTCGGATCGGCGGTTGCGATCTCGGCGGGGCTGTGGTGGCTGCGGCCGGACATGATGTGGTACCGCGGCCTTTCGGGGATCGACTCGGCCTTGTTCGCCTGCATCATGGCGGGTTGGCTGCGGCATGCCGGGATGCGACGCCTGCTCGGTGGCCTTGGATTGATATTGCTGTTGGGCAAAGCCGGCTACGAATGGCAGGCCGGTCAGGCGATCTTCGTGCAGTTCGATCAGCCTCACGTCACGGCTGAACCGCTGGCGCATCTGATCGGCGGCGGGGTTGGCGCGGCGGTGGGGTGGTGGCGGAGGGTGACGGGGCACCTTCGGTGCTTCCGCTAAACGAGTGAGATTTAGTCGGCGGCGTTTTGGGTGTCGATGCCGTGCTTCTCGAGGATCGTGCCTTGGGCGCGGTTAAGTTCGGCGATGGCGGTCATGTAGTTCGCCAGGGCTTGGGCTTCCTGACGCTCGGCGTCGGCGAGGCGTTGCTGGGTGTTGAGCTTCAGGTCGAGCAGAAACTCGTCGGTCAGCGCGACGCCGACCTGCTCGCGGACGTTGATCGCCCGCAGACTGTCCGCAGCGGCACGGCGGGCGGCGCGGGTGGCACCGACCAGCTCGTAATTCGTCAGCACCGCACGCAAGGCGGTCTTGAGTTCGAGCACGATGTCCTGGGCATCGCGGCGGTAGGCGACGACGGCCTGGTCGCGCTCGAGGCGACGCTGCCGGGCAAGCGCCTCGGCGGGACGATTGCCTAGGGGCTGCTCGAAGGAAAGGCCCAGCACGTAATCGATGTATTCGAGTTCGCCGGCGTTGCTGTAGGCATCGGCCCACTCGTCGGTGTCAATGCCGTTGACAATCAGCGCGGCGGTGAGGTCGAGCCGGGCGAGTCGGCCGTTGTCCGCGACGCGTTGGCGGATGCCTGCGTCATTGATGTCGAGCAGGCGGGCAGCGAGTTCGGGGCGTTGCTGCAGCGCGGTGGTGATGGCGTCGACGAGGCTGAAGGAAATCGAGGTGTCGGCCGGGGCGTCAGTCGGGTAAAGCAGCGTCTCGCCGGCCAGCGGCAGGTCCGGGTCGTTGATCAGCCGCTTAAGTTGATCAGAAGCGTCGCGGACCGCGGCACGGGCTCGGATGACATCGGCCCGGCGGAGCTCGACGAAGCTGTTCGCCTCGGTAATCCGGACCGGGCTGACATCGAAGTCTTGGCGCTGCACCAGGCGGTCGCGCTCGGCGATGGTGCGGTCGAGTAGGCGTTGCTGAATCAGCAGGGTTCGCCATTGCAGGTCGAGGCTCCAGTAGGCGGACTCGACCTGGTTGATCAGTTCGTTGATCGTGGTGCGGACCTGCTGGAAGCTGGACTGCTCGGCGTTACGGGCCAGTTCGATCTGGGCGCGGTTGACATCCGAGCCGAACCCGCGGAGCAGCGGCTGGTTGATGCGAGCGGCAACGTCAGCGTCGTAGTAGCTGTCGACGGCGAAGATGGTCGGCTCCTGCTCGATGTAGCTGATCGAGGTATCGAGTTGGACCGTCGCGCCCGAGTCGGCGATGAGCTTGCGGATGCCGGTGTTGAGCGTAAAGTTTTCGGATTGCTGATCGCCCGCCAGGCCGGCGATGGCCCCGGGCGGCTGGGGGGTGTCGAGCTTGGCCCAGTCGGCGTCGGCAAACAGCACAGCATCGAAAGCGGCCTCGGCCTGGATGCGTTGCTGCTCGGCAATCCGCGTGGTCAGCCGGGCGACACCCAAGTCCAGGTTATGCTCGACCGCGAGGCGGACGGCTTCGTCCAACGGCAGTTCGACCCGCTGCAATGCCTGCGAGCCGGTCAGGTCGCTGCCCGGCTGCACGGTGGTGTCGGCGTAGGCCGCCGAGCCGCTCATCTCGTCGAGCTCGACCAGCCGATCGTCGCTTAGCCGACTCTCAACATCGCTGGGGTCGCGGGTGACTTCGACCGTGCGTGTCGCGTCGCCTTCATTCTGGCTATTGAGCACGCTGAGCTGTTCCGCCTTGATCCGCTCACGCAGCGACCGATCCATCGTCGCCTCGCGATCCTGCCAGGAAGGCGTACAACCCACCGCTGCCAAGGCAAGCCCACCGACCCCGATCCATCGCCATGTTCGATGCTGCATAAGGCCTGCATGATAGCCGGGCGGGGAAATGCACGAATGACGAATGTTGAATGTCGAAATTCTTGTGACTCTAATTTCCGGGGGTTCGACATTCGTCTCTTCGGGCATTCGTGCATTGCCTTCGCCTGCCAAGCTACAATCTCCTCTCACGCAACCCCCCGCCGCCCCGAGAGGCCCGCTATGTCCCGCAAGATGACGATGACCGAGAAGATTTTCGCCGCCCACTCCACGGACGGCCGCAGCTCCGTTGCTCCGGGCGAAAACGTCTGGGTCAACGTCGATGTGCTGATGACCCATGACGTCTGCGGGCCGGGCACGATCGGCATCTTCAAGAAAGAATTCGGCGACGACGCGAAGGTCTGGGACACCTCGCGCATCCCGATCGTCCCCGACCACTACATCTTTACCGCCGATGGCAAATGCCACCGCAATATCCAGATCCTCCGCGACTTTGTGGCCGAGCAGGGCATCCAGTATTACTACGACCCGGACTTCCTCGACACGAATGAAGGCTCAGGCATGCCTAATCCGTACCGTGACCCGACCAAGACTTCCTATAAGGGTGTTTGTCACAAAGCGCTTCCGGAGGAGGGCCACTGTCGGCCGGGCGAGATCCTGCTCGGTACAGACAGCCACACCTGCACCGCGGGTGCGTTTGGCCAGTTCGCTTCGGGCGTGGGCAACACCGATGCGGCATTCACGATGGGCACGGGCAAGACCTGGCTGAAAACCCCGCCGACGATGAAGTTTACGTTTCACGGCGAGATCCCGCCGTACCTCACGGCCAAGGATTTGATCCTCGCGGTGATCGGCGAGATCGGCGTGGCCGGCGCGACCTACCGGGCGATGTACTTCGCTGGCGAAGGCATCGCCAGCCTGACGCTGGAAGACCGGATGACCTTGACCAATATGGCCATCGAGGCCGGCGGCAAGAACGGCATCTGCGACGTCGATCAGAAAACGCTGGACTATGTCAACGCTCGGTCTAATCGAAAGCCGAGGGATGGCCATCCCTCGGCGTTGCGTCACCCCGAGATTCCCTACGCCGATGACTCGGGCTGGGAAGTCTACAAAGACGACCCCGGCTGCGAGTACATCTTCGAGCACGAGTGGGATTTGCAGCTCATGGAGCCGATGGTCGCCAAGCCGCACAGCCCGGACAACAAGGACACCGCGGCGAACTGCTCGCACGTCGAACTCGACCAGGCCTACCTCGGCAGCTGCACCGGCGGCAAGATCACCGACATGATTTTCGCGGCCAACATTCTTCGGGGCCAGGAAGTCAAAATCCCGACCTTCGTCGTGCCCGGCTCGACCGAAGTGCATCAAGATATGCTCACGCTCGGCCTCGACGGCGAGCCGGTCCGCGACGGCGAGCCCTCGGTTTTCAAAGCCCTCGAAGACGCCGGCTGCACCATCGGCCCGTCGGGCTGCTCGGCCTGCCTGGGCGGGCCTCAGGACACGTTCGGCCGGTTGAACAAGCCATTGCAATGCATCAGCTCAACCAACCGCAACTTCCCCGGCCGCATGGGCCATAAGGAAGCGGGCGTCTACCTCGCCAGCCCCCTGACCGTCGCCGCCTCCGCCCTGACCGGCAAGGTCACCGACCCCCGCGAATACATCGACGCCCCCATCCTCACCGGCGGCGCAGGCGTGCTGTGATCCGTAAAAACCGCCGATGCCCTCGGCGGTTTTGCTTTTCAATATCGCAACAGCCCTGCCTTTCGCGGACTCCTACGATCCACCGGATCGACCTTTCAGGAGTTCGCCATGCCGGCTATCGAATCGCAACGGACCTCAGCCTGGACCGCAGACACGCAACGACCCAGCTTCGACCCGCTGGACGGCGATGCCTCGGCCGATGTTATCATTGTCGGCGGCGGGATCACCGGGCTCACCGCGGCCGAGGCGCTCTATTCAGCGGGCAGGAGAGTCATCCTCATCGAGATGAACCGCATCGGCGGCGGGACCACCGGCTACAGCACGGGGCATCTCGACACGACCATCAGCTTGCCACTTAAGACTGCGACATCGCGATTTGGCGATGGGCCGATCAAGCAACTGGTCATCGACAAACGCGACGCGATCAACCACGTCGAACAGTTGGCCGAGACTTATGCCTACGACCACCGGTTCGTCCGCGTGCCCGGCTATGAATTTGCTGAGCCGGACCAGGACGACTCGACCGTACAGGGTCAGATCGAGGAATCCGATCGACTGGGCCTGGGATACGAGCCGGTCGGCTGCGACGACTTTCCGCTGCCCTGCCAGAAGGCGATCCGCTACCCGAACCAGGCCCGCTTCAATCCGCTGGCTCACATTATCGGTTTAGCGGCTGGCCTGAAGCCAAAACACAATGTCAAAATCCATGAGCAGACCCGGATGCTCAACGTCGAGGAGGGGGATGAGGGCAAAGCGGTGGTGCAAACCAACCGGGGCAAGCTGACTGGTGAGCATGTGTTGCTATGTGGCCATGCTGCGATGTGGGGCATGTTTTCGCTCGAGCCTAAGGTCTATGCCTGGCAGAGCTATGCGATCACGGTCGAGCTCGAATCGCCGCTGACCGACGGGCTTTACTGGGACAGCGCCGAGCCCTACCGTTACTACCGCAGGCTGTCGTCAGATCGGCCGAACCTCGCGATCGTCGGCGGGGAGGATCACCGCACAGGCGATGCGAAGCAGGCGACGGTGGATCGCTTTGATGCATTAGAGAAGATCGCCCGCGACCGCCTGCCGGTGAAACGGGTGGTGCACCGCTGGTCCCACGAGTTTTTCCAGACGATGGACGGCCTGCCCTATATCGGGGCGCTGCCGGGCAGCGAACGCATCCTCATCGCCACCGGGCTCAGCGGCATCGGGCTGAGCTTCGGCACGATGGCAGCGTTGATGTTCAAGCGTTACATCTTGGACGAACCCGACCCGCTGCGCGAGTTGCTCGACCCGTCACGCATCAAGCCCCTCGCGTCGGCGGGGACGGCGATCAAGAGCGGCGCGTTCATCGCCGGCCACGCCATCGCTGACAAATTCGGGCCCGCCGACGTTTCGGACGAAAACGACATCCCCCCCGGCCAGGGCGCCATCGTCAGCGGCGACGACGGCAAGCTCGCCGTCTACCGCGACGCGCAGGGCCGATTCATCCGTCGATCCGCGACCTGCACGCACATGAAGTGCACCGTGCAGTGGAACGCCGCCGAGAAGACTTGGGACTGCCCCTGCCACGGCGGCCGTTACGACTGCGAAGGCCGGGTCCTCATGGGTCCGCCGCAAATGGACCTCGAGCCGGCCGACAGCTGAAGCCTTGCCAGACTCGCCTACCGCGGCGACAACCGGTTGGGGCAGTCTTGACCGTGTTCCAATTGCGTCAGATTGCTCAGCGTGACCGCCGCGATTTCTTCGAGGGCGTGGCGGGTGAAAAAGGCTTGGTGGCCGGTGATCAGCACATTCGGAAACGTCAGCAGCCGGGCGAATTCGTCGTCCTGCAGGATGTCGCCCGAGCGGTCCTCGAAGAACAGTTCGTCCTCTTCTTCGTAGACATCGAGGCCCAGGTGCCCGATCCGGCCGGACTTCAAGGCGTCGATCACCGCGTCGGTATCAATCAGCTTGCCCCGGCTGGTGTTGATGAGCATGACGCCATCCCGCATCTGGTTGAGCGAATCGGCATTGATCAGGTGCTCGGTCTCCGGCATCAGCGGGCAGTGCAGGGTGATAATCTCGCTGTCGCGGAAGAGGTCGTCGAGCGGGACGTACTGGACGCCGAGGGCTTTGAGTTCGTCGTTCTCGTTGACGTCATGGGCCAATACCTTGCAGCCGAAGCCGTGCAGGATGCGTGCGGCGGCGGCCCCAATCTTGCCCGTCCCCACGACGCCGGCAACTTGGCCGTGCATCTCGAAACCGAGCAGACCTTCCAGCGAAAAGTTGCCCTCGCGGACCCGGTTGAATGCCCGGTGGGTCATGCGGTTGAGCGTCATCATCAGGGCGATGGCGTGCTCGGCGACGCCATGCGGAGAGTAGGCAGGCACGCGGCTGACGGTAATGCCGGCCTGATCCGCTTTTTCGAGATCGACGTGGTTGAATCCCGCCGACCGCAACGCGATGTGCTTAACGCCTTGCTCGGCCAGGACGTCGATGACCGCAGCCGAGATGTCATCATTTACGAAAGCGCAGACTGCGTCGTGTTTCGAAGCGATCACCGCGGAATGGGCATCCAGCCGGGACTCTAGGTAGTCGATCTCGTGACCGGCCCGCTTGTTGGCGGCATCAAAAAACCGGCGGTCGTACTTTTTGGTGTTGAAGAAAGCAATACGCATGACGCGCGATTGTATCCTTGGCGGCCGGCGAGGCGGCGGCGCTCACCGCTTTCTCAGGGTCGGATGGTTATATTGCGGTCATGTCCAAACGACCGAATATTGTCGTGACCATCGCTGATGATCAGCGGTATGACACGTTGGGCTGCCTCGGACTCGAGCCGATCCGCACGCCGTTTCTTGACCGCTTGGCCGAGCGTGGTACTTGCTTCACGAATGCGTATCTGCCCGGGTCGAACCACGGGGCGGTCTGCGCCCCCAGCCGGGCCCAACTTCATACCGGCCGATCGCTGTTTCATACCAACGATGCGCTTTGCCGTCCCGATGAGGCCCGGCTCGACCGTCAGCGCGAAAAAAGAGACGACCCGCTGCCGACGCTGGGCCAACGCCTGCGCGATGCGGGGTATGCGACCTGCGGCGTCGGTAAGTGGCACAACGAAGAGGCGTCATTTGTCCGCAGCTTCGAGCACGGCCGACGCGTGATGTTCGGCGGGATGTCCAGCCATTACTGCGTGCCTAACGTCAGCTACGAGCCCGACACCGCTGGCGAGCAACAGCATCAGAGCAATGCCGGCCATTCCACGGATATCTTCAGCGGGGCGGCGGTCCAGTTCCTCGAAGAATACGACAAACGAAACGACGACCAGCCGTTTTTTCTCTACGTCGCCTACACCGCGCCCCACGACCCACGGGAAACAGTTTGGCATTGGCAGAATCAGTACCGAGCCCAAGACATGCCGTTACCGCCAAGTTTTGCGAGCGAGTGTCCGCTATTACTTGGTGGAAGCCGCGGGCGCGACGAGATGTTGGCCGAGTTTCCGCGGACCCCGGAAGAGATTCAGCAGCATCTCGCGGATTACGCCGCGATCACCTCGCATATGGATGAGGGCATCGGCCGGATTCATGACACGCTCGACCGGCTCGGGCTGACCGACAACACGATCGTCGCCCACACCGCGGACCATGGCATCGCGATCGGTCGGCACGGGCTGATGGGTAAGCAGTCGGTGTATGACCATTCGATTCATATGCCGCTGCTGATGGCCGGGCCGAGCGTCGAGGCCGGCCGTCGCGACGACCGGCTCTGCTACATGCAGGACCTGCACCCGACGCTGCTCGCCGCGGCAGGTGTTGAACTCGAAGCCGAGGCCACCGATTTTCATCGGCTGGACGAGTCACCCCGGCGGACGACCATCGGCAATCTTTACGGCAGGCAGCAGCGCACCGTCCGCGATGCCACCTATAAGCTCAACCGCACGATTCAGCCCGGCGGGATGGTGACCCAACTGTTCAATCTCGAAGAAGATCGACACGAGACCCGCGATTTGGCCGACGACCCCGGACATGCATCAATCGCCAGCGACCTCGGCCAAGCCCTCGAAGCTTGGCAAGCCGAGATGGATGATCCTTGTCGAGAAGATTTCGCTTGACCAGAGAAGACGGCGACGGCCAGTGGTTTTTCTTCTGTTGACCGGGCGGCACGTATTGCCCCGGAAGAGTCCCGCTCAAACCGGCACGGGCGACAGCGTCGCACCCGCTACGCAACCCCGAGCGTTGACCTAAGCGTTTAGTTTTGTAGTCACTGCATGACCACGTTAAATAGCGACATCCTCGGTCGGCTTGGGCTGATCGGGCAGGGGCTCGGGGTCGTTGGAGGCGAATAGAACAAGGCCGAATGTCAGCGGGCCCAGTCGGCCGATGAACATCAACACAATGATGACCAGCTTGCCCAGGTCGGTCAGGTCGCCGGTCACGCCGCGGGATAAGCCAACCGTGCCCAGGGCGGAAGTCACTTCAAACAACAGGTCTTCGAAGCTGTGCAGCTGACCCTCTAGCGCCTCGACCGCGGTGGGTCGCGACTCGGTGACCAACAGCAGGTACCCGCCGATCGCCAGCGTCAGGACGTAGAAACCCAGGGCGGCGTAAGCGGTGTGCAGCCGATTGGTCGGGATGAGTTTGCCGCGGTAGGTGATCTCGTCCTGTCCACGGAGCGTGGACTTGAGCGTGGCGTAAATGGCAGAGATGGAAGTGGATTTCAGCCCCCCGCCTGTGCCGGAGGGTGATGCGCCGACGATCATGATGAGATACATCATGAGCACCGAGGCGAGTCCCAGCGCACCGATCGGGTAGGTATTGAAGCCCACGGTGGTCGCGGCGGTCATGGACTGGAACCAGGCGACCAACACCCGCTCTTCGCCGGGCAGTTCCTGCAGAGTCGGGTCGGCGATGAACAGCAGGACCGCACCGATCAGGATGATGCTGAATGTGAACTGCAGGATGATCTTGGTCGTCAGCGTCAAGTGATGGCGGCGGCCGGTCGTGTTCCACCAGACGTCACTGAGCACGATGAAGCCGATCGCCCCGCAGAGCGACAGGCAGGAAACGATCAGGTTGATCCAGAAGTTGCCGGGGTAGCCTTCGAGCGAATCGGGGAATAACGAGAAGCCGGCGGTGCAGAACGCCGAGATGCTGTGGAATATCGCTTGCCAGGCGACGTGGGCGTCGCCGGCAAACGACGCGCCGATCTCGCCGTCCGCACCACGCTGAGCGACGCCCGCCGAGCTGAATGCGAAGTACAACAGCACCGCCCCGATCGCTTCAACGATGAAGGTGAACAGCACCACGTTGCGGACGAACGCGGCGGGTTTGAAGCCTTCGGGCAACGCGAAGGCGGTGCGTGTCATGCCCTCACGCCAGGCCGAGAGCTTGCGTCGCCCCGCGAGGACGACGAACGAGCCGAAGGTCATGTACCCGATGCCGCCGAGTTGGATCAGGCTGATGATGACCAACTCGCCCCAGAAGCTGTAGGCCAGCGGGGTGTTGACAGTGATCAGCCCGGTCGTGCTCATCGCCGAGGTGGCGATGAACAGGTTGTCCAGCACGCCGATCGGCTCGTCGGCATGCATCACCGGGAGGTTGAGTAGGCCCCAGCCGATCAGGCTGTAGGACAGGTAGCCGAGCATCAAAAGCTTGACCGGGTGGATCTTGCGCAGCCGGGCGAGGGTACGGTTCCATGACGTTGACATAAAAATTCTCTCTCGGCCGCTGCCGTGCGTGGCCTGAACGGCGGCGTGGCGGATGGTAGGGCGATATCAGCCAAGCGGCTTTGGCGGAAATCTCAATCTGAGCATACACCCGCCCAAATGCGTTTCAACGGTGATCGGCTGGGTATAATCGGACCCCAATTGACGGGGCGTACCTATTCGTAACAGCGTCCAACAGCCCGCAAAAATTCACATTCAGGATCGACCGATGAGCGACAATGGTAAATGCCCCTTTCTTCATGGCCCGCAGCAACACGACACCGTCGGCAGCAGCGCGAACAAGCGGTGGTGGCCGAACCAGTTGAACCTCTCCGTGCTGCACCAGAACAGCAGCCTCAGCGACCCGGCCGAGGACGGCTTCGACTATGCCGAGGCATTCAAGAGCCTCGACCTCGCCGCGGTGAAGCAGGACATCGACCAGATCATGACCACCAGCCAAGACTGGTGGCCGGCGGACTACGGGCATTACGGGCCGCTGTTTATCCGCATGGCCTGGCACAGCGCCGGGACCTACCGCATCGCGGATGGGCGCGGCGGCAGCGGCGCGGGGATGCTGCGGTTTGCCCCGCTCAACAGTTGGCCGGACAACGTGAACCTGGACAAGAGCCGACGGCTGCTTTGGCCGGTGAAAAAAAAGTATGGCCGCAAGCTGTCGTGGGCGGACCTCATGGTGCTCGCGGGTAACTGCGCGATCGAGTCGATGGGCCTGCCGACATTCGGCTTCGCCGGCGGCCGGGAGGACCGCTGGGAACCCGAGGAAGACGTGTATTGGGGCAAGGAAACCGAGTGGCTGGGCGACTCGCGATACACCGGCGACCGTGAGCTGGAAAACCCGCTGGGTGCGGTGCAGATGGGTTTGATCTACGTCAACCCGGAAGGCCCCAACGGCGAGCCGGACCCGGTCGCCGCGGCCCGCGACATCCGCGAGACGTTCGGACGCATGGCGATGAACGATGAGGAAACCGTCGCACTGATCGCCGGCGGCCACACTTTTGGCAAGGCCCATGGCGCAGGCGACCCGAACGAATACGTCGATGTCGAGCCCGAGGGCGCGGGCCTGGAACTGCAGGGCCTCGGCTGGAAGAACACCTTCGAAGACGGCCATTCCGCCCAGACCATCACATCCGGCCTCGAAGGCGCCTGGACCGCAAACCCGACGAAGTGGAACAACGAGTATTTCGACAACCTGTTCAAGTATGAATGGAAACAGGTCAAGAGCCCGGCCGGCGCGACCCAGTGGGAACCGACGCAGACCGACCCGCAGGACATGGTGCCCGATGCCCATAACCCGAACAAGAAGCACCCGCCGATGATGTTCACGACCGACCTGTCGCTGAAGATGGACCCGGCC
>CAZFZS010000030.1:1134-35471 GCA_964523485.1 uncultured Phycisphaeraceae bacterium | reverse complement strand
CGTTGCCCTGTATGGTCCGTTACGTGATGATCGATTCTGGGTGGAGCGCGTGAGCGACGAAATCGATGGGGATTATTTATTAGGTGCAGGCTCCGGTTGGTTGGTCGAACCCTATTCTCGGAAGCTGCCAGACAGGGATTCGAAACCAGTAGCCGACCCTACAGAGAATCGAACCTAAACCGGCCGGTCACCGGCCGTTGTCCTATAGCAACCCCTTCCGGCTACCCCTCCGGTCACCGGAACCCTCAACCGTCAATTTGACGTTGCCACAAACCGCTTTCAGCGTTGCGGATCACTCCGACTACCTCACGGTCAACAACTCTCCTCACGGTCAACAACCACCCTCACGGGGGATGACCCACCTCATGGGGAACAACCGGCACGGGGAGGAGGGGTATATGAATTTCGACGGGCAACGTTTTCAGTTCGACGGGCAGCGTTTGCTTTTTCCACATTGCGCATTCCGCATCAACGTGATTCGATTGAGAACAAACCTTGTTCTTTTTCAAAGAGCTTGCCGTCGACCGTGTGGGTCGACCGGCTGGCTCTTCATCATCGGAGTTGATGTATGTCCGCACAGAAAACCGTACCCAAGCCAAAATTTGAGCTTGGCATGATCGTAGCCACGCCTGGCGCGTTGGAAGTTTTAAGGGATGCGAAACAGTCATTCACCGAATTCGTGCTTCGCCACGAGGTCGGTGACTGGGGCGATGTTGAGGAAGAGGATCGGCTAGCCAATGAGCGAGCTATTGCCCATGAGGGCGACCCGACAAAGCAGCTTCGGGTGATGTCGGTCTACTTGACCAACATCCGTGTGAAGATCTGGGTCATGACCGAATGGGATCGAAGTTCCACCACAATTCTGTTACCTGAAGATTACTGAAAGGAATCTCTGTTATGCCTTGGGTTGACTATAAAAAACTTCGTACCGAAGTATCGATTGAACGGGTCATTGCCGACCACGGCTATGAGCTACGTGGATCGGGTGACCAGCGGAAATGTATGTGTCCTGCATCGTGCTGTCGTGAACCTAGAGAGCGAACCTTGTCGGTGAACATTGTTGAGGGGGTGTTCAAGTGCTGGAAGTGTGATGTGAAGGGAAACGTCATCGATTTCGAGGCGCTCGTCTCGGATCGCGACCCGATCGATACCAAGCAGTTTCGTCAGGCCGCCCTTGCACTTCAAGAGCGATACGCGGTGAGAAGCGAGAAGCCGGAGAATCCTTCACGGACTGACGGCAAGGGTAAGGTCCACCGTCGAGCCGCCAAAACAGCTGACGGCAAGAAACGCAACATTCTGACGAATGAGCCACTTGACTTTGAGCTGAAGAATCTCGATGCGGGTCACGAATCGGTGACACGATTGAATCTGAAGCCAGAAACCGTTGCTCACTTTGGACCCGGATACTGCGAACGACGGGGGATGCTGCAGGGTCGTATCGCGTTTCCGCTCTTCAATGCGGAGTCTAAAGTCATCGGCTATGGCGGCTTGTTACCGGACCCGCGTGATGCCACGGATGAAAAACCACTCTACCGGTATCCGGAAGGCGAGCGTAAGCGGACGAGTGACGATGCTGTACTGCGATTTGATCGGTCGCTCCTCCTGTACGGAGAGACCGATCTGACGGAGCAGGTTGATGATCTGATGATCGTGGCCCTGCCGCACCAGCTGTGGTATCTACGCGATCGAGGCCTCGCTAATAGCGTCTGTCTAATGACAGGCAACGCCGAAAACCAGCGGAAGCTCATGATTGAAAAGCTTTCCGCTACAGGTCAGGCGTGGTTTCTGATTGATCGTCACGACCATGATGCACGTGCCGTCCTCGGACAAGTGGCCCGTACCCATGCCGTGCACTGGTTGCCTTGCGAGGATACGCAAGCCGTTCTTGCGCGAGCTAAAAATCTCGCTTCATGATGAGTCTTTATTCAAGCAGCCTTCCTTCGAGGGCTGTTTTTTGTGGCTGGATTGTCGGTAAGAGGGGTTGTAGTTCAGGTGAACGATTGCGCTTTTGGCTTTTACGAAGTCTGTGCGGGGTCAACCAGATTGAGCCGAGCGGATCAGCTACAAACCGATCACTGGTAGCTACCCAGACCTGCGAGAGGACCGGCGGAATCATTTCAAGGCAAACCTGGGCGATATTTGTCTGACGCTTCGGACCAGGACAGAGAAACAGGACTCGGACCGCGGGGTGAGGTATGGCAAAACTTCGAGCGAATACACCGGAACGGTGAAGCTGCCTGTAACGGGTGAGTTTCTCCCGGATGATGGAAACTCGTTCGGTTCCGCGATCTACCTCAAGAAACAAGTGCTGGTCGGTATTGCCCTGGCTGATCGAGAAGTACGCATCGGGGATGAGGCGAGCCGCTTCAAAAGTTGCTTGGTGAAGATTCAACCGGCCGGTGAATCGTGCAGTGTTTGTGGTAAACGTGTTGAGCTTGGCAGAAGTATGTTGGATGGCACACTTCAGAGCTATATATGAATCGAGGATCAACTGATCGTGGGCCAAGCTCTGGTCATTCTGGCTGTCGCGCTTTCGTAGCTGCGACCAGGTGAAGGAAGATTCCTGATATCTGGTCAGGGTGTCGTAGCCGGTCTTGGTAAGTGTGTGACAACCACTCGGAGAGCGGTAGAGGTGGCCTGACATCCGGAGGCGTTGCAATCGTTTTCTTGCGGCCTCGTGTCGCCTATCAAAATGAAGTGCGGCAAGATGGTTGGTTGTTGCACCACGAAATTCACTCAAGGTCTCCAAGATGGCGATATCGCGGGGCTGGATCGTTAGGCTACGCACAGGTGAAGACATCGTTTCCACCTTATCACCCGAATTTGGACCCCTGCCATCAGCTTTCCACAACGGTCGCGTTGCTCAGGTGTGTCGTATACTTAGAAGGTCCGAGTGGGTCCCGTTGCGAGGCTCGGGCATTTCAATCGAGCCTCCATTACCCTGGTCACTCGTCAAAACGTAACGGTTGTGGCCAGTCGACGACACCGCTCGTAAATAAAAAAGGGCGAGCAGTGTGGGTTTTTATGGACCCGCTGGAATGGGGGTTCGCTTGAAATTTCACTATGGCAGACAACCCGCTTACCTATCTTGGCTATCGAAGACACCTCAATCAAAAACATCTCATTGGAATGACACTGGCTGATCGCCGGCATCATCTGCATATCCTCGGCAAGACAGGTACCGGCAAATCAAGCCTCATTCGTAATCTTCTGCTTCAAGATATCTGGCAGGGTCGAGGTGTGGCGCTCATCGATCCGCATGGAGACTTGGCCGATGAGATCATCGATCAGATTCCCTCGCACCGTATTAATGAAGTGGTCTATTTTAACCCGGCCGACACAGAGCACCCGATCGGAATTAACCTACTGCAGAATGTGCCAGCAGAGCAGCGGCACTTAGTCGCTTCTGGGGTGGTGGAATCGTTCCGCAGCATCTTTTGCGATAGCTGGGGGCCTCGCACCGAGTACATCTTCTACGCAACCGTAGCCGCTCTTCTGGAGTGCCAGAACGTGTCGCTTCTCGGTGTGCCGCGGATGCTTTCCGATGAGCGATACCGGCAGTGGGTACTGAAACAAATCCGCGACCCATCGCTGCGAGCATTCTGGATTGATGAGTTTGCTCAGTACCCAAAAAACTTTCAGCGTGAAGCTGTGGCTCCGATTCAGAACAAAGTGGGCCAGGTTCTACTCGCCCCAATCATCCGCAATATCTTTGGGCAAATCACGAGTGGGTTCAATGCTCGATTCATGATGGACAACCAACGAATCTTCATTGCGAGCCTTTCAAAAGGCCGGCTTGGTGCGGACAAGGCAAATCTGCTCGGCGCTCTCCTTACAACCCAATTTCAATTGGCAGCAATGAGTCGAGCGAGCATACCCGAATTAGATCGGTCGGACTTCTTTCTTTACGTTGATGAGTACGCCTCATTTGCTACCGAATCTTTCGCTTCGATTTTGGCTGAGGCAAGAAAATATAGGCTCGGTCTCATTCTGGCTGGACAGCACCTTGGGCAGGCATCCAAAAAATTGCACGATGCGATTTTTGGAAACGTGGGAAGCCATATTGCGTTGCGTATTGGCTTCAAGGACGCCGAAACGATAGCGCGGGAGTTTGGTGGTGCGTATGAATCCTCTAGCTTCGGTGAGCTTAACAATTATCGAGCGTATGTGAAGTTGATTCAGAAGGGGGAGCAATACTTACCTTTTGAGCTAGAGACGATTCAACCTGAATCGTTAACTCGAAAGGGTTGTGGAGGGAAAGTAGTTAAGGTGTCGCGCGAGCGGTTTGGTAGCAGGCGGGGGAGCGTGGAGGATTCCGTTCAACGGTGGTCTGGATGCCAAAATTAAATCCGCCACTCGCCAATTCACGAAAATTGATACTTGGATGGATCAGTCTTTTATCGGCCGCATGAAACCCATCGTCGAACAACACCAGGTCTCGGCCATTCTGGTCACCCACCCCAAGAAGAACCCGCAGGGTAGCGGCATCGACGACCTGGCTGGCGGAGCGGCCTATGCCCGGTTTGTGCAGACGGTGTTGTGGTACGAACAGCACAGCGATGACAAGCAGCTGACGGTAAAGCAGGCTACGCCTTTCGGCGACACGACGCAGATGATCCAGGTCAACCGGACCCTGGCCCTACGCAAGACGCGGAACGGTATCGGCGGCGGGATGAAGATCGCTTTCAGCTTCGACCGGCGGACGCTGCGGAGTAAGAAGCTGGGAGTCGTGGTGAGGGGGAAGCAGAGGGTGCAGGGTGAGGTGTTGAAGGTGGGGTAGTGGCAGGGTTCTAAGACCCGTTCAACCCGACTTGTTATTCAGCTTCTTTTCCCTGGGTAAATTGTCGGTCAGAAACACATCAAATAGCACAGCAGCGATGAGCAGCAGCATAGAAATAATCAACAATATTGATACTTCAAATAAGTAAGCAATAAGCAGCAGTACTGCTGCCAAGCATATTATAATTCTATAAGGTATTTTGTGCATAAATGCCTAAAAGAATTCTATTCACACTTCCAGCTTGCACATGAGTCTGCACACCCATCGCCAAACAGATTGCTCATTGTGCTTGCATACTTATTGTAGCACTTCCAGCTTCCCAGGCTCTTACATACCTTCTTTTTGCAAATAGGCTCCGCAACTGCTCTGACCGCTATTGTGTAGCTTCCAGTAGCCACGCTCCAATGCGGAAACCTTCGTGCTATTGCGCTGAATAAGCCGCTCGCAGGTAGAGTTCCGTAGAGCGTATATGTCTTAGCTATATCCCAAGCACAGTCTCCAGCAGAGTCGTATCCCTCACTTTCCCAATATCGCCAGCTTTCTAAACAGCAATCCGTACCTTCATGCTTCAAGCTGCGGCCTTTCTCATCACCCATCGCATCAGCTTCGGCAACATAGCCTGTAGGGTCTAGCTTGCTCAGTGGGCGAGACTGTAGATACATGTACATGGAAAATGAATCTATGTACCCTAGCGGATCCCTCCCCAGCCACCGACCCTGCCCCGCATCCCGATACCGTGCCCGGTTGTACACCAGCCCGCTCTCGTCGTCGCGCCATAGGCCCTGGTGGCCGTGGGGGTTGGCGTATTGGCTGGTGGTGCGGACGGTGAGGCCGTCGGGGGCGAGGGTGCGGCGTTCGCCATATGGGGTGTAGGCGTAGCGTTCCAAGATGGCCCTGGCGCTGTCAGATAGCGCAATGACGTTGTATTGCCTGTCTCTGTGATACCAGTACGTTCCTTGTTGACCTGACGATGAGGCGTGGATGGTCATCGTTAATGGCTCATCCACGTAAGAGCCATGGGTGTACGAGCGCGTTAACTGGTTGTCTTCGTATTCGCACAGAAGTTGCCAGAGGCCGGAACTTGGGTCGGTGAGCCACATGTAGGTGATGCGGGTTCCGGGGGTGGCGGTGCCTGGGGTGTAGCGTTGTTTTGAGACGCGACGGCCGAGGGCGTCGTACTTGATAGTGGCCAACGGGTTGCCGTTGGGGTCTTCGACGCGGGTGAGTTGGTTGTCGAAGTCGTAGCTGTAGGTTTGAGCGGCTTCGTCTGTGGTGAGGTTGCCTTTAGGGTCGTGGAGGATGGGGATGGCTATCCCCGTGCTTTGAGGGGTGATCGAGGTGATCTCGTGGACGGCGTTGTGCCCCCGGATTTCATCGAACGCCAATAGATTGCCGTTATCGAGGGTTTGGCCGGTGTATTGTTGCCAGTCGCCGACGAGGGTGAGGACCCAGTCGTGGAGTTCGCCGTTGGGACGGAACCATTTGTCCAGGCGGTCGGCCGCGTCCTGCTCGGCGGTGAAGCTGTAGTTGGCCATCACGCCCCCGGTGGTTGCCGTGGCGAGGTTTTTGTTGGCGTCGTAGGTGTAGGACCAACCCAGCCCTTCCAGGGCTGGGCTTCCGGCCTGGTTGGTATCGACCACGGTGAGGTCGGTGGTGAGGTGGTCGTTGCGGGTGTAGGCGGTGGTGCGGACGAGGCCGTTGCCCAAGTCACGCTGCGTCTCACGCATCGCGGGGTCGTAGGTGAAAGTTGCCGCTGAAGCGGCAACCGCCGATCCGGAACCATCCGGGTCGAGGGTGACGGAGGCGAGTTGGTTGCGGGGGGTGTACCCCCGGGTGACGGTCGCTCCGCTGTTGGGCGTTCCGGGGGTGTCGGGGTAGGTGATGCTCGTCAGGCGGTCGTCGGCGTCGTACCCGCGGGTAACGGTGTAGCCGGCGGGGTCGGAACTGGTGCCGGTGAGGTTTTCGGTGGCGAGTTGTCCGTCGGGGGTGTAGGTGAAGTTGACGGTGTTGCCGTAGCGTTGCGATTCGGCGGTGAGCAGACGCGAGGCGAGGTCGTAAGTGTAGAGGTCGGACTTGCCGGAGTCGGACGTGTTGGGGCTGCCTGTGGCTGCGAGATAGTCTTTCTCAATCAGTCGGCCCGCGAGGTCGTAGACGAACGTCGTCTCATCGAGCAGTTGATCGATTTTCTTCCGGGGGCGGTGCAGGGCGTCGTAGGCCATGGCGACGCGGTCGCCCCCGGCCCCGGAAGTGGGGTCGTAGACGTCGGTGCCACCCGTTTGGGCCGAGTCGTTCGGGTAGATGGTGAGGGTCTGCAGATTCCGGGGGTCGTAGGTGTAGCTGGTCACGCCGCCCTCGGCGTCGGTGATGCTCAGGAGATTGGAGTTGGCGTCGTAGGTGAACGCGGTGGTGGCGTTGATGCGGTCGGTGGTGCTGACCTGGCGATCGCGTGCATCAAAGCTAGCGGTGCTGGTCACACCTTTAGCATCGGTCTGGGCGGTGACGTTGGAGTTGGAGTCATAGCTCGTGGTCCGGACGGTGCTTTCGGCGATTTCCTGGGTGTCCCGGCATTCGATTTCTCGGCCACGGGCGTCGTAGACGCAGTCTTCGCCGACGTTGGCGGGGTCGCGGAAGCTCAGGCGATTGGACTGGCCGTCGTAGGTGTGGACGGTGGCGTTGGATTCCGCGTCGAGGGTGCGGAGGGTACGGCCTGCACCGTCGGTTTGAGATTCTTGAGAATTGCCGAGTGCGCTGGTCTGGATCGTGCGTAGAACGATCCCGCCGCCCCCGGAAGTGACGCCGCCGCCTTGGGGGATGTCGAAGATGCCGGCGACGTAGGCGGCGGTGTCATAATCGACCGTGGAGGCGTCTCCATCGGGATCAATTGACAGGACGGTTCGGCCTTGGCTGTCCATGAATCGGGCGGTGGTTTCGCCTTCGGGGTTGGTGACGGTCATGCCGTAGCCGTCACTTCCGGGGGCGAAGAAGCCCGCCGGGAGCTTGGCGGCGATGACAGCGGCGTAGGTGCTGTCGAGGCCGGTGCTGTCGGTCAGGTCGTCGTCGTAGGTGTAGGTAGTGGTCAGGCCTTGGGTCACGCCCCCGATAGTCACCGCGGGGTCACCGGTGTCGCCGCCGCCTGCGATCGGCACGTTGTCGGGGTCGACCCCCGGAAGCGGGACAAGCCAGGTGGTCGTGGCGATCGGGCGATGCCGGGCGTCGTAGCGGGTGGTGACTTCCTGAAGCGTCTCGCCATCCGGCAGATCGGTAAATATGGTTGGATTTGCGGGGGTGTTGGGGAAAGCGACGTTATCGACGTTGCTGACCCGGCCCTGGTGGGTGAGGTTGCCGTAGAAGTCGTGACGGGTGATGGTGGCGGCACGAGTGTCCGCGGTGGCGGGGTCGGCATCCGCATCGGCTAGAGGGTCGATCGTGGCCATGATGCGGGCGCAGCAGACCCCCCAGAGCTGCGACCACGCGTTGCCGCGGGCGTCGGTGGTGGTGTCCGCCCGCTTGTCGAGGAAATAGGTATAGGTGGTCGTCGCTTCTTCCGGGGTGCCGGGGGCTTCGGTCTGGCTGGCCAGCAGGTTGCGACCGGTGTAGGTCATCGTCGTGCGAGCCTTGCCGCTGCCCGCGGGGTCTGCACCAGTCCCACTCCCGGGGGCGAAGTAGCGTGGGGTGCGGACTTCGACGACGTTGCCTTGATCGTCGTAGAGAGTTTCGGTGCGGGCCTGGACCGGGGTGCCGACAGCCTCGACGACCGCGGTGCGTCGGCCCTGGCCGTCGTACTCGAAGCTCGTCACGATGCCGCGGGGGTCGGTTGTGCTGACGAGCTGGCCCTCGGCGTCGTAGGTCCGATCGATAATCAGGAACTTGGCGTTGCCTGCTGACGAGCGGGTCAGGTTCAAGAGGAAGATGTCGTTGGCCAGCGTATTTGTGGCCGAGTCTTCCGCATTCGGCAGTGTCACGCTTCCGGGGGTGGTTTCGGTGACAGTTCGGGTCGGCCGATCATTGATGTCGTAAGTTGTATAGGTTGTCCGCCCATAGGGGTCAGTGCTGGATCGGCGCCGTTGTACCGAGTCGTATTGCGTTAGACGGGTCAGGGTGGTGGTGCCATCGGCCTGTGTGGCAGCGGCAATTATGCGGTTGTGGTTGTCGTACGTATAGCTAGTGGTGGTTCCCTGCCGATTAACCGATAGCGGCTTGTCGGTGCCGGTCAAATAGGTAGTGGTGGTTTCGACCGCTTCGGGGGTACCGAATGCTTCTATACAACTGGTTTCACGACCTTGATCGTCGTAATCACAATGCTCGATATTTCCGTTGCGGTCTGCATACTCTACAAGCAGATTTTCATTTCCTGAGGCGGCGGTGCCATAAGTAAAGGCCTCAACCGAGCCATCGTAATACGTGATTAATGTGACGCGATCACGGCTATCGTAGGTATAGTTGACTGTTCGTCCTAAGGCATCTGTAGATTGACTAAGCCGCCCGCCATTCGCAAAGTCGTAGGTATAAGTCAGTTCTGCACGCGTGCCACCTGTGGTGTCTGCGGGCTCGGTCACACGGACCAGATAACCCCCAGCCGTGTTGTCAATGTTCGTTGGCTGACCTGTAGGAGAATAGTCATAATTGGTGGTGTTTCCGTTCGCAT
Source organism: uncultured Phycisphaeraceae bacterium (assembly GCA_964523485.1). Classification (GTDB taxonomy): domain Bacteria; phylum Planctomycetota; class Phycisphaerae; order Phycisphaerales; family Phycisphaeraceae; genus Algisphaera. Next base: position 26,046 of record CAZFZS010000030.1, on the reverse strand, counting down.
CGGTAGCGGTCAGAACTTGACCGCGGTTATTGAAAGTCCAAGAGCGAGTTGCCTCTGACGGGGTACCGGCTGCGGTGGTAGTACTCAGACGGTTTCCTTTGGAATCAAGCTGATGTGTCGTGATCCGTCCGATCCGATCGGTGTGGCTAGTCAGCCAATTAAATTGTGAGTGATAGACGTAAAGGTCTGTCGTTGAATCCGCGGAACGAACCGAGGTATTGATTCGACGATCCCAGTCGGCTGTATATCGCTTGGTCCTTCCCAAGCCGTCATCTTCATCTTGCGGCATATAGTAGCCGTATTTGTCAAATTCTTTGATTAATTCCCAGCCACCATAGGTTAGGTTCGTTCCGTCGAAGCTCGGCGCTTTAGCGTTTTCGATGCTATAGATCGACCAGTTTTTGATCCGCATACGCTTGATTCGATTTCCGCCCTCGTATACATATTGATAAACATCACTTGGTCCGGTAATTTGCTCATCCCAGATCGCAACTACGAGCTCCCCTTCGCCATTCACTACCTTTCTCAAACGGTTTGATGCCTGCGGCTGGCCATTGAATGTACTGGCGCTCAAGTAGACAGTTTTACGGCGGTGGGTACTGTCGGCCGCGGGATCGTCGATCTCAATAACATTAAACGGTGTCTCGTATTCAAAGCTGAAAGTCGCGGTAGTGGCATCGGGCAGCTCAACTCTCGTGAGTCGGCCCCAGTCGCCATTTTCGCCATAGTGATAGGTCACCGACTCGCCGTTAGGAAGATCGATTTTCTCAACGACGTAATAACCCCAACCGGCCAGGGTATTGCTCGAGTAATGAAATGTCGCTGTTTGCCCGTAGGCATCGGTGATTGACTGCTTAATCCACAGCGACCGGGGGTTGGACAATGTGGCGTTTGCCGCGTGGACATAATTAATAACAATCGCGTTACCGTTTCGGTCTTCACGATGTGTAATTCGAGCCTGGCGATAGGTCGGTGAACCCGGGTCGATCACTTCAAACTTCCAGCGGCAGCCATCTAGCTTGACCAATTCAGCCGTATTTGCCAAAGTTTGATCCGCGGTCGGCAGCCCCCCGGCGTCCAACAATCTAAGCTCCTTCACGCCGGTAGACCTGCCTGGATAAATACCATCCATCACTCCGTCGTCATTATCACGTAAATAGTAGCTTTTCCCCTGCGCGTCATATGCAACGACCTCAATTACACCAGGACCCACCAAAGCTAGAGCCGCATCTAAGTCCAATCCGACTTTATTTCCGAAGCTGGACATACCCAGGGCTGCGGAGGACACGCCTTCTTTGTGCACTCGACGTATTTGCAGTTGAGGTAGGGGCGAACTCATATCTGGGCGTGACGCCCCGCAGGTTACGCAGCCAGCCTTGCGACCTTCAGGTTTTTTTATTGCAGCATAATCAACACCGAAATGCAGATATGTCATCGAGGCCGAGTTAATAAAAGAAGCTGGACATGCCGAAGTTCCAAAGTCAGCGCCAGCACCGTCACCATTGCAATTGGGCGAAGTACAGTCGGGCTTGTCCGCTGGTTCGTTCGGTGTACGATTCTTGCAATTGTCAACTGGATCGCTCTGGACTTTTGAGACTACGCCGTCATCAACAGTATTCGCTACAGCTGGAACTATCGCCGTTGCTGTAAACGATATTAGAAGAGCGACCGCGCAAAGAACCCTGCCATTATGGAAATTACGCATATTGTATTCCGGAAATCGTAAAAATTGATACTTCAGATTTAAAATAAAAAACTAAATCCTCGCTCTGTATTACAACCATTTACAGGCCGAGCGAACTATTCTTCGTTTTTGCTGTCTGGGACATATAAGCTGAAAACAACTTGACCGCTCGTCGCAGGGCTACCGGCCAGCACCGAAACTCCACCCAGCGTGCCGGGCGTTGCCGTCCATTCGACTCCAGCTCGACCCCGCCGATCTGCCAACACAGTGATAGATGCCAGACCGTTCTCAAACTCTCCCAAGTCTTCTGATGTGAAACTTACCGGAGCACTAGGAACCGCACGCACGTAAAGGGTGACTGAAGCATCAGGCTGAACCTCTCGATAGGTTTCTCCGATAACTGTCAATTTTCTTGCAATTTTCGACACATCGGCAGTGTCAAAGACTCTTGCGGGCTCAACTCGATCAAGATAAGAGGCTAATTCTCTAGCGTTTGGCTGCGTGGAAAGCAAAGTTGGTCGATGGTACATCGAAACTCGCTCGGGGTGCTGAGCCGCTTCTTCAGCACTAACCGATTGTCTGTGTCGCTCCCATCGAGCTTGACGATCAATTTCTGAATCTGCCCGAATAGCCTTTGCGTCGTTATCTATCACAGCCACCGGTCTTCTGGCTTCAGGACTGGGTGTTTGAGCTTGAGATACTGGAGTCAGATTTTGCTCGATACATAATACCAGTACGAGAATCAAGCAAATAACACCAAGAAGAATGTATTGCTTCGAGTAAATCATTGAATTAATCCCGAAAAATGTTTAGATTGACAATTAAATCCTTATCGAATCGTCCGGCTTACTGTTTTATAAAGTCGAATAGTCGCTATGTCAACAGTTTTAGATATTTGAAGCAAACAAATAAACTGCGGCAACCCTAGTTCTTTTAATAATTAATTAAAATTTATGGTCGATACGATGTAAGTACTAGCGAACTGCAGTATATCGAATCTTCGTAAGTATATAAATTTGAAAATTTTAAAGCCATCGCGCTAAATGCCCAGCTAAATAGAAACACCAGACTTCCACGCAGTTTTCAAGCATTTGAAGATCAGCTTAGGGCAAACTATTGGCGCCCGAAGTAAATTTGTTGTGCCGTGCTGCAACGCTGGCTTCATCGAAATACAGTAGTCATTGATCAGATATGCAAGGCATTTTAAACCCCATGCTTAAGGCCACTGTGATTACCAACGTTATGACGCGGCATGCGTTTAAACTTCGTCAGCAAATATTTGGCTTAGACCTAAAAATCCCTCGCTTCCCCGGGGGTCGAGTTGATATGGCTACGGCCATCGACGAATTCGTTGCCGCTGTGGTCGGCGCGGTAGCGCTTAGCGTAGCCAGCGTCGACCAGGTCGTTGTAGCTTAATTTCAAGGGCCAGCAGTCGAAATAGATCACGCTTTCCAGGCTCACCCGGCCACGAATCATTTTCTGCAAAGCCACCTTGGACGCATCGGGCACTCTACCGGTGCAGACCCGGCCCCCGCGTTTGAACACCCCGAAGATGATCGTCTTACCACCGGCGCCCCGGCTCCGCCTGCCGCGGACCCGCTTGGGGCTGAAGTAAGATAAGTCGACCTCGACCTCCCCGCCGAAAAGGCTCTATGCTTCGCAGACCTTGGCGGTACGGCGACGCAACTTGGGGTAGATGTCGGTGACCAGGCGGACTTACAAGTCGGTGAGTTCAGCGGCATCGGTAGCAGTCAGGTCCATTGCGATGGCCTTGATCAGACACCGGAAAACAGGCTCTGCGATTCGTGAACGGCGTAAATAACGGTTTTGCCTGTAGACATAGGGCCAGCGCGAGTTTACTGGCCGCTTAACTTACTAAGGCCCTTATACTTATAGTGCCTCAAGTCGGCCGTTGATCCTGACTAAGGCGATGATGTGCAGGCTCGCTAGGTTTCGAAGCAAAAGTTTGCAATCATCAGCTTATCCGTCTGCGGAAAGGACGTTTTCGAGCGTAGACATGTGACGCGATGTAGGCCGATAAGCTTCCGTTTCCCAAGCCCAGATGCTAGACGGGTCTACACCCAACCTTTTTGCTAACTCACGTTGCCCCATGCCGTGGCGTGTCCGGTACTGCTTAATTTTCTCGCCAAGATTTTTAGTTCCTGGCCGGGGGTCATAACCAAGAAATTTCAGCACCCCCACCATGTATTTATTAGTAGGACAGGTCCTGCCTGTCTCCCAAAACCGAATCGATTGGGTGGTGCAGTTGAGCAAAATGGCAACGTCTGACTGTTTCATTGCCCTGTCCATCCGAGCCTTACGTAGGTGCTCTCCGAGCGTTACCGGGTTGTCTGGATACACCTTAGGTGTTGGCTTTTCAGCATTTAGGGTGATATGACAAAAAGGCAACGCCACGTACACCCAAGGGTAGCAAGCCGACAGACGATATGAGTCAGCGGGCAATGGATAAGTACCTCTCGAAGATCAGTGGGCCGTTGATTGATCGGGTGGATGTGCATGTCGAGGTCCCGCCGGTGCCTTATCAGCAGTTAACTGGCGAAGCGAAAGGCACGGGGTCCGCGGTTATGCGTGAGGTGGTGGTCCAAGCGCGGAAGGTGCAGGCGGTCCGCAACGGTGGGCCGCTGGTCACGAACAGCGTGCTCAGTGGAAAACAGCTCGACCGCTTCGCAAAACTGAGCGATGAGGCGGCGGGGTTATTGAAGGATGCGATGGATCGGCTTGGGCTCAGCGCGAGAGCGTTTGATAAGGTCCGCCGGGTGTCGCGGACCATTGCGGATGTGGAAGGCAACTCGGCGATCGAGGTGCAGCATGTCGCCGAGGCGGTGCAGTACCGGTTGCTGGATCGGCAGGTCTAATTCCTAGATAGTCGCTAAGCCGCTTTTGGCGAGGGTTGACTGTCTTTGACATATTCGGTTTGTGAATGGTTCAGTCGTTCGACTCGATCTACGACGCTGCCGAGCAGATCCATCGCATGAGTTTGAAGCTGATCCAGCATTTGATCGACACGCTGTTGCATCATTCGCTCGGCGGCAGCAAATTCTGCTTCAAGGGTACGGCGGTGTTCGTGCATGTTTTCACCGGCCTCTTGGTTGGCCTGTTGCATCGCACGATGGTGGTCAAGCCGTTGATCTTCCAGCTTCTGCATAAAGGCCGCATGAACATCATCGGTTCGCTGCTGGGCGGCTGCGGCGTGGTCTTCGATTTCCGATCGGCTCTGCTCAATATAGCTGGCTGCGGTCTCGATCGGTTCTTGTAGCGACTCCTGCAAATTGCTCCCCAAATCATTCAGCCGGGCCTGCGCATCCGCGAATTGTTGCTCCAGCACGTTCGACCAGGCTTGTGCGCGGTCGGAGAGAGCGCCATCGAATCGCTCGAGGGCTTTGTGCGACTCGGCATCGAGCTGTTGCCCAAGCACTTCTGCGCGAACCGCTAATCGTTGATCGAGTTGTTCCAATCGATCGAGTTTGTCACCCGTCAGAGTTTCGACTCGATCGAGTTTTTGCTGAACGGCCTGATCGAGCGTTTTCAGCCTTTCGAGCAGGTTCGCGGCCACGGGCGTGATAGGCTGTTCCTCAAGATCGCGGCGAGTTGCTTGGGTCGTATGCTCATGGGCGGATTCGCGTGACGGTATTTGAGTAACGGTGATCTGAGGTTCGAGCGACCTTTGAGTAACTTCGTGCCGGGTTTCGCCGAGCATTTTGAGCAGGCGAAACCGTTCATCCTGAGCCCGACGGACCAGACTGGCCAAGTCGTCACGTGTCGCTTGGGCGCTGCTGCGGCCTCGGCCGATTGGACGTTTGGTAAACGGTAAGCTCGATTCGGGCATAGCAGACCTGGCCTGTCGTCACGCGGAATGGCGTGGATTTGTCATCGTCGCGATGAAGCGAAGTCAGCTATCGGAATCACTAGAGCGGATTATCGGTCTGGCGATAGGGTTATCGGTCGCGGTCGGCTCCAGCTGTTCAAAAGGTCTGTCGTTGCAGTTTTTACTAATTCTCGCTACAAAGCGTCGCTCTTTTCACCTGTTTCCCAACCGAGAAATCATTGATGCCTCGTCAAACCAAGCTCTCCGCCGGCCATTACCTGTTTACCTCCGAGTCCGTATCGATGGGCCACCCCGACAAGATTTCGGATCAGGTCAGCGACGCGATCCTCGACAGCCTGCTCGCTGAAGACCCGCATGCCCGAGTCGCTTGTGAAACCTTCTGCACCACCGGCCTAGTCATGGTTGGCGGAGAAATTACCGTCCACAACGACAAAGCGATGAAGGCTCTGGCCAACGCAGAGGCAACCGTCCGCGAAGCGATCCGCAAGGCGGGCTACGTCAGCGACTTGGGCATGAAGTTTGATGCAGACACCTGCGGGGTGATCCGCACGATGCACAGCCAATCCGAAGACATCGCCATGGGCGTCAACCGCGAGGGGGCGGGCGATCAAGGTTTGATGTTCGGCTTTGCCTGCAAGGAAACGCCGGACCTGATGCCGCTGCCAATCGACCTCAGCCACAAGCTGGTTGAAAAGCATGCAAATGTCCGCTCAGCCAAAACGCCGAAGATCAAGGGCCTGCGGCCGGACGCAAAGAGTCAGGTCACCGTGGAATACGACGCGAAGGGCAAGCCGGTACGGATCGACACCGTGGTGCTCTCGACCCAGCACACCGCGGATTGGAACGGCAAAGCCAAGCAAAAGAAGCTGCGTGACGCAGTGATTAAGCACATCATTGAGCCGGTGATGCCCAAGAAGCTCTACGATGCGAAGAACGTCACGATCCACGTCAACCCGACCGGCCAATTCGAAATCGGCGGGCCGCATGGCGACGTCGGGCTGACCGGGCGAAAGATCATCGTCGACACCTACGGCGGACGGGGTCGCCACGGCGGCGGCGCGTTCTCCGGCAAAGACCCCTCGAAGGTCGACCGCAGTGCCGCCTATATGGCCCGTTACATTGCGAAAAACCTCGTCAAGGCCGGGCTCTGTGATGAATGCGAAGTGCAACTTTCCTATGCGATCGGTGTCGCAGAGCCGACTTCTGTCAATGTCGACACCTTCGGAACGGCGAAAATCGACGAGGACCAGATCAGCGATCTGATCCGCAAACACTTCCCGCTGACGCCCAAAGGCATCCTCGAGCATCTGAAACTCCGCAACCCGATTTTCTCGACGACCGCGGCCCATGGCCACTTCGGACGTAAACCCGGCAAGGTCAAAGTCAACGGCAAGAGCTACGAGACCTTTACGTGGGAAAAAACCGATCTAGCAAACAAGCTGCAGTCGGCGGCAAAGCGTTAAACTAGATCGCGGTCTATAGGCCCGAGGCGGACCTCACCACGAGACTTTTGGTGAATGCTGTCCTTGACCACTCACTCATGCTCATCAAAAAAGGCATCCCGGTTTCGCCAGGCATCGCGATCTTTAAAGCGGTGGTGCTTGATGTCGAATTGGAGCGGGTACCCAAGCGACAGGTCGGCCGTGGGCAGGTCGATAAACAACTGCAAAGGCTCGATCAAGCCCTGACACAGGCGATCGGCGATCTCGGCGAGCTTCGGCAGCAGACGGCCAACACGCTGGGCGATGAGTTGGCAAAGATTTTCGCATTTCACCTTGGGATGCTTGCCGACGAAACGCTGACCGGGCAATTCCGCGACAAAATCAAGAACGAGCGTGTCACCGCTGAGTTCGCGGTGTTTTCCGTGATGAAGAATCTCGCGGACACGTTTCTCAGTCACAGCGATGCTTATTTCAAAGACCGGGTTTCCGATATCTGGGACCTCGAGCGGCGGATCCTTCGAATCCTCGCCCCGACCAGCGGCTCCGATCTGGGGCAGGTCAGCCAACCCTCGGTCGTCATCGCCCACGACCTCACGCCGAGTCAAACGGCCTCGCTTGACCGTGACAAGATTCGAGCCATCGCCACCGATGCGGGCGGGCGAACCAGCCACACCGCGATTCTCGCTCACGCTCTAGGGATACCGGCTGTGGTCGGGTTGGGTGATTTCAGCCGACGGGCCAACAACGGCGACACGGTCATCATCGACGGCTACCGCGGCATCGCGATCGTCGAGCCCGAAGCTGCACAACTATTGGAATATCGCCAGGAGGCGGAGCGGCTCGAAGGTGTCGAGAAAGAGCTTTCCAAGCTTAAAGACCTTCCCGCCGTCACCCGTGACGGCACACATATCACTTTGCTGGGCAATATTGAATTCGTCAGCGAAGTCGAAGACACGATCGAGCGTGGTGCGGAAGGCATCGGGCTTTATCGCAGTGAATTTCTTTATCTCTCGGCCGACCACGAGCCGAGCGAAGAGCAGCAATACCAGACCTACACGCAGGCGGTGCACGGCTTGAAGGGCCGGCCACTGACGATCCGCACGCTGGACCTCGGGGCAGACAAAGTCGCCGAGCACATCCCGCTGCTCGCTACGGCAACGCAGGAGGCCAACCCCTTCCTCGGCTGCCGCTCGATTCGGCTTTGCCTCCAAAACCTGCCGATCTTCAGGACTCAATTAAGAGCGATCCTCCGAGCCAGTGCGGAGGGGCCGATTCAGGTGATGTTTCCTCTGATCTCCAATCTCATGGAGTTCCGCCAGGCCAAGATGGTGTTGACCGAGGTGATGGAGGACTTGGACGATCAGGGACTGCCATTCAACGAAAACATTAAAGTCGGCATGATGATCGAAGTGCCCTCCGCCGCACTTCAGACGCGTAATTTTGCACAGGAAGCCGATTTTTTCAGCATCGGGACCAACGACCTGGTGCAATACACCGTCGCGGTCGACCGTGCGAATGAGCGGATCGCCAGCCTTTATTCCGCGGCGAATCCTGCAGTGATTTCGCTGTTGCGCGATGTCATCCGCACCTCCAACCGTCTCGAGAAGCCGGTCAGCCTCTGCGGCGAAATGGCAGGCCAACCCGAATTCACTATGCTATTGCTGGGTTTGGGGCTGCGCACGCTTTCAATGACCCCCCCCGCCATCCCGGAGATCAAGCAACTGATCCGCAGCATCAACATGGAGCAATGCATTCGCATCTCTCGACGTGTCGCGAGTTTCGATACGGATCGGGCGGTGCTCAACTACCTCAAGGACGAGCTGAACAAAGTCATGCCATCGGCGTTCGCTGGACGTTCCATCGAGATCTGACGCCGATCACCCTACAACGCGATGCAACCTCGATCGCCGGGCGGACCTGCCCGCGGCTCGAGCGAGGAAGTCGCCGAAAATAAGGAAGTCCGAAAAATGGAAGTCGGAAGTCGCAAGTGAGAATCTGCGAGGTTGCCATAACTTCACTGTTTTCACTTTCAACTTCCGCCTTCCAGGCTTTCGACTAAGAAAATCTTGTCAACATCTGAAATGCTTATCAACTATGTGCCCGGCGAGGAATGCCGGATCGCCGTGGTTGAAAACGACAAACTCGAAGAGTTCTATCACGAGCGTGCCTCTTCCGAATCGCACGTCTCGAACATTTACAAGGGCCGGGTGACCAACGTCGAACCGGCAATTCAGGCGGCCTTCGTCGAGTTCGGCCTCGAGCGTAACGGCTTTCTGCATATCACCGACCTGCATCCGAAATACTTTTCCGGCAAGGACCGCGAAGAGTTCGAGAAGGTCGGCCACAAGACCGCCCGCCACGAGCGGCCGCCGATACAAAAATGTCTTAAGCGTGGCCAGGAAGTGCTGGTTCAGGTCCTCAAGGAAGGCATCGGCAACAAGGGGCCGACGCTGACCAGCTATCTGTCGATTCCCGGCCGCTTCTTGGTGATGATGCCGGACATGCAGAAGCTTGGCGTCTCACGCAAAGTCGATGACGATGACGCTCGCCGCGAGATGCGCGACATCCTCAAGACACTCGACCCACCCAAGGAATTCGGCTTCATCGTGCGGACCGCGGGCATCGGACAGACCAAGACCGACCTCAAGCGTGACTTGTCTTACCTGCAACGGCTTTGGAAAAATATCGAGCGTCAGCGTAAAAAGATTAAGCGGGTCGGTGAGCTCTACACCGAGTCCGACCTGGTCATTCGCACCATCCGCGATGTCTATAACAGCGATATCAAGCGGATTGTCTGTGACGATCTCGCGGCCGCCCGTCGAGCTCGCGATTTTCTTTCGATTGCGAATCCGCGTAGCAAATCCGAGGTGGTCTACTACGATGATCCGGTCCCGCTTTTCGACCGATTTGGTATCGAATTGCAGATCGAAAATATGGGCCGACGTGAGGTGCCGCTGCCGTCCGGCGGTGCTCTGGTCATCGACCAGACCGAGGCACTGGTGGCGATCGATGTGAACTCCGGTAAGAGCCGCGACGCCCGCGATGCGGAAACCAACGCTTACAAAACCAACCTCGAAGCTGTCGATGAAATCGCCAGGCAACTTCGCCTGCGCGACCTCGGCGGGCTGGTCGTACTCGACTTGATCGACATGCGGCCCCTCAAGAACCGCAAGTCGGTTGAAACGACCTTCCGCAACAGCCTCAAGAAAGACCGGGCACGGACACGCGTCGGCCCGATCTCACAATTCGGCCTGCTCGAGATGACCCGGCAGCGGATGCGGCCGTCGCTCAAGACCACAATTTACCGCGAGTGCAACCACTGCCTCGGCCGGGGCTACTCGATGAGCCCGGAGTCCGTCGTACTCAGCGTGATGCGGCGGTTGGCCCTGGTCATGCATCGCCCCGATGTCACGCGAATCGAACTGACGATCAGTCCGGATGTGGCTTTTCATATTTTGAATCGCAAGCGGTCCGAACTGGTCGAACTCGAACGGCAGCACGATACGCCCATCATGGTCCGCGTCGGCGGCAGCACCGTGGACCATATCCATGTCGCGGGTTTTGATGACAACGACAAGATGATCACCGATGGCGATGCTGCGACTCATACCGATCTCTCGCCGACCACCGACACGACTTTCCGCGACCTCGAGGCTGAAGATTTGCCTGAGGAGTTGGCATCGTCGGTAGGTGAGCCGGAGGACGATGTATCGGCGACTCAAGCCCAAGATGACGAATCGGCCGATCAGGCAAGGGCTGATGAATCCAAGGAAGATAAGGAAGACAAACCCAAGCGAAAACGCCGTCGTCGCCGTAGCCGAAACAGGAGGAATAAACAAGATAACGATGCCGACACCGAGGCGGGAGTAGATGAGAAGAGTTCATCAACTTCAGCGGAAAGTAAGAACGATGAAACTAAGCGCGCTGATGCTGAATCAGACCCGGACCGTCAAGCAAACAAGTCCAAGCTACTGGAAAACGCATCGAGCGATGAAGATGCTGGTCATCACGAGAAGGCAGACGCTAAAACTGAAGACCGCGAGAAGGCATCGGAAGACGACAACGACAAGCCAAAAAGACGCCGCCGCCGTCGCGGGGGCCGTGGTCGAAGCAAGTCTTCGGACGCCTCAAATAACGGTGAAGCGGATCATAAATCAAACGATCAATCTGACGACGAGCAACACAATCAATCCGATTCAAGCTCTAAACGAACTGATGAAGACCGAAGTAAGACGGCTCAATCGGCTGACGACACCCCCGTCAAGTCACAGGGCTACAGCAACCGTGTAATCGGCCGCGACGACTAACGCTCTCACATGCTAGCCGCCGCCCCTTCTGCCTCTGAAAGCAATCGGCCGCCCCGCCGTCTCATCGTGCTGGGTAGCACGGGGTCGATCGGCTGCAATACGCTCGAAGTCGTCGAGCATCTGAATGCAACCACTCACCATCGATTCAATGTCGTCGGCTTGGCGGCGGGCAGCAATTTAAAAGCACTCGAACAACAGCGACAACGCTTTCCTAAAGCTCAGGTCGCGATCGCCCAAGAGGTCGCGGACGGCTCATCAACGGTCCTCGACTTCAACGGCACGGATGCTGCCCAGCAATTAGTTGAACATATCGATGCAGACATCGTGGTCGCCGCCATCGTCGGGATCGCGGGACTGCCCTCGACCCTGGCCGCCATCAAGCGGGGACATGACATCGCCCTTGCCAACAAGGAAACGCTCGTCGCAGCCGGCGAGATTGTCATGCCGATGCTTACCGAGTCCGGAAGCCGGATATTGCCGGTCGATTCTGAACACTCGGCAATCCACCAATGCCTTGGGCAAAGGTCAGATTCAGCCGACATCCGATCAACGATCCGTCGTATCGTCCTCACCGCATCCGGCGGGCCGTTCCGGCAAGTCTCGAAGCAGGACATGGATCAAGCCACGCCCGATGAGGCGCTCAACCATCCAACTTGGGAGATGGGGCCGAAGGTCACGGTCGACTCGGCCACGATGATGAACAAAGCCCTTGAAGTCATCGAAGCCCATCACCTGTTCCAATTGCCCGCCGATCAAATCGAGGTGCTGATCCACCCGCAATCGGTCGTGCATGGCATGGTCGAGTTTGCCGACCATTCGGTGGTCTGTCAGATGAGCCCGCCGGACATGAAAACGCCGATTCAGGTCGCCTTAACCGACCCCGATCATCTGGCGGGATGTTCCGAGCAGATCGATTTCACGAAGGCGATCTCGCTGCAATTCGAGCCGCCGGACCGGAAGAAATTCTCAGCGATCGAACTGGCCTACGATGTCATCCGGTCCGGCGGGACGGCCGGGGCGGTGTTCAATGCGGCCAATGAGGCTGCGGTGTCCGCGTTTCTCGAACGCCGAATCCGACTTGGCCGTATTGTTGAACTCGTGCGTGATGCTCTGGAACATCTGGGCAACAGCCCGCTGCGTGAGATTTCCGATGTCCATGAAGCCGACCGTGCCGCCCGCGAGTGGGTCGAGCAACGGCTGAACGCTTCCACCCTGTCGATGAGTTGATTTCATGACGACTTTGTTTGAAAACCCGCTACTGGCTGTGCTGGCTCTGATCCTGGGCTTCGGCTTCCTGATTTTTGTCCACGAGTTGGGCCACTTCGGCGTGGCTAAGTTCGTCGGCATCCGCTGCACGCAGTTCGCGATCGGCTTCGGCAACGCGCTGGTGTCCTGGCGGAAAGGCGTCGGCTTCCGGGCGGGCGGGACCGAGAAGGAATACGTACGCCGGGCAACCGAAGCGCTGGAAGCGGAAGGTGTCAGCCTCAAGGGCATGAGCGACCATGCCCGCAACCAGAAAATCATGGAGAAGGCGGATGCCTTGGGAATGAGTGAAACCGAGTATCGCCTGAATTGGCTGCCGCTGGGCGGCTACGTCAAGATGCTTGGTCAGGAGGACATGGACCCCAACGCCCAGTCCGACGACCCCCGGGCGTTCAACCGCAAGCCCGTCTGGGCCCGGGCCGCGGTCATCTCGGCCGGGGTCATCATGAACATTATCTTCGGGCTGATCTTCTTCATAATCTGCTTCCAGATAGGTGTCGAGTTTCCGGCCGCCCAGGTCGGCGGCGTCGCACCCGGCTCACCCGCCGCAACGACCTATGCCGAGGGTTTCGAAGACGATCCGGACTATCTCGGGCTCCGGACCGGCGACCGCATCCTAAAGATCAACGGCGAGCCGGCGCAAGACATGGCCGACCTCAAGATCGCCACCGCGCTGGGCAAAGGCGGCGACGCCGTCGAGTTGACCGTCGACCGGTCCGGTGAGACCGAACCCCTGGTTTACAACGTCACCCCGGTGCCGAACCCGCAGGACGGTCTGCTGTACATCGGCGTTGCCCCGCCCTCGACGCTGACGGTCGGCAAGACCGCGGCCGGCCGAGCGGTCGCGCCCGAAGCGATGATCGACGCCGGCGTCGAGGCGGGCATGCAAGTCGTCGCCGTCGCCGGCCAACCCGTCGCCGATCAGGGCTCGTTTGAGCGGGCAGTCGCTGCGTTGGATGGACCGGACACGACGCTGACCCTCGCCGGAACCGACGGCGAACGGGTGCAGGTGCAGACCCGGGTCCGGCCACAATTGCTTGGCGGGGGCCTGGATGCGACGCTGCTGGGTCTGCGCCCTGCGCTGCGGCTCACCCCCATGCCCGAGAGCCCAGCTGCCGCGGCAGGCGTGGAGGACGGCGACCTGCTGGCCCGCCTCGGGGATCGGCCTTGGCCGAGCTTTAAACAACTGGAAAATACTTTAGCGGATGATGCCGTCGACACGTTCGATCTCGCCGTATGGCGCGACGACCAATTGGTGGAACTCGGCCAAGTCGAGCCAACTCGCAATCGGCTTCTAGGTGTCAACGTCAGAGCCGGGATCAACACCAACATCATCGCGGATATCTCGTCGAAGTCTCCGATCGCTCGGGCGTTGCAGGACCGCCCCCTGCCGCCGGGGTCGCGCTTGCTGCAGGTCAACGGCCAATCGGTCGACGACTACGCCGGCGTGCAACAGGCACTGCACGAGGCCGCCCGTGATGTCCCAGACGGCGAGTCGTTACAGATCGAGCTGAATTTCGAGTTGGGCCTGGCCGGGCAGCCGACCGAGCAGGTCACCGTCCAAGTCGCCGGTGACGAGTTGGATCGCCTAGTGGCGGCCCCCGGATGGCTGCCGACGGATGGCTTAGGCTTCGAGCCGTTGCTGACCACGCTGAAAGCCGACACGCCTATCGAAGCGATGGTCATCGGCTTCGACAAGACTGGGCAGTTCATCCAGCAGACCTACATCACGCTGCTGCGTTTGATCCAAGGCACGATTAAGCCGTCGCACCTTCGCGGCCCGGTCGGCATTGTGGATGAAGGCGCCAAGGTCGCCGCCCAGGGCTTCGCCTACTACCTGTTTTTCCTCGGGCTGATCAGCGTGAATCTCGCGGTCATCAACTTCCTGCCAATACCCATCGTCGATGGTGGGCTGATGGTGTTCCTGATGATCGAGAAGATTAAAGGTTCGCCCGCCAGCCCGAAAGTGCAGACCGCCGCGATGCTCGTGGGTCTGGTGCTGATCGCGGTCGTATTTCTGTATGTGACCTATCAGGATATTGCCCGCATCGTCGAGGGCTGATCGGCCGTTATACTGCTCGACTCGGCGGGACCCGTAGACTGCCTACTTTTTCAAAGCAATGCTTGTGTAACGGCGGTTTCCACGACTTGGAATGCACTGAATAAACTGACCGCGACCCGGTCGGCTCACTGAGACTTCTTAGAGAACACGATGCGATTTTGGGTGCCGATCATTGCTGCGTTGCTGGGTGTCTTGTTCGCTCTCGGAGTCGCGTTCTCGGGTTCGGATGAAACCGAAACGCAAACGCCCGATGAAGCTATTTCGCAGAAAGCGCAAGTCGAGCGGGACGCTGAAGACTCGGTCGCTGAGACGCCTGTAGTCAATAACGAGTCAGCACAAGTTGAAGATTCTGCCGAAACGGTGACTGCTGATTCTTCGCAGACGCCATCGCCTGAAGCGACGCCAGACCCTGCGGACGGATCGGCAGAATCGCAGCCTGGGGGTGACAAGAAAGCGTCTATACAAGGCAAGCTGTCGCCGCAGCCCGCTGAGGCGACGCCTGCGATCGTGCTCGGCAGCGATGATCCGAACAGTGACTATAAAATGCGGGTGCAATTCACCGCATTTGGGGCGGGCATTCAGCGGATCACGCTGGCTGACTACGACCAGTATGCAGATCCGGATGTGGGCGGCGAGGGCCGTGAGGCTTACGTCCTGCTCGACGCATTTCATGGCCTGCCCGAGGGCGTTTCGCCGAGCTTCTATCCCTATGCCGCCCGACAAGTCAAGCTCGGCGACGCCGGGTGGGTCCCGGTATCAAGCGTGCGGTGGTCCGCCGACTCGTCGGTCGAAACGGACCAAGGCATGTCGGCCACCTACCGTCTGCCCATCGTCGATGAGGCGGGCGAAATCGTCGCCGATGTCGTTCGGACCTGGACATTGCCCCGCGACAGCTACGACCTGCAACTTCAACAACGCATCATCAACCGGACCGACGGTTCGCTCAATGTCGCCTTGAATCAATACGGCCAGGGTGATGTGCTTACCGATTTGGGCGGTTACCTCGGCGACCGTCGGATGTTCGTCACCGGCCACTTCCGCCCGGAGGTCCCGCCCAAGACTGCGATCTACATCGATGACAGCTTCGTGCCCCGCGGCAACCTGCTCGACCCCGACGGCGACCCGCTGTGGCCGAACTCAGACCTGAAAGAGGGTGCGCGTCTCGCCTGGCTGGCTGCCGAAAACCGCTACTTCGCTCTTATCACGCACGCTCCGATCCCCGGCAATATCCAGACGACCGCCGAGGTGCCCGAGTTGGATCAAATCTTCCCGGGGATCGACCACGAAGTGTACGATCAGCCCGATGCGACCGAGCAGGCGGACCTCAAACGCGTCGCGATCACACTGACCAGCCCGAGCCTGGTGGTCGAGGCGGGGGGCGAGGCGGACCTGAGCCTCGCGGTCTACGCAGGCCCGCGCAAGTCCGCCGTCTTCGACGAAGCCCCCTACGCCCAGATGCACTTGGATAAGCTCATCCGCTACGAGCTGGGCTGCACATGGTGCACATTCCAATGGCTCGCCAAGGCCCTACTTGGATACCTCAAAGCCTTGCATTGGCTGGTCGCCGACTGGGGTGTGGCGATCATCATTCTTGTGTTGACCGTCCGCCTCCTGCTGCATCCGATCACCAAACGGGCGCAGACCAACATGATGAAGATGTCCCGGCAGATGGGCAGCCTTCAGCCGGAGGTCCAGAAGCTCAAGGACAAGTACAAGGACAACCCGACCGAACTGAATCGCGAGATGATGAAGCTCTATCGCGAGAAGGGCATCAACCCGGCCAACATGCTCGGGTGCCTACCGATGCTTCTGCAAACGCCGATCTGGATCGCGCTCTATGCCATGTTGTACTTCGCAATCGAGCTCCGGCATGAACCAGCGTTCTACGGCATTTTCCAGACCCTCTCCGGCGGGTCCTGGCACTTCCTGGAAGACCTCTCGGTCAGCGATAATTTCATCCGCTTCATCCCGCCGGATGAGCCCGCGTATCGCCTGAGCTGGATCCCGTTCGTGAAACCCGAGTTTCGCAGCCTGAATATTCTGCCGCTGCTGATGGCTGTCGTGTTCTTCTTCCAAATGAAGTTCACCACCCCCCCGCCGCAGAACGATCAGCAGCGGCAACAGCAGAAGATCATGCGTATCATGCCGTTCATCTTCCCGATTTTCCTCTACTCCGCCCCGGCCGGCCTGACTTTGTACATCACCTGCTCAACCTTGGCGGGCATCGTGGACAGCTACATTGTCCGCAAGCATGTGCGTGAGCAGGAAGAGGCGGGCACGCTGTTCGATAAGAAGCCGGTCAAGCCCGGCGGATTCCGCGATCGGATGAACAAGCGGCTAGAGATGGCCCAACAGATGGCCGCCGAGCGACAGAAAGAACTGCAGGACCAGAAACGTGGCCAACGCGCACCCAAGGGTGGTCGCAAGAAGCGATAATCTGAAAGTCGCAGTTGCTTCAGTAATTTCCGATGACTTCGCCACAAGACACGATCGTCGCGATCAGTTCGCCGCCCGGACGATCGGCTCGCGGCATGGTACGAATGAGCGGGCCCGATGCGGTGGCGATCCTTTCACAACTGACCGAGGGTGAAGTTCCGCTTGCCCGGACCTTGAAGCGGGTTCGATTCAAAAATATCTCGCTGCCTGCACTGGGGAGCTGGCTTGCTGCGGATGCGAGTTACACCGGCCAAGACACGGTCGAGTTGCAACTGACCGGCAACCCTGCTCTGCTTGAGCGAGTGCTGCGGGAAATCATGCAACTGGATGCGAGGTTGGCCGAGCCGGGCGAGTTTTCGTATCGGGCTTATCGCCATGGCCGATTGTCCTTGGCGGAGGCCGAGGCGGTCGCAGCGACCATTGCGGCGACGAATGATGCACAACTTCTGGCCGCCGAGACGTTACGACAGACCACTTTGGCCGAGGCCGCAGCGGGCATCGTCGATGAACTCGGGACACTACTGGCCTTGGTCGAAGCGGGGATCGATTTCGTCGATCAGGAGGATGTCGTCGCGATCCCGCCGGGGGACTTGGCTGAGCGGCTACAGGCTGTGATGCAACAGCTTAAATCACTGCAGGCCAGGTCCCGTCAGTGGTCAACGCTCGGGGCTTTACCCATCGTGGCGATGGTGGGTCCGCCCAGCAGCGGCAAGTCTACGCTGTTCAATGCGATGCTCGGCCGACCGCGGGCGGTGGCAGATGCACTGCCGGGCACGACGCGGGACGTGCTCGCTGAGCCGATCGAATTGGATGAGGCTGGGAGCAAGGTGATGCTTGTCGATCTCGCGGGTCTTGAATCGTTGCAGCCGGCGTCGAATGAAGCGAACCCTATTGAGCATCAAGCCCAGACGTCGGCCCGCGACTTGTTGCAGCGGGCCGATCTGCTTCTGATCTTCGGTGACTGCGATATTGCTACATTAGGCACATCACCGTATTTACAAGTCCGCAGCCATATCGATCAACGGCCGTTGTCCGATGCAGAAAAATTGCAAGGCTTCTGCGGTGTCAGCGGGATGACCGGCGAAGGTGTCGCAGAGTTAAAGTCAGCGATCGCTGAAAAATTGCAGGACTTGGCTGCGTCGACCGCGGCGGAGCAACTCGTGATCCAGCCCCGGCACGACGAAGCTTTGGCGGAAGCCTCGAGCCTGCTCGAGAACGCGTTACAGAGTTTCGACTCAGATCAACATAATCTGGACTTGCCGGAACTTGTCGCGGCGCCGATGCGTTTGGCGTTGGACGTTTTGGCAGGCCTCGGCGGTGAGCTGGTTCCCGATGATGTCATTGGGAAGGTATTTGCGAGTTTTTGTGTTGGGAAATGATGGCGTTCCATACCGGCGGCTGCGCCGCTCGGCCAAACATTGCCGTGGCCAGTTTTGCCGATAGTGAGTTATTCAGTAATTACTGCGGATCGTGAACCCATTATCATTTTTCGTGTACTCCATTTGGACCGATTCCACTTATGGCCCACGCCGACCGCTCAAAAATAACGCCGCTCTGGCGGAACCTCAGCTTTACGCTGATGTGGACCAGCACAGCGGCGTCGGGTTTTGGCGACCGCATGATTATGCTCGCTGCGCTCGCACTGCTCGGCGGACTAGCAGAGGGTGCGGACTCAACAGGGATCCAGGCGGGCACACAGTTCTTCTTCTTCCTGCCTTACCTATTCTTCAGTATCCCCGGCGGCTGGCTCGCAGACCGTTTGCCACGCAAATGGTTGCTGCTGACCTGCGACGAGATGCGTGGCTTATTGCTGCTGATCTCGTTTTTTCTACTGGCCGATGCGGTGGGCGTCAACCAGGTCAGCGACGATCGACGCTGGCAGGTCAACGCGATCCTTTTTGCAATAGGCACCTTCGCCGCGATCTTCAACCCGACCCGCTCGGCCATCATTCCGCAGATCGTTGAGAAGCCACAGCTGCAGCCCGCCAACGGCCTGGTGCTGGTCATCAATGTTGTGTTCTCGATGATCGGCATGCTTGTCGGCGGCCTCATCATCAACCCTGAAGACGGCGGGACGGTCCGCTCGGGCATACTGCTCGGTGCGGTGTTTTACCTGATCTCAGGCACTTTCTTTGCCTTTATGCGTCCACGCGACCCGCGACTGCTCGGCGAGGCGACGCAGGCCAAAGCAGCGATCTCCGTGTTCACTGGCTTGAACTACACCCGGCAGCACAAACGGGTCATCAAGCTCATCCTTGTCGACATGCTCGTCTGGGGCGCGGCCGCCACGCTGTACAGCGGGGTCATCGGCGTCTGTAAGGTCCACTACGATCTGGCCGATGCGGAACTGATGCAGCGGTACACGCAGATCAGTGCGGCGCTGGGATTCGGCATGTTGGCCGGGGCCATCCTGATCGGGCTGATCCGCACCCGACGCGAGTCGACGACCGTGTTGGGCGTGGCGTTGATCTTTGCGGGTCTCAACGTATTGATCGTCGCACTCGTGCCGATCATGGCAGTGACATTCATTGGTGCGTTTCTGACGGGCGTGGCGGGAAATGTCGCGATCGTCACCATCATCTCGCTTTTGCAAAGTATCGTGCCGAATTACGTCCGTGGATGCGTCATGGGCTTGGCAGGCATGGCAACGACGATGGGCAGCGTGGCGATATATTTCGCGATCTGGAGGTTGCCTGATGCGGACCGCAACATTGTCTATGTGCTTTATGTGCTCGGCCCAATGCTGATGGCTGTCGGCGGAATTGCGCTTTATCAATACATGACCGTCGGCGTCGCGCCGACTAAAGGTGGCAACTTTTTCTATCACGTTGCCCGTCTTTTCGCACTGGTTTGGCACCGCGTGTCTTGGGAGAACCGACACCATGTGCCGCGTGAGGGTGGCTGCATCGTGGCGTCCAACCACACCAGCGCTATGGACCCGCTCGTGTTACAGGCAGCCAGCCCGAGGATGATTCGCTGGCTGATGCTGACTAGCTACCGCTTCAAGCTCGTCGAGCCGATGTGGCGTGCGATCGATCCCATCTGTCTCGAACACGAAAAAGGCAAAGACGCCCACGAACCCGGCCCGCAGCAGGTCCGCACCATCGTCCGCGCCCTGCGCGATGATCAACTGCTGGGCGTGTTTCCCGAAGGGCATCTGCAGTACGACAATCGCAAGCTCAAGCCGTTTCTTCCCGGTGTTGCGGTCATGGCCAAGCTCGGCAAAGCGTCGATCCTCCCGGCCTGGATCAGTGGCACGGTGATGAGCGATTCGATCATCAAGCACATGCTCAAGCCCTCACGCAGCCGAGTTATCTTCGGCAAGCCCTATACGCCCGATCCGAACGCAACGCCGGAAGAGGTTATGGCCGACCTCCGCCGCCGCTTGCTCAAACTCGCCTGGTCCAGCCAGCCCGCCCGCGAAGGCAAGTGTCCCGCGTGTCATCTCGATTTGCCCGAGCCACTACCTCAAGCATGCCCAAACTGCCAGATGCTACTCTCCGAAACGGTTTGATATGTTTGTTTTGTAGAGCCACTTCAGCCGAATTAAACTGTCAAGGAATGTTCTTAAAGTTACGACTCAGAATTCTTTCCATCCTTATTTGCGAGTGAACCATGCCCCGACCCGTTACTTTGTTTACCGGCCAATGGGCCGACTTACCGTTTGAAACCATGTGCGAGAAGGCAGCGTCGTTCGGCTACGACGGGCTGGAGCTTGCATGTTGGGGGGACCATTTCGATATCACGCAGGCGGCCAAGAGCGATAAATACTGCAAGAGCCGGTGGGAGGTGCTTTCGGATCACGGGCTGACCAGCTATGCGATCTCGATGCACCTGGTCGGCCAAGCGGTGTGTGACCTGATCGATGAACGACACAAGGCAATCCTGCCGGAGGACGTCTGGGGCGACGGCGATCCGGAGGGCGTCCGTCAGCGGGCCGCGAAGCAGATGAAGGTTGCTGCAAAAGCCTGCCGACGTTTTCTGAATAACAAGCCCGGCCGAGGCAAAGCCAAAGGGGCGAAGGGTGATGATTTCCCCGGCGTCGTCAACGGCTTCACCGGCAGTTCGATCTGGCACACGATTTACGCTTTTCCGCCTACGGACCAGAAATTCTGGGACAAAGGTTATAAAGATTTTGCCCAGCGGTTCACGCCGATCCTCAACGAGTTTGACAAGCAGGACATCAATTTCGCGTTGGAGGTCCACCCCACCGAAATTGCTTTCGACCTCGCCACCTCCCAGCGGGCGATCGAAGCGGTCAAGGGCCATAAGCGGTTCGGCTTCAACTATGACCCATCGCACCTCGGCTACCAAGGCGTGGACTACGTCCGTTTCATCCGCCAGTTTGGCGATCGCATTTTCCACGTTCACATGAAAGACGTCTGGTGGGGCCACGGCGACGGCACGGTCGGCGTCTTTGGCGGTCACACAACATTTACCGACCCACGACGCTACTGGGACTTCCGCAGCCTTGGGCATGGCGATATTGATTTTGAAGAAGTGATTGTCGCGCTCAACGACGTCGGGTATGCCGGCCCGCTGAGTGTGGAATGGGAAGACGGACGGATGGACCGCGAACACGGTGCGGCCGAGGCGGCCGACTTCGTCAAAGCGGTGGACTTCCCGCGTAGCGATATTGTTTTTGATGCCCAGTTCGACAATTAAGCGTTCATCGCTAAAGAGGAGCTAAGCAACGCCCAGCCAAGCCCCCGCGAAAATCAACGACCCGCTGCGGCGGGCGAAGAAAAGGCTCGTCGTGAGCCTCTGCTGCTTTGTGGGGGTGCTGTTGGTCGGCACCATCGGTTTCTACATCGTTGACCGGATCGATCAGGCGGAGGGCGCCCGCGACCTCTTGCACTGTTTTTATTTCACGCTGGTCGTGCTGACGACGGTTGGTATGGAAGGGCCGGAATCCGACCTCGAGCGTATTTATGCAATCCTGCTCATGCTGGTGGGGATCTTTCTGGCGGCGGCTGCGGCAAGTAATCTCGTGGCATTCGCGATCGATGGCGAACTGAATCGACATTTCGGAAGGCGAAAAATGCAGAAGCAAATCAACGCGATGCGGAACCATTTCATCGTGGTGGGTTTCGGCCGCATGGGCCAAGCCCTCTGCGAGCAGATGCTTCAGCGTGGCGAGCCATTTGTGCTGATTGAATTGGATGAACATAAGGCAGACTTCGCAGAGGAAATCGGCTGCTATTGCGTCCGCGGCGATGCCACAACCGTAGGCGTGCTGGAGTCGGCTCAGGTCCAGCGAGCCAGCGGCATCGCGGCCTGTCTGCCTCATGACCCGGCCAACGTGTTTGTCACACTCACCGCCCGGGGGATCAACGCACAGGCGGACATCGTCGCCCGAGCCGAAGACCCCGCCACCGAAGCCAAGCTGCTTCGTGCTGGAGCGAACCGCGTGATTTGCCCACCGGTCGTCGGGGCAAGGCGTCTCCATGAAATGCTCTCCAAGCCGGATGTGATCGATCTGATCCCCGAAAGCAACGCGGCGGCGGATCAGATGGATATCTGCAGTGTTAGCGTGAATGCCCTGCCCGGTCTGATCGGGAAGATGCTCAGCGAAGTTGACATCGAGCAACAAACCGGGATGCATGTGGCAGCCGTGGAACGTGAAGGCAAATTCGTCTTTAACCCCGCGACGGATTTCACGCTGCTCGCGGACGATCGTTTGATCGGCATTGGGCCGGATGGCGGAGTCGAACAGTTACACGCACGATTTAGTTGACCTAGTATCTGTTGACCGAAAATGGATACAGATGACTTTACAGTTTCGCCATGAATCTAGATTTAATCACACTCGCTCAAACACAAACCAACACCGGCAACGGGCAGGCGGTTGCTTGGGCGGTTGCTTTGCTCGGTGCCGCGCTGCTGATTTTCTTCCTCGAGGCTTTTGTACCTTCGGGTGGCATTCTCGGCTTCGTTTCAGGCGTTTGCGCTGTCATCGGCGTGGTTTTAATGTTCGGCGTCAACACTACAGCAGGCCTGATCACATCCTTTCTGGTGCTGCTTGCGATCCCATTCCTCATCGGATTTGCGATGAAGATTTATCCGAACACCCCGTTTGGAAAGTGGGTGATACTCGGCAATCAGGAAACTAATCCTCAGTCGACGGCTGACATGATCGAGCTATCCGAGCCGGAGTCTGGCCGGATCATTCGTGTTGGCGATCGTGGCCGAACGCTTACTCCGCTCTACCCGGTCGGCACCGTGCTCATCAACCAACATCGAGAAGAATGCCTTGCTCAAGGTGACATGATCGATCAGGAGCAGGATGTGCAAGTCGTACACATCGATGGCAACGAAATCTTTGTACGTAAGGTTTGAGAATTCCTCGGCCGAATGTATCCAAGCCTCATCCCCAACTTACTTGGGTGAATACAAAAAATCCTATATCCCGTCCGGGTCATCCGGCGTTCCCGTGTGACTGCCGGGTGCGTTCTCGCCCAAGTCGTTCTCAGCCAGGATGCAGAAGTGTCGGCGACGTAGGACGGAGCAGGCGAAGGTTGTGTCGTCGGTGTGCAAAGCCACTGCGGGGAAGCCGCGTGGACGAACCATGAGCGGATAAGCGTAGTGGATATTGAGTTCAGCAGAGAGTAAGCATTCGCACATCGTCGGCAGGGATGCGGAATCCGCCAATTCGACGACGACGACTTCAACTTCGCTGAACGTGTGTTCGAATCGATTCAGCAGCCGACGCGTCAAATCCGCTCGCGAGGTGAGCAGGCGAACTACCGCGTGATCGGCGGATTCGACCACGCTGAAACCCGCGAGCGCGACCTGCTGACCCTCGAAAATCTCCAGCAGGTCCAGCAGTCGGCCGACACGGTTATCGAGAAATACGCTGAATTGCGTATTACGCGGCGGCTCATATCCGCGGGCGGTCGGGGTCTCGGTCGGGGCCTGGGACATAGAAACTTATGCTAAGCGATGCTGAACAAGATAGAAACATAAAAATTGCGCCTGAGTTATCGGCCAACCATCACACTCCGATACCACTCAGAAGTCGATGCAAGGCCCGGCTCGAAATCGACGATCGGGTCGTAACCCAAAATAGTTTTCGCACGTTCAAGATCAGCTAGAGAGTGCAGCACATCGCCCGCCCGAGTGTCCCGATGGATCGGCGTCAGGTCCGGCCGACCGAGTTGCTCGGCCATCGTCTTCGCTAACTCATTCACTGTTGTTTGGCGGGCACAGGCGACGTTGATGACCTCGCCTTCGAGCCGGCCCTTGGCACGGGCCGCTAGAAGATTGGCGTGAACCGCGTTATGCACGAAGGTGAAATCGCGAGACTGCTCGCCATTGCCGAAGATGACCGGCTGTTCACCGTTGAGCAGCGCTTTGGCAAAAGCCGCGATCACCGCGGCATACGCGGAATTCGCATTTTGTCGCGGCCCGAAAATATTGAAATACCGCAGGTTCACCGTGTCCGGACCGCCCTGCTTCGCGTAGCTCAAAGCGTATGCTCGGAGATACGCTTCGCCCCCCACCTTGGTCGCCGCGTAGGGGCTGCGGGGCAGCACCGGCATCGACTCGACCTTGGGCAGCGTCGGCGTGTCGCCATAGGCGGAACTGCTGGCGGCAAACATGACTCGGCAGACCCCGGTTTGCCGAGCCGCTTCGAGCACATTCATGGTGCCGGTCACGTTCACCTCGTGATACTCGACCGGCATCTCCACACTTCGCGGGACGCTGCCCATGGCGGCTTGGTGAAACACGAGGCTGCAGTCAGCCATCGCCGAGCGGACTGTTTCCGCATCACGAATATCGCCATCAACAAATCTCAGCCGATCCTGATGCGGCAGCACGTCTAGATTGCCACGATCGCCACCGGTCAGGTTGTCGAGCACCGAAACCTC
>CAZFZS010000030.1:0-1124 GCA_964523485.1 uncultured Phycisphaeraceae bacterium | reverse complement strand
CTCAGCCCCGAGCTTTAACAAAGCCTCAGCGATGTGTGAACCGATGAAACCCGCCCCGCCGGTAATGAGTACTTTGGAACTTTGAAAAGCTTCGCCATGTAACGCCGACCAGTCGGTTTCCATCGTTCAGTCCTTGATTGAATGATTTTTCAGATTGCGTAGTCAATACCTGGGAACGTCGGGATCGATATCGCGTGACCAAAGGTCGATCCCGCCCGCCATGGAATGGACTGAGTCGAAGCCTTGTTGACGCAAGAAATGGGTGACCTGCATCGATCGTGCGCCATGATGGCACACCACGACAATCGGCTCATCTGCGTAGGCCTCCAACTCGCTTAATCGGCTCTTGATCTCGCCCATGGGCAAATGCACCGCCCCGTCGATCGATGCAGCTGCAACTTCGGCGGGTTCGCGGACATCCAGCAATACAGGTGTATCGATCGAATCCGAGCCCGATTGCTCTCGATACTTGCGTGGCGTGATTTCCCAATCTTCCTGTAGCGGGTAGCCCTCGGGCAGGCCTCGCTCATCCAACGGACGCTCAGGGGTCCGCATGGCCAAGCCCTTCCTCAAGAGCGCCTTCCGAAATGCCACTGACCGAAGCCCCCGAAGGATGCGACCCAGCACCCGCAACTGATGCACCGGAATGCGTCGGCCCGGACCGAGTGAAACTGCGTCGCTCCTGAACAGGCGTCTGTTTATCCATAAGCTCGACCCGGCTGTATCGGTCAAGATTGCAGATGACCTCTTCGCCGTCATCTTTGACCAAGACCAATCGATCCAGCCAAAGCCGATCGTCCTTAGCGTGGGCAAACCACGAGCCGGTCTTGCGTTGATCGACCGATTTGACTTCACCCTCGACCGAAGTCGTCCAGCCTTTGTGTTGTACCTGCTGGGTCACGCGGACCCGTTGCCCGACGGCAACTTGCGACGGCATATCTGCTCGTGAAGAATCTTCCATAATTCGAAGAATAACAGATACCGGCAGGGCACACTGCTAGGTTTGACGCGTTATAATCGCCGCCCCAGCCCTAGGGCTGATGCTGGACGAAGCGTCACCCTGAACTCTTGGAGAGGTGTCCGAGCGGCTGAAGGAGCCGGTTTCGAAAACCGGTGTGCGGGTC
>CAZFZS010000029.1:0-36079 GCA_964523485.1 uncultured Phycisphaeraceae bacterium | reverse complement strand
GTGCCGCGGACCTCGGCGTTGATGGCGGGGGACTGCTTGAGGGCGTCGATGGAGGCTTTGACGAAGAAGGACATGAAGCCGAGTTTGACGCCATGCGTTTTCTCGAACTGCTCCTTGTATTGCGAACGCAGCGACATAACCTCGGTCATATCGATCTCGTTGAACGTGGTGAGCAGAGCGGCGGTCTGCTGGGCCTCGACGAGGTTCGCGGCGATGCGTTTGCGCAGCGACGTCATGGCGACGGTTTCTTCGGAGCGATCGCCCCCGGAAGTGTCCTTAGAAGAAGGTTCGGAAGTTTTTGAGTTACTCGCCATGCTCGCGGAAGCGGGCCCGTCGGAGTCATTGTTTTTTAAGTAATTTTGAACGTCTTCTTTGAGCAGGCGGTTGCCCGGGCCGGTGGGTTTGATGTTGCTCGAGTCGAGGTTGTTCTCGTCGATGAGTCGCTGGGCGGCGGGCATGATGGCGGACGGCTGGTAGGAACCCTGGTCCGCGGTGGGCTTGGCATCGCTTCCACGCTCAGCGGGATCGGTCTGGCCACGTTCCTGGCCGGATTCGCCATCGGTGTCAGGTTCTTCTTTCGCGGGGACATTAGCGGTGTCTTCGCCTGAGGAGCCGGATGCACCTTCTTCAAATTGTGCAATGGTTTCGCCGACGGGGACCTCGGCCCCGGTGTCGTGAAGGATTTCCTGGATCACGCCGTCGGCTGGGGCGTAGAGTTCCTGGGTGACCTTGTCAGTTTCGATTTCGACGAGGACTTCATCTTTTTTCGCGGCTTCGCCTGGCTTTTTCAGCCATTGACCAATCTGGACTTCGGTGATCGATTCGCCGACGGACGGGACTTTCAGAGGGGTGGGCATGGGGTGATCTTATCAGGGGCTTGGGGCAGGCCGAAGCGGGGTTGAACAGGGGGTGTTATGCGGATTGGTCAAGGAAATGGGGCGTCGCGCTAACTCCCAAGCGATGGGTGGTAGGTTTGAGCCAGCGGTTCGTGGAATTATTCTTCCTCATCCTCATCGTCATCATCTTCATCGAAGATCTCCTCGAAGAACACCATCATGTGTTCCCACGAGGCTTCATCTGCATCTTCGTCGTAGCTCGCCCCGTCGAGGTCGACTTCGGTCGTGTCATCGGTAAAGGCGTGCTCGGCCCCGCTGTAGATCACGGTCGTCACATCATGACCGCCGTCCTGCAGCGTGTTGATCACGCCGATGAGCTGCTCTGTGGTATAGAAGGTGTCGGCCTGGCCGTGGGCAATGAGCATCGCGGCCTCGGCTTGCTCGACGCCTTCGGGGGTCGGGTCCAGCAGGCTGCCGTGGAAGCTAACCACGCCCGCGAGGTCGGCCCCACTGTAGGCCAACTCCATCACGGTCGTGCCGCCGAAGCAGTAGCCGATCGCCGCCAGCCGATCCTCATCGACATTCGGCTGCTTTTTGAGCTGTTCCAACCCGGCGGTGGCGAGCTTCACGAACAGCGGCCGATCGCTGTAGAACGTCCCCGCCCATTGACTGGCCTGCTTCGGGTCCGTGGTGTACTTATCCTTGCCATACATATCCAGGGCGAAAGCGACGTAGCCCTCCTCGGCCAACATCTCAGCCCGCATCTTTGCGTTTTCACCCAACCCCCACCAGGCATGCACGATCAGCACGCCCGGGGCATCTTCATCTAGTTCGTCGTCGTAGGCGACGTAGCCTTCGAGCTCGATCCCATCGACCTCATACGGCACTTTTTCAGTGACAATGTCAGCCACCGTTGGGATCGTCAGGCCACAGGCGATGGTGGCGAGGATCATCTTGCTCCATGAAAAGCGATTCGCAGATAAGGGATTCATCGGGGGTCCTTTTTCAAAAATTGCGAGGGCGGTGACGTTAGGATAGGTCGACTTTTATCTTGGAGCCTATCGATGTGGATTTCACGTTATTTACCGGTCGCTTTGCTGGCGGTGTTTCTGAATCATCCTACCTCGTCAGCAGCCGATGGGCTGGACGCGATGATCCCTGCCGATGCGATGGCGGCGGTGTCCTGGCAGGGGCTCAATGATGATCACGAAGGCTTCGCGGCGTCGCGGTTCAAGGCGATGCTGGATGCGACGGGCATTGCCGGGGTGTATCACGATGCGGTGCTGAAGATGATGGCGTTGGAAGGTGCGAACGATCCGGAAGCGCAGGTCGCGATGGACGTCTGGGAGCGGGGTGGCCCGATCGCTTGGCGCCGACCATGGGTGTTCTGGTTCAGCGGGCTGGACATGCCCGAGGACGATAATGATGTGCGGCCGCGGCTAGGCTTCGCGGTTCAGCCGGGCGAAGACCTCGAGGTTGCCCGCGATTTTCTGACCCGCCTGTTCGAGCATCTCGAAGCGCAGGAAGACGAGCTGCTCGATGTCACGCTGATCGACGACGGCCAGGTGTTGGGTCTATTGATTAACACCGACACAGCGGATGCCGGTGCGGGGTCTTTGGTCGAGAAGCAGGGCGTGATCGACCCGGGTGCGTCCTTTGCGGACGCCCCGGTGGGCTGGATTTGGGCGGATGGTCGACAACTTGATGGTTTGATCCAGAGAGGTTTCGAGCTCTATGAAGACGAGGATGAATTGGCGGAATATCGCCGAATCATGAAAGCCCTCGGGCTGGATACGGTGGGGCAGGCGTTTTATGCCGGCGGGTTTGATGCGACGGATTGGCGTCATGCGTTGATCGTCGAAGCCCCGGCCCCGCGGGCGGGTCTGCTGACGCTGTTGGATCGGCCGATGGTCGGACCCGACCAGCTTAAGGCCGCCCCCGCCTCGGCGAGCTGGGCCAGGGCCAGCGGACTGGACTTGGCCGCGGTCTGGGACACGCTGATCGAAGTCGCGCTGGACATCAGCCCGGAGGCGGAGGCCTCGATTGACGAGTCGATCGCACAACTCAATGCGATTGTGGGCTTCGACATCCGGCAGGACCTGCTCGGGGCGATGGGCGAACGCTGGACGTTTCTTGCCGACCCCTCCTTCGGCGGCGTGTTCGGCAGCGGGATCGCGATCGTGCAACAGGCCCGCGATCCGGAAAAACTGTCGGGCGTGTTGGTGCAAGCCCAAGAACTGCTCAACGCGACGCTGACCGAGCAGGGTGTGCCGTTCGTGTTTAACACGGCGCAGCGGGATGGCCTGACGCTGCATTCGATGCCGGCCCCCTTCGCGTCGCCGTCGTGGTCCGTTGTGGATGGGCATCTCATTTTCTCGCCGGTCCCGAGCGCGGTCGGCAAGACCTATAAGTTCACGCAGGCGGCTGAGAATCAACTGATCAAGACTGAGCCGTACCGCCAGATGATGGCCCGGGTTGGCGGGCCGGCGGACGCGAACGCGGCGGCGTCTCGGATGTATGCGGACTTCACTAAGACCGCTCCGCAGCTGAATCAGGGGTACATGATGGCGCTCAACATGCTGGCGATGTCGGCGGGCGACGACATGCCGTTCGAGGCCAAGACGCTGCTGCCCCGGCTCAGCGATGTGCGGCCGCACCTGGGCACGGCAGGCAGCGTCTCATGGACCGACGATCAAGGCTTCCACTATCAAGGCATCAGCCCGTTCCCCGGGGCCAGCCTGTACAGCCCCGAAGGGGCGTATACCTATGCGACCGGCCAATTCATCACGGTTGCGCCCATGCTCGGTGCGTTCGGTGTCTACGCCCGTGAAGAAGCCCGCGAGAACGCGATGGAAGCACAATCCATGGCCAACCTGCGGCAGATCGCCGTCGCGACGGTCGCCTACAGCGTCGACCACGACGACCAGATGCCCGGCTCGTTTACTGACCTGATCGAAGGGGGCTATCTGAAGGCCGGTGAGGCTTACTTCCATACCGCCGACCCCGCCCGCCGCAAGCTCGCCGAACTCGATACCGATGAGGCCAAGGCGAAGTACATCGCTGAAAACAGCAGCTATGTATTGATACCGATCGAAGGGAAGCTTAGTGAGGTCGAAAAGCCTTCCGAACGGGTCTTGGTGGTGCAGCGGCCGGGCTTCGGCGACCCTTGGGAACTGCCGGTCGCCTATGCCGACGGCCACGTCGAAAAAGTCTGGGACACCGATCAACTCAGCCAGACACTAAAGCAACAGACCGGCAAGACGCTCAAGGAGTGGACCGGCTCGGAGGGCAAGTCCGGCGACATCGAGCAAGCGGTCGAGATGATCGAGGTCGAACCCGCGGTCGAGGTGGGCCGCCCGGTGACTGTGCCAAACGTTGAGTTACAAGAAGCAGAGCAGCCAGCGGCACCCGAAGTCGAAGTCACCGTACCCGCGGAATGACGCATTAAAAAGCATTCCGAGAGCAGGGCCGGCTGATTCAAATCTCACGCAGCAGTTCCATTCCATGAGACTGCGTAAATATCGTTTGCACCTATAAAAAGTGAAATAATCGCTCGATTTGCACGTTATAGCGGCATAGGCTATCGCGATGGTTAACGATCCTGTCGAAAAAACTCAAGCCGATTCCTAACAACGACCGAAAATAAAATAAGCCTTTTTTATCTTAAATCAGGAATTACCCTTGTTTGGGTCTAAGAAGTGGATAAGCTCTGGAAAGGCATTTGTTTAAAAGACGACAGCAGTACTGTTGGCCATGGCATTATCGGACACAGCCCTGCCTGAAACAACCGTAAAGCGTGTAGATACAGTTGATTAACCGAACGCAACACAGAATGGACATAACTTCAAGGCCGAAGTGAATGCTGGGCGATATCACTACTGGCCGGGCTGATTTTCTCAGCCCCGCCCGACGGGTTGTCAGGCTCCGCGTTGGAGTCCCGCCTTCCACCCCGCACGGGAAACCCGCCCAAAAGACAGGAGTCGACACCATGAGCGACATTGCACCGATTCAGTCCCCATATGCAGCATCGATCGATTTGGCCGCCCGCGCCGCCGACAAACCCGCCTCCGTCTCGTCCGCACCGGACCGCGGCAGCGACAGCGTCGAGCTTTCCAACGCGGCCCAGATCCTCAGCAAACTCAAAGGTCCGGAAGGCGTCCGCGCCGACCTGATCGCTCAGGTCAAAGCCGAGATTGCCGCCGGCACCTACGAAACCCCCGAGAAGCTGGACATCGCCATCGCCGGCCTGGCCGAAGACCTGGCCTGATCCACTTTGCACAACTACAACTCAATACCCCGACAAACGCCCCGGCCACCCCGGGGCGTTTTTTATTCCAAGCCACCGGCGGCTTCGCCGCCTCGACTGAACAAAATTCATTCGACTTCCTCTCCCTCTGGCTCGGGGGGATCCTCCGCTTCCTTCGGCCCGATTGCGAACTGACTCGACGAAATCTTTGCGCCCTGTTCCACGATCAGGCCCGGGGCGGTGAGGTTGCCCTTGAACTGGCTCTTTGGCCCGAGCGTTACGGTTTGGCCGGAGACGACATCTTTCGCATCAATGATGCCGACGCATTCGATCCCGGCATGGGCGACGATCTGTTGGCAGATCAGTCGGCCACGCTTTTTCACTACGATCTTGCCGCAGGTTTTGAGCTCCCGGATCGGGCCGCGTTGGCCAGAGATTTCCTGGTCCGCGACCATAAGCGGCTTGTTGCAGCCCGGGCAGGACGTGGACTGGGCGCGGCCACCGACCTCGAATCGGTGATGGCAGTGATAACACTCCACCGTCTTGGGCGTGAGATTTCTCGCCATGCGGGCTCGTGGCGGCGACACTTGGCATCGCCGCGGGCTGAAAGGCCGGTCCACCGCGCGCAGCGAGCGCGCGGACGTCCTCGACCGGCGGGGCGGTTTTCAAAATCGCTACAGAAACAACGCAGCAGCGACTCGCGGGCCGCGCTTCACCGGTCGGTCAGGCGAAACGCCTTTATTTTTTCGGCGGTTCAGCTTGAGCCTGGCCCCCGGAAGCATTACCGCCGCCGGACTGACCACCGCTGTTACCGCCCGAGCTGCCGCCGCGGCTGGCACCCGCATCCGGGCCTACCGAACACATGCCGTGGAACGAGGCGCCCTCGGCCATGACCATCTTGCTCGCGGTGATGTCGCCCTTGACCTTGCCGTTCGCATTGAGCCGGACCGTATCCTTGGCGGTGACGTTGCCTTCGATCTCGCCGTCGATGTTGGCGGTCGACAGGTCCAGATCAGCCTGACAACGCGCGTTCTGCGCGACCTGCAGCTCGCCCTTGCCGGTAATCTTGCCATCAAAGCGGCCGATGATTCGGGCGGTCTTCTCGAACATCAATTCGCCCTTGAAATGCGAATCCGGGCCGATGACGGTCATCTGTGATTCCTGCTCTGCCATGTGGAACTTCCTTGGGCCGGTCGGCCCGCTACGGATAGAAAAACCCGGCAACCCCGTCGGTCGCCGCGACCGATCAGTGTAGACGATTGGGGTTTAGGGACTTGGATGTTGGGGACTTGGGGACTTGGGGACTTAGGCCGAGTTGTGTAGTCCCCTTAGAATCTAGATGTCCAATCTGATCCCGTAATACGCTCCAAACATGACCTCCGCTCCCAAGCCCCCAAGTCCCCAAGTCCCCGAGTCCCCAACCCCCCGCCTCCCCGCGGAGTGGGAGCCGCTTGAGGCGGTTTGGGTCCAGCCGCCGACGAATCCCGAGACGTGGCCGGGCTGTCTGGAGCAGGCTCAGCAGCAACACGCCGACTGGTGCGAGGCGATGTCCAAGGTGGTGCGGGTCCGTACGCTGGATGAACTAAACATCCCCACCAATGACGCCTGGGTCCGCGACTTCGGCCCCTTGTTCGCGTGGACCCCCGGACCCCCCCGGCTTGCGGGCTTCAGCCCGCATGAAGTCTCAAATAAACACACCAACCAACCCCAGCTCACCCTCCACGACTTCCGCTTCAACAGCTGGGGCAACAAATATGAAGACCGCCCCCTCGACGACGCGGTGACTGCTCAACTCGCCAAACATCTAAATCTTCCCATCCACCGCCACAACATCAATCTCGAAGGCGGCGCGATCGATACCGATGGCCGAGGCACGCTGCTCACGACCTCGACCTGCCTGCTCCACCCCAGCCGGCGATCGCCCGATACGCCGGTTAGCCGCGAAGCTTGGGAGCAGCTCTTGCATGACACGCTCGGCATCAACCGCACGATCTGGCTCGAAGCCGACCTGCCCGGCGACGATACGGATGGACACATCGACAACGCCGCGCGATTCCTCAGCTCCGACCTCGTCGCCATCCACCCCGCCATCGATCCGCAGCCCATCCTCGCAGCCGACCTGGACATCCTCACCCTGCCTACCCCCCAGCCCCGGACCTACGACTACCCCGCCATCGGCGACGAGCCCGCCCGCACCGCGCCGCTGCCGATGAGCTACGCCAACTTCCTCTTCGCCAACGGCCACCTCTTCGTTCCGACCTTCAAGGACCCCGCCGATGATGTCGCATTGCGGATACTCGATGATGCGCTGCCGAATCACACCATCATTTCCATCCCCGCGGATTGGCTCGTCGTCGGCCAAGGCGCTCTTCATTGCCTGAGTATGCAGCACCCCGCACAAACATAAAGCCCACGGATGGCCATCCGTGGGCTTTGCGGAATTCAAGTTTTACCGAGAGATTTATAGCACAACAATCAGCGCGTGGATCACGCCGATGACCCAGAATCCGACGATCGTCAGGATCAGGTTGAGGATGAATGCTCCGCCGATGCCCTTGGTCAGCCCGACCGCGAGCGGGGGCAGCAGGAAGCAGAGGATGATCATGAGCAATTTGTTTTCCATGAGATTAACCCTTTGTAAGTGATGAAACCTGGCAGGCAGCGACCGCAAGCTGCCTCAACACAGGAGACTAGGCCTGCGTATCTTGTTTTTCAGGGCGATTGCATGAACCCATGCAATTCCCAAAGCCGGGGGATGGCCATCCCCCGGCTTTCATTTATTAATTACGACTTGGGCACCTGATACCGCGGGAACAACGCCTCGCCCTTCTCAATCGGCGTGCCGGGCTCGAGTTGACCCCACTGCACCCACTGCTCCAACTTCCCCCTGCCCCCATCCGCCTCCATCTCCTGCGCATAATCACACCCGATCCGCGACCAGAACTTCTCACAAGCCTCCGGGATAAACGGCCACAGCAACACCGAAGCAATCCGCAACGCCTCGGCACAGTTGTAAAGAATCGTTCCTACTTCAGGCATCTTCTCCGGATCTTTGGCCAGCTTGAAGGGCGAGGTTGCTTCGATATAACCATCAACATCCTTGACAATACCTAAGCCAGGATCATTTCGCAGTCCTAAGCCTTGTGGCTGGGCAAACAACTCAACCATTTGCTGGCACCGGATATCGAGTTGATCGCTTGGATCATCTGAAATGACTCCTGTGGCGTCTTGGCGTTTCGGCGTCTTGGCGTCAAAGTATTTCCCGATCATATTCGTCACCCGCGACACGGAGTTGCCGAACGTATTGGCTAAATCCGAGTTGTACACCTCGATGTACTTCGCTTCGCTGAACTCCGAGTCGGTGGTGCCGAGTGGGCCCTGGGTGCTGAGGAAATAGCGCAGGGCGTCGAGGCCGAAGGTTTGGACAAGGGTATTGAGGGTTTCGGGGTCGAGGAAGTTGCCGGTGGATTTGCCCATCTTGATGACAGCCTCTTCGCCGGAGTCGAGCCTGGCTTTGCTGACCCAGTAGCTGTGGCTGTAGATCTGCTTCGGCTGATTCACCCAGTCGTAGCCCTCGCATTTCTGCAAGGCGAACAGCAACGCCGGCCAGATCGCGGCGTGAAACCAGAGGATGTCCTTGGCGATGAAATGCGTTGCCCCGGAAGTCCAGTAATGACGTCTTTCGGGGGTATCGACATACGTTAAATAGTTGAAGAGCGCATCGATCCAGACGTAAATCGTCTGCTCGTCGTCGCCCGGGATGGGGATGCCCCAGCCGTTGGAGCCGGTGCGGGAGATCGGCACGTCCTCGGCTTCCTTGATGCGGTTGACGATCTCGTTCCGCCGGGCGTCGGGCTGAACGAAGGTCGGGTTGGCCTCGATGTGGGCGAGGACCTCCTCGCGGTAAGCGCTGAGTTTGAAGAAGTAGTTTTTCTCTTGCTTGCGGATCAGCGCTTTGCCGGTGACATCGGACTTGTAGTCGTTGTCCTTGGCTTTGTTTTCCGGGACGTATTCTTCCTGGCCGGCGTCGTACCAGCCTTCGTATTGCCCTTCGTATACGTCGCCCGAGGCGAGCAGGGCGGTGACGTATTCGGTGACCTTGGTTTTGTGCTGCTCGGACGAGGTGCGGACGAAGTCGTCGTGGGTCATCTCCAGCCGGTCGAACGTTCCCCGGAATTCTGCCGCATTCTGGTCGGCCCATTCCTGCGGGGTCACGTCATGCTCGGCAGCTTTGTCCGAGACCTTGGCGGCATGTTCATCGACCCCGGTGAGGAAGAAGGTGTCGTCGCCACGCAGCCGGTGGTAGCGGGCGACGACGTCGGCGACCATTGTCGTGTAGACATGCCCGAGGTGGGGCTTGTCGTTGACGTAGTAGATCGGGGTGGTGACGTAGCAGGTTTCGGTGGCCATGGGCGGGCGATTGTACAAAGCGTGGGGAGGGCCAGCCCCAAGCGTTATCGCGGTTCGTTTCTCCAACGCTCAACGAACGCCTCGTACTGCTCAGGCGTGTCGATGCCCGGGTGCGGGGCGTCGGCGTGGATGACAGCGATGGCGTGGCCATGCTCGAGTACGCGGAGCTGTTCGAGTTGTTCCGCCTGCTCGAGCGGGGTCGGCGTCAGGGTTGGATAAAGCTTTAAGAAATCGCGACGGTAGGCATAAAGCCCGGGGTGCTTTAGGATCGGGGCCCGGCGGGTCGCGCCGAGCAGCTCGGCGTCGCGGTCGTACGGGATCGGGCTGCGTGAGAAGTAGAGCGCCCGGCCGGCGTGGTTCAGGACGAGTTTGACGACGTTCGGATTGGTCGGGTTCTCGCCCTCGGCGAAGGGACAGGCGAGCGTGGCCATATCCGCGTCGGCGTCTTCCGAGAGCCCCGCCACGAGCGCATCGATCGTCTCGGCCGGTACCTCCGGCTCATCGCCCTGCACGTTCACGATTAGCGAAAACGGGGTCTGACCCCGTTTTTCTGATTGTTCCAGCAGGTCGACCGCCTCGGCGATGCGGGAGGTGCCGTTGGGGTGCTCGCCGGTCATCACCGCCTCGGCTCCGAAACCAACGACCGCATCGAAGATCCGGCGGTCGTCCGTCGCCACCACCACCCGGTCCAGCGACTTCGCCTGCCGCACCCGCTCCACCACATGCTGGATCAACGGCATACCCGTCGCATCCGCCAACGGCTTGCCGGGGAATCGCGACGAACCAAAACGGGCGGGGATGACAGCTAGGACGGACATAGGTGTGCAGACAGGAGTTGAACCACCAAGTCACCAAGAGCACGAAGGAAAGTCAGAGAAAATATTCGTCAAACCCTTCGCTCAACTTGGTGATCTTGGTGCCTTGGTGGTTCAAAAGCGAGAACATTAGGACTTAAGCTTCTTCATCAGTTCCGCAGACCGCTGTTTTTCTTCCATGATGTTTTTGTAGCCGATGTCCGCCTGCAGGATTTCGGAGGCGATGCTATTGGCTTCCTCGGCTTTATCTGCATCGCTGTCACGTTCGGCGGCGTCGAGCAGGGCGACCATCAGTTCGTAACGCATCTCCTTGCCGATCGCGTCGTCGCTGACCGGGTGGGCCTCGATGCCCTGCCGCATCGTGTCGATGGCTTCGTCGAACCATTCTTTCTCGATGAAGCATCGGCCAAGCAGCAGGTGAGCCTGGCTGCGGCTCTTCGGTTCAGACTTGGCCTGCTGCAGCATTGCAATCGCTTCATCAATAAGCTTGGCCTGATACAGCCGTTTGCCCAGCTCGAATTTCAGCTTGAGATCGGTGGGATAGTTTTTGACCCGCTCCTGATACTCGCTCAACTCGAAAGTCATCCGCTTCTTGAGCGTCTCGCGATATCGGTCTTTGTATTCCTCCGCATCTGGGGCGGCATCGACGAACTGCTTGAGCTGACGCAGTTCGCGGGTGAGCTGTTTCATCTTGATGTCGCCCATGCGGACGCGGTAGCGGTATTGGCCGGACTGCTCGTGGGCGGTGTTGAGCAGCTTGATCGCCTCGTTCTCGCTGTCGAACTCTTCCTTCTTGAGCAGCGCATCGACAAGCTTGCTCAAGCGGTCAAGGTCTTCGGGATTTTCTTCGTACTCGGCCCTTCGTCTGCTGATTGCCTGATCGACAGCGGATTCGGCAGTGGTGTTGCCCGCCGCGGCTTCCTGAGCGTGTTCCTGGTCCTTGATGTTTTCACGGAACGAGCCTTCCTCGCTGCCTGTGCTGGTCGCGGAGTAGTTTTCCGCTTCGAGGTTTTTAAGGTCCTGCATCAGGCTATGGTTGTTCGGCTCGAGTCGGATCGCCCGCTTGCAGGCTTCGATCGCTTTGTCATACCGGCCGATCTGGGCAAACAGATCGCGGAGCTGAATAAATTTCTTTGCTTTCGGTTTGCCGACCGCGATATCCAACGCCATGTTGCCGACCCAGAACGCGACTTCACCCAGACCCAGCTCGGGCTCGGCCTGATCGGCCTCGACGGCTTTTTTCATGACCTCAGTCATCAGCGAGTCGTCCGTGAAATTCATCGCCCAGATTTTTTCGGCATCGAGCATCTTCGAGACCGGGTCCGAACCCGAGCTCTTGAGCTTGTCGCGCAGGCCCGCCGGCTTGCCGCCGCTGACTTTGCGACGTTTGGCGACGTCGAGCAGTGCCTCGTGCTTGGTCATGTTGCCCGGCTCATGCTTCAGGCCATTAATCAGCAGCTCGATGGCGTAGTCGTAGTTTTTGGCATCGGCGACGGTTTCCGCGTGTTCGAAAAAACGCTTGGCTTTGCGTGGATCACGCTTGATTTCACTGTCGCTTGGGTTGTCTTTGCTTTTACTGAAAAATGACACGCCGGGGCCTGGGTTCGAGGTGAATAAGGGAAAGCCGCAATCGTTTAAGTGTAAACTATCCGGCTTGTTTTCGTCGGTGAAAATGCTGCCATGGCACACCCAAACCCCGTTCCGTCACAAAGGATAGCCTCATGTTAGACCTCGCGATTCACGGTGCCGCCGGCCGCATGGGCCAACGCCTCGTGGCCCTCGCCCAAGACGATACCGATCTGACGGTGACGGCGGCGGTCGACGCCTCGTTGCCCGAGGGCGATCAGCTGGACGGCCGATACGACGCGGTGATTGATTTCACCGTGCCGGCCGGGATGCGTCAGGCTTTACAGCACTGCCTCGACACCGAATCGCCGCTGGTCATCGGCACCACCGGGCTGACAGAGGACGACCAACGCGACATCGATGCCGCGGCGAAGACCATCCCCATCATGCAGGCGACCAATTTCAGCCAGGTCGTCAACGTGCTGAACCACCTCGCTGTTCAGGCGGTGAAGCTGCTGGGCGACGATTACGACCTGGAAATCCTCGAAGCGCATCACCGCTACAAGCTCGATGCGCCTTCGGGTACCGCGTTGACTCTGGCCCGGGTCGTGGCCGAGGCTGCGGGGCGGGATTTTGATGAACATGTGAAGCTGGCCCGGCATGGCGACCACGTGCCACGTCAAAAAGAAGACATCACCGTCCAGACCCTGCGCATTGGTGACCACCCCGGCGAACACACGCTCTACCTCGCTGCCCCAGGCGAAAGGCTGGAACTGAAACACGTCAGCACCAGCCGCGACAGCTACGCCGCCGGTGCGCTGCGTGCAGCAAAGTGGCTGAGTGGTAAGCCGGCAGGGCGATACGACATGATTGATGTGATGGGCTTGAAATGAGTGCAAAATTTCATCACAGAAACCACAGAAACCACAGTAACCACAGTAACCACAATAACCACAGAGACACTGAGGCACAGAGAAGAGCAACAAGCGGTCGGATTTCTCTGTGCCTCTGCGCCTCTGTGTTATCTGTGGCTTGACTTGAAAGTATGGAGATGACTGAATTCCAAGCTGAACCGCTCCGTCAATTCATGCGAAGGCATTACACGAACTTCAATAGCCGGGAGATGCTCGCGGCGGCGGATGCTTATGTTGCGCATCTCGACGCGGGTGGGAAGATGATGGTCACGCTATCCGGGGCGATGAGCACTGCGGGGATCGGGCGGACCCTGGCTCGTATGATCCGGGAGGACAAGGTCCATGCGATTACGACGACCGGGGCCAACCTTGAAGAGGACATTTTCCTGCTGCTTGCGGGCAGGGAGTATGAGCACTGCCCGGATTGGCGGGCGCTGCGGGCCGAGGACGAGCAGGCGTTGTACGAGCGCGGCATGAACCGCGTCACTGATACCTGCATCCCAGAAGATGTCATGCGGCATGTCGAGCACCGCCTGCATGGCATTTGGCAACGTACGCTTGAAACCGATGAACGTTTGTTTCCTCACGAATTTCTCTGGGAAGTGCTCGGCCAGGATGACCTGCCCCAGCATTATCAGATGCCGCTAGAAGACTCGTGGATGCTGGCTGCGAAAGAGAAGAACATCCCGGTCTACACACCGGGCTGGGAAGACTCGACACTGGGCAACATTTTCACTGCCTGGGCGATGCGCGATGAGGTGAAGAACTTCCGCTGCCTCAAAACCGGCACGGAAGCTATGGCTCACCTTGCCCGATGGTATCGGGAGACGACCGAGCCGATGCATCAAAATACATCACTTCCGGGGGTCGGCTTTTTTCAGATCGGTGGCGGGATCGCCGGCGACTTTCCAATCTGCGCGGTGCCGATGATGATCCAGGATTTGAAGTGGGAAGACACGCCGTTCTGGGGCTATTTCTGCCAGATCTGCGACGCCCCGACGAGCTATGGCGGGTACAGCGGCGCGGTGCCGAACGAGAAAATTACATGGGGCAAGCTGACGCCGAACACGCCACGATTCATGGTGCAGTCGGACGCGACGATCGTCGTGCCGTTGATGTTCAGCTATGTTCTGGGGGATTGATGGGCAGCTCACCCTCGCGGATTTGATTCATGATTCTGCTCGTTCTGGCTTTGGGGTTGGTGGCGTTTTTGATCGCGGTGCCGGGCTGCGCCGTGATGATTGCGATCAGTCGGAGGTTCGGGTTTCTGGATGCCCCCGGAAGTGAACCGCATAAAGTAACTGTGGGCGTTAACGTTAAACCTTCCGGAAGCGGTCGTGTGAATTCCGGGGGCGGGGGTGGCGGTGTGCCGAATATTGGGGGGGTGGCGGTATTTGCGGCGTTGTCTTGGCCGATGTTGGCGGTGCTGCTGGGCATCTGGCTGATCCCGCAATCGACTTGGACGCGGTGGGACATCCCGCTAGCGGTGCACCTTCCGGGCCTTCGGGCGACCAGCGCGGTGGGCGGCGGGCTGTTGGCGGGCCTCGCGGTAATTCATGTGCTCGGACTGGTGGATGACCGACGCAACCTCGGGGCTGGCATCAAGCTGTTCGTGCAATTCGTTGTCGCTCTGAGTTTGACGATCTGGAGCGATGCGCGGGTGCTGACGTTTCTTGATGACTGGGGATTGGTTGGCCTCGTCGCGAGTTTTGCGGTGTCGCTGTTCTGGATCGTCGCGATTACCAACGCCATGAACTTCCTCGACAACATGGATGGCCTGGCAGCGGGCATCGGCCTGATTATCGGGTCGATCTACCTCGTCGCCACGCTTTTGGCCGGCCAATGGTTTGTCGCGGCGTTGGCGGCACTGCTGGTGGGCTCACTGCTGGGATTTCTGATTTTCAATCTTCCCCCCGCCAAGCTCTACCTCGGCGATAGCGGATCGCTGGTACTCGGGCTGATGCTTGCGGTGCTGTCAATCCGGACAACGTATGTTCAACTCGACCCCGGCCAAACGGATAGCGGGGCGGGGCCCTGGCATGGCCTGTTGATCCCGCTGCTGGTCATGGCGGTGCCGTTGTACGATTTTTTGAGCGTGTCGCTGATCCGAATTCTCTCGGGCCAAAGCCCATTCACCGGCGACCATAACCACTTCTCCCACCGGCTCGAACGCCTGGGCCTCTCGCGGCCGATCGTGCTTGCGGTGGTTTATCTGGCCACACTCGCCACCGGGCTGGGCGGCGTGATGCTCGGCCAACTCGATACTTGGCAAGCCGCGGTCGTGGCAGTTCAAGCGCTCTGCGTTCTTGCCGTGATCGCGGTGCTGGAACAGAGCATTCGGCAGTAATCCGAATCGTAATAGCAATACGCCATCGCTTGCGGCTTAGCGCTAACCCGCAAGCGATCGACCGTTGAATCAAATGATCACCCGATGTGGATGCGGGCCCCAACTGGCTTTGTAGAAATCGACGACGTGTTCGCCCGGCGGGCAGATGCTGTCGATCTTCTCGCGGTCGGCCTCGTCGAGCGTGACCTGCATTGCTCCGAGATTATCCTCGAGCTGTTCCATCGTTCGCGGGCCGATGATCGGGCTGGTGATGCCGGGTTGATCGCGAACCCACGCCAAGGCAAGTTGTGAAAGTGTGCAGCCTTTCGCGTCGGCGATCTCCTGAAGCTGATCCACGACGTCGAACGCCTTTTCGTTCTGCAGCATTGTGGATCGGCCGTGCTTGCCGTCGGAGAAGCGCCCGCCCTCGTCGCCTGCCCCGTCCTGGTTCGGCCGCTTGTATTTGCCACTCAAAAAACCGCCCGCCAACGGCGACCAAGGGATGATCCCCAATCCGAATGTTTGGCAGGCCGGGATCAACTCGCGTTCAATCCGACGGTCCAGCAAGTGATAGGGCGGCTGCTCGGTGACGAAGCGGTTGAGCACCAATCGATCACTGGCCCAAAGCGACTCGACCAGTTGCCAAGCGGCAAAGGTCGAGCAGCCGATGTAATTCACCTTGCCAGCTTTGACCACATCGTCGAGCGTTCTCAGCGTTTCATCGATCGGACACTCCGGGTGTGGCCGATGGATCTGGTAGAGGTCGATCCAGTCGGTTTGCAGGCGCTGCAGTGAGGCGTCGATCTGCTCCTTGATTTGACGCCGCGAGTTGCCCCAGCGGTTGGGGTTGAGTTTCGCAGCAAGCTTTTCGCGTGGGTTGGCATCGTCGCCGGCTTTCCACATGTTGCCGTGGCACTTGGTGGCTAGCACGATGCGATCGCGGTGGCCGTTGCGTTTGAGCGCTTCGCCGACGACGACTTCGGATGTGCCGTTGACGTAGACGTTGGCGGTATCGATGAAGTTGATTTCGGCATCGATAGCGGCGTCGATAATTTCGTAGCTGTCATCCGGTGTCGTACGACCCCCGAACATCATCGTGCCGAGGCACAGCGGTGAAACACGGATGCCAGTTCGGCCGAGGTAGCGATATTCCATGGAAATGTTGTAACCGCAGATGCACTCGAATGCACGCAAATTCAAATCCCAGGAGCGGTCTTCGGAAATCACGGCATGATATTTACTGCTAAATCAAATTCACAGAAATTGGTTTTTACCCTCCGCATTCATCCGTGTTCAACTGCGGTTCGATCTTGGTTTGCATCGCGGAGCAGGTAGAGGCCGGTAAACAGCCAGACGATGCCGAGGGTGACCATCGCTGGCCACATGCGTAGCATGGCACACATGGGCATGAGGAAGGTGCTGATCTGCCAGGTCAGGGCGAGTAAGAGGCGGAGCAGGTCGCCGCGGTGTTCTGCCCGGAAGTTTTCGCTCCAGGGTTTAGGCCATAGTCCGAATGGGCGGATCTGATCGTAGAACGCCCGAAGCGTGGGGTCGTCCTTTCCGGGGGCCCCGTGGCCGAAGCGCAGGTGCATCCATTCGCCGGTGGTGACGACGTTCGAGCTTTAGATATCGCCATACGCTTCACGTTCGAAGCGGTTGTCGCGATAGCCTCGCTGCCCTCGCAGAGCGGCGATTATCGAAGCGATGAAATAAGCAGGCAGAAACAAAGGGCCCCAGCGTTCGTATTGCCGAACATGCACATGCTCGTGATCGCGGGTGCGATTCAGCGCGTGGGCATCCATACCGAGGATGACGTGGCCAAGCGTCAGGGCCGCCGCACCGCGTGGTTTGAGCAGTGTGCCCGAGGTCGGTGCGAGCCGGAGCAGACGTGTCACCATCCCGCCATGGGCTTCGAGGCAGCCATCGATGATACACAATTGACCCCCGGTCGCCCCGCCGAGGATTGCGAAGGCCAAGCCGATGAGCGTGTTAGGCATCACCCAGAGATAGCGCAGCATTTTCAGGAATTCAGCCCGTTAAACCCTCGAACAGCGGGGTGCTGAGGTAGCGTTCGCCGAACGAGCAGCCGATTGTGACGATCGTCTTGCCGGGGTTGGCCTCGGCGACGCGGGCGGCGGCGCGGACGTTCGCGCCGGTCGAGATCCCACCGAGGATACCGTTGGTCTGCATGACCTTTCGGCTCCACTCGAACGCCTCCTCGCTGCTGACGGTTTCGACCTTGTCGACCAACTGGACGTTCAGGTTCTTCGGCACGAAGCCCGCGCCGATGCCTTGAATTTTGTGGGGGCCAG
This sequence comes from uncultured Phycisphaeraceae bacterium, assembly GCA_964523485.1. Taxonomy (GTDB): domain Bacteria; phylum Planctomycetota; class Phycisphaerae; order Phycisphaerales; family Phycisphaeraceae; genus Algisphaera. The sequence continues at coordinate 18,654 of CAZFZS010000029.1, read as the reverse complement.
GCTCACCGCCTGAGATCACCGGTGAGGTGGTCGGCTCGACCGCGATGCATTGGATCGCGCTGTTCTGCTGTTTGAGGAACTTGCCCGCACCGGAAATCGTGCCACCCGTGCCGACGCCGGCCACGAAGATGTCGACCTTGCCATCCGTGTCTTCCCAGATTTCCGGGCCGGTCGTCTTATAGTGGATTTCAGGGTTCGCGGGGTTCTCAAACTGCTGGGGCATCCAGGCATTGTCTGAAGTCGTGACTAGTTCGGCCGCTTTCTCAATGGCGCCCTTCATGCCCTTCGCGGCTTCGGTCAAAACTAATTCGGCACCAAGACCTTTGAGCAGCGCCCGCCGCTCGAGGCTCATCGACTCGGGCATGGTCAGCGTCAGCTTGTAGCCCTTGGCGGCGCAGACAAATGCAAGCGCGATGCCTGTGTTGCCCGAGGTCGGCTCGATGATGTGCGTATTTTTGTCCACTGCACCCGAGGCTTCGCCCGCTTCAATCATTGCTTTGCCGATGCGGTCCTTCACCGAGGCGAGGGGGTTGAAGAATTCGCATTTGAGGTAGATCGACGAGCCGTTGTCCGGGCCGACGCCGTTGACCTTCACTAGCGGGGTGTTTCCCACCGTGTCGGTGATGCGGTCGTAGGCTTTGTGATGCAGCAGGGTGGGTTGAGAAGCGGTGGCGGACATGGTGGGCTCCAGCGTGTGAAGAATTCGAAGGTTCAATCAAAATGTTTATGATCGAACTATCCTAAGCCGGGAATATCAGCATGCCAAGCAAAGTTCGGCAAAACCCTGATCCGCCGGACACGGATGCGTGTGACACACAGCGAGATACGCAGATGCGGCCGAGAAACCCGAAACGTTTTCGGCGGTGGGTCCGGTGGGTGATGCTGGTCGTCGTGGCGTTTCTGATCGGCAATGTTTTGATCTGGAGTCTGCAGCGTTACATCGTGTACCCCGGGTCGTGGGTGGAGCACGTCGCGATGCCGCCGCGGCCGGTTGATGCCGAGTCGTGGTGGCAGGACACGCAGGCCGGGGCAGTCGAGGCGTGGTTCATGTTGGGCCGGGGCCGATCCGAGGCGGACCCTGGGCCGGCGGTGATGTACTTCCATGGCAACGGCGAGCTGATCGACATCTGGCCGTTGGAGATGCGGTGGTTTACCGATCGGGGTATCAGCGTGCTGCTGCCGGAGTATCGTGGCTACGGCCGATCGGTGGGCTCGCCGAGCGATGACGCCATCGCCGATGACATGCGTTTGTGGCGAGATCGACTGGCTGGGCACCCGGCGGTGGATGGGCAACACATGCTCTATTTTGGCCGATCGCTCGGTGGCGGCGTCGCGGCCGAGCTGACCCGGACCCACCCGCCAGCTGCGCTGATCCTCGCCTCGACGTTCACCAGTGTGCTCGATGTTGCCCGCGGCCTGGTCCCGGCGCCGGGTTTCATGGTGCGGGATCACTACCCGGTTCTGCCCGTGCTTGAAAGCTTTGACGGGCCGGTGCTGATCATGCATGGCGAAGAGGACGGGGTGCTCGATGCCGCGATGGCTCGAGCGAATCATGAAGCGGCGTCCCGGTCTCGTCTGGTCTTGATTCCGGGGGCGGGTCACAACGACATGCCGCCGATGGCCGAGCTTTGGCCGCAGATCGAGCCGTTTCTGCGCGAGGCGGGTTTGCTGGATTAGCTCGGCAAGCAAGATATTGGCTAGCAGTTGGCTGGGTCCGGTTTGACGCAATCGCTACAATGAGTCGTTCAGCAAACCCTGCAAGACCCTACCGATATCTAAACGGAGATACCCAAGATGACCGAACGATCTGGCGCGACTACCCTCAAAGGCAACCCGATGACCCTCGTTGGCGATGAGGTGCAGGTGGGGCAGACGGCCCCCGACTTCTCGCTTAAGGCGACGGACATGTCGGATAAATCGCTCAGCGACTACGCGGGCAAGGTCAAGCTGATCAGCGTCGTGCCCTCGATCGACACGCCGGTCTGCGACACCGAGACACGCAAGTTCAACGAGAAAGCCGCGGCCTTGGGTGACGATGTGGTCATCCTGACCGTCAGCGTCGACACGCCGATGGCATTCAAGCGCTGGTGTGCCGCGGCAGGCATCGATCAGGTCGAATGTCTCTCCGACTTCAAAGACCACGAGTTCGGCAAAGCCTACGGCGTCCGTATGAAAGAGACCGGCCTGCTCGCCCGACAGGTCATGGTCGTCGACAAGAACGACAAGGTGACTTATGTCGAACTGGTCAAAGAAGTCGCCGACGAGCCAGACTATGACGCAGCGATCGAGGCGGCGAAAGCGGCGAGGTAAGTCACAACGGTTCGAGCTGGTTTACCGGCTTAGCTGTCGAACATCCTCCAAGTCCTGAGGTCGGCCGACAGTTTTTTTATTCAAAATCAGACTGTCAAGATCGATCGTGTTCAGCGTCAGGTCATCGATCTGCATCGGTACGGATTTCGCTGCACATTCTTCGAAGTCGACGCCTGGTAGTGAAGTGAAAATGTCGAGTCGATAGGGTTCAACACCGATGAACAAGATAGAACTGGGCTTGGCGAATTTGGCGGGACTTAACCCCTCGGACTTACCGACAAAATCTACAACAGCCTTATAAACTCGCTCGGCGTTGTCTGGATCGTGACCAACCCAGATATCGAGATCATCGGTATTCCGGACGCAGCCATGCAGGCAAACCGCGTAACCTCCTACGAGCAGGTAATCAGCTTTCGCCCGGTGAAGCGAAGCGAAAAACTCTCGGTAGTCTGGGCTTAGCGGGGGGACTTCCATAAATCTGCCGCCTCAAAGCCTCTAATCCGCCGATACGCTCTCGTGGCGTTTTGGACAGCCAGTACTCTCGACGATTGGGCTGAGCGTCGTGTGTGCCCCACTGGATGATGAAGCCTTTAGAGGTCCGTTCCGGGGGGCTTAGATCGCTCATTTCTACCTCGCAAACAATGGTCAATGATATCAAACTTCGGCAGATTTGATTACCGAATCAGCCGCCTTGTAATAGATCGACTCAAGCAATTCTTCAACGTCAATCCCCGCTCCGCGAAGCGGGGGGGTGGCATCTTCAGGGACGGTCGGGTCGACCTTGTGCAGGTCCGGATCGACGATGGGGGAGGGGCCGTCGTAGTTGGTCTCAATCAGGGTTCGCAGGGCCCAGAAGCGTGAGGCGAACAGATCGAAGCCGATGGAATTGTTCATGTTTTCATTTGCGACGATATCCGTGCCGAATAGCACGCGGCCGGGGTTGTTCCTGCAAAACTCGGCAAACTTCCGGGGATGCTTTGAGAGTTCGCGAACCTGCCACTTACAAGCCGAGGTATCGACGACATAGTTCGGGTGTCGATCGAGAAAAGCCTGCAGCCAATCGAGGTCTTCGGGGTAGCCGCCCATGTGGGCGCCGATCCAGGTCACGTCGCGGTACTGCTCCAGCAGCGTTTCCAGCGGCTCGAATTGCTGTAGCTTCGTGCCGTAGCGGTCGGCATCGGTGTACACCGTCTGGAACCACGTGTCCGGATCGCCGACGTGGGTCATGAAGATGCGGTAGCCCAGGTCGTAAGCAAGTTGCAAGCCTTCAAGCCTCAGCGGTGAGTCGAGCCTCATGTCGGCCGGCGTCAATTCATCCGGTGTGTTCTCCGCCAAATCGACAATACGTGGGGCCGCCCAGAACTTGATGATTTGGCTGTCGAATTCTTCACGAAACGAGCGGATGTCGCTGAGCCATTGCGTGCTGAATGTGCCCGGCACATCGCGCTTCATGTAATCCGGTACGCAGATGAATTTGATGCGATCGCCGAACTCGGGATGTAATCGCCGGGCGTTGTCCAAGCCGGTCATGGTGTAGACCGTCTCGACGTTGAAAAGGTCGGCCACTTCCAGGAACAATTTTGCCGCCTTGGGCGTGCCGATGTGGGTGTGGATATCAATGATCGGACCGCGGTAGGGCAGCTCGGCGGCGAGCGCACGATAGTCCAGACCAAGCGTGTTGGCGTCTGCGTTGACCTTTTCGACGGTCGGCGGCGGGGGGGCGGTGTCGGCCATGGTTGGCAGTCTATGCCGACCGACGCGGTATATCATGGCCGAACCCGCACATTGGCCGATAGGATCATATGGCCCCGCCTCCCTCAAAAATTGATCTGAATGTCGAGCTCGGCCTCGGTGTCGGCCAAAACATCCGCAAAAAACCTGCCCGCCCGGCCGGCTCCACCGTAAGCAGTTCGGACGGGAAGACGAGACAACGCTTCGACCTGGTCGCGATCGATATCGACGGCACGCTGCTCAACAGCGACAAACGCCTGAGCGTGAAGGCCGTCGCCGCAGTAAAAAAAGTACGGCAGCGTGGGATCAAAGTCGTGCTCGCCACAGCCCGGCCGCCACGCACTGTCCGCGAAATTTATGACCATCTCGGGCTGAATACGCACCAGATCAATTACAACGGCGCTCTGATCCAACACCCTGATCACAGCACACCGCTGCGTCACGAGCCGCTTTCGCCGGACCTGGCGTACGCGATCTGCACGGTCGCCCGCAAGACCGATCGCACCTGCATCATTGCATTGGAAATCCTTGATAAGTGGTACACCGATAAGCACGACCCGACGCTGGAGACGGAAACCAGCAAGACGTTCAAGCCAGACTATGTCGGGCCATTGCTCAAGCCGTTGCAGCAGCCGATTACTAAATTGATGGTGCTTGCCCCGGCCGACCGGATGGCGGTCATCCGCAAAGTATTGATGAAGCGTTACAGCGACGCGGCAACATTTGTCGTGAACGAGCCACATCTCACACAAATCTCGCATTACCAGGCGGACAAGAGCCACGGCCTGGCGTTCTTATGTAAGACTTACAAGGTCGATCCGAAACACACATTGGCCATCGGCGATGGGCCGAATGATGCGGGTATGTTGAAGTTTGCTGGGCTGGGCGTCGCGATGGGCAACGCCTACCCCGAAGCCAAAGCCGCCGCCGACGTCATCGGCCCGACGAACGACCAGGAAGGCGTGGCACAAACCTTAGATAAATATCTGCTGAGCTAAATAAAAACCGCCGCCACCACGATGGCGGCGACGGCGGGGATGGGGGTCGGTTCAACGAAGTCAATCAGTTGACTTCGATTTTGCGAGGCTTGCTTTCTTCACGCTTGGGCAGCGACAGGGTCAACACGCCGTCTTCAAGCTTGGCCGAGACTTCGTTGGTGTTGTACGCCTGCGGCAGGCTGAAGCGGCGGGCCACGCGGGTATAGCGGCGCTCATTCACGTGACGCTTACTGTCCTGGTTCTCGACCGCGGTGCGTTCGGCTTCGATGGTCAGCACGCCTTGCTCAACGCTGACATCGATCTGATCCTTTTTGTAGCCCGGCAGGTCCGCTTCGACGATTAGCTGATCGTTTTCTTCGCGGATATCGACCGGGAACGTGCCGGCAGCAGCGTTGTCGCCCATATCGCCCCACATCTGATTGACCGCGCGGTCAAACTCGCGAAGAGCGGAAAACGGGCTGTCCATGGTGCGTCGGATCGTCGGTAACATTGGAGTCTCCTTTATTAAAATAAAGCTTAGTTATGACATAAACAACTTTGTTTATGTTTCATCAGTGTGGTGTTCCCACGTTTAATAAGTTGCAACAGGGATGCCAATAGAATTTTCACAAATACTTGACAGTTACAAACTTATAGATTATCTGACAATCTTATGAATGTCGGTTTGGCAGTTTTTCGTGCTGAGTGTGCAGGCTTGGCTTTGCAGGTTCGACGCCCAGCGTTAAGAATGGGACAATGAGCGTTCGTGCATGTATCGTCGGTCCCACCGGGTTTACCGGCCTCAAGTTGGTCGAGCTTTTGGCCGGCCACCCCGAAGCCGAGTTGACTTATCTGGCGAGCCATCGCGAGGTCTTGCCGGACCTGCGTGATGAGTTCCCAAGGCTGTCGGGTCGGATCGATGAGGATGTTGCCCAATGTCGGCCGATCGATCCCGAAGCGATCGCGGAGGTTGCGGACGTGGTATTTCTTGGCCTGCCGCATCTTGCTGCGATGCAGCATGTGCCCGCGTTGCTCGATGCCGGGCTGCGTGTGATCGATCTCTCGGCCGACTATCGATTGCGTGACCCGCAGCTATACGAGGCGGTCTACGAGACGCCGCACGCCGATCGCGACAACCTCGCAACGGCCGTCTATGGGCTGCCGGAATTATTTCGTGACGCATTGCCCGGGGCGATGCTCGTAGCCAACCCCGGCTGCTATCCGACCGCGGCAGCGCTCGCGATCGCCCCGCTGCTCAGCCATAGCCTGGTCAAGGCGGAGGGCATCGTCATCAACGCGACTTCTGGTACGTCCGGGGCCGGCCGGTCCGCCAAGCCCGCGACGAGCTTTCTGTCGGTCAACGAGGCGTTCGGGCCTTATGGTCAAGTCGGTGGGCATCGCCATCAGCCGGAGATCGCCCAGACGCTCAGTCGAACAGCCGGCCACCGGGTCGAGCCGTTATTCGTGCCGCACCTGCTGCCGGTTGATGTGGGCATCCTCGAAACGATCTACCTCGACCCCGCCGACGATTCGGTCACAGACGATGAACTGATGACCGCCTACGAGGACGCCTACGGCGATGAGCCGTTTATCCGATTGCGTTCGCCAAGCGATGCGCTGCCAAACGTCAAGCATGTTGCGGGCACGAACTTCGTTGACCTATCGGTCCGCATCGTCGGCGGCAAAGTCATCGTGTTCGCCGCCGAGGATAACCTGATCAAGGGTGCCTCGGGTCAGGCGATTCAGAATATGAACGCGGTGTTCGAGATGGATGAAAAGTCAGGGTTGATTTGATCCAGATCAGTCGACGCCAACTCCCACCTGCGGACAGCGACGTTTTAAGGCGCAGGTTTCGCAGGCAGGGTTTTGGGCTTTGCAGACAGCTCGGCCATGGGCGATCAGCAGGTGTGGCAGCTGCGTCCAGGTCTTCTTGGCGAAGAGCTGATTGAGGTCCTGCTCGATCTTGACAGCGTTTTTCGAGTCGTGCTCGGTGAGGCCGAGGCGGACGGCGAGTCGGCCGACGTGGGTGTCGACCACGACGCCGTCGGGCTTGCCGAATGCGTTACCGAGCACCACGTTGGCGGTTTTGCGGGCGACCCCCGGCAGTTCGAGCAGTTCGTTCATGGTCTGCGGCACCTCGCCAGCGTGATCCTCACAAAGTCTGATCGCGGTGGCCAGGATGTTTTTGGCTTTGTTGCGATAGAAACCGCAGGTCTTGATGAGTTTCTCGATGTCATCCTGCGAAGCCTTGGCCAGCGTCGCAGGGTCGGGATAGCGATCAAACAATGCGGGAGTCGTGCGGTTGACCATCGCATCGGTGCACTGGGCCGAGAGGATCGTGGCGATCAACAGTTGGAACGGCGTCTCGAAATTCAGCGAACACTCGGCATCCGGGTAAAGCGCGTCGAGCTTGGCGTAAAGCCGACGCGCTCGGGCTTTCTCATTAGCGGTGGGCTTGGCAGTCATGGGCGGTGGCCGCTGGTATGATCCGCGGATGAGAAGTCTAGTGAATGATCTGCTGGCCGGCCGACACCGCGCCGCGGCGATCGAGCGGATCCGCGAGATGGAGCAACTGCTTCCGACCGCTGAAAGCCGCTTTGCGATCCCCTTTCTTTTCGCCGGCCGGGGCCATTTCCGCAAGATCAAACCGAAGCAGAACCCGGTCGAGATCGAACAGGCCTACGCCGCGATCCGCGAATTTTCGCCTGAGCGGGTACTGGAGATCGGCACGGCCCGCGGCGGGTCGCTATACCTTTGGACGCAGGCCGCGACCGACGATGCCCATCTGGTCAGCCTCGACCTGCCGGGCGGCGATTATGGCGGAGCCTATCTCGACTGCCGAACGCCTTTCTACAAAAGCTTCGCCAAGCCAAACCAGACCTTGGAACTGCACCGTGTCGACTCCCATCAGCCCGATTCGCTCGAGTTGGCGCGCAAGGCATTCGATGGTCAACCGATCGATTTCGCGTTCATTGATGGCGACCATTTGTACGAAGGTGTTAAACAGGATTTCGAGATGTACGGCCCGCTGGTTCGGCCAGGCGGACTGATCGGTTTTCACGACACCCAGCCGCGTCCGAAACAGCCTTCGATTCAGGTCGATCGGTTTTGGCGTGAATTGGTCGAGCAATACCCCGACCACACGCAGGAATACGTCGGCCCCGGCCGAGCGATTGGTATCGGGATGCTGCGGGTGCCCGATGACGGATTGAAGTTTTAGGTTAGAAGTTGCCTCCAGAACTTTTCGAGTCGATCGAGCAGCGTGTCTCGGCTGTGGGTCTGCTGGATGTATTCACGCCCGGCCTGTCCCATAGCCAATCGACGTTCTCGATCCGCGATGAGTTGATCCAAAGCGTCCACCCAAGCCTCGGTGGTCTTTGCAGTCAACCCGTGTTTACCATCGGCAGCAACAAAGCGGTTTTCGCCGACGTCCGAGCCGACCCAGGGCAGACCGTAGCTCATGTATTGCAGCACCTTGTAGGGGCATTTGCCGCGGGTCCACAACGTATCGGGCATGGGGCAGAGGCCGACGTCGGCGGTGAGAAGTGCTTGCTGTTCGGTCTCGGGAGACCACGTTTGGTGCTCGATCGGCAGGCCGGCCCAGTCAATATGATCGCCGCCGACGATTTGCATGGTCACGCGGTCTTTCAACTTGCGCAGGGCGGGCTCGATCGGTTGCAGATATGGCTGAGTCGCTTTTGAGCCTAACCATAAAAGCAGCGGTTTCTCACGCCCCGGGCGAGGATGTCGCTCAAGCAATTCGGCAGCCGGCGGGTCTACCGCCATTGGCACGATTTCGACCTGCTGACAATAGGGTCTGGCCAACCCAGCGAGCGTTTGGCTGGACGTCAGCACCGCATCGACATGCCGGAGTGTCGCTGCAAAACGTCGTTGCCGCGTCCAACTTTTTCGGCCGCCGTTTTTGCTCGAATAGCACAGCGGGTCGTCGTAGTCGATGACCCATTTTCGTGCAGCTCGACGAACACGTCGGGCTTGCAAACTATTCAATAGATTCCGCTGCCACCAGACCCCGTCGGCACCCGCGAGTTCCGCAATGAGTGAGCGTCTGGCCGACCGCTGCGACGGCCAAACCCGCTCAGTGATTTCAATGCCTCGGCCCTGCAGTGGCTCGATCCAATTCCGCACCCGCTGCTGATACGACGCCGCATTCGGCTTTCGCGTCACCGCGAGAATATTCAGTGGGCGATCCATGTGTCGATTGTAAGTGCTGTAATTATTGAACCCGTTCCAAGGCGGGTTGTAATTCGAACACGATGTTGATTGCGGACCGGGATGCCCTATCCGTGAAACCCGTGCTTCAACACCTCGGCGTAAAACCGCGGATTTAACCAACGGTTGAGGACTCGCTCAAAAGGCGGATGCTTTGCGACACGATCCTTCATCAAGGCGGGATGGCTGCCGTTGAATTTCTTGAGCACGGGGTAACGATTGATGAACCCACCGAACTTATTGTTTTTCCGTCGCTGTTTTTCTTCGCGGTCGAGCGTGCCCCACCAGAGTTTGTCGACCATTTTGAATTTCGCATCGAGTTCATCGCGGGTCTTGACCCAGCCGTAGTGAAATACGCGGGCCGGCCGAGTGCCGAGCGTTTCTGCGTCGTCGTCCGAGGCCTTCGCCCAGCGGACGCGAGTGCCGAGATGCCGCTTGTCGAGATAGCCGTCGTTGATCTTCAGCACGTCCGCTGGCGGGTCGATCAGGCCCGGCCCACAGGCGTCGCCGAAGATTGTGCAACTGCCGTCCAGCCGAACAAGTCGGCTGGCCTTGTGATACATCCACGGGTCGGTGGTCTGGTAGTCGAGCACGAAATGCAGATAGCGGAACAGCAACGCCTTGACCTCGGGATGACCTTCCCACCGCCGCATGGCACTGACCGTGATCGGCAGGTCTTCTTGGTGGATAACCTCGTCGGCCTGGATATAAAAACCCCAGGTCAGACCGTCCTCCGCGGCAATCCGCTCGGCGGCCTGCATCGCCTTGTTCGCCTCGACGGATAGGACTGTGCCATCGACCTGTACATCCGGCCACAGGGTGTCCACGATGTCGATCACCCCGCCCCGGCCACCATCCATGACAGAACTATCGATGGCGGCTACACGATCGCGCGTGTCGTCATCACTCTCACCCACTGCAAATACGAAGCGTTTGCATACCGGCAAAACGCTGCCCACCGCCGCCTCAACCGGATAGTTCAATTGTGTCAGATTTCGCCCAAAACTGAACCCGCAAGCTAAAGAGGGCGCGTCAAATTTTGAATCAGCGATCATGTGGAAGATATTACAAAAGCAGTTTGGAACCGCCGATGGACGCTGATGGCGCTGATGAAAATTCAGAATCAGAAAGGTTCCGAATCCAAAAAGCCCATCATTTCAAAAATGTATTTTGGCAAATCAATCTGAGTCCATCCGCGTTCATCTGCGGTAAGAACCGACATCACGGCATCGTAATGAACCACGCGTCGCCGACCTTCTCGAAATACCAGCGGTCTTCCTGCTGGTTGTCGGGGTCATCCATTTGGCCCAGTGACACCTGAGCGCTGGCGGTTTCGCCGTCTTCCGCGACTTCGAGGTCAGCGATGCCCGTGATGCGGGCTTCGGGGAATTGGGATTCAAAGACCAGTCCGAGCGCAGCGGCGAAAAAGCCTTCGGGGTCCTGAATGCCGTTGACGATCTTGCCCATCTCTTTTTCCGGGTCGTCGGCCATCATGACCGACATCGGGTTAAAGTCGCTGGGCAGGTGTTTCTCAACGATTTTTTTCGCGGCTTTGCCTTCTTCAGACGCTTCATCCTGGGATTGCATGCCCAACGCCATCGCGAGGCCGCCGATGAGTTCGTCTCGACCCTTGGGGGTCACGCATTCGATGAAGACCCGCCATTCGCGGTCATTGAACGACTGCTGGGCGGCTTCGAACACCGCTTCGGGCGATTCGTAGGCTTTCTTGGTCGAGGTATCTTGGGCGTGGAGGCTGGATGGGCAGAGCAGGCCGATCAGCATCAGTGCGGGCAGCAGGCGGGGCAGGGTCATGGGGGTATCCTCGGGGAGGGTAGACGGCGGGGGTGTTAAATCTTGCAATCGATTCCGACGTGAATTCTAGGCGACATCCGCCGCGGCATCGGGGCCGGTTCAGCACTGATAAGATAACCGGCTGTCCGCAGCGAAGCCTAATCCAAAGATGCCACCGACCCGAGTACCCGACCTCGACAGCCCGGACGTTTGATTCCCCGACCGCCCGCCCATGACCGCAAGCCACACCCCCAGCAACCAGATCCGCAACTTCTGCATCATCGCACACATCGACCACGGCAAGTCGACCCTGGCCGACCGCATGCTCATGGGCACCGGGGCCATGGATGAGCGCACCAAACGCGAGCAGCACCTTGATGACATGGAGCTCGAACGCGAGCGCGGGATCACGATTAAAGCCGCCGCCGTTTCCGTCGACCATGAATACAATGGCGAAACTTACGAGTTGAACTTCATCGACACGCCCGGCCATGTTGACTTTCACTATGAGGTCAGCCGGGCCCTCGCCGCCTGCGAAGCCGCCATCCTCGTGGTTGATGCGACCCAGGGCGTCGAGGCTCAGACCGTGGCGAACCTTTACAAAGCCGTCGATGCGGACCTTAAGATCATCCCGGTCATCAACAAAATCGACCTGCCCAGCGCCCAGCCGGAAGACCGCGCTCAGCAGGTCGAGGACGTGCTGGGCCTGCCCGCGGACGACTGCATCTTCACCTCCGCGAAGACCGGCCAGGGCGTTTCCGAACTGCTCGATGCGATCTGCGAAAAATGCCCACCGCCCAAGGGTAATCCGGACAAGCCGCTGCAGGCCCTCATCTTCGATGCGAAATACGACGATTACCGCGGCGTGGTCGTGTATTTCCGGATGGTCAACGGGCGGATGAAAAAGGGCGACCGGATCTTGATGATGGGGGCGAAACAAACCTATCCAGTGACCGAGCTAGGCAAGTTCAGGCCGAAGATGACCGCTACGGATGAGCCATTCGAGGCGGGGGATGTGGGCTACATGGTCGCATCGATCAAGACGCTCGAAGATGTGAACATCGGCGACACCATCACACTGGACCTTGCCCGCGCGGACCAACCGCTGCCGGGGTACGAAGAGCCGGCACCGATGGTGTACTGCGATTTTTACCCGGCCGGCGACACCCAATTCGATGAGCTCCGCGATGCCATCGCCCGCCTGCACGTCAATGACGCCAGCTACACCTATGAGCCCACCAACTCCGAAGCGCTCGGCTCAGGGTTCCGCTGCGGCTTCCTCGGGATGCTCCACATGGACATCATCCAGGAGCGGCTCGAGCGTGAGGGCAATGTCTCGCTGGTGCAGACCGCGCCGACCGTGACCTATGAGGTGCTGATCACCGGCAAGGGCGGCGAAGAGTCGCTGATCCACATCACGAATCCTGCGGAACTGCCGGACATGTCCAAGGTTCGACAGATCCGCGAGCCGATCGTCGAGGCGGAGATCATCACGCCCACCGACTGCATCGGTGACATCATGAAGCTCTGCGATCAGCGCCGCGGCGTATACAAAACCCAGAAGTTTCTCGCTGCGGACCGTCAAATTCTTGAATATGACCTGCCGCTCGCGGAAATCATCTACGACTTCTTTGACAAGCTGAAGTCCATAACCTCCGGCTACGGCACGGTGGATTATCACATCAAAGGGTTCAACACCGACAACCTCGTGAAGATGGACGTGCTGGTTAACGGCTCGCCGGTCGAGGCGTTGTCGCTCATCGTCCACCGTTCCAAGGCAGAGTTCCGGGGGCGGCATCTATTGAAACGGCTGAAAGACCAGATCGACCGCCACCTGTTTGAGATCCCCTTGCAGGCCGCCATCGGCGGCAAAATCATCGCCCGCGAAACCATCAAGAGCGTCGGCAAAAATGTCACCGCCAAGTGCTACGGCGGCGACGTGACCCGCAAACGAAAACTCCTCGAAAAACAGAAAAAAGGCAAAGAACGCATGAAACGCGTCGGCACCGTCGACATCCCGCAGGAAGCGTTCATGAGCGTGTTGGACACGGGGGAATAAGGGGTTTTGGCTGCAAGTTTCGCCTTATTGCGAAGTTGACTCTGAATTACTTGATGGGTTGGCCTACGATCCAAACAAATAATCAGGAGCATCACCATGGCCGACAAAGATCAAGGCAGTCACAGCACGACCGAGCAGGGCGGGATGCCGCCGCAGAAGCAGACTGGGGCGACGGACCCGGGGCATCCGAATGAGGCGACCAAGCCCAACGTGAAGAACAACGACCCCTCCGCGAAGGGTCCGCCTCGGGGTAGTGGGCATCGGGGATAAGCATCGAAAAAGTGTTTGCGTTTAGCGGATGCGGCGTAGCCGCCCGGTTGGCCGAGCCTGAAATCCGTGGCGGATCAAACCACCAGGGCCACCGCTGCCGTGACCCAGAGCGCCGCGGCGACGACAAGTTTCAGGACCGTGCCTGTCAATCGGCCGACGGCAGCGCCGCTCGCGCCGCGTATTGCTTCGCCCCAATTGCGGCCGGCCCAGGTGTCGCCTGCAAAAGCACCCAGGCCCGCACCGATCGCGGCGCCGATGACCGTACCGACGATCGGGATGGGGATCGCGAACGAGCCGATGATCGCTCCAATAATCGCGGCGGGGATCGATAGCACCGCCGCTCGCTTGGTCCCTCCGCCAGTCCGCGTGCCGACCGCACCGGCCAAAAACTCGAACAGCTCGCCCAGCAGCGCCAAGCCCAGCAGGATCGCCAGCGACCACCAGCCGATCAGCCGCTCAGATGCGACCGGGTCCCAGTACAACCACGCCACCACCGCCGTCGCCAGCACAATCAGCCAGTTGCCCGGCAGCTGCAGCGCGGTCAGCACAATCCCCGCCGTATTGACCACCAGCAGCAGCGCGATGATCAGGATAAAAACACTGGTCGAAATCACCCGCCATGCTCCCGGCGGTCATAGGTGCGGAACGTCATCGCATAGGCGTGTCGATCATCGGCCGGGTGCTCTCGCTCGTCGGTGATGTCCCAGTCCGCCAAATCGAATTCCGGGAACAGCCGATCACCCGCCACCTCGCTATGGATGTGCGTCAGGTACATCCGATCCACCCTCGGCAAAGCCAACTTGTAAATCGACGATCCGCCGATCACGAACGGCTCCGGGTCGCTGTCGCCTATCAGCGTCAAGGCTTCGTTGAGATTGCTGACGACCTCGACACCCTCCGCCTGATACCCCTGCTGACGTGTCACGATGATGTTTCGGCGGTTCGGCAGTGGCCGGCTCTGCTCGGACTCGAAGTTACCTCGGCCGTTGATCACCGCGTGGCCGCAGGTGGCAGCCTTGAACCAGGCCATGTCATCAGGCAACTTCCATGGCAGCCCACCGTCAAGGCCGATGACACGGTTGGAACTGAGAGCGGCGATAAGAGAGAGGCGGGGCATTTTTTTATCGCTAGGCGTTAGGAAAGTGCTGGTATGCGGAACAATCGTTGCGTTTTTTTTGGAGCTAGACGGCAATAGGGGCTTTGATCGTTGGGTGGGGGTCGTAATCGGTCAGTGTGAAATCATCGTAGTTGAACGCGAATAGGTCGGTGATTTCTGGATTGAGGTGCATCGTCGGCAGCGGGCGTGGTTCGCGGGTGAGTTGGAGCTGAGCCTGCTCGATGTGGTTGTTGTAGAGGTGGACATCGCCGAAGGTATGGATGAACTCGCCCAAGTCGAGGTGGCAGACCTGAGCGATCATCATGGAGAGCAGGGCATAGCTGGCGATGTTGAAGGGTACACCGAGAAAGACGTCGGCCGAGCGCTGGTAGAGCTGGCAGGACAGCTTGCCGTCGGCGACATAGAACTGGAACAGGCAGTGGCAGGGCGGCAAGGCCATGTCGTCGATTTGGCCGGGGTTCCATGCGCACACGAGGTGCCGGCGGGAGTCGGGGTTGGTTTTGAGCGATTCGACAACCTGGCTGATCTGGTCGACCGATTCGTTTCCGGACCCGGGCTTCGGGAAGCTGCGCCATTGCCGGCCGTACACCGGCCCGAGTTCGCCGGTGTCAGGGTCGGCCCAGTCGTCCCAGATTTTCACCCCGTGCTTTTGTAGATACCCCACGTTCGTATCGCCGCTGAGAAACCAAAGCAACTCATGAATGATGGATTTGAGATGCAGCTTCTTCGTTGTAAGGCATGGAAAACCGGGCTGACCCGGACCGGGCAATGGGACTCGCATCTGATAGCCGAACACCGATCGCGTCCCGGTCCCGGTCCGGTCGGTCTTTTCAATGCCGTGGTTCAGGACATGTTCAAGCAGGTCGAGGTAGGGCCGCATGGGGGCAGTTTAACCGTCACGAAATCTATCGCATTACTCGCCAAGGGCCGACGACCCTAACGATTGGTTTAACATTTGCCATAGGCTAAATTGAAATGACGGCGCAAGGCCGGGACGTTACACTTTCGAGCGATGACCGACCTTTTTCTTGCCAGTTCGTTCAATGTCTGGGCCGGGCTCGGCGTGCTGTTGGCCATGGCGATCGCGTTTGGCGTGGGCAACATCATCCTGACCCATCTGCTCGGTCCCACCCGGAAGGGTGAGACCAAGGGCCTGCCCTACGAGTCGGGCATGAACCCGATCGGCGATGCCCGTCGGCGGTTTAACGTGCGGTTCTACATCGTCGCCATGACGTTTTTGCTTTTCGATGTGGAGATCGTATTTCTATATCCTTGGGCGGTAACGTTCCCCAGCCTGGGCGGCGAGATGGGTGAGATGCTCTCGCCGACGTTTCTGGGGCGGATGATGTTCTTCATCCTGACCAGTATTATCGCTTTCATGTACGCATGGCGAAAAGGTGTGTTCCGCTACGATTGAGGAAAGCTTCAGTCGGCCAACTCAATCGATGCTCCAAACTCAATCAACCTTGTTAACGCTTCTCGATCTGCTGGAAGAAGCCCAATACGGGTGAGGTTTAGCTTCAAGCAGGGTGTCAACTGTTCGGAACCTAGCATTGCTGGTTAGGTGATATCGACATCTGCCGTGAAATAAGCATGTTATCGGTCGATCTTTAGGGCGCAAATAGGGCCTTCACCCGAAGCTGATTCAATTATTAATCGATACGATTGTCCGGCAAGTTGAGGCCGCGGTAAGCCGATGTCTGAACCTTGTGCAACGCAGCCACGGGTTTGTCGGCTGGCTTAATTTGTACGGAGCCTGATCATCGCTACGCCATTTGAATCGCTCACCAGCCGTGAGCGTGAGATCCTTGGACTGATTGGCCGGGGCCTGACGATCCCTGAGATCGCGGATCGGTTGGTGCGCAGTCACAAAACGATTGAGTCTCACCGCCAATCCATCGGCCGGAAACTGCAGGTCAGCAATCGGGTCGAGCTGGCCCGGATCGCGATCCGCGAAGGCTTGGCCCCGCTCAGCGAACCCGGCAACGGCGAGTCCGCGGAGTCCGGCCTGCGTAGTCAGATCAAGGGTGGGCGAGCCGGCGATGTCGTGCACGAGATCGAAGCCATGATCGGCGGCAGCGTCGCCCCGCTGTATTACCGAAAGCTCGTGCAGGCCATGGTCAAAATCATGCAGGTCGCCGGGGCATTCATCATGCAGTTGGGCGATGATGGCAAGACGCTCCATGTACTCGCTGCATATCACGACCACGAGCAGTTGGATGAGTTCGATATGCCTGTCGAAGCCGTGCCTTGTCAGCACACACTTGAGCGGGGCTTTTGGCATGTAGACAACGATCTTGAAAAGCGATTCCAGACGATCCCCGATCGACCTGGGATTAAGCTTAAAAGCTATATGGGCGTCCGTTTAAACGATCGGGAAGGCAAAATCTTGGGTGCCATGATGGTTTTCCAAAGCGAGCAGGTCCCGATTGGGCCGGGCGTAGAAGATGCAATGCGGGTCTTGGCCGAGCGCGCCGCCAACGAGCTCGAACGGACGCGGCTGATCGAGCAGCTTAAGCAACGCATCGAAGAGCTCGGCGGCTAGCAGTGCTCTAAATTCAGCTGCGAAGGTAACTTCAACTCAAGCCATCGGGCAAAGCAATCTGCTCGAATTGACCTTGCATGATGGTCGCGGCCCGGCCAATCAGGGCGACGCGATCTTGGCCAATCATCTCGACGGTCAGCCGACCGCCGCGCGGTGACGCTTGCTCGCAGTCGAGGCGGTCTTTGCCCAGTCGCTCCCGCCAGTAAGGCCCGAGCACGCAATGTGCGGACCCGGTCACCGGGTCTTCCGCGATCCGTAAGCGGGGAGCAAAGAATCTCGAAACGATATCCGGCTGGCCGGCCGTGGCTTTCTCATCCGCCGCAGTGATCATGACTCCTCGGCAATCAATTTCTGCCAGTGCCTGAAAATCGGGTCGAGCGGACTTGACGCCATCAATATCTTGCAGCTCCACCAGCCAGTCATATCGGGATTTAGCAATCGCGCGAATCTGGCCGCATTTGAGATTTAGATCGTCGATCAAGCTTTCGGGCGGCTCAGTGGGCTGGGTCTTGTCAGCCGGGAAATCCATCGAAACGCGACCATCTCGCTCTGCATGGCATAGCAGCTCGCCACGAAATTTCGTAATGAATCGATAGGCCGAGGGCGGCTGTTCACTACCCGAGGTCAGGTTCATCAAAGCATGGGCGGTGGCCAATGTCGCGTGGCCACAGAGCTCGACCTCGGCCGATGGGGTGAACCACCGCAGCGTCCACGACTGCTCAATTGCGTTCTCGCCCGCGGCGGGATCGGGTCGCTTTTCACTCGCGTGAATCCGCCGAACGAACGCGGTTTCCGACAGGTTCATCTGCTCGGCGACTTGCTGCATCCAGCCTGTGTCCGGTTCAGGCCGATCGTCTGGCAGCAACACCACCGCGGCCGGGTTGCCCGTGAAAACCCTGTCTATCTCGGTAATAAACGCGTTAACGATCCAAATATGCGGACTCATGCGTCAAGGGTAGTCGCTATACTCGCTGTGTTCGAGTCGGCTGTGGCACCGGCGTGCGACAGCCAAAGCGTAACGGGGCCTGTTTTTTCCCAACCTCTTGGATCAAGCGATCGATCCGCAATTTGGAGCGAACCCATGACCACCGCGACTGCATCCGGCATGCCCAATATCACCCTTTCGACCTCAGCCATGAACGTGCTGAACGAGGCACCCTCGGTGACCTTCTTCAGCAGCGTCGACGAACTGGTCGCCGCGGCCGTGCCTGAAGATCAAGTCGATGCCCAGGGTTACTACACCGTCGGCTACGATGTCAACGGCGAGTTCGTGCCGGAGCTGAAAATCTGCCGGGTCAAGAACGGTGTCTCGGGCAACTATCTCGAACCCTACATGCGCCGGCGCGATGCTCAGTGCATGGTCATCGCCGACGACCGCGCCACGGACAAGCCGACCTACAAAGCCCGCTTCGGCAAAGATTTTGAAGAGACGCGTCAGGAAACTTTTGCATGGCTGAAAACGCAGGACCTTGCCTGCTTCTTTTTCAATGCCGGGCGGACCGGAAAAGGTCTGCCCGCCCTGGTCATCGCCCCGGCCAACGCCGGCTTCTTCGCGATGGGCCTGGCCATGCTGCAAGGCATCATCCCCATCTCCGAAATCGAAAAGCAGGGCGAAGACTACCAC
>CAZFZS010000028.1:0-39003 GCA_964523485.1 uncultured Phycisphaeraceae bacterium | reverse complement strand
ATGTCAAGCATGCCGGTGCCGGTGATACGGCCGGTTGCGGTGTTTTCGAATTGATAATCGATGATGTTGAGCGTGGCATCTTCGAGCGTGATTTGGCCGGCGTTCTCCAGCCGGCCGACCAGGATCGTCGTGTCCGAGTCCGGTGTGAGATGGATTCGACCTCGGTTCAAGAGGTCGGCTGTGAATCCAGTGATCGAGCTGCTGCCGGCAAGCTGAACGTCGATTTGATCATCGATGGTTAGCGTAGGGCCCGCGATCGTCCAGTTCTGATTTTCGGTTTCAACCGAACCCGTTCCGGTCAGTAGCGTCGCACCGGTGAACTCGAGGGTTCGCTCGGAAGTCAGCTTGCCGTCGAGATGGACATCGCCCTTGATCGAGGTGCCATATAGCGTCACACCGGCGTATTCCCGCTGCGGCGTCAGGTGCACATCGGTCCCGAAGGAGGCGGAATCGATATTGACGGTATCCTGCAGAACGATCTGAGCACCGGAATCGGCGTCGGCATCGATGCGGGCGTTGAGCAGTTGGCCATCGATGAAGCGGAGGCTGCCCATGCCGATGTCCAGGTCGGCGGCGAGCGTGACTCGGTCGAAGGTGTGCTCGGCTTTGCGGATGGCTTGCAGGCGGTTGGTGCCGGTCGACACGATGACGCCGTTGCGGAGTTCGCCACCGGCCAGCTGCCAATCGAGTGGGGCGGTATCCAGATTCAGGATGCCGCCCTGCAGGTCGATGCTGCCGCTTCCGAAGTCGCTGCTGAATGCGGCGACGCCGCTGTAGCGATTGATGTCGAGCTGTTTCACGACGGACAGCGTGGTATCGCCGAGCACGAGGGCGGTTGCGTCGTTGACATGCCAATGGGCGATTCGGCTGTCGGCGTTGAGGACGGATTGCGGGTCCTCCAGGCCGATCGCGCCGCCGTTGACGTTGCTGACGGCCGAGCCGGTCCAGTCGCCGTAGAGCGCGAGGTGTTGGCCCTGATCGATGGTGACCGCTTGATTGACATCGCCGCTGCCGCTGACCTGCAGTCCGCCGCCAAGTTCGACTTTGCCGAGGTTGCCGTTGATGGTGCCGAGGGTCAGCTCCCGGCCGTCTTTGACGGTGAGCTCGGCATGATTGTTCAAGATGGTAGCTGTGTCAGATGTCATGATTTTGCCAGCGAGCGAGCTGGTTGAGTCTTGTCTGAGTTCGATCTTGCCTGTCCCGTCAAAATCCAACGAGCCGTCAACATCGAGGTGGCCTTCTTGAATCCAATGCGTGGTCTGAATTGAGCTGTTGCCGGTTGTGACGACTGCGCCGTCGGACGCGAGTCGCAGAGACCCGCTGTTGCCGATGAGCTTGCCGTTGTCGAGCAGGAGTTCGACATCCGCGATCGTGTCGTCACCGAGCTTGATCACGCTGTCGCGATCAACGGTCCAGCGGTCGGAATTCACAGTCGAATCCGGGGCGATATAAAGTGTCATCCCATCTGTGACGTGCAGGTCGGCGTTAACGGTCATGTCGATAAATGAATGAGCGTTGCCGGTATGTGCGGGGTATTGGATTTTGTCGTTGCCATGCTGCAATTCGGCATAGCGGGTGATGAGCAGCGTCTCGCCGGGCAAGTCGAGCGTGCCGTTACGCACCGCACCGGGCAGCAGTGCGATCTCGCCGCCAAAGGCATCGGTGTCGACGGCTGCACCATCGAGAAACCAGTGGTCTTTGAAGTAGACACGCCCGCCGTTGGCGCTAGAAATCGAGCCGTTGCCGTTGAAGTCATTCCCGCGGAAGTTTTCGAGGACCAGTCCCGCTTGATCGAGCGAGATCTGACCATCATGCGTCCATGTTTGCGAATCGATATAAACCATGCCGCCATTTTGAGCGGTGATCGAGCCGGTGAGCGACCCCAGGTTTTGAAAAGTCAGGCGGCGATCCAGGCCGTCGATATTGGCGTGCCCCGCCATCTGATCAGCCCAGACGATACCCCGGCTTTTTTCTTCGGCTTCGATCACGATGTCGCTGCCGATGTTCAAGCGTGAACTGTTCTGACCGACGATCGAGGCGTCGTCGTGCATGATGACTTTGCCGTTGCCGGTAAGTTGCCGGTTGTCGCCGCTGAAGCGGATTTGACCGCCGAAGTTGGTGAAGATGGATTGGTCCAGCGTCAGTTTGTCGGTCACGAAAAGTTTGGGGTCGTAGCATTCCCAGCCGAACTCGAAGTCGGTTGCCAGCGTCACATCGCGGACGTAAGCGTGAGCATCCGCTGTCGACAGGCCCTCGATCTTGATGATCTGGTCGCCCTCGGCCTCGATCCGTCCGCCGTGGATGGTCCCGGAGAAATGCAGGTCTCCGGTATCGCTGTTGAGCGTAAGCGTCTTGTTGTAGTTATCCGTGTAGCCATTGTGGATGAGTCGGCCGCTGCCGGTGCGCTCAATGGAATCGATGATGGCGTGTTTCGTCGCGGCGTTTTCGAGCTGGATATCCCCGTCGCCGATGGTGATGCTGCCGGCGTTGATCAATTCGTTGTTGGCCTTGAGGATGGTCACGTAATCGTTCGAGATGATCGAGCCGGTCACGTAGAGTTGATCGGCCGAGAATTCGGTCGTGCCATCGCTGACGACATCGCCACCAACGACAAGGTTGGTCGCGTTCTCGATCAGCAGTGCTCGGCTAGGATCGACATGGATGTCTGAATTGAGCGTCAGCGAATAATCGAATGCATCGAGGTCGAGCGAGTAGTCGATCGCTTCGATCGAACCGCCGGTGATCAGCGTGTCGCCGAAGAGCCCGGCTTCACTGCCCTTGCCCGCCGAGAGGCTCGCGTCACCGAGCAACTCGATGCTGCCGGCCAGGAATGCTTGTGGCCAAGAGTCATATTCGTTCGCCAAACGGATATCAACTTCGCTGCGGATATTCTGAAGCTGAGCCCGTTCGTTGACCAGAACTCGGCCGGATAAGCTGGGATCGCTCGGTGCCAGGAACGTCATGTCGTGGGCGAGTGTTGGGATGTAAGGCGCGATATCCGACCGCGCGAGGATCAAGTCACCACGCACCTCGGTATCGGCGCTCAGGTCGATGCTTTCGAGCGTCGCGTTATCGGTGACGAGCGGGCTGGAGCCGGATCCCACGATCGACCCGTTGGCGAACCCCGATTCATCAAACGTCAGCGGCGGGGCGGTGTCGAGGTCCAGCGTGTCGCCGTTCATATCGTGAAACCCCCCCAGATACTCGACTTCGCCGCTGCGGTAATCCACGACGTTTAGCAGTTGAAGGTCGGACCGCGGCAGGAATTGCAGCTTGCCGCCGTCGACGACCAGATGGCCCTGAGCGTCGGCGGTGTTTTCGAGATTGCGTAGCTGAACGGTTCCGCCGTCTTCAGCGCGGACCTCGCCGCCGGCAAGTAGCCGGTAGCCGTCGTCGAACATTTCGATTTTGCCGCCATCGCGGGCGATCAGCGTGCCATCAAGATTCATCCGAGGTGAGACCTCGACCCGAGTGACGCCGTTCTCGCCGGTCGTGATCAGTGTGCCGTCGAAGCGGTAGTTGGGTGAGTAGTTCCGATCGCCGACCGTCACTCGGAATCCATCGTTGATGAAGGTCATCCCGGCCACGCTGGTCCCGCTTTCGCCATCGCCTTGGATCAGCAGCTCGCTGTTGTCCCCAGCGAAACGGACTTCGCCGTCGCCGGTGAGGCTGGCGCCCCAGAGCACGTTCAGCGTACCGCCATAGCTGCCTAACCCATCCGCATCGGCCCCGCCGATGGTCAAGACGCGTCCGGCGGCGAGCGTATTGGCTCCCGAAAGATTGAGTGTTGAGTTGTAGGGGATCGTCACTTCGGCATCGATCTGTAAGTCTTGAAATGTCACTTCGACATCCCTGCCGCGACTGCCGTTGGACGAGAGTCCGCCAGCGGTGTTCAGCGGGCCGTCGCTGTATCGCAGTGTGCCATTTGAGATTTTTGGACCATAGGTGATTTTAGGTTGACGTAATACAATCGCTTTGCCCCAGTCGGCCAGATCAACCGTGGCAGATTCCAGATCGAGGTTGCCCATGATCGCCAGGCGACCGTCCTGTGCATCGATCTGACCGACGTCGCCGGCCACGAAATCCCCGTCGAGATGCACCTCGCCGCCGTTTTGCAGCCGGATCACGCCTTGATTGGACCAGTCGCCGTCCAGCGTGATGGTCTTGTCCGCCTGGTCCGAAAGGATGACGCCGCGATTGACCAGTTCGCCTTGATAGCCAACGATCGTTCCGTTGCCCGAGCCGGTCCGGAGGGTGATATTCTCGCCGATCTCGCCGGACCCCCGAACCCATGCGTCCTGATCCGACTCGCCTTTTCCAAACCAGACGTTGCCCGTGCCGGTCAGGCTGCCGCCATCGAGGTAGAGACTTGGAGTATCGACCCAATCAACATACTCATGCATCTCG
The DNA here is from genome assembly GCA_964523485.1 of uncultured Phycisphaeraceae bacterium. Lineage (GTDB taxonomy): Bacteria > Planctomycetota > Phycisphaerae > Phycisphaerales > Phycisphaeraceae > Algisphaera. The sequence continues at coordinate 34,596 of CAZFZS010000028.1, read as the reverse complement.
AGTCGCAGGTCCACACCGTCGAGCACAACATTTTTGATGCTACCCCCTGAAACCCGCAAATCGCCTGATCCGCTCAGCGTGATATCGCTGAGACCCGCGCCGACGACGACATCGGCCGAGGGATCGATCGCGAAGCGGCCGTTGGACCAGTCGCCCCTGACGACCCATTGCGTGGGGCCGTCGATCTGCAAGGTTTCGCCGGCAAGGTCAATGCCCTGCGGATCGACGACCAGTTGACCGCCCTCCAGCGAAACACGATTGAGATCAGCCAGGCCGTATTCACCGCTGAGATTCAGCTGTCCCTGCCTGAGTTGGATGTCGCCGTTGTTCTGCCAGTCGCCATACATCCAAAACTTGGAGTCGGCGTGGTCAACCACCGCCTTGCCTTGAAAATCCAGCGAGCCATACCCCTGAGCGTCGATGACGATCTCGTTGCCGCTATCCGCGAAAAACTCGACACCCGGGCCGATCAACACGTTGCGGGCTTTGCTTCCGAGCTCAATTTTAACGTCACCGCGGATCTCACCATTGCCGATCAACGAGCTCTCAGCGCTCTCGAGGGTGATGCCTGCCGGTAGACCTCCACTGCCTGCAATACCGGTGAGTACGGCTTGATCGAGCGTGAGATTGTCTTGAATTTTGAACCCTGAAACATTAAATAGGCCTTCCAGGGTGTCGTTCTGCCGCGTGCCAGACAGAGTGATTGTTCGTGAGCCAGCGTTCACGATCGTGGCGTCGGTGGTCGCTGCAGCGAGGGTCAGGTCGCCCAAGCTGTCGTCGAACTCGAGACGCCCCAGGGTGCTTGTGATCTCGCCGCCCAGCGTCAATTGGCCGGTCGAAGGCGTCTCGCGGATGATCTGGCCTAGGCCGGTCAGGCTGTACCGCCCGTTGATACTGAGCAAGCCGGTGTCGTGCAATTGGATTTGGCCGGTGTTGGCGAGACCGGTGTAAAGATTGAGATCGCCGGCGATACTCAATTTCCCTTCATTGGTCAATAATGCGTCGCCCGTCGCAGCCCAATGGGGACCGATCGACATCCGCGCACCGTTTGCAATATTAATCGAACCCTTATTTAAAACGTCAAAATCACCGAAACCCGACTGCGCGAGGCTGAAGCTGGACGAGATCACGTTGAGCGTGACCCCGGAGTCGAGCGTGAGTCCGTCTTCCGCCATCCAGGTCGTGCTACCTTGGTAAGGCGCATACGCAAAGTTGATCGTGCCATTGCCCCCAACCGTCTGCGAACCCTCGAAGTTCCAGGTGGCCCTGTTGTTGGGTCTGAAATCGATGATGCCATCATCGAGGGTCAGCCCGTTCCTGACGAAAACGTCATCCGTCGCCGAGGTGACGCTCAGCCGGGTCGCCAGGGTAACGTTGTCGAGCGTCAGGTTGGCGAAATGGTTGTCGATGGACATCACGCCCTGATCGGGCTGACCGGTGATGCGTGTATCGCGGAGCGTGCCGCCGTCGAGGATGAATCGGCCCGAGCCGAGATCGATCCCGTTGGCTGCGGTCAACGCGCCGCCGTCCAGCAGCCGAAGCGTCGCCAAGGGTGACTGGAAAGCGATGGAATCGACGACGACGGCGGTGTCCAGGCCGACCTCGTAGGTCGTCGGCATGAAGCCGAACTCGATCCGGTAGCGGTCGCCCGTCGGGGAAATCCATTGTTCGGCACGAGACCCAACGACCAGCCCGAGGCGTCGCTCCAGACCCCGCCCGCGGAATCAATCCACGACACATCGCTCTGAGCATGAACCCCGGAAACAACAACCAACATCGAAGCGAAAAGCAGCCCGGAACCCGTGTTTTGAAGCTTGTTCCGTGTCGCCCCGTGAAAAAACAGCATCAAATTAATCCTTGATAAATCAAGATATTTACGAGACTTAAACTTTCAGTTTACCTCCGCTCAAGCGCGAAGCAACCGAAAATTCGGCAATCGAGAAAGCTTATTTTCTTTAATATCGCCGTTTCATTCCAAAACCGGCTGGCCGAGTGGGAATGCCATGATTATCGGAACTTCAACGAAAAAAATTTCAAGTGTATGAGCCTCGCTACAGGTCATCACGCGGACTGAAATGTCAAAATCACTGCTCATGACCTTCTCTTGAAACATGGCAAAGCCAATGCATTGATGCTCATGCTATGTTGAGCGTCATGCAGAACAACGACATGAGAGAAATCCGAGAATCCAGGATCAACTACAGGCAAGTCGATGGCCGCGACCTTTCAGCCTTGGTTTTCGAGCCTACGGATTCGGCTGAAGATTCGGAATTACCGCGGCCGGCGGTGTTGTTTTTCCATGGTGGCGGATGGGTCGGCGGCAAGCCTGAACAGTTCACGCCGTTCGCGCAATATCTCGCGGCTCGCGGTGCAGTTTGTTTCAGCTTTGAGTATCGATTGATCAAATCGGGCGGGAAGGTTCAGCCGCAGGACTGCCTCGATGATGCGGTCGGCGCTTTGCAATATGTTGTAGACCATGCTGAGCAATGGCGGATCGATCCGCACAAAATCGCAGTCGGCGGGGGGTCGGCAGGCGGTCATCTGGCGACGGCGTTGGTGACGCTGGTGAGCGATCCGCCCGTACAGCCCGCGGCACTGCTTCTCTATAACCCGGCCTTGGATATCTCCGAAGACGGCTGGAAGGGCGGGGCGGTTCAAGTGCGTAGGGCAGGCGGCGAGCCGATGGATTTCTCGCCGGCGGATCACGTCGATCACGCGCTGCCGCCGACCGTTATTTTCCATGGCACGGAGGACACGACCGTACCGCTGATCGTGATCCATCGTTTTCGCGACCGGGCCAGGCAGGCAGGCGGCGAGGTGGTGCTTCACGAATACGAGGGCAGGGGCCACGGTTTTTTCAACGCCGGCCGCGCCGCAGGCGATTACGAGCAGATCGTGCAACTCACTGCAGAATTTCTGCGTGAGCACGACCTCCTGCCGACGCTTTCAAACACATAAAACGACTCGTCGGCAGTCTGCAGGAAAAGCAGAGCAAGCGTATCGATTCACTCCGCTGGCACCGGCTGACGCTTGATGCGCCTGAGCCTCATATAAGCGGACAGTGCAACCAGATAGAGCGTGATGGCGATGTATGTTTCCTTCGCCTCATCGCTGGGTTCATATAAGGCGTAGTACGGCCAAGTCCCTTGGACATCCATGCCCAGCTCTTCGACGATCCGGTGGGGCACACTCGCGAACGCGGCGCAGAGGCCAACCAACACGACCGAGACATGCGGCGTCAGCCAATACCACCAAACTTTGGGTGCATCGGTCGACAGGCGACGCTTACCCAATCGCAGCGGCATGAGCGCCCCGACAATCAGACAGAACATTGCCGCACAGAAGCGAGGCAGTTCGTTGAGCAGGTCGTGGGCGGGGCCATCGATGTTGTGCAGGTTGAACTCGCCCTGCAGATTATTTTCCGCGACCTCCTGCGGCGGGGTAAAGCCCAGGACATGCTGCCCCCAACTCGCCTCTTCCCCCGCGAAATAGATACAGCCCAAAGCGAGCAGCCCGAAACACACCCGCAGCCAAGTCGGGATCGCCCCGCCGCCGCGGATGGCCAGCATCGCATAGAGCGCGGACGTGGGCAGAAGCGCCGCTACGGTGAACAGCTCGAGGATGCCCAACTCGCTGTGGATCAGCCGTTCCCACGCGGCGTGCTCCAAGAACACCGGCGAAAGCATCAGCAACGCGATCACCGCAAGCGGTAACGCCAACGCAAGCGGCGGGAACCAGGCGGGCTCGGTCGGGGCCGTGCCACGGGTTAAGTCTTCAGATGCAGGCATCCCGCGATTTTAACGCAATGCTCACATGGCCGAGGCGGACTAGCAGGCGGGTTTAACCCCTACCCAACAAAATAGATTCGTATCGCAACCCTGCCCGGCTTATCTCACTCGGCCGGCCCGACAAATTCAATCTCGCCGCGATCCGGCAGGAGGCCCGCATCGATGCCTTCCCGAACGAGTTGGCGGACGGCCTGTTGGCCACGCTCGCCGTAGTCCAGCGTCCAGTCGTTGACATACATGCCCACGAAGCGGTCGGCGAGATCGGCGCCCATGTCGCGGGCATAATTCAACGCAAAATCGACCGAGTCCTTGCGGTGCTCCAAGGCGTACTCGATCGAATCGAGCAGCACGCGGGTAATCGTTGGTCCTTCGCCGGCTTCGATCAGGTCCCGGCGGATGGCATTGCCACCCAGCGGCAGCGGTAGGCCACGCGACTCGGTCCACCAGGTGCCCAGGTCGATCAGCTTTTCGAGGCCGTTGTTCTGATAGGTGATTTGGCCTTCGTGGATGATCAGCCCGGCATCGAACTCGCCGGATTCCACGCGGGGCAGGATCTCATCGAACATGACCGAGGTGACCTGCAAGTCATCCTTGCTCATGCCATGCTCAGCAAAGAGCAGTTGGCAGGTCAGCCAGGCGGTGGTCCGCTCGCCGGGGATCGCGAGTTTCTTGCCCTTGAGGTCGATGACATTATTAAAAGCCGAGGGATGGCCATCCCTCGGCTTTGGGGTGACGATCATCGGCCCGTACCCATCGCCCATCGACGAGCCACACGTTGTCAGCACATATTGGTCCGCGACGAAAGGGTACTGGTGGATCGAGAACGCGGTGATTTCCAGTTCACCCTTTTCCGACCGCTCGTTGAGCGACTGGATGTCTTCGAGGATGTGAACGAAGTCATATCCCCGCGTGTCCACCTTCGGGGTGAGCGCTCGGCCATCGGGCGCGGTGAAGTTCGCCAACGGATACCACATGAACGCATCATCCGGGTCCGGGCTGTGGCCGATGCGGAGCGTCTTGGTCTGAGTCGTTGTCATAAGGTCAGTTTAGGCGAAGCGTGAACAGCCTTGACCGCAGATTCCGCAGGTGACGCAGATTGGGCGTCAAGAAGTACGCCAGGACGCCAAGACGCGGAGACGCCAAGAAGCGTTATCTATCCAAAAACAATTGGTTTTCTTGGCGTTTTGGCGTCTCCTCGCCTTGGCGTTATTTCAGGCGTAAAAATCGACGCGATCAGCGAAATCTGTGTTTAAGGCTGCTGCTTCCCGAATCGTTCGCGTATCCCCGGTACACTGTTTCGGGCGGGTCGCGTGATGTCGAAGGAACGACGATGGCCAAGAGCAAACCCGCTGCAGCAAAAAAGTTGGCTGACGCCTCGGGAATCTACCCCGCGGTAGCTCCGGGCTGGGCGAGTTATCGCAGTCGGCATCGCCGTCGGGCGGATCGTGAAGCCCATGCCGAGCAAGCCCCGCCGCCGCCGGTGCTGGACCACACCCTCGTGCCCGCCGGCCCACCCCGGCTGATCCAGACCCAGCCGCAACTGCTAGATCTGATCGATGAACTCCGCGCCGCCGGCCGGTTCGGCTACGACACGGAATTCATCGGCGAAGACACGTTCTACCCCCGCTTCTGCGTGGTCCAGGTCTCGACGCCCCAGCAGGTGACGCTGATCGATGTCCTGGCGGATGGCATCGACTTGCAGCCGTTCTGGGAGCTGCTCGCCGAGCCGGAGGTCTGCGTGATTGTCCACGCCGGCCTGCAGGACCTCGAGCCGGTGCACCGCCACACCGGCAAGCCGCCCGCCCACATTTTCGACACCCAACTCGCCGCTGCTTTCATCGGCCAACCCTACCCGGTTTCCTTGACCAAGCTCGTCACCGCCGTTGCCGATGCGGACTTGGGCACATCCAGCAAGTTCAGCCAATGGGACCGTCGGCCGCTGACCGAGGTGCAGCAGACCTATGCCGCTAACGATGTCCGCTATCTGCACCTGCTCTACCGCCGGATCAACCGCAGGCTCGATGAGCTGGGCCATACCGAAAAAGCCTTGGCCGAGTGCGAGCTGTTCAGCGACGAGAGCGCCTACCGGGTCGACCCCTTGGCGATGAAGCTCAAAGCCAAGGGTGTCAGCCGGCTGAAACGCAAAGAACTGGCGGTGGTGAATGCCCTGCTGGTCTGGCGGGCGGAGAAAGCCCAGAAGCGTAATTTGCCGGTGCGCGGGCTGTTTGATGATCAAGTGCTGGTGAACCTCGGCACGAACCCGGTCTCCAATGCTCAAGAGGTTCAGCAATTCAAGGGCTTGCCTTGGCCGGTGAAAGAGGCCTACGCCCAGCAGATCGCGGACCTGACGCAGGCTGCACTCGCCGGCCCGTTGCCTAAGCGAACGCGATCGCCCAAGCCGTTGACCGACCCGCAAAAAGAGGTTCTCGAAAGGCTCTGGACCAAAGCCCAAGCCCACTGCGAAGCACAGTCGATCAGCCCGTCGATCGTCTTCACGAAACGCGAGATCGCCCAAGTGGTCCGCTCCGCCACATCAGGTAAGCCGCTGAAAGACAGCCGACTGACCACCGGCTGGCGCCAGGAATTGCTCCAGCCGATATTCGACGAAGTGCTTTACGCTTAGCGGAAGCACCGAAGGTGCCCGTTCGACCGACCACGGGACGTTGCGTGTCACCCGCTTAACACGCTCTGACCTGCGATCACGGTTCAGGCGACTTATCATGTGGGCATGGCGATCTTCCTCGATGATGAAATCCTTGACCTGCCCAGCCAAAGCCTCGGCGCCTTGCTGGATGCAGCGCGGGATCGGCTGACCACCGGCGGGCGGGTGGTCATCGAGGTCAAGCTCGACGGGCAGACCCTCGGCGAGCAGGACTTGGCCACCCGACGTGAGGAAGCGGTCGGCCAACGCGAGGTGCGGATGGCCTCGGCCGACCCGAAGCTGTTGGCGATTGAAACGCTCGAGCAGGTCCGCGACCGACTCCGCCAAGCTGGTGAACAACAAGCCGAGGCCGCCGACCTGTTGCAGCAGGACCAACCCGTCGCCGCCTACCACAAGGTCGGCGAATCGATTGAGGGTTGGCTGCAAGTACAACAGGCCGTGCTGCACTCCGCGGTGTTGCTGGGCATCAATCTCGACAACCTCGTGATCGATGGCCAGCCCGCACACGTCCTGACGACCAAAGCAGTCGAGCAGATCGGCCAAGTGAAAGACCACCTGCAAAACAACGACCCAGTTGCCCTGGCTGACGCCCTGGCCTACGAATGGCCCGAACTCACCGAGCAGTGGGATCGGCTGATTAAAACGCTGATCGAGGCCATCAAGCCGGGGGGTTAGCCCTCCGTGAAAGCGCTAACCCGCAAGCGATGGGTGGAAAGTCGACTCGATGTTCTGCTTTTTTACTTTTTTACTTTTCTAATTTTCTGATCATGCCCAACCTCGATCACCCGACGATCCCGCTGCTCCGACCTGCATTTCCGGACGCGACGCTGTACGCCACCGAGTTCCGTGGCGAAACGACGCTGGTCGTCGATCAAGACCACCTGCACGATGTCTTGGCCTTCCTCAAATCGGACGAGCGTTGCCAGTACGACCTGCTCTCGGATGTGGTCGCGGTGGATTATCTGAACTACCCCAAGCCGCGCGATGAACAGTCGCCGCAGGGCCGGTTTGCGGTGATCTATAACCTGACAAGTACGACGCTGAATCTGCGATTCTTCGTCAAGGTCCTGCTCGACCCGACGCTGGACACCCATGGCGTCGATGACGACCCGGCCCTGCACCTGCCGACCGTGACCGACCTTTGGCCCGGCGCGGAATGGCCGGAACGCGAGGTCTTCGACATGATGGGCATCCGCTTTGATGGTCACCCCGACCTCCGCCGCATCCTGACCTGGGAAAGCTACCCCGCCCACCCGCACCGCAAGGACTACCCCGTCCGTGGCCGAGGCGAGCGCGAGGACTACCGGATCATCGATCGCGACAGCGCGTAAGGATCTATACAGTTACATATTCACCCATAACCGAAGCATCCATCAAACACGTTTAGCGGGTGACGCGAAGCGTCCCGCGGTTCGACGACGGGCACCTGCGGTGCACCCGCTAAACATCGTTGCAAGCAAAACGAACCGAGGTTTTCAATCCCGCCAATCGGCAAACGTGCCGTGGTGAACAACGGTGTATCGTCCGCTGTTCGCACCTTCAACGAATGAGCGGAGGTGGGCGGCGGGTTCGCCGAGTTGGACCACGTCCAGCCGAACCCGGTTGGCCCCGGCCCCGAGCTTTTGGCCGAGCGTGTTGACGGCGTTCTCCCAGTGATCGGTACGCGGGGTAATCAGCACCATCCGGCCGCCGATGCCCTGGCGTCCCGCTTCGACCGCGGTCCATAGCCCGGTCCGACCGATCGGTTGAATGGGTTTGAGCAATCGCTCGAAGCGTTGGCGATCCATCGTGCCGGCGTGGAATGCTTTCGATGTCAGTTGAACGATCTTGCCGTCCTGCAACACCATCACCTGAATCCGCGGCCCCGGCTGCGACAGGCCTGCGGCGAGGGCGGCTTTGACCTGTTCAAGCCAAGGCCCTGAACGCTCCACGGCATCGAGGACGATGGTCGTCTGTTCTTCAATTGGCAAGCCCAAGATGTTGGCGCGCGTGGTGGTGAACGGATTGTTTGGGTCGACGGCCACCGGCTTGACCACAACCGGCTTCGCGGGAGGCTGATAAGCCGTCGGAGCTGCTTTTGCCGACATGTGCGGGGCGGCGGGGGTTGCCATTGGCGGGGCGGTCAAAGCCTGTGCGGAGGACGGCTCCGAACCCGGGGATAGTACGAACAGACCCAGCAGCAGAAGCTCGAGCGTCACCACACCCCAGCCGGTAAAACACGCCCACAACAAGCCCTGACGTTGGCGGTTCTGCTTCATGCGCTGAAGCCTGGCCGCGGGGCCGAGGATATGGTCGGGCAAGTCGACATCTCGGTCCATCGGCTCGGCCGACGAAGCCTTTAGCTTCTGCGAATACTGATAGCCATCGAGGCGTGTCTCGCAACGGTTGGCCATATCGTTTTTCTCCTAAGCGAAATGATGCGGAGCCGATAACCCCATCGGTTGAAACATGAGCCGGCTTAATTCGAATTCGCAATTACCGGCCGTCGGAGCAGAAAATTCTATTCTTGTTTTTTGACGCGCTGATGGCCACCTCGACAGCCTTGACGCGACTTTTCCGAGTCTCGTGCCGTATCTATTGGCGGTAAATATCAATGGGACCATCCCGACGGACCCCGATGCGCCGATCCGCAAACGCATCCGCACGCTCGGCTCGGGCAGCGAGGACCTACGCATCCTCCAGCTTATGCTTGACACTGGCTACGCGGGTCCGGTTGGACTGCTCAATCACCTGCACGGCGAGGACTCCGAAGTTGTACTCGCTCAGAACCTCGCCGGCCTGCGCGACTTGCTACCCAAACTCGGACTTGACCCGGCTGAGCTTGGATACGAAGACTGAACGCGAACCGCATCAAGTCGCGTACTAAGCGACCGGCTCGACACGGTAGATATCGACCTGCTTGTCTTGCATCTCGATCGGATACTCCGTCACGCCTGATGCGAGTTGCCGGTCTTCCATCGCTTCGTAGAGGTCGGCTTTGACCGGTAGGCGCAGCGTTTTTGGGCCACCCTTCTCAGCGCAGACCGTGACGTAGCGTTCGTTCGCGTAGATCAAGTCATCCGAGTCGGTGTATTGATGGACACCGGCAGATTGAAAAATATTGGACAGCAGCTTGGCCGAGAGCAGCGGGGCGGCGGAGTAGATGCTGGTCATACCGTCAACTTGCTTGACCGCCAGACCCGGCTCACGCGCACCGCGGAGCGTGCCGAGCGTTTCGGCGTCCGGGTCGTCCACAACGAAGAACGGGCTGAACTTGTAATCGTCTTCGTGTTCGAGCATCCAGCGCAGCCATTCCTGCTTCTTTTGGAAGTAATCGAAAGGCATATTCGACCCGTAGTTGGCGGCCGCTTCCATGCCCTGTGTCAGCGGGTGGTCGAAGCGGTCGATGTCGATGTGCAGGAAGTCGCGGAGGTCGCGTCGGGCCAGGCGGAAGCCGGTGAGTTGTTCGCTGTAGTCGAGGCTGGCTTGATCGTCACTGAAGTAGCCGGGTGCGTAGTTCCACACGGCGGTCGCGCCGTTGCGGGCGAGGCGTTCGCGGATGGACTTTCGCTGCTGAGCCGTGAGCAGTGTCGCATCGGGGAAAATGTAGACCTTGTAGTTCCGCTCGATCCGGTCGAAATCTTCGAGAAGCAGGTCGTGAAATGGTGCGGCGGTATAAGGCAGGAAGTAGTTGCGGGTCGCCTGGACGAACAGGCCGTTGTACCGCTTATCGAATGCACGGACGTAGGCCCCGGCCCGGCTGGTGAACCAGGCGACCTCGGCCGCGGCTGCGGGCAGGCGGTGGTGGTTGTCTTCGGCGAGGTTACGCAGCTTGACCATCGTGTCCTGCACCCGCTCGTGCATGTACTCGATCGGGCGATATTCAATCGTTCCGGTTCGCCCACGCCAGGCGGGCTCGCACATCTCGTAGTAGTAGTGGTAGGCGTTGCGCATCATGACGTAGGACACGTCACGCTTGAGGATCTGCTCGCTTTCCCAAGGCGTGGCGGCGTTGCCGCGGGCCATGCGGTGGACGTGAGTTTTCGTGTCGATCTGCGTGGCGAAGACCTTACCGTGTGACAGCACCGAATCGGCCGGGAGCTGCGAGTAGTGTGGCCCACCGAGGCAGCGGTTGAAATAGTCGTAGGGGCTGTGCAGCAGATCGACGTCCGGCGACTCGAGCACACGCATCAGGTCCCAGTGCCCGCTATGCGGCGGGGAAGGGCGGTTGTGCACATAGCAATAGCTGTAGCCGAACATAGCGCTGACGAATTTCTTTCGGTCGCAGGCCTGTTTGATCGCCCCGGCGTGCGCGAGCAGCAGTTCAGCGACGCCACGATTGGCAAAGCGGTAGTAATCCGCGGCGAAGCTGCCGAATTTCTCGTGGCGGTCGAACATACCTGATAGGCCATGCGCTTCGAAGTCGCGCTTCGTCGGGACCGCGATCGTTTCGAACGTGACATCGGGTTGCTTCCAGCTCTGACGAAGGCGATCGACATCGCTCTGGTAGTGCTCGCGTGCCCAGTCGGCGAAGCGCTGTCGACTTGCTTCGCTGTAGTCGGTCATGATGCTGTCGACCAGCCATTCGTTTGAGACGTAGATCGGGTTGTACCCCGCGACCGAATCCGCGAAACGGCTGGCCTCAAAATGCTCGACGAACCGACGTACCGCCTCGGTCGAATCGCGGATCCAGTCCGGCGAGGTCGGCGACGCGAGGTTGGTCACCTTGCCGTTTTCGCGCTGCACCATCGCATCGCCATGCTTGACCTGCCAGAGGTACGGCACGCGTCCGCCCAGAAACAGGTTCAGTCGGGCGTCGGGCCGCTTGTCGAGGATGCGTTCGATGTGGGCTTCGTAGTCGCGGTAGTCGTAGCCGTCGGCCCCGTCCCAGTTCCAGCCGCTGCTCTCCATCTCGCCGATCTGTACGAAGAACAGGTTGTAGCGACACCGCTCATACTGATCGAGCTTGTCAAGTGCCCAGTAGTTCGGCTGCATCAGTCGGCCGAAACCCGGGCTGGGCCGTTCGCCGTCGAGGATCAATTCCGGGCTCTGGTTGCGGGTGCGGAGAATGACTTCCATGAGAGCTCATTGTTGGTTGGGATGCGACGAATAAGATCGTAAGCGGGATCAGGCGTCGGGCTCGTATTCGAGCAGTACGACCTGCCCGGCGGATTCGGCCGAGAATGTGATTTCTGCGGCGGACTCGGCCAGAACCTGGCCGGTGATAGCATCACTCACCTTGGACAATTGAGGCAGGTGGATGGTGTGGTCGCCGGCATCTGGCAGTGCCACGGCGATCACGCGATCGTTGGCGAAAAAGGGTGTGCCGACGGCCGCCCAGCGGTGAATGCCTACGCCGTCCAGAAACGCCGCGAAGCTCTCGGCTGTGACCTGCGACCGGTTGACGCTTGCGAAAAAGCATTGCGAAGGCGCAGCCTTGATCCGGGCCCACTGTGCATCGCTGAATTCAGGCGTGTCGATGAAAACCCACGCGGCATAGCGGTCGCAAACTTCTTCGAAATCGGCCAAGTGATACTCATCGAACGGAACGCCACATCGCGACATTGTTTTGTTACGGAACTGCTCGATGAACGTGTTACCGAATCGCGTCTCCCGTGCCCGGCAATGGCTGCCCCGCGGGTCGATGAAGACGGCCACCTCTGCGACCGATTCCGCTTTTTGTGTGAGCTGTTTCGCATGCCACTGCCGCAAGAACTTCGCACGCTCTGCCAATTGGGAATCGTGATACGGCAGCATCAGAACGACCTCGCTGTCGTCCCGCATGCTGCCCCGGCCCTCGCGCACCTCGGACATCGCCACATCGCTGCCCTTGACCGCCGCGTAACCCACGTGCAGCGTCAGTTCGGCGAGCTGATCTTCAACCTGCATGGTCACCAGGTTCATCAGCTCGATCGCGTGGACGTGGGTCTTGCCGTGCAGGTGAACGGAGTCGACCGCGTGCTGCGACAGCGGATTGCGGTGCTCGACCGACTGGGCAGGCGGGGCGTACAGCCGGTCCACGGCATCGCTGTCCAGCAGCATCTCCGGGTGGTTGTGCCCGCTGCCCTGTGGCGACAGGCTCTGGTTCGGCCAACCGAACACATACCCATGTGGCAGCGTCACTGTCTTGTCCGGGGCCGCCTCTTTCATCGCCGCCGACCACGACAAAGCCAACTCCGCATTCAACCGGTTGTAACAGTCGAAATAGTCCCGCACCGCCGGCGTCGGTGACCGCACCTCGATCCGCCCCGGCAACTCAGCCATCTCCAGCGTCACGTGCGTCGCCCGCCAAGCGTCCTGCAACGCCTCATCGCTGCCGTATTTTTCACGCAGAAAACCGCGGAACGCCGACCGCATCGGCTGCGAAAAATCTCCCTCCACCGGGTCATGCACCCGTTGCGGGACCTCGTGCGGCGGGATGTTCACCGGGCTCTCGCCAACCCCCCGCCAATACACCCCGGTCGAGTACGGCATCAATCCCGTTACCCGCTCTTGCCATTGACCACTCGAAAAGTGGGCCGCAAATCGCCGCGCCGCCTCGCTTGAATCTTCCCGCCACGTGACCGAGCCGAGCGACGCCTGCTGCATCTTTTCACCCAGGTGGTACACCGCCAGCTGGTCCTGATGGTCCACTGCCCAGTAGTTCGGCGTGCCGTGCAGCGACCCGAATCGCAGCGTGAAAGTCATCTCCGGATATGCATCTAGAATCCTGGCCATCAGCAACTCGTACTCGTGGTAGTCGTAGCGGTCGCGGCCATCCCAGCCCAGGGCATAGGGGTTGGAGTTCGGTGGACTCAGCAACAAATGCTTCAGCCCGGCGTCGCCGAGGACACGCAGCCGATCCAGCGCCGTTGTCGCGGTCTGAAAGTCGCAACCCAGCGTCCATGCATCCGGCGTAATCGGAGCGTCCGGGGCGATGGCGGGGTCGACGGATTCCGTGGCGGGTGACGTCTTGACCATGATGAATCCTGAACAGGAGACGGCGATCCCATCAGAAAAAAGGGGATGCACTAAAAATCATTCCAACTTCCAAGCTCGATCGAAAGCCTTTGCAGTCGGGCCATCCACTATAAAGCCCGCTTATTCCTCGCGATTAGGACAAGTGATTCCGATCGGTCGGCAGGTAAATCCAGTGGCATAACAAAAAGCAGCTTGCAGCTATCTTGGCTGACCGAATCAACTTGTCCTGATCGCTAAAGCTTGCAAATTCACAACTTGTGGTCACGGCAGTATCGATATGAGGCAACGGATACCGCTTGGTATGGAAGTAAATTTGTACCCGAGCAACTTTTTCACGCGTGGATGTCCGGGTCAGAAAGCATGAACTGAGCCAAGACTTTGAGTTTGACGTGCACCAAGCGGTGATTAACGCAAGGCGAATTTCTATTGCACAAATCACACGAAAACCTGAACCACCCACCGCCCCTTCTTTTTGGGGCGACCAAGCAAAGAGTAGACACTTTGTAATCCAGACTGCTTTTGATTGCAGAACTTGCGGCTGGACTCGGTGATGAATGGGCTGGTTTTTTCTGGGGTATGAATACGACGTCGATCCCTTGACCGCGTCGCGTGAGCATACCGTTATTTTGCAGCTGAATTTCTTCTCGTCTTGCAAAGATTGAATGCGATTCACGAATGGACTTATTCTTGAAAAACATGACTGAACACCCGCGCTTTGTTGCCGATGATGTGACTTGGCAGACCCTGCGTGACAGTCGGCGAAGCGGAAATGCATTGGGTCGGCTAGTCGCTTGGCTTGAAGCCGAGGCCGTCGCGATGCTCGATGCTTCTCCGCTGAGCTACGAGATGGAAGGCAGGCGTCTGCTCAAGACATCTCGACCCGCGCTATACCGACTGACGACGCTGGCCTTGGCTTATCGCACAACTGGTGATGCTCGGTTAACACAACGTGCGATCGAGGAATTACAGGCGATACTCGCATTCCCAGATTGGAACCCCGGCCATTGGCTGGACACGGCAGAAATGGCGGTCGGGGTCACCCTGGCCTACGACTGGTTATTCGACGAGCTGCCAGTCGAGCTGCGGTCGCAGATCCGTGAAGCACTGCTTCATCGCATTCTGCGACCCGTCACCACCGATCAATCCACTGGGGACTTGTGGTGGATGAAATCGTCAATCAATTGGAACCCGGTCTGCTTCGCCGCGGTCACGCTTGCGGCATTGGTTGTGGCCGAGCACGAACCGCAACTGGCGGGTGAGGCGATTGACCTGGTCCGACGGCATAATCCCAAAGCGATGCACGTCTATCAGCCCGACGGTGTGTATGCCGAGGGTTCCTCCTATTGGAATTACGGCACGACCTTCCAGGTTCTTTTAATCGATGCGTTGCAAACCGCGATCGGCGATTCCTTCGACATCGAAGAAGCCCCCGGTTTTCTACAAAGCGCTTCGTTTCTCGAGCATATCACCGGCCCGAGTGGCAGGCTTTTCAACTTCAGCGATGCAAGTGCGAAGAGTCAGCCTCAGCCGGCCCTCTTTTGGTTTGCATCAATAACCAATGATCTCTCGCTTATTGATCATCAGATCGACTATGCCTGGCAGGACACGACGGTCGAAATGAACAGGCTGATGCCGTTGGGGGCCATCTGGTGGGCACGCCTGAAAGAATGCGAACCCGCTGCACCCGCTCCGATCCAAGCTTGGCGTGGCCGGGGCGAACAGCCGCTTGCGGTCTTCCGTGGGCCGACGCAAGCCGGGGCGTGGTTTTTGGCGACCAAAGGCGGCTCCGCCTCCCTCAATCATGGCCACATGGACGCCGGCTGCTTTGTCTTGGAAGCAATGGGTCGGCGGTGGGCCGATGACCTGGGCATGCAGGACTATTACCGTTTGGAATCGCATGGGATCAAGATATTCGACAACAGCCAAAACGGAGATCGGTGGCGGGTGTTCGCCCACAATCAGCTCAGCCACAACACACTGACGCTCGACGGTCAACCCCACCGAGTCAGAGGACACGCACCACTCACCGAATTTGCGGAGACAGCATCTACCGGCTCGGCAAGCTACGACCTCACCGCGGTACTTGGCGATGCCGTTGACCAGGCCAAACGCTCATTTGAACTGGATTTCATCCACGGCCAAGCCCGCATCAGCGACTCGCTGTCCGGTCTCAAACAGGGTTCGAGGGTGAGGTGGGCGATGCTAACGACCGCAGACATCCAATTGGACGGCACGCGATGCATTCTGGAACTCGACGGAGAACAGCTCCGAGTCCAATCACTACCGTCACCCAAATCAGCATTTTCATGGATCGACGCCCAACGCCTCACCTCTGACATTGATCTGCCGCTGCCCGGATACAAACTGCTGCTCATCGAAGTCGATGCCCCCGCATCCGGCCGGGTGGAGATCCAGGTTGAATTCATGGCTATGAATCAGACGAGCGTGTTTACGAACAACGTTGCTCAACACGCCCTTTAGCTCAACCTGATCAATCGAGTCGACCGGACCAGCAATCGCTATGTTTCAGACCGGAACGGTATCTCGCTTAATCACTTGCTCAAGGATCAGAAAACCCGTCAACAGCTTTCCGCAGCCGCAACACGCACCTGCATCGGTGCATGTAAAAACGTGTTGAGCATAACTCGAAAAAAGTTCCGTCCGCGCAACCCGCTGAACCTGTCGAACCGCTAGAAGAGATATCTTTGGCGAATATATGTCTCGTTCTTAATCCATCGTTTTCTCAACAGCCGTTGAACCCGATTGATGAAATTTGTCTAGACAGATAACGCGTTATTAACAATATCGCAATCATCGCTTCACAGAGCCGGCCTATCTTCACCCTCGAAGTGCTGGCCAGAAGGGCGGCGAGAAAAATTAAATCTGATTTGACGCGAGGCATCGCCGCGGTGGCGTTGTTGTGTCTTATCTCATGCGAAAGGATAGCGAGATGTCGAAGCTATGTCGGATGTCGATTTGTTGCTTGCTGCTGCTAATGGCATTGGCTACCCCAGCCTTTGCGGCTGAGCACCCGGACGGTTCCGAGGCGAAGCCATTGCGTGTCATGCTCATTCCAGCAGACACCGGGGCGGATACGACCAAAAACGATTTTCAGCCTATTTTCAATGCGATTACAGAGAACTATGGCCTGCACTTTGACCTGAAAGTCGGCACCTCCTATGCCGCAGTCGTGGAAGGTCTTGAGAACGGCGTGGTTGACATCGCGTTCCTTGGCGCGGTCACGCTACACCAGGCTCAGGAACGTGATGCCGCTGAGCTTTTGGCGGTTTCTGTTAAGAGCGGTTCCAGTTCTTACTACTCCGGGATCTTCGTCCGTAAGGACTCGGGCATCAAGACCCTTGAAGACTTGAAGGGAAAGCGTGTCTCCTTCGGCGACGTCAATTCGACCTCGAGCTTCAACTTCCCGGTTGCGATGTTGATCGCAGGTGGAGTTGACCCTGTCAAGGACCTCGGGAACATCTATATCACCGGTAGCCACTCCAACTCCATCGCGGCGCTTGTTGAGGGCCAGGTCGATGCCTGCGCCTGCTCGTTTAATGCCTACGAGAAGGCGATCAAGAACAAGGTGATCGATCCGGAGGTCATTGTTCCCTTGGAGAAGTCGGACCCGATCCCTAACCCGCCTTTGGCTATGCACCCGAACCTGAGCAAAGAAGTCAAGGAAACCTTGCTCGAAGCATTCGAGAACATCCATGAAGCGGACGGCGTCACGCCTGAGATGATCCGTGGTTACGGCGGCAAGCAATATGACCGCTATGACACGCAGTTCCCCAAGTCCAAGTTTGCAGAAGCAATGGGTAAGCTCGCTGCCGTCACCGACCAACTAAAGGCAGAAATGCTTGAAAAGGCAGGCAATCAGTAAGTCAGCACGATTTCAAGCGCCGCTACGGGAAGCCGTAGCGGTGACTTTTCGATTCCGTTGCCAGTTGTGCCTGCGTGATGCCCTTAGTCCATAGATAAGCCCATGTTGAAACTCGAAAATGTCAGTAAGACCTTTGGATCGCGGCAGGGGAAGGTTCATGCGGTCAAGGATGTAAGCCTGGAGGTCAACCCGGGGGAGTTCTGCGTGCTGCTCGGGCCATCCGGCGCGGGCAAGTCCACGGTGCTGCGCATGATCAACGGCATGACAGAACCAACCCAAGGCAAAGTTCGTGTCGGCGGCGAACAGATGACTCGAAAGAATCGTTGTGACATCCAAAGTCGAATCGGCACAATCCACCAGCAGTTCTTTCTGGTCCCGCGGCTTTCCGTGTTAGACAACGTGCTGTCGGGCACGCTGCCTCGGGTCGGGTTGCTGCGTTCGCTGCTGAAGCTGTTTCCACAGCTCGATCGACGCCGAGCTTGCGAACTGCTGCATCAGGTTGAACTTGAGGAGCCTCAGGTTTATCAGAAGGCGGGCAGGCTTTCAGGCGGTCAGCAGCAGCGCGTCGCAATCGCCCGCGCGTTTATCCGCAAGCCAGAGCTTGTACTTGCGGACGAACCCGTTGCGAGCTTAGACCCGTCCATCAGCCGAGGAATCCTCCGGCTTCTACTTCGGGCCTCGCGTGAAACCGGGGCAACGGTGCTGTGCAGCTTGCACCAGGTCGATCTGGCCTGTGAGTTTGCCGACCGTATCGTGGCCATGCGGAAAGGCGCGTTGGTCTTCGATGGTCAGCCGGAAGAGTTGACCAAGGAAATCCTTGCGATTATCTATGATGGTGCTCCAGTAACGAGCCGTAAGGCGAGTAGCGATCATGCGATGACAGTGCCCTCCGCGATGGAGGCTGTGCCCGCATGAGCGAGCCACCCACAACTAAGAAGGCATCAATAACGGATGCTCCTGGCGATTGGAAACTTCATCAGCCCTATTCAAAGCAACTGATCTTCGGATTGTTGATCGGCTTTATTGTGCTGGGCTGGTCGTTCCAGAACGTGGAGTTGGACAAAGGTGTCGGCGATCTTGTCAAAGCGGTTGGCTACGGCCTTGGCTTGACTGATGATTCGCAAGTGGTGCGTGGCGCGACGAGCTATCTCGATAAAGGCTGGCCATTGGTCATCTCTGATGAGAAGCCGGTCTTGCGTTTGGAGGATTTTGATCGTGACAACCTGCCGATGTTCAGCTATCTGGAGACGCGCACGGTTCTTGAGCCGGAGTACGACACGGACAAGATGGAATTGGTCCAACGCGAAGTCACGACCGAGTTTTTGGTTGAGCCAGTGGGCTATCTCTGGCGTGTCATTGTCTTGATGATCGAGACGATCGAGATGGCCTTCTGGGGCACGGTGATCGCGATACTATTGGCAATCCCGCTTACTTTTTTTGGTGCCAAGAACTACACGCCTTGGATCGGTTTTTACCATGCCTCGCGACTGATTTGCAGTTTTAACCGAGCGATGCCGGAACTCATTACCGCGTTGTTCTTCGTCTTGATGTTTGGCTTTGGCCCGGTCGCGGGAATGATCGCGCTGGGCTTGCATACCAGCGGCCTGTTGGGCAAGTTCTTTGCGGACGATATCGAGAACGCAGACCCGGGGCCGCAGATGGCGTTGCGTTCGACCGGGTCAAGCAAGCTCAAGGTGATCCGCTATGCGGTCTTACCGCAAGTTCTGCCGCAATACGTCGCATACATCCAATACATCCTTGAGCGCAATGTTCGTACCGCGACGGTGCTGGGCATCGTCGGCGCGGGCGGGATCGGGCTGGAACTTAAGGGCCGGTGGGACATGTTTGCCTACGGCCATGTGACGACGATCTTGCTGATTATTTTTATCACCGTCTACCTGCTCGAATGTATCACACAGGTTGGCCGTAAACGCCTCATCGATACAGACTAATTGGAGCGTCATGACGACGACAAGTCTTAGTACGCTACAGGAACGCTTGGCATCTTGGCCAGCCGTCGCAGCGGGACCGCGCCTGGTGCTGTTCGATATCGATCGGACACTGCTCGATACGCACGGCGGGAACAAGCGGGCAATGCTGCGTGCGGGTGTTGCTGTCTACGGCACCGACTTTGATCTGGAAGGCGTTGATCGATCGGGCCGGCTGGATGCACACATCTTGCAAGACGCCGCGTCGCGCCTTGGGCAGTCGGTCAATGAAGAGCAACTCGACGCTTTTCGTGAACTCTATGCCGCTGAGCTCAAGAGTGAGCTTGAGCACCAACGCGAGATGCCCGGCGCGGTCGCGTGGGTCCAAGCTCTCGAGCAGATCCAAAGCGTTACGCTCGGCCTGGTGACCGGCAACTTTGGTAGCGCCGCGGCGGTGAAGATTCCCGCGATCGGTCTGGACTTTGATGTATTTACCGCGAATGGGTTTGGTGATGCCGGCGAGCGCCGAGCAGACCTAGTCATTCGTGCTAGAGAAGCCTGTCCAAAAGTGAAGAAGCGCCACACGTTGATCATCGGCGATACACCGCGCGATATTGCCTGTGCGAAAGAGAATGACTGCCCGTGCCTGTGTGTTGCGACGGGCGATTTTTCGGCCGAGCAACTCTACGAGGTGGGCGCACCGTTTGTCGTTGAAAGTTTAGTTGACCCTGACGCGACCGACTTCATCTCCGAATTCCTTCTTGAGGAGGGGCCAATCCAATGACGCCCGCAAAACAAACAAAGCCATCCGGAGATCCTCAAGCGCCCAGGAAGGCCCGTTACGAGCAGATCGCGTTGAACCTCCGCGATCAGATCAACAGGCAAATGAAGCCGGGCGAGTTTCTGGACCCGGAAGTCTCACTGGCGGAGCAGTATGACGTCAACCGGCACACGATCCGCCGGGCGATTGATGAATTGGAGAACGATGGGTTGGTCTGGCGACAGCAAGGCCGAGGCACGCTGGTGCTCCAGCCACCGATTGATTATCAGATCCATAGCCAAACACGATTTACGGAAACCATCGCGTCGCTCGGCTTGGAAGCACGCTCGGTTGTTGTGGGACGGCGGGTTCTCAAGGCGACGCAGGGCGTATCGCAATGGCTAAAGATCGAAGAACAAACGCCGGTTGTTCAAATCGATGCGCTCCGCCTGGCCGATGGACAGCCGATGTTGTTGACGACGCACTTCCTGCCGTGTGATCCGTTTGAGCCGGTTTATCTGAATTACGAAGGCGGCTCTCTACACCGGTACCTCACAGAGCGTTTCGGGATAGAACTGAAGCGGATGGAGAGCGTGATTACATCGAGGTTGCCCAGTGAAGAAGACGCGATGGCGCTGCGCATGTCGCCACGCATGCCGATCCTGCGGGTCAAGAGCTTGAATGTCGATTCGTCTCAGGGCCGGCCTGTGGAGTATGTGATCTCCCGTTTTCGTTCCGATCGGGTGCAATTTAAGGTCGAGCCATGATTCAACCACAACACTCGCCATCAGTGCAGGGGCTATCGCGCCCGAGTTGGGCGGCGGCGCTACTCAATGTCCAACCTGACGACGTGATCTATCTTGCAGAAGCCATCGCCGATCTTTTCGAGGTTCGGCACAAGCGTGTGCCCAAGTCGGGCCTGGGCATGATGCGGCTGCGCGACTCGGTCATGGCTCAGGCATTTAACATCGGCGAGGTCCCGATGTCCACCGCCCACGTTGAGCTCATTGACACTTCGGGCAAGGTTTATGAAGGCGCCGCGAATATCTTGCGGGATCATGAAGCGTTAGCGGTTGCGATCGCGATTTGTGACGCCGCGCTCGCCGGGGGGCTTGACCTGGACGGCAAAGTTCAACGGCTTGTCGATCGAGGGCTGGACACGATGGCGGATGACAGCCGACTGCGGCGTGCGATGCTTGAACGCAGTCGTGTGTCGTTTGCTTTGATGAATCAAGACACACCAGCGGACTAGTTGACGACGATGATTGATTTACCAACCACCTATAAGCCCTTAACCCAGCAGCGGGTGTATCGATCGCTCTTGGACGCGCACAGCTTTCCCGGTAGGGTCATCGACCTAGAAGAACATCTAGAAGACCAGACTGCGATTCTGGCGGTACTGGCAACATTGCTAGATCATGCGACAACGCTTTACGATGCCGAGGGCTTGGTTTCTGGCGAGGAACTGTTACGCCTTGAAGCGAGACGGCAGTGCGCGGGGCAGGCAGACTATGTGCTCTTCAAGTCCGACCTTCCGCCGCCCGCAGACTTTGTGCCTCGATTAGGCGACGTGTATCAGCCGCACTTGGGCGCGACGCTTATTTTGCAAGTTAATTCACTTGTATCGGGTGACAGCCTCTACGAGCTAACCGGTCCCGGCGTCGAAACGACCCAACGGCTTGCGGTGAAGGGCTTGCATCCAAAGTGGCTTGAGCGTCGCCGGGGCTGGGTCGCGGACTACCCGATGGGGGTTGATCTCGTGCTGTGCGATCGGACACGCATCGCCGCACTGCCGCGCACCACACGCATCAGCCGAATCACAGGCGGGGAGGAACAGCGATGAGTTATGTTGCGATCAAAGGCGGTCAAGACGCCATCAAAGAAGCGGCGGACCTCCTGCACGTCCTGCGCACGCGCGGCGCCGCGGATGGTGAGCAGCCGCTGGATCTCTCGGCCGTCGAGCATCAACTGCACTACCTGCACAGCCAAGTGCTTAGCGAAGGCGGGCTGTACGACCCACAACTCGCTGCGCTAGCGGTGAAGCAGACGCTGGGCGATCCGATGGAGGCGGCGTTCCTGTTGCGTGCCTCGCGATCGACTCGGCCTCGTATCGGTGACACGCCGATTCTTGAAACATCGCAGATGCGGCTCATCCGCCGGATTAGCTCGGCGTTTAAGGATATTCCCGGTGGTCAGATGCTCGGGCCAACCCCCGACTACACCCAACGGATGTTCAACTGGGAACTGATCGACGAAACCGAATCAGATTTCAAGAACGTTTTGACGCAGTGGCTTGAGAAGGCCAATCTGGACGAGCTCTCCACGGATATGGCGACGCTGCCCAAGGTCCTGGACACATTGCGTTCTCAAGGGCTTGTCGATGAGCCGCCTGCGGATAACGATCAGGCGTTTGATATCACACGAGAGCCATTGGTGTTCCCGGTGGACCGGTCAGCAGCGCTGGCGACGATGGCACGCGGTCAGCAGGGCGGGATCGTCGCACTGGCCTACTCGAACATGCGAGGTTACGGGGACGTACACCCGACGATTGCCGAGCTCCGCGTGGGATACGTCCCGGTCTTGCTGCCACACCCCGTCACCGGCGAGCCAACCGAGGCGGGTGAGGTGCTCATCACTGAGTGCGAAGTCATCGCGATGTATGAGCGCCAGGATGAAGGGGCAACCGAACGCACCGGGCTGGGCGGGACCGCGCAGATTGATAGTGATAACCCGCCAAGGTTTACGCTCGGCTATGGCGCATGCTTCGGCCACAACGAAGCCAAGGCGATTGCGATGGCAATCCTGGATCGGTCTTTGCAAAAAGGCATGCGAGATGGCCCGACGAACCCGTCGGAAAACGCCGAGTTTGTCTTACTTCACATCGACGGCATCGACGCGATGGGCTTTACCGTCCACTACAAGATGCCGCACTACGTCACGTTTGCCTCGGACCTCGATCGGCTGCGTAGATCGCAACAGCAACACGCCACGCGGCTGGAGAAGAAAATCGCGGCACCCAAACAGCAAGAGGTCGGCACATCATGAGTACGCTCACGACGCAAGCACCCAGCCGACGTGAACACACGTTTGGGCTGATTGATGAAACCGCTAAGCGAGAGATCCGCCGCGCGACGCTCAAGGCCGTGTGCATCCCGGGCTACCAGGTCCCCTTCGCCTCACGCGAGATGCCATTGGCCAGGGGGTTTGGCACCGGGGGCCTGCAGTTGACGCTGTCGTTGATCGGCCCCGGTGATGCGCTAAAAGTGATCGACCAAGGCTCGGATGAATCGGTCAACGCTTGCAACATGCGCGACATGATCACGCGCGTTTGCCCGGGCGTTGAGCCGACGTTCCGCACCGAGGAGGCAAGCATCGTGCAGACCCGGCACCGCATCCCCGAAACGCCGATGCGCGAAGATCAGATCCTTGTGTTTCAAGTGCCTTACCCCGACGCGCTGGTTGTGGTTGAAGCCAACGAGGCCAGGCGGGTTCAGATGCACGGCGAGGCCGACTACGCCCGCCTGTTCGTGAAACTCTACGAAGATATCGTCCGCTTTGATGAGATCACGCTCAGTCACCGCTACCCGACGCGGGTCCACGGGCACTACATCATCGACCCCTCGCCGATCCCGCGCTACGACGTGCCAAGCTTGCATGAGTCGAAGAATCTCAATTTATTTGGGGCCGGCCGAGAGAAGAAGATTTATGCAGTCCCGCCTTACACCGATGCAGTGCCGCTTGCCTTTGAAGACGTCATGTTCCGTGTCGAGGATCACCTCGATGATCAAGGTGAGCGTATCGCGTGTTGCAAGTGTGGCTCGACCAACACCTTCCTGGATGAGCTGGTCATGAATGATGGCAGCCGAGCGCATGCGTGTAGCGACACCGAGTACTGCAATCAACGATCCGGAGCGATCGAACGCGAAGGAGAGATGCAATGATTCGTTCGGCACCAGAAGTGGTACAAACAAAACAGCCCGTCCTCGAGATCGACGGCCTGACCAAGGTCTACGGACCGATTGGCCCATACACCCTTGAACGCACCGGCCCAACTGACACCGGGCAAGGCACCAACATCTGCCCGGACACCGGCAGCGTTGTCGCGCTCAACGATGTCAGCTTCAAGCTTTACCCGGGCCAGATCCTTGCGGTGATCGGTGAGTCGGGCAGCGGCAAGTCCACACTGTTGAAAACGCTTTACCTCGACGAGCCGCCGACGACAGGGTCCGCGCTGTACCACGACCCACAAGACCCGCTTGGCTCGCCCGATGATCCGCCGGCAGACCTCTTCGGCTACAACCCCGCCCAAGCGCGTCGGCTGCGTGATCGACGCATCGGCATCGTGCGCCAAAACCCGCGCCTGGAACTGAACTTCGGCATTTCATCAGGTGGCAACATCGCCGAACGCCTGCTCGCGGCTAATTCCGCTGGTGCGCAGGGACCGCCGAACTATCAAGACATCCGCGGTCGGGCGATCGATCTGCTTAGACAGTCGCAAGTGCCGACCGAGCGCATCGACGAATGCCCGGGCTCATTTTCCGGCGGGATGCAACAACGCGTCCAGATCGCCAAGGCACTAGCGATCCAGCCGCCGCTTCTGCTTCTTGATGAGGTGACCACTGGGTTGGACCTTTCCGTACAAGCGCGCATCATCGACCTGATCCTTGACCTTCACGATCGGCTTAAGCCCGCGATCTTGCTCGTCACCCACGACATGAGCGTGGTCCGAACCCTTGCCAGTCAAACCATCGTGATGCGCTACGGCCAGATCGTCGAGCAAGGCCTGACCGACCAAGTGCTCGAAGACCCGCAGCACCCTTACACCCAAGAGCTGGTCAACGCCGCGCTATGACTCCATACGAATCAGCACAACCCGTTCTCGAAGTCAGCGGCTTGGCCAAGCGCTTTACGCTCCACGAGCGAGGCCAGACCATTCAAGCCTTTAAAGGGCTGGCTTTCTCGGCACACCTCGGCTCGCTCACCGCGATGGTCGGCGCATCGGGAAGCGGCAAGTCGTCTGCGCTCAAATGTGTCTACCGGACTTACCTCCCCGATACCGGCGAAATCCTTTACTGCACTTCAAAAGGTCAATGCATCGATCTTGCGGCGTGTGATGAGCAAGCGATCCTCTCGCTTCGTCACCAGGAAATCCGGCTGGTCGGCCAGTTCCTCAAAGCGCTCCCGCGGAAATCCGCGATTCAGGTTGTTGCTCGACCGCTGCTTGAGCAAGGCGTCGAGCCGAGTCAGGCCATGGATCAAGCCCGCGAGATGCTAAAGCGCGTCAATCTGCCCGAACGCCTGTTAGACCTTCCGCCATCGACGTTTTCTGGCGGCGAGCGGCAGTTGGTCAACCTGGCCCGAGAATTGGTGGTCCGGCCTCGTCTGCTTCTGCTGGATGAGCCAACAGCCAGTCTCGATCCGCGATCGACCGATCGCATGGTCGAAGTGATCGCCTCGCTCAAACATGAGCGGATTGCCATGATTGCGGTGTTCCATAACAAACGCATTGTCCAAACCCTTGCGGACCATATCGTCACCATCGAGGGCGGCGTGGTATGGGACTCACCCAAGCCCACCAACGTACTCGTCGCGGAGGATCGCTAATCATCATGAGTCAACGCGTCCTCATTGATAACGCTCGCCTGATTTTGCCCGACGACATCGTGCAAGATGGCTCGATACTCATTGATGGACCACACATTGCCGCTATCTGTCCACAAGCTTCATCGTCCGTTGATCAGCGCATTGACGCGCGAGGGCAAGTCCTCATGCCCGGGATGATCGATCTGCACTCGGATGCGATTGAATCCGAAGCGGAACCGCGTCCCGGCGTCATGTTGCCGATGGAATTCGCCATCCAACAGATCGATGTGCGCAGCGCCAGCCTGGGTCTGACGACGGTGTACCACTCGTTGTCGTTCTCCGGCCGCGAACTGGGGCTCCGTAATGACCAACTCGCATCCGATCTGGCCAGGGCTATTCATCGTTACGGGGAAACAGTCAGTGCGTGTATCGATAATCGTGTGCACGCGCGTTATGAAGTGACCAACGATGACGCGATGACGCTGCTTGAAGCGCTGCTTGCAGATGAGGTGCTCTCACTGCTTTCGTTGATGGATCACACGCCGGGCCAGGGGCAATTCCAGACCATGGAGGCGTACCATGACTACCTCGCCAAGCGATACGACTATGACCACCAGGCTCTGGGTACGGTGATCGAAAAGAAACTCACCGCAGCCGATGGTGCGTGGGACCGCGCCGCTCGTCTGATCGAGGCGGCTAAAGCCCACGGCGTAGCGCTCGCCAGCCATGACGACGATTCGGCACACCGTGTGCAGATGATGGTGGATTTAGGGGTGAAACTCTGTGAGTTTCCCATCAACGATGAGGCGGGGCAAGCGATCTCCGATGCGGGCCAACACGCCTTGGTCGGCTCACCCAACGTCTTCCGCGGCGGCAGCCAGTCTTCGGGTATGCGAGCGATCGATGCGATCCGTGAAGGCTATGCAGACTGCCTTTGTAGCGACTACGTGCCGAGCACGATGTTGCCGGCTATATGGCGGATTAGCAAGGAGTTGGGCCTGCCGCTGAACGAAGCGGTTGCGATGGCGACGTGCAATCCAGCACAGGCGGCCGGCCTTGACGACCGCGGGCAACTCAAGCCAGGCCAACGCGCGGACCTATTGCTGGTCAATGATGTCGGATCTTACCCGCGTGTTCAGCAAACCTGGTCTAATGGTCGGCTTACGTTCTGCTCAGACATTTCTTCATAGCGATGGCGAATCAACCCGGCCAATCCTATGCCATTTGGTTGGTGCCAAGCAGAGCAGACGAGTTAGCTTTGCAAGTCATCATCGACGAACTGGCCCAACGCTTTGGAACGCCGCCGTTCAAGCCACATATGACGCTTTGCTCCGGCCGATGGGCTATCTCAGTTGAGCAACTAAATGCTTGTGCCCAGGCAATCGCTCGTGAATCGACCGCTTTAGATCTGGATACGATTGGGCTGAATTACACCGACAGATTCTTCCAGTTTTTTTATCTTGTTCTTCAAGCTGAAAAGATTGATCCGCTTGCCAAAGCAGCCAAACAACATCTGCCCGATTCAAGGCTACCTCAGCCCTTCCCGCACCTGAGTCTGATCTATAGCGACGCGTTCGAGTCGATTCCACGGCAGCAACTTCAGCGTGAGTTCATGAATCGCATCTCAGATTCGATAACATTCGATCGGCTCGTGTGTGTGATGCCGAGGAAGAACAATTGGGGCGATATCGATGGCTGGGCGGTCACGAGCGAATGCTGCCTAGTCGTGAAGTAATAAATGATGGCTGGAGGCCGCGTCGCCCATCCTCGTTCAGACTGCTACTACCGCAATGCCGTGGACGAAAGGCTGGTGCCTCTTGAAGGCCGTTTTGACCTTTCGGGAAACACCCCCAACGCGGGGATACCACTGTGCTCCCTCGGTAGGCGGTTACGAAAAGCACCTCGATTGATGTGGGCTCGCCGCACGGCAACGCAACGGGATTGATCGGAACCGCCTGCGATCGATTCACTTTTTGTGGCAGTTCTAATCACGCTTCGCCTTTGACCTTCACGGCAGCGCGGTGGTCTTATTCCTTGATGCCGAAGTCGATGTAACCGCGGAACTGGATGCCGAGGGTGTTGAAGTTGGCGTCGGCCCGCTCGACGGTAGGCCTTTGCTTGCCGTTGAGGAAGGCGACCTCGAAGGCTGGGAGCCGGTTGGGGTCGGCGAACAGATACCACGTTTTGTTGCTGGCTCCCGCGAATGTCGAGTTCGAGAGGTAGGCGGACGTGACCACGTCGAACTTGCCCGCGTGCGGGTTGGTCGCGACCTTCAGCTTGTTGGCCGTGGCGGTCTCGTTCACCGCGGTGGTGTTCATCAGCTGGGGTCGTCGGTCAGCATCTGCAGACGCGGACCGGTTCCGATCGTGTCGTTGGCCAGCGTGAGCACGATGCCCCGGGCGTAGGAGTTGTTGGCCACCTCGTACCGCGCCCGGCTGCGCAGGATCGCCCGCACATCCATTGACGCGGCGGCGTCGGGGCTCAACAGGTCCGCGTTCGCCCAGTGCCGGCGGTTCTCGTCGGTGGTCTGAGCGGCATCGAACT
Source organism: uncultured Phycisphaeraceae bacterium (assembly GCA_964523485.1). Lineage (GTDB taxonomy): Bacteria > Planctomycetota > Phycisphaerae > Phycisphaerales > Phycisphaeraceae > Algisphaera. Next base: position 6,509 of record CAZFZS010000028.1, on the reverse strand, counting down.
TGGCGCGAACCACCCGGTATGACCGCTCGCCGGCCGTGGACGGCTTGGGCGAGCCGAGCCATCTTGTCGAGCCGATCGGCGTCTGTGTCGACTAGTGCGAACGTGCCGGTACGCAAGTGCGGGGAGTGAAACATCTGCCAAATCGCCTTGCGGCCGAAGAACAGACTGCCGGCACCGACGATCACGACTTTGGGTTGCTGCATCGGGGGTCTCTTGAGGTGTAGCCAGATGTTGTAGTCGGTGCGTACGACGGGGGCAGGCGGGGCCGCGAGGTGAAGAAGTGCGAATCGGTGTGGGTCACCTCGGGTTGCGCCGACGGCCTTACGCCTCACGCAGCCGATGACGATGGTGGTCACGTTCGCTCGGGTCCATGCCAGCGAGCATCTTGTCAAAGAAATCGTCGTCCGTACGGGCCATCCACTGCAAGAGGCGGCGGCCAAGGCCGTGGATCGTCGTGAGGCAAGCCGGGTCGCGGGCCAGGTTGCTGAGCTCGTGCGGATCGTCCCGGAGGTCGAACAACTCCCAGGGCTCCGCCGCTCCGCCGATTCCTTCGCGGACGACAAGCTTCCAGCGATGGGTCACGATTGCACGACGATGGCCCTGAAAGCCCTGGCCGTGCAGCCAGTCGAACCAGGGGTGGCTGACTTCAAGGAATGCCGCGGCTGTGTTCTCGATGTCGCCGTCGTCTCGGGGGGCGTGGGCGTCGCGCGGCGGGAAGAGGTATGGGGTGAGTGACGCTCCCATCATCCGATCGGGGATGTCCACGCCGGCGAGGTGCAGCAGCGTTGGTGCGACGTCCACGTGGCCAGTCACGCGGTCAACCCGTCGCCCGCGGGGCAACCGGCCCGGGAAGCGCATAACCAGCGGCACGGCGGCGGCCTCCTCGTAGAACTGGTTCTTACCACGCAACCCATGGCTGAGCAGGGCGTCGCCGTGGTCCGAGGTGAACACGACCAGCGTGCGTTCGGTCATGCCGCAATCCTCGAGCGCATCCAGCAATCTTCCTACGCACGCATCGACCCCGCTTACTTGAGCGTGGTACTGCACCGCGAGTTCGCGTGCCTCGTCACGCATCGCAGCGGGTACGTTTGGCCGCACGTCACGGACCTGTTCTCGCGCCAGATTGAAACGTTGTCGATGGTCGGCGGGCAACACGTCGTAGGGCTCGTGGGGAGGGTTGAAGCTGATCACCACACACATCGGCCGGCCGCCGTGGACGGGGTCATCGGCGTGACGCAGCAGGTCGATGGCGAGATCGGTTTGGTAGTCCGGCTCCCAGCGATCCGTTTCACCGCCGATCTTGTGACCCGCGTCGTCCAGATGAAAGGGCCGGAGGCGGTCGCTGCCGCATTGAAGGCCAGAGAACGCGTCGTTGAAACCCTGCCGGCGTGGGCCGGGAGCGACGAAGCCGCGGCGATCGTTGTTGTGCCATTTGCCCAAGTAGGCGCAGCGGTAGCCCGCTGCGGTGAGGGCTTTGGCGTAAGTGGCTTCGTCCAGGTCGAGCAGGCGGTCGTTGAACATATAGGGCCGGCCGGCGTTGTCGCGCAGCGCGTGGCAGGGCCGGCCGGTGAGCAGCGCCGCACGCGATGGCGTGCACATCGGGTACGCGCAGTAGCAACGAGCAAAGCTCACGCCCTCGTCGGCGAGCCGGTCAATCGCCGGGGTGGGAACGGGTCCGCCCAAGTGGCCCACCGCGTGTCGGCGAAGCTGATCGGGGAGAATAAAGAGAATGTGGGGATGCCGAGTCATGCTATCGCCCACCCGACTGCCAGCACTCCTGAGATAGTGAGGTACACGGGTTCGTCTTGATTGAATGGCGAGGGGGAAGATTTGGCGGAATCGGGCGATCCGGCTGGCATGATTGGAGTGGGCTGCGTGGTGTCACCTCGCTCTCTCGCCCCGGGGGGCTGGGCAGTCACGGAACGTCGTAGTCGAACTCCGAGCGGTGCTCGATGCGGCTGGCGGCGTAGGGGCGGACCTCCACGTGGCTGTCGAAGAACATCAGCGACTGCGTCAGATTGGCGTGGATGATCTCGGGTTTTTCGGAGAACTGGTACCACTGCCAGTGCGAGCCGTTCCCGTTGCCGACCGTGCCGAGCCAGCGGTTGGGCCGGTCGTTGAAGCGGTCGGCTACAAGCACGAGTTCGGTGAGCGCCCCATGCGTCTGAACAGTGGGGTAAAGATCACGCACCGCGTCGAGGCGGAAGGGGACGTCAGCGAAGGGTCCGACGCTCCCGATGTTGTGCCGGCCGGTGTTGGCACCGTAGCTGCGGACCTGCCGGCCTCCCTCCCCCTCGTTCTGGTCAAAGGGGCACGCGAAGAACGGGACCTCGACCTCCACCGGGATGGCGACGGTGGGGTCCCAGGTCAGGCCCCCGCTGAGGTATCGGCTGATCTGCTCGTCCCATGTCACCGCGTTGACGGTGGGCTTGCCGTAGCCGCTGAGCGAGCCGAGGTAGTCGCGATGGTCGGCGGCGTATGCGTAGAACGCGATGCCGAGCTGCCGGAGGTTCGAGGCGCACCGCATGCTCCGGGCCGCGTCACGCGCCGACGACAGCGCCGGCAGCAGCAGCCCGATCAACAACGCGATGATCGAGATCACTACCAGCAGCTCTATCAGCGTGAACGCGCGGGCACTCGGACGAGACGGGCGGGGACGGTGTGACATGACTGGCTCCATTCAGAAGGGGCGATGCGGGCCCCGACGACGGCGGGCGGCATCATCTGGTTACGGGGTACTAACGTCGATCTCCAACACGGTGACGTCTTGGCCGAGCTCCACCGTCACCGTCGGCCCGTCCGCCTCACGCGGCGTCGCCGGCTCGGGCGTGCCGGTTAGGCGGTGTAGCTTGAAGCGCTGCGCCGCGGGGACGGTGACGGCCACGTGGAGCACGGCGGGGTCGGGTTCGAGGTCGTAAGGCTCGGACTGCTTGTGCCACGAACCGTCTTCGATGTTCCGCCAGCCGACCACCATGACGTCGCGCCAGAGCACCAGCACGTAGTCATTCGGGCCGCGCTGCAGCAGCAGCGTCTGGAACGCCGGCGCGTCGGCCGGGGCGTAGTCGGGCAGCGCGGCCTTGGCGCGGGCCACCTCGGCCGCGTCGGGCCGGAGCTCCATCGACAGCGGCGCGAGCGTGAACGCTTCGTCGGTGGCCGGGCGGGTGAGGGTCAGCAGGTTGCGGATGGCGTGGTAGGCGGGCTTGGGCGTGTAGTCGGCGTGGACCAAGCCCCAGCGGTGGCCGCGGGTGGGGCGGTCGCTGAGGTCGAAGAACTGGTGGATGTAGGTGCGGACGATGCCCCGGCGGAAGTGCTCCAGGAGCATCTTGGTGGTGAGGATGGCCTGGCCATCGAAGGTGACGGCGGGCTGGCCGACGCCGGTCTGCTCGATGAAGGTGTGGTAGCCGACCTCGGTGACCATGATGGGCTTGCCGCCGAAGTGAGGCGTGTGTCGGTCCAGGGCCTCGCCGAGGACCCAGGCGGCAGGCTTACCGCCGGCGTAGGGGTGCATCGCCCCGTAGTCGAAGTAGTCGCTGAGGTCGCCGACCATCGCAGGGGTGTGGCTTCGGCCGTAGGACAGGGCGAGGATCGGCAGGTGGTTGAGCTGGGGATCGTCGTGGACCTTGGCGTGGAGCTTGGCGGTCCAGACGCGCACGGGCTCAACCCAGTAGGGGACCTCGTCGGGGTTGTGCTTGAGGATATCGGGCATGTCTTCGGGGTCCATGAAGGAGTCGCCCTCGCTGGCGAGAAGGCCGGCGGCCTCGAGCTTTTTCGCGGTCTCCTTGCCGGTGAACACATCGGGTTCGTTGGGCCCGCCGATGACCGCCAACGCGCCGCGGACGGCGTGCATGTCTTCAAGGAAATACTCGACGCCGTCACCCAGCCAGTCGTGCGGGCCGGCCTTGAGGCGGATGTCGTGCCGGTCGGCCAGCTCGTTGAACCGATCGATCTGCCATTGCCGCTTGCGCTTATGCACGCCGTCGCGGATGTGCTTGATGCCGCTGTCGGCCAGCAGTTGCTCGAAGCGATCGTAGTCGCGGAGGTAGGGGGTCTTGTCGGATTGCCAGAGCTTGGTGTTGACGCCGATCGAATCGACGAACGCCGCGGCAGAGCGTGGCTCAACCGGGGCGGGCGCGTCGTCGGCGGCGGCGGCCGGGGCCAGGGCCAGGGTCGCGGTCAGGGCAAGGACGGACGCGGCGGGGGCGAGCTGGCGGAATGGGCTGGGCATGAGGCGTCTTTCTTTGATCGCAGGCGAGTGAGTCGTGGAGCAAGGCTCGGCCCGGGCGCTAACCCGGGCCGGGCAGGGTGTCTGGGTCCGACGGCGTTCAGCGTCGGCGCAGGGCGATCAGTCCCAGGCCAGCGGCGGTGAGGATCATGGAGCCGGGCTCGGGGACGACTTGGACGGAGAGCGACTCGATGCGAAAGGTCGACTCATTGCCAGGGTCGTTGACCTCGTCGAGCGCGGTGATACGGAGGGTGCCGCCGGCGTTGACAGTGGTCGCGGTGGCAAAGGCGTAGTTACTGGTCCCCGTGACGACGATGGGCGTGCCGCCATCAATGATGAGCTCGTACTGCTCGGTTGCCGCGAGTCCTTGGAACTCGACACCGACGAGTGTGGTTTCTTGCGGAAAGGCAAACTCGATGAACTCCTCGATGGCCCCGCCGCTGAGGATGGAGTCGAGCTGGTCGGGCTGGTTACCCGGGATGCCGGCATCGACGCCGGCACCGCGTGATGCACCGGTCGTCGGTTCGATGAGCAAGGGCGCGGCCACGTCGTTGCCGGCGCCATCGTCGTACCCCGAGTTGAAGTTGATCGTCTGCGACGAGGCGGGGTCGGTGATCGTGCCCGAGCCGCCGGACTGGCTGACCGTGACGACGTTGGTTTCATCGCTGCGGAAGTCGAAGGTCGCGGTGATCGGTGCGGCCAGGGCCGGCGATGCAGCGATCACACCGGCGGCGCAAATCGCCGGGGCGAGGGCCCTGAATCGGAAGTATGTAACGTGATGCGTCATGGTGAATTCTCCTTGATGAGATGCAGACTCGGTTGTTGCCATCGGACACTGTGTCCGTCGGCGTTTGGGATCGTGAAGATCGAGGCTCAATGCGGCGGGCCGACCGACTCGCGGACGACCAGCTCGGGGACGCGGCGCTCGTGGCGCGGCGGCGCGGTGGGTTCGTCAATGCGCTCCATGAGCAGCGCGGTGGCGCGCTCGGCGATGCGGCGGATGTTGAGGTCCATCGTGGTCAGCGGCGGGGACAGGTGACGTGACTCGGGCACGTTGTCCAAGCCGGTGATCGAAACCTCTTGCGGGATCGCCACGCCGGCCTCGCGGAAAGCGGTCATCAGATACATCGCCGCGTTGTCGTTGTTGCACATGAAGGCGGTGGGCCGCTGGCTCGGATCAGCGGACCGCCAGCGGTCCACCAGCCCGCGGAGCGCGTCCTCCCGGTCTGTGGCGTTGCGTTCGTCGGGCGGCCGCAAGGTCCAGGCCCGTAGCGTGGCCAGTGCGGCGTCCGAGAGCGGCAGGCCGGTGCGGGCCGCGGCTTCCCAGTCGATCGTCTGGCCGACCCAGCCGATCTTGTCATGGCCACGCGACCGCAGGTGGTCCAGCAGACGCTGCCACACCGCGTCGAAGTCCAGGACCACGGCCCCCAGCCGCGGCGAGGCGACCGCGCCGTAGGTCACGACCGGCATCGCCCCCGCGGCGTCCTCGACCGCGGCCAGCAGCGACGCCTGCCACAGCGGCCCGACGAACACGCCCTCCAGCCGCTCGCTCTGCCAATTGGCGACCTGATCGCGGATGGCCGTGGCGTCGGCGGCGACCAGCCCGATGGTCGGGCGGAAGCCCAGATCCCGCACCGCTTCGGTGACGCGCTCGGCCAGCCTCAGGTACACCGAGTTGCTGAACCCCTCGATCAGCATGAACCCCACGGCCCGCGTGCGGCCGGTCCGCGTCGCCCGGGCGGCGAAGTTGGGCCGGTAGCCCATCTGCTCGGCCAGCGCCCGGATCCGCTCGGCCCGCCGCACGGCGCTGGGCCGGTCCTTGGAATAGGTTTCGCGGATCGCCCGGGAGACGGTCGATACCGAGACCCCGGCTTCACTGGCGACCTGTTCGAGGGTGACGTCCATGGCGGCGTGAGAAGGAAAAAATGGGCTTGGATCAGAAGCAGATGACGACGTTCTCTTGATGACAACGTTCTTAGTTTATCTCCAGGCGATACCCGTGTCAAACCCTTTTCCTGCTCAACCACATCAGGAATCACCCTTGCCCTCGAAAGCACCGAGGCCAACGGTGGTGTTAAATCCGAGGGGTCGGGTGGGGCGAGAGTCTGAGATTTCTCGGGCGAGACGGGTGGCGGGTTCCCTGGCTCGTTAACAGGTCGGACGGCGGGAGAGCGGAGCGGGTGCGGTAAGTGGTTGCCCTAACCGGCGTTGCGTGGCGGGGTTGGCGACGGGGCGATTCGCGCATGAAAAAACCGCCGCGGGTTCGCGGCGGTGGTGGAAGCTCCCC
>CAZFZS010000027.1:23911-41518 GCA_964523485.1 uncultured Phycisphaeraceae bacterium | reverse complement strand
GGGTCGGGCCATGGGGAAGGCATACCCGACAAGCCGATCCTAGTAAAACGGGGTCAGACCCCGTTTCGATACTGCTGCCGTTTCGATACTGCCGTTTCGATACTCTTACTCCCTCACCATTTCTTTCCCATAATATCACTAGGTGTGCGGCCATTTGCATCGGTATTAGCATTCATACCGCCGCCGTCAATAAGGATTCTTGCACATTTGAGTGACGGATCCTTAGATGAGTTTTCTAGAGCAGCATGTAGAAGTGATCCGCCGTATGAAAATTGGATTAGCGGCGAGTAGCCAGCCTCTAAGAGCAATCTCAATAAATAACTGTCCCCGTATTCCACTGCTAAATTGATAAGCGAGACTTCGCCTTTCGTATCCGCGTCAGGATACTTTAGTTCGATTAAAGTTCGTTTTAACCAATCCACATCTTGACTCTTTGCAAACTTTGAGCGAATTTGCTGATTTGTCAGCAACTTCTTTACATCCTCAGTGAGTTTCATCAGTATTGCCCTCATTGCACTGCAAGTCAGTTCCAATTGCGGCTAGAGCAATTGCTGCAGGAGTCAAAATTGGTGCGTCTAGCAATCCAATACCTGTTAAATCGGTGGCTCTGTCAATCAGGAATAACACACCTCCTGCAATCACTAAGCCCTTACCTACTTGTTGAGCATCTGGCATAGGTATACTTGGAATAATAGGTTGGCTTATCGGAGGTAGTGGGATCTTAGGCGGGGGGTAAAAAACGGGGTCAGACCCTGTTTCGATACTCGACCCCGTTTCGATACTCTAGTTCACAGTCCAGATACTGAACGTGAATTCCAATATTCTCGGATACCCTCGACTGGCGAATTTGACAATAATTCCTTGCCCGGTAGCGACAGACCATCGCTGTTCATGAAATCATCTAATACTTTCTCATCTAAAATAAGTTCATCAGATTCGCCATGGTCGATGCTATAGGCACCATTCCCCAAAGCAGTCACTTCTACAATTTCAGAAATTGATAACGTGATTAAATCTTCATCAAGCATGGCTGGTTCATGATTGATTAATACTTGAGAATTCAACGAAATTATATATCGTTCGTGCAGTAAAGCCTCAGAGATCCAGACAGGTTTTTCATGAGCTATGTGAAGGACTGTGTTACGTGAATTAGGAAATTTCTCGTTAAATTTACTTACCGGACCTGGAGAAGAAATCAGGTAGTCTATTAAACTTTCCTTAACGGACATCAAATGCTCAATTTCTTCGCTTTGAAATACATTTGTGTCATCACGTTCACTACAACTAATAAAGCATAAACTCGAGGCGATCATAAGAACTAATTTCACTGTATACACCTCAAATTAGTAAAGTTTTTGTTATTCCACAAAGCTAGCACCTTTATATCCGCTTGCTTTCCATAAATTTTCAAATTGGCCCTGAGCTTGATCTTTTTTTCTCGATCCGTTCACGTATAAAACATGGCTCGGAAACTTACTACCGGAAAAGTGTGTGATATCAAAATATCCTTTTGAATTTTTACAGTAAACTTTTACTGTTACGTCATGCCATATATTTTTTGATGTGCTTTGTTTTATATTTTGCATAGCTGGCTCAGCTGGGGTAAAAAACGGGGTCAGACCCCGTTTCGATACTCCGTTTCGATACTCCATCTGCTTCCGTCAGAGCACGCAATATAATGGGATACTCTCGGCCAGTTAAAATTGAAAATGTGCCTGACAGTGATTCAATTGCAATGTACTGATTATTCCTAAAGCTGTAGATGCGGGCATCTAGAACATCGCCGTTTTCAAATGTGAGCTTTGCACGTGATGACTTCGAAACACCATTCCAAATTTCAGAGTTGACTTCGAAATTTACTTGAACGGAGTTTCTTATATTAAAATTTAAAGTATTTATAAGTATCTGATTTCGAGGAAAGTCTTGATCCGATGATAGATCTATATCTGTAATTTTGAGTGAGGTATTAGATTTTCCATCAGACAAAGATTCAAAAAAACTTTTCTGAAGGAAGTATCCACTTAACGATCCATACCCTATGTAAATAGAGACTGTGGACGCAATGAGAGTTACCAGTAACGTCAAATATCTCTTCATGACAACCGGATTAATTGACCTTAAGGTAACGCTGTTGAGATATCTGTCACTTCGCCTTCGAAGCTATCTAAGTACTCAACTTCATGCCAAAAAGGTTCATAGCCGCAATTATCTTGATCTTGTAGCCATTTTGCCGCTTTGTAGGCTTCGGTTTCATATAAATAATCTTTGAAATTGTAAAAGTCACGCAATTTAACTCTCGATTTGCCTTGCCATCTGTCTGAGTAGGATGCTGAATCGCCACCAAAAGAAGAAAAGGGAAGAAGAAAAGGGAAGAAGAAAAGGGGCAAGAAGAAAAGGGGTCGGGAGTGTTTTTCTTCTAAAAGTGCTTTAGGTCGGGCATACGTGCCCGATATCGCTGTAAGCAAGTTTCGTGTCGGGCAGGTATGCCCGACCTACATGCTTCATACCGATTGCAACCAGCGAAATTCAATAAAGTGCAAAGGAAAATGACGGAGCGAAGAAGAGGGTTAGATACATATTCCGACTAGGCTGAGGGTCGTCGATTTACAGGTCTTTGTCGTCGTCCGACTCCATGTCTTTGTCGGTGGGGTAGACATGTGGGAGCAGGCCGCGGGAGGTGAAGAGTTTGAGGAGCTGCTCGGTGCCGTCGACGACGTCTTCGATGTCGTGGGACGGGCGGACGTACTCGGCCATTATGATGGCGACGGCCTCGATGGATGCGGAGGCGACTTCCTGGCGGGCGGTCGGGCTGTTGAACTGCGGGTTCATGGGTGTATCCCCGGCGGGGTCGCGGAAGATGCCGGCCCGGCCAACAAAGCAGTTTTAGGCCGACACGTGCGACGTTCGCCACTTCGCAGTGAGTTTATCCTGAATTTATGTGGCTGGCGCGTGGGTTTGCTTTTGTATGTTGTTCAGCTATACCTGATTCGAGAATTCCACGAGCCGCGACTGTGAAGGAGTGGGCAGCTTCAAATGACTTGTGGTTAGCGATTTCTTGCTTGTACCAGACCGCTTCCTGACGGTCGCGGCTCGTCACTTTGACGGGACTGATCAACCCAGTTCAGGCAGCATTTTGATCGAGCCGCAGGGGCATTCGGCGGCACAGATGCCGCAGCCTTTGCAGTAGTCGAGGTTGAACTCGAAGCCCTTGCCCGGGCCGAGCTTGATCACGGCGTTGTCCGGGCAGACGCCGTAGCAGTTGTCGCACTCGAAGCAGGTACCGCAGCTCATACATCGGCGGGCTTCGAACACGGCGGTGTCTTCGGTCAGGCCTTCGACAACTTCCTTGAAGCTGGTCCGTCGGCGGACCGGGTCGAGCTGGACCTGCACGGTCTGCTCGGCATCGGTGTAGTACCAGGGGTTGAGCTTGTCGAAGGTCGCGACCTCGGGCGGTGGCGGGGCGATGTATTTCTCTCCACGCAGGTAGGCGTCGATGCACTTGGCGGCTTTGCTGCCGTGGCCGACGGCGGTCGTGACGGTACGGTCGTGCGGGGTCATATCGCCGCCGGCAAAAACGCCCGGCTCGCCGGTCATCATCTGGTCGTCGACCTCGACGACGCCGCCCTTGCCGATGCTGACGCCTTGGAGGGCTTGAAGAAACTTGGTATTGGATTCCTGGCCGAGCGCGAGGACCAACGCATCGGCTTGAAGCGTTTCATATTCGCCGGTCGGTTCGGGCCAGCCCTCGGCATTCAAGCGCATTTTTTCGATCTGGAACGTCTCGCCCTGGATCTCCTTGATCGTGCTCAGCCAGCGGAACTTGACGCCTTCGGTCGTGGCATCGTCGATTTCCTCGGGGTGAGCCGGGGCGTGCTGGCTGTCTCGGCGGTAGACGATGAACGTCTCCGCAGCGCCCAGCCGCTCGGCGCTGCGGGCGGCATCGACCGCGGTGTTACCACCCCCGTACACCACGACGCGCCGGCCCAGCAGCGGCGGCGGAGCCCCCTCTTCAACATCATGCAACATGCGGATCGCGTCATAGATCCCGCCGGAGTCCCGGGCGGGGATATCGACGCGTTTGGCGGCGTTGGCACCGACCGCGGCGAAAATCGCATCGAAACCTTCTTCGCTGCGGATTTTCTCGATGTCTTCGACGGGCGTGTTCATCGTGAATTTGACACCCATCTTTTCGATCCGGTCGATCTCGGCATCGAGGATGTCGCGCGGCAGGCGGTACTGCGGGATGCCGTAGCGCATCATCCCGCCGGGCTTGTTCTCGGCATCACGGATTTCGACATCATGCCCCAGAAGGCGGAGGTGGTACGCCGCGGAAAGCCCGGAAGGGCCCGCCCCGATCACGAGAACTTTTTGGCCGGTCGATTCGCCGGGTTGCATCGACCAGCCCTGCTTGATGGCTTCATCGCCGAGGAATCGTTCGACGGCGTGGACGGAGACTTCGGTGTCGAGTTGGCCGCGGTTGCAGGCGGATTCGCAGGGGTGGTAGCACACCCGGCCGTGCACCGCAGGCAGCGGATTGGCCTGCATGATGATCTTCCAAGCACCTTCGTAGTCCTTCTGCTCGGCGGCGGCGAGCCAGGCCTGGATGTTTTCGCCCGACGGGCAGGCTTTGCTGCAAGGCGGCAGGCGGGTGACGTATTCCGGGCGCTCGGTCCGCCAACTGCCGGTCTTATTGGCGAGGCTGGACCCGACCGTGAGTGTGATGGCGTAGGGCTTTTTCACGCGGCTTGCTCCGGTGAGAGGTTGAACTTTCGGATGTTGCGGTCGGCCTGTGCCTGGATGTCCTTGATTCGCTCCATGCCCCATTCACTCTTGAACAGGTGGGCGTAACGGCGTTGCGGCTTGAGGTAGGCGGTGACGGGGAATTTTTTGCGGATGGGCGTGACCTGATCGATCTCGCCATCGACGCCGGAGAAAAGCGGGAACAGGCCGGTCTCGACCGCGAGCCGCGCGAGCTTGATCGTGTCGCAAGGTTGGCTGCCCCAGCCGAGTGGACAAGGGACGTGGATATGGATGTAGCGTGCGCCGCGGAATCCCATCGCACGGGTGACTTTCTCTTCGAGGTCGTGCAGGTCGGCAACAGTGGCGGTCGCGACGTAAGGGATCTCGTGGGCCAGCGCGATCAGCGGCATGTTCTTGCCCTTGCCGAACTCGGCCCCGGGTTCCGGGCCGACCGGTGGCGTCGTCGCGGTGCGGACGCCCGGCGGGGTGTGGCTGGAACGCTGCACGCCGGTGTTCATGTAGGCCTCGTTGTCGTAGCAGATGTAGAGCACATCGTCGTTGCGTTCGAACATGCCCGACAAGCAGCCGAAGCCGATGTCGACCGTCCCACCGTCGCCGCCCTGAGCGATGACGCGGGTCTCGGTTTGACCCATCGCTTTAAGTGCTGCGGCGACGCCCGTGCCGACCGCGGGCGCGTTGCCGAATAGCGAGTGCAACCAGGCAACCCGCCATGAACTTTCCGGGAAGGGCGTGGAGAACACTTCGAGGCAGCCCGTGGCATTGACCGCAATCACCCGGCCATGCGCCGCGCGGACCGCGGCATCCACGGCATAGCGTGCACCGAGCGCTTCACCGCAGCCCTGACAGGCCCGATGGCCGGAGGTCAGCGAGTTGTTGCGGTCGTAGCTGGCCTGGACAGTCCGCTGGCTCGGGTCGAGCAAACGGTTGCCGACGGTGAACGTGCCGGTCTGATAGAACGCGAGGCGTTGGCGGACCTGCGGGCTGTCGGGCGAGGGTTTGGCGGTCGTGTTGTTGGAGACTTGGTGGGTCATGGTTGGCTTGTCCCGGTATGAGTCAACGAGTTGCTGCCGACGCTTCAATGATTACTTCCGGGGGGGGTTATGAGATGGCTCCGATGCCGCTGCCGACCAGGCCCAGATCGCGCAGGAGATTTTCCGCGACCGGGCCAGACCGTCGTTTTTCTTTCCAGCGGTCGAGTTCCGCATCGACCGCCTGCCAGTTCATGTCGAGGAAATGCGGGTCTTCGATGTCGTCCGCCATGGCTTGCTTGAACACACGCCGCAGCGATTTCATCGTGATGGCCCGGCCGCCCAGCCCGGCAATGACCGTGTACACCGGCGTCGGCAGACCCCGCAGCGCCATCCGCACGTTGCTCGCGACAATGCCGCCCAGGCCGAGCGCCAAATCCTTTTCAACCACCACGACCCGCTTCGCATCCGCCAAAGCTTCACGCAGCTCTTTCAGCGGGAACGGGCGAAATGAACCGAGCTTGATCGCGCCGATCGATTCGCCCTGGTCCTGCAATTCGTCGACGACATCCTTGATCGTCCCGTTGACTGAGCCGAGCGCGACGACCACGGTGTCCGCGCCTTCGGTCTTGTAATTCGAAAGCAACCCCCCCGCCTCGCGCCCGAAATGCCTCCGGTACGACGTCGATAGCTCCGGAATCACATCGAGCGCCTGCATCTGCCGGTGGTGTGACAGGTAGCGCACCTCGGTGAATGCCTCAGGCCCGACCATCGCGCCGATGCTCACCGGGTTGGCCGGGTCGAGCATCTGCATCGGCTCGAACGGCTTGAGCCAACCATCGACCAATTCCTGATCCGGGATGTCCACCCGCTCATACGCATGGGTCAAAATGAACCCATCCACGCAGACCATCACAGGCGTGCTGAGCTGCTCCGCCAACGCGAACGCCTGGATGTGCAGGTCGACCGCCTCCTGATTCGTCTCGGCGTGCAGCTGTATCCAGCCGGCGTTGGCCATCGACATGCTGTCGGAGTGGTCGTTCCAGATGTTGATCGGTGCGCCGATCGCCCGGTTTCCGACGGTCATGACAATCGGCAACCCAAGGCCCGAGGCGTTGTAGACCGCCTCGGCCATGTACAGCAAGCCCTGGCTGGCGGTGGCGGTGTACGTCCGGGCACCCGCGGCCGAGGCACCGATGCAGGCGCTCAGCGCCGCGAACTCGCTCTCGACGTTGATGAACTCACAGCCGGTGAGCTTGCCGCTTTTCACCAGCGCGCTCAAGCCCTCGACGATGTGCGTCTGCGGCGTGATGGGATAGGCGCTGATGACCTGCGGCCGGGCGAGCGCGATCGCCTTGGCCATCGCTTCGGAACCTTCGATCTGCTGCAACATCAGGCGGGCTCCCGTTGGTAGATGTGGATGGACTGGGCCGCCTCGGTGGCGGCGGCGGCGTTCTTCTCGCCGATCGGGCCCGGAAACTTCTCCGTGATGGCTTCGACCAAGGATTCGAGTTGGATGACACCGGTCAGTGTGGTGAACGCCCCGAGCAGCACGGCATTAGGCCGAGGCCGACCCAGGTGTTTCGCCGAGACTTCGTTGGCCGGCGAACTGCACACATGACCCTCCGGCAAGAAATCGACGATCTCCTCGATGCCCAGCTCGTGCACCGGCTGGGCGGTATTGAGGATGAGAAAGCCGCGCTCGCTCAGCCCGGTGAACAGCTCGGCCTGATGCAGCAGCGTCGTGTCCTGAATAATCAGACAGTCCGGCTCGAGCACCGGCTCACGCAGACGAATCTCCTTGTCTGCGATGCGGCAGAACGACATCACCGGCGCGCCCATCCGTTCGCTGCCGAAGCTCGGGAATGCCTGGGTGTGCTTGCCCTCGGTGAACGCGGCGACGCTGAGCATCTCCGCTGCGCTGACCACGCCCTGCCCCCCTCGGCCATGGATTCGGATCTGAAACATTCGCGTTGCCTCGGTCGGTTTTTCGGTGAGTAAAGACTCGGGATCGGGGGACCATGTTATCAAAAGACGATAAATCGATCAATTTGTCTTTTATATAATCCTTTGAGAATTTTGGTTTCGAAAAACCGAGCTGCGAAAGGCGGATTAGAAATCTGCGTTCTGTCCCAACGAAAGCCCCAAGCCAGCGAGGATGAAGGCAAGCACCAAGGTGATCGATATCCAAACGTGTCTGTACTTTGGTTTTTGACGGTCTGCGGCCGCTAGAGCCAAACCGCAAAGAAAGGCTGGTAACCCCAGCAAAGGGATCGCCGCTACAAACGCCATGGGGACGTTGAGGATTGGCGACCACATGCCATCATGAATCAGGTAATGAACACACGCTGTCACTGGGCCGATCGGTGGCAGGATCAGCGGCGCGGCTCGTGCAATCGAAATAACGTTGATGCCTTGAATTTGGCAGCCATTTCAAGCCGGCTGCGGGACTCGGCGGAAATGGACGGTCACCCGGCCGTTCAACCGTTCCGCCGCCTGATACAGCATGTGCCGGCCGATGACGGTGGCGGGCAGGTCGTCGGCGGGTTCGCCGGGGACGATGCGGTTGAGCCGGTCCTGCAGGTCCGCGTCATCGCTGACCCAGATGAGGTCGTCGGTAAGTTCAGCCTGGCGCGGGTGCGAGCCTTGTGAGAGATGAAGCGTGCCGATCATCGTGTTGTGTCCCTGGTGCGGTAGAAAAGCCGGCGAACCACAGTCGGCCATCCTTGCCGCTAGCCGCATCGGGCGGCTGATCCTGGGACATAGCCTAGCGGACCACCGCGAAATCCCGCAAGCAGAATCCGGGCAGATTTTCACTTTGGAAGAACGGCCCGATCCATCATTCAAGCGATCCCAATATAAGATATTGGACATCACAGGCTTATTCGAAACAGCCGAAACGTCCATCGGTTTATCGGACTCAGGAATTTCCCCATGCCGGTCAGTGTCATCCTCCCCGCGGCGGGCAAGAGTTCGCGTTTTCAGGCCCGTTCTACGGACGGGACGACCGCCGCAACGGCGAGCAAAATCGAGCATCGGCTCGGGTCGCAGCCGATGTTCATGCACGCCATCCGGGCCTGTCGCTCGGTCGGCCGGGTGGGCCAGATCATCTTGGCCGTCGCGCCGGATCGGTTCGACGACTTTTCGTTTCGCTTCGGGGATCAGCTCGATGACTTGGGCGTCACGCTGGTCGAAGGCGGGACGCTTGAGCGCTGGGAAACAGTCTGCAAGGCCATGGAAAAAGTCGAGGCGGACGCGACGCATATCGCCGTGCATGATGCGGCCCGTCCATGCCTGACCACCGCCCTGTTCGACCGCCTGCTCGATGCGGCGGAAGAGTTGTCCGCGGTGATCCCGGGCGTGCCGGTGAGCAGCACGTTGAAAAAAGCTGAAGCCTGGCAGATGCCCAAAGCGAGCGGCGGCGCGATCCTCGACATCATCCCTCCTCCTGCGGGATTGGCTGGGAAGCTGGCGAAAGTGCAGCACACAGTCAATCGGCAAGACGTCTATGCAATCCAGACGCCGCAGGTCTTCGAGCGGTCGCTGCTGGAACGGGCTTATGCGGGGGTCGGGTCAGGCACGGAGGCGACGGACGATGCGGGGTTGGTCGAGGCCTTGGGCGAGCCGGTCTACATCCTGCCCGGCGAGTCGACGAATCTGAAAATCACAACCCCGGAAGATGCGGAATTGGCCGAGGCGATCTTGCGGTTGCGTGATGAAACGCAGAAGCGCGACCGGGCAGTGGATGTGCTGTTCGGTGACGATGAGGACTAATTCATGTGTTTAGCGGGTGACGCGCAGCGTCCCGCGTTGGCCGGGGCATATTGCGAGAAGAACGGGCGGCTTCGCCGCTCCCGCTAAACCGCTCAATGTAATTTGAGCCCGCGATAGCACGCCGCAATCCCGAACGTCAGCCCCCGGAATCGAGTTTCTGCAAAACCCGCGTCGGCGAGATTGGCCAGGACCGTGTCGCGATCCGCAAACGTATTCACGCTCCGCGGCAGATAGCGGTAGGCCCCGCTCTTGTCGCGGGCGATCCATGATGCGGTGCGGGGCATGATTTGGCCGCAGTACAAGTCGTACCCCAACCGCATCAGCAAGTTCGTCGGCACCGTGAATTCCAAGACAATCAGCCGACCGCCGGGCTTCAAAACTCGATAAAACTCACGCAGCGCCGCGCTCGGCTCCGCGACGTTCCGCAGCCCAAACGCGATGCTCACCACATCCACCGAATCATTCGGCAACGGCAGGTTCATCGCGTCGCCCTGCACGAACCGCACCGCCCCACTGTCGCCACCCTTGCGATTGGCCAACGGCAACATCTCGAACGTAAAGTCAATCCCCAGCACCGGACCCTTTTGGCCACCTAGCTTTCCCAAGGCGTCTGCAAAGGCGAGCGTCAGATCCCCCGTGCCGCAGGCGATGTCAGCCACCTGGTCACCCGCCGCGAGTCCCGCCAACTTCACCGCTGAGCGTCGCCAGGCCTGGTCTCGGCCGAACGAGTGCAGCCGGTTGTTCAAGTCATAGCTCGGCGCGATCGCGGCGAACATATCGCGGACCCGCCGGGCCTTGTCGGGCTGCGCGTGGGGATTTTTTAGTTGATCGTCGGCCCAGGCGGGGTCGGGCGTCTGAACAGGAATTTTTTCGGCGTCAGACATCGGCAGGTATAGCTTAGCGCACCGGCCGATTGATGCGACGTGTACATGACAATTGCATAGCTCCATCGGGACGCTTCGCGTCACCCGCTAAAGATCAATGCGAACGTAGAGCGACCTGATGATGCCCACCGCAGCAGCCAACCGCGTGGGCGTGGTTGTGCGGTTGTATTGATTCGGACCGCCGCTGTTGCTGGGGTTGTTGCTTCGGGGCGGGCGGCAGCGTGCTCAACGGCTCGGTGACATTGCGGCGAAAGTTTTCCTTGCCATACATATATTGACTCGGGTCGGTCGCCTCGGGAAATTCTTTTTGGATGTGTTTGTTCAGCCGTTTGATCCGCGTCTCGGGCAAGGGGTGGGTCGCAAGGAACTCAGGCGTGCCGCCTCGGCCCTTGGATGCTTCCTTAAGAATCTCCATGACCTGAACCTGGCCATATGGGTTGTAGCCGACCTTGGTCATGTAGCGAACGCCCAGCTCGTCGGACTCGGATTCCTGGTCCCGGCTGAACTTGAGCAGGAAGCCGGTCCCCGCGACCTGCGTGCCGACGCCCAGCACTTTGAGCCAATCCTCATCGGTGGCAGCGCCCGCAACGCCCGCTCCGATGGCGAGGCCCTGCAGAATCATCGCCGAGCTCATCCGTTCGTCAGCGTGTTCCGCCGTAACGTGTCCGATCTCATGCCCGAGTACGCCTGCCAACTGCGCTTCGTTACTCATCTTCGAGAGCATGCCGCGGGTGATGAAAACCTTCCCGCCGGGCAGGGCGAAAGCGTTGATCGTGTCGGTGTTAAGCACGTGGAATTTCCACGGCAGCTCGGGCTCCTCGCTGATCGCAGCGAGCCGATTGCCGATCGTCGAGACGTATTGTTTGAGCGACGGCAGCGGGACCTCGCCGCCGTTGGTCTTGACGAAGTTGGGCGCAGCCTCGGCCCCGAGTGCGATCTCGCGTTCGGTGGACATGAAGTTCAGCTGCGATCGGCCGGTCGCTTCGTTGACCTTGCAACCCATCGACACCATTGCCCCGCCAATCAGCAGAGCCGAGCACGTCACACGCATGAAAGCATTGAGCATCAGGAAATCCCTCGAAGTGGTTCAATGAACTCTAGCACGGCGAAAAGGTTTGCACGGGGTCGATTCGTATCGTTTTATTTTCCCGCCGATAACGCTTTTACAGGGCGGGTCGGCGGCGGCAGACCGCTCATCTCCGATTATCAGGACGCTTCGCCATTCGCGTAAATCTATTTTAATTCGCCACTTACTAAAACGCATGGGATATATGGACGTTATCACGTTCTCGAGCGAGGGCGTTGGGGAGCGTGAGCAAATCGGTTCGATGAGTGGGTGTGGCCGATTGGCCCGGGCGAGCGCTCGGGCGGCTGGGTGATGGACGACCCGGTTGGCCGACCGCACCGCTTGCCCCGGACGGGCGAGAGGGTGCTTTTACCCGCGGGTCTGTTCCCGCGACCGCGGAGATGTATTTCAACATGGCCAGTCAACGTAACGCACTACTCGAACGCTTCTACACCGCGATGATCAGCGGCGACCGGGTGACGGCTCGTGAGGTGATGGACGAGCTCTTCGAGGCCGACGCCCCGGCCGAGAAGATCGCCAGTCACCTCATTTGGCCGACGCTGCATTCGATCCAGACCGCCCGCCGGGCCGACCAGCTCTCGGACCTGAGCTACCACTACGCCACCCGGCTGCTGCGTGGCCTGACCGATCAACTGCAACTCCGCTACCGGCAGGCCGAGCGCCGCGGCGAGGTTGCGCTGGTGATCTCCGGCCCGGAAGAGTCGGAAGAACTCGCCGGCCAACTCGCGGCCGACCTGCTCGAAGCCGACGGCTACACCGTGCACTACGCCGGCGGTGGCGTGGCCAACGACGAAGTGGTCAGCCAGATTGGCGAGCTCGCGGTCGACAAGCTGGTCGTGTTCGGCTCGGTCCCCTCCACCGTCCCCGAAACCCGCCTGCTCATCGACCACCTGCACGAGATCGGCAGCTGCCCGCACCTGCAGATCGTCGTCGGCGGCGGCGTGTTCAACAGAGCACCCGGCCTGGCCGAGGAAATCGGTGCCGACCTCTGGGCCAGCGACCCGATCGAGCTGGTCGAAGTCATGGACGAGCTGCCCGAGCGTCGCATGACCGCCGACCAGCGCACCGTCGGCCGCAAACGCAAAGCCATGCCGCAACGCTCGGCGGCGTAAATCAGTTCACCACATCACAAGTCCCACAAAGCCCACGGATAACCATCCGTGGGCTTTTTTGTTCTATTGAAAACGAAATCAGCCCGCCTTCAAGAGCTTGGCATACTCGACAATCGCATCGTGTGTGGTGTAGGCGGGCGACCAGTTCAGGCCGGCCTTGGTTTCGGTCAGGTCGGCACAGGTGTAGTCCTGATAAAAATCGAACGGGTTCTCGAAGTAGTCCGGCTCGAGGTCCGTGCCGAGTGCTTGGTTGAGTGCATCGACGATCTGGTTGAAGCTGGTCGCTTCGCCTGTGCCGCAGTTATAGATGCCGGACTTGGCCCCTTCCGCGGCGCCGGCGATGGTGCAGCCGACCACGTCTTTGACGTAGATCTGGTCACGTGCCTGGGTGCCGGGGTCGAAGATGCGTGGGCGTTTACCCGCCAGCATCTGCTGGGCGAGTTGATAGATCATGCTCGCCATCTTGCCCTTGTTCTGCTCGCCCGGGCCGAACACATTGAAGTAGCGGAGGCCGACGATGTGAGCGTCCGGACTCTGCTTGAGCGTTTCGCGGTGGATGTTTTCCATCACCCATTTCGAGAAGCCGTAGACGTTCGCGGGTCGGCCCGCGTCGCTGAGTTCGAAGGGTTTTTGTGCTTGAGTCTTGCCGTTGGCGGTCATGCCATACGTCGCCGCGGAGCTGGCCCAGACGAGAGGGATGTTGTTCCAACCCGCGTAATCGATCAGCTCTTTAAACGGCTCAACGTTGTCGCGAATCATCACCGCCTCGTCGGTCACGGTCGTGTCCGTAATGGACGCCTCGTGATAGATGACATCCGGGCTAAAGGATTCAAGCAGCCCAGCCAGATCGATTTCATGCAGCGCCGCCGCGATGAAATCCCCACGATACGTCCACCCCGTCGGCCCCTCGCCCGAGAGATTGGCGAAGGTGCCCAACCGCATGTCATCGACCACGAGCAGGCGAGCGTCGGGGTGTTGTTCCTGGAGCGTCCGGGTCAGGTTCGCCCCGACAAAGCCCGCCCCGCCGGTGATAAGTATGTTCATAAGATTTTTGATTTTGAATGATGATTTTTGAATTCAGCCGCGGATAAACGCAGATACACACAGATCAATCAGGCATTTTGATCCGACTTACTTTACCTGTTTTGTATTTGCGTTTATCCGCGTTGATCTGCGGCTAAAACTTTCACCGCGCCCCGTTTTGCGGCGGGGGGATGGTGAGTTTCATGCCGGTGCGTAGGCCTGAGGCTTTCGGGCCGATGAGTTGGCGGTTGGCGTCGTGGATGCGTTTCCACTCTGAAGCCTTGCCGTAGAACTGCACAGCGATTTCGCCCAGCGTGTCGCCGGACTGGACGGTGTAGGTCGTCGCCCCGCCGGGCAGGTCGGCGGCAGCGGGGGCGGCGTTACCCGCCAACACAAGTTCCTTTTCAGGCAGCCGAATCTCTTGGCCGACGCGAATGCGGTCCGGATCGATCAGCGGGTTGGCCTGGGCGATGGCGACCCAGTACTTCTCGTCGCCGTAGGTCGCCCGGGCGATCGAGCTGAACGTCTCGCCGCTGGCGATGATGTGGGTCTGCTGGGTGGTGGCGAGGTCGACCGGGCGTGTTGATTGGGGAGTCGTCGATGAAGCGTCAACCGTGGGTGCAGGTTCAGCGCTGGCGGTGTCGCTGGATGAATCGCCTTGGGCCAGGAATTTTGCAACCGGGTCGGCCGGGCCGAGTTGCGTTTTATTTTCTGCCGTGTTGCCGATGGTGACCGAGTTGGTTTCGCCTTCTGAAGTGCCACTTTGCGAATCCTGCGGTTCGTCGATCGCGACGGGTGCAGGCTCGAGATCGTCGGATAGCAGCGGGTCGCTGGCGGCGTCGAAAGGGTCGCCGGTGTTGACCGGCCGACCGAACGTCTGGCTTGGCAGATCGTCCATCGGCTTGGGCTCGATCTTGTTTTGCGTGGGATTCTCGAAGGTGACCCGCTGGTCGCGGTCGGCTGAGCCGTCCGCATCGGCCGGGCCGGGCACGCCGGTGATCTCGCTCTCATTCATCGCCAGCGTCGGATCGTCCGGGCCGGCCTCCTCGGACGGGTTACGCAGCAGCAGCACCGCGATGACGATCAGCAGCACCGTGGCGGCACCGGCGAGGGCGAGCTTGTAAGCAGCAGTCATGGCAATCGCCTTTCTTCTACCGTCACTCGCGACGGCTTATCCCCAAGTTTAACACGACCGCCGCTGGGGCTGTCATACCCAACCCCGCCATTCTCATACACCCCACCCGCCCCGCCGCGATTAGACTGTCGCGATGCCTAAGATTTCGGTTGTCATCTGCTGCGCGAACGCCGAGCGAACCCTGCCGGCCGCGCTCGCCTCGGTCGACTGGGCCGACGAGGTCGTCGTCGTCGACTCCGGCTCGGATGACGCGACCGCTCAGATCGCCGAGGCTGCGGACGTCTACCGCCTAGAACCCTGGCGGGGTTATACCGAACAAAAAAAGTTCGGCTCGACGCTGGCCCGCAACGACTGGGTGCTCATCCTCGACGGTGACGAGGAAGTCAGCGACAAACTTGCTCAACAAATCCTAAACCTGACCGATACGCAACTCGATGGCCTTGATGTGGTCTACATGCCCCGACTGAACTACGTCATGGGTCGGCCGGTGCGGGCGTGGAGCCCGGATTGGCAGTCCCGATTGATCCACAGAGAACGGGTGCGTTGGCCGGAGGAGGCGTTGCATGAATCGCGCGAGCCGACCGACCCCGCGCGGACGCACCGCCTGACCGCCCCGCTTTTGCACAAGCGCGTCGGCAACGTGACCTTCGAGGACTATTTCTCCGGCCGACGCATGGATGAACGCCTGCTGATGGTCGCCAAACAACAATACGAACGCGGTAAACGCATCGGCCCGATTGGCTTGATCGCGCGGCCATGGATGGCGTTCTGGAAGTTTTACATCTTTAAGAGAGCATTTCTCGACGGCACCTTCGGTCTGCTCATCGCCCAAAAAGCTGCTGTCAGCACACAACTCAAATACGCGGCGCTCTGGTCGGTGCAGCAGTCCGCCCGATCAACCGATAAGAACCGAGCGGCCGATCCGCCGCGAGGATAACCAGCAGGCCTATCATCCTGCCCGCAAAGGCGATGCGGCTGTCGTTTCGTCGGCCCGATCGCCTGCAGATCGCCGGTCTTGCTGCTTGACGCGGGATTTATTGCGGGTTAGTTTCCGCTTTGGGCGTCGGCCCGTTTGGTTCGCTGGATCGCCTTGTCATTGAGCTTTTTTCACGTAATACGGAGCCATCGATGGACACTCAAGACTCCCGCCTGGTCGTGCATCAGGAGGACGGTATCACCCGCGTCGAGTTCGTCGATCGCAACATCCTCGAAGAGGCCAGCATTCAGCAGATCGGCGAGGAAATCTCCGCACTGATCGAATCTTCCAGCAACCCGAAGATCCTGTTGGATTTCGAGAACGTCGAGCACCTTTCCTCGGCCGCGCTGGGCACACTGATCACGATCAACACCAAGGTCCGCCAGAAAGGTGGCCAGCTCCGACTGTCGAATATCGACAAGCAGATTTACGAGGTGTTTGTTATCACCAAGCTCAACAAGCTGTTCCAAATCCACGATACCAATGCAAAGGCTGTGAAAAGCTTTAAGTGAAGCTCGGCCGGCCGGTGACCGGAGTTGAACATTCCGGGGGCGGGGGCGGGCAAATCGCTTGTCGTGACGTGTCGATTCAACCATGGGACAACCCTCCGCACAACGCGTCGAGTTCCCCAGCAAGCTCAGCGAGCTGCCCGCGGTGCAGCAACAGATCATCGACACCTGCGAAGCCCACGACTACCCCCAGGATGCGATCTTCGCGATCCGCCTCGCCCTCGACGAGGCGCTGTCCAACGCCGTCCGCCACGGAAACGACAACGACCCGGACAAATCCGTCAAAGTCGATTTCACCTGCGACGACCGCGAGCTTACCGTGGTCATCGAAGATGAGGGGCATGGCTTCAAGCCCGACGCACTGCCCGATCCGACAGCCGAGGAAAACCTCAACCGCCCGCACGGCCGAGGCGTCATGCTCATGCGGGCCTACATGTCAGACGTCCAGTTCAACGACCGCGGCAACCGCGTCACCCTTACGAAAAACCGCGTCTGCGCCGCACCCCGCGGTTAGTGCCGGCTGCTTTTTGAAACAACTCTTCAACCCGCCAACGGCTCCATCCCCTCCGGGCGATGAAGCGTGCTGCGATATTGCTGACGAAATGCAGATGGACATGTCGAGCGTATCGTCCGCGATGAATTAATCTCGGATGATGAAGATATTGAGAAACTGTGGACACGCGACAATACCCCCCGTCCGTCATGCCAAGCTCGCCCTATCGCGGACAAGCTAGGCCAATACATCTGAAAGTTTTACATCTTTGCTTAGCGGAGGGCACCTAGCATCCCGCAATTACTCATGTGCATTCACCGCTGTTTGTTGAAATATGTCGCCAAATTTCTCTCAATGGCTGCGGCCTCGAAGATGGTGGCTCAACCATTTGTGGCTGAGCCGTTGGCTGACCTCGAGCATTGTCAGGTCGAACTCGAAGCCGGTGGCGAGGTAGCGATCGAAGATGGCGTGATGACGATCGACGTGCCGCGGGGGGCGACGGTGTGGTATCGCCAACCGATGCAGGCCCCGGTGGCCATCGAATATCAAGCGATGGCCGTCCACGAAGGTGGGCCTAATGACCGGGTCAGCGATTTGAATTGTTTCTGGATGGCCCGCGATGCACGCAACCCCGAAAACCTGTTTGCGGTAATGCGTTCAGGCAAGTTTCAGAGCTATGACATTCTGCGTTGCTACTACGTCGGGCTGGGCGGGCATGACAATATGAAAACGCGATTCCGGCGGTACATCGGCAAGCCGGGCAATCGCCCGCTGAAGGCTGAACACGATCTGGACTCGCCGGATGTGCTGTTGAAGCCCAACACTTGGCAGACGATCCGGATCGAGGTCGATGACGGCCTGCACCGGGACCGGGCTCATGGGTTG
>CAZFZS010000027.1:0-23901 GCA_964523485.1 uncultured Phycisphaeraceae bacterium | reverse complement strand
GATCGAGGTCGATGACGCTGGGCGGACACGCTATCAGCGGGATGGTCGCGTGCTGTTTGATGTTCAGGATGACGACCCCTACACCTCCGGCTGGTTCGCGTTCCGCACGGTCAACAACCACCTGAGAATCAAAAATTTCATTGTTTCGTCTACCTAAGATGCCAAAGCTGATTTGTCCACATGATGGCTGAGCATGGCGAGCAGATGGACCGGCTGTTCGGTGCACTCGATCCGGAACACGACGCGATGCAGCCGGTGCTCGAAGCTTGGCAAGCTAGACGCCGACTTACAGACACTCATCGTCGACTCGCCCTCACCCGAAGGCTGGGCCGACCCGCCCGAGCCGTTTGCCCCGCTGACGAGCCGAGTCGGTATCGTGACGGATACTTGATTTCTCAGCGGAGTTGCCGCGAATTAATTTACGACTTATTTCCTTGGTTTACATCGACACTTCAACAGATACACCGACCCGCCTTATGCCGACGACCCGCCTCTCTGAACAAGACTGTTACGCTGAAATTGATGAACACTTTTTTGTCATCGGTAACGATGCGATAGCTCGCCGTTTTTACATCGGCGAGCATAATTTGCTTCCGGTTGCCTTAGAGCATGTTTCGACCGGCCGATCCTGGTTGGTCGAACCCAGCGGATTACCCGAGCCATCGAGCGTGACGCCGAAACTCGAGCTTGAGCCGACGCCCGCCTCGGTCGTCGCTGCGGCGGGGCTGCGTGTTCGCCTGACGGTCGGTTCAACCGCTTGGAGCTTCGAGCTTTGGCCTAAATTCCCCGCGATCCGGATGCGGCGTCGGTTCGACGCCGACGCCCCGGCCCAGCCGACGCTCGATCAGGAATTGCCAACTTTAGACAACAGCGGCATTGAGCGACCGGCTCCGCCGGCCAACCGCATGCTCGGCTGCGCCCTCGATCGGCTGTCCCTGGCTCCGCGTGAACTGACGCTCACCGCTGTGACGCTGCGAGGGATCACCGATCGTCATTACGAGCTGGTGCAGCCGAAGGTCTACGCGCGATTGAAAGGCGAGGCCGGCTTGCGCGAGCAAGGCAACCTCTTCGCGGTCGACCACTCCGGCAGCGGTGAAGGCTTTGCCATGATCCGTTACGGCATGTTGCCGCATTCCACGTACCCCCCGCGAAGTGAGCAGCCGGATCTGTTGGCCGACCGCGGCGTCTTGCAGCTACTGGATAGCTCCACCATGCCCGATGACGACGGCGGACTTGTCGGCGACTGGCAAGCCCTGGTGATGTACACCGGCGGCGCGGCCGGCCGAACCGCGGCTTTACAGCAACTCGAACAGCGGCTGCGCATTCCCCGACTCGAGGACCGCTGGATGGTCAGCAACACCTGGGGCGACCGCAGCCGGGACAGCCGGGTCACCGAAGCGTTTCTGCTGGATGAAGCGAAAGCGGCTGCGGACCTGGGTGTCGATGTCCTGCAGATCGACGATGGCTGGCAGGCCGGCCGATCATCCAACTCCGCCGAGGCCGGCGGCAAGTGGTTCGGCTTCTGGGAACAGGATGATTTCTGGACGCCGCACCCCGATCGACTGCCGCGAGGCCTCGATCCGATTTTGAACGAAGTCAACAAGCACGGCTTTCACCTGGGCCTGTGGTACGCCCCGGATCGCTCGGATGACTTCGCGAATTGGCAGAAGGACGCCCAGCAGATTCTTCAGCTGCACCGCGAGCATGATGTCAATCATTTCAAGATTGATGCGGTCGTGGTGCTTAATGGCGAGGGGGAAGCGAACTATCACCGCCTGCTCGATACGGTGCTGTGTGAATCAGATGGCAGGATCGTGCTGGACCTCGATGCGACGGCTGGCAAGCGGCCGGACTATTTGGGGCGAGTCGATGCCGGGCCGGTTTTCGTCGAGAATCGCTACACCGACTGGGGCAATTATTACCCGCATCTCACGCTGCGATCGCTCTGGCAGCTTTCACAGTGGATGGACCCGGCCCGCCTGCGGATGGAATGGCTCAACCCCGACCGCAACCGCGACCAATACGACGATGACTCACCGCTGGCCCCTTCGAGCTACCCCGCGGATTACCTCTTTGCGATCACGATGGCGGCGGCTCCGTTAGCTTGGATGGAAGTGCAGCACCTCGCCCCGGAGCGCGTTGAGCAGTGTCGTCCGCTGATCGAGCTTTGGCATCAACACCGCGACGACTGGGTCGGTGCTACGACGCTGCCCATCGGTTCGCCACCTGATGGCTTTGGCTGGGCCGGCTTCCTGATTCAATCGGTAAACCAACCCGGGACACGCGACCTGCTGCTGTTCCGCGAGAACGCAGAATCGGCCGAGTTTCTATATGACCTGCAGTCATCTGCCGAGATCAAGAGCGACCTGATCTACGGCCCGCCGAATGCCGAGATCGACATCAATGACGACAAGCTTCAGATCAAACTCCCCGACGCGAAGCGCTTCGCGTGGGTCCGTTTGAGTTGACGGCAGACTTGGAAATCAGCAGCAGTCCGGGCCGCAGGAGGCTTCTTTCGACTCGGTGGTCGCGTCGTAGTCCTGGCCCTTGGTTTCCTTGGGGTGACGCTTCATCGTGCGGTTGCAGTTGAACGGCTGAGCGTCTTCCAACGCGATTTCTTCACGCGGCTCGATGGCGACGAACTGGCCGGCGTAGGGGCCGTTCGGATCGGTCATGATCTTGTACGTCTTGTCGCAAACCGCGATGCGATCGCCCCGCTTAAACACATGCCCGTCGTCGTCGCGGACCTGGCTCCACGG
This sequence comes from uncultured Phycisphaeraceae bacterium, assembly GCA_964523485.1. Taxonomy (GTDB): domain Bacteria; phylum Planctomycetota; class Phycisphaerae; order Phycisphaerales; family Phycisphaeraceae; genus Algisphaera. The sequence goes on along the minus strand of CAZFZS010000027.1, from coordinate 21,142 downwards.
TCCCTTGTACAGCACTGCCTGATTCCGTTCGACACAGGGGCCCTGTTTACCTTTCCAAGCCTGCACCGTCATGGAGCGGAACTCGACACCGTCGATGGTCTGCCAGGGTTCCGCCTCGCGGGAGAGCACCTCGACGCCGTGGAAGCCCGCTTCTTCGAACATTTTCAAGAACACGTCTTCGCGGAACGCCCCGCTGACGCAGCCGGACCAGAGGTCGGCATCGTTCATGATGCGGTCGGTCGGGTCCTCATCGCAGGTGATGTCGCTGATGACGCAGCGGCCGCCCTTCTTGAGTACGCGGAACATCTCGCCGAAAAGCTGCTTCTTCTGCTCGGTCGCGACGAGGTTGAGCACGCAGTTGCTGACGATGACATCGACGCTGTCGGATTCGATCAGCGGCTCCTCGGCCCGCAGGCGATCACACTCCGCCTCGAAACCGGCGACGCCCTCGACATCGCTGATCGGATTCGCTTCGAGATAGGCCTGGGCTTTCTCCAGCGGTAGGGCGAGGTCTTGAATCCGGCCCTTGCGGAATTCGACATTGGCGTGGCCGATTTTTTCGGCCAGTTCATCTTTGTATTTGTTCGCCAGCGCGAGCATTGTGTCGTTCATGTCGACGCCGATGACTTGGCCGGCGCTGCCGACTTTCTGCGAGAGGATGTAGCAGATCTTCCCACCGCCGCTGCCCAGGTCGAGCACGGTTTCGCCCACGCCGACGTGTTCGGACGGGTCGCCGCAGCCGTAATCTTTCTCGATGATTTCCTGCGGCAGGATCTTAAGGTACTGCGGGTCGTAGCTCGTCGGGCAGCAGAGTTCGGGGACTACCTGAAGCGCCCCTTCGGCGTATCGCTCGCGGACCTCCTTCTCCACGCTGTAGCTCGGGCTGTCGGTTTCGGTCGCGGGCTTATTCAAAATAACTCCAGAGAGGGATCAACGGGGTCGTGACTGCAAGGGGCACATCATAGCGGGATATCGGGATCACCCGATACCGACTTGGACTCAACACCCCGGCGGTCGACTTTATTCCGCTTTGGCTGACTCTTCCCGCTCGATCGGCTCGGCCAGCGCCGGCAGGTATCGCTTGAGCAGCCCCCGCCCCGACCAGCCCGCCGACGATCGGGGCCAGGATGTAAACCGTGAAGAACCCGCCGCGCGGCCCGGGGATGGCGATCTCGCCCCAACCGACGAAATAGCTGAACAGGCGGGGGCCGAAGTCGCGGGCCGGGTTCAAACCCGCTTGGGAGATCACCGCGAGGATGCAGATGATGGCCGTCACCGTGAAGCCGATCGGGAACGCCACGCCGCGGCCGGCTGGTGCCATCCGGCTCTTGGGCTCGATCAGCGCGAAGATGAACAACACCAACAAGGCTGTGCCGATCGCCTCGGCCGCGAAGGCCTGGGTATGGCTGACCAGCGCGAACGCCGCCTCGTCGACCCCCGCGACATCGGGATTGGGGAAGTACTCGCCATATGCCATCGCCGACCGTTGGCTGCCCGGCTCACCCCGCACGATGCCGTTCTCGACCTCGAATGCAGTGATCCAGTTGTGAAACAACCCGTAAAGGACAGCCGCACACGCAAACGCCCCAGCCAGTTGAGCGATGCAGTATGCGGGCACTTCTTTCCATCGGAACCCGCGAAACGCTGCAAAAGCGATCGTCACCGCCGGGTTCAGGTGCGCCCCGCTGACTGCCGCCGTCGCATAGATCGCCAAGCCCACCCCCAGCCCCCAGACGATCGCGACCTGTCCCAGCCCCGCATAGGCCCCGGCAAATACCGCCACGTGAACTGATCCGACCCCAAAAAAAACCAGCAGAAATGTCCCCACCGCTTCTGCGATCAGTCGGCCGGGCAGCGCGGGTTGCAACGCATCTTCAGACATAACGATCAACCAAGTCCGAACCCCGGACCGCCGAGACCTCCCGGAACCCGCGGGGCCGCGGCAGGATATCGCGATTCGCTCAACGCCGCAGCGTTATAACGAAATCAGGCGTTTGGTCTGTAAATTTTCACAGACCTCTGAAGAAAGGATACCTCTCGATAAGCCCCCGGACGTCCGGGACGCCCCCCCGGACGCCCCAGACGCCCCAGACGCCCCGCGAACCCCGGAGAACCCCGGAGAACCCCGGAGAACCCCAACCCGCGAAGGCACAGTCTCGAAAGAACTCATACACCTGCCGATTGCCGGGTGTGTCCTGATTGCGACGGCGGGTAAAGCTGAGGCCGCCAGTCTTGAGGTGTTGCGTAGACACTTACCAATGACCTACCCGAACTGACGCTCTACTTATTCATCGCTACGCCAGACCTTGAGCGACTTAAGCACCATCGCCCCACTGCCGTCGTCATAGCTGCCATCGACCGGGGCCTTGACTGCTACGTTGGTCAGTGGATACCAGGTCTCGCCGCGAAACGGGTTGGCGTATTTCATCGTTTCCACGTCGTTCACGAACATCGTGATCCATTCGGGCGTGACGGTGACTGCAAATGTATGGAAATCCGAATCGAGCGTGTTGGGCTGGTCGAAGGTGTCCATCCGCATCCGCATCGCGGGCCGGGTAAAGGTCCGCACGAGTTTGTCGCCGCCGTGCAGATTGGTTGAGAGCTGGGATTTGAAGTCCCAGGACTGGTTGTAGCCGAAGCCCTCGTAGACGTCGATCTCCGGCGGCCAACCGCCGGTCGGCAGCAGCCAAAGGGCCGGCCAGCTGTAACGGCGGTTGGGCATCTTCGCGACCCACTCCACACTGCCGTACTTGAAATGTGTGTCTTTCGTGCGGTGACCCGAGAGCATCACGGCGAGAAAAGGGTATTCCACCGCCGGCGTGCCGATCCGTACCGGCTCTTCCAGCCGACGGGTTTCCAGTACCAAGCCCTCATCGGTGCGTTGCAACCCGCCCATGTCGACCGTGCCGTAATACCCGGTTTCGGCATTGCCGACTTGAGTCCTGCCATGCGACAGCGCCGTCGAAAAAGTATCGGTGCTGCCTTGGTCATCAAACTTGATGTTTTGGCCGGTCACATCGAAAACCAAATCACCCACAGGCTCGAACCGGGTGGGCTCGCGTCCGTTCTCGATCGGCTCGTTGACCGCCCCGGCCTTCGCGGTAATCCGGATCCCGCCGCCCTGCCGTTTGCCGCCATCGGGAACCTCGTATTGCACCGCCCGGACGTTGTTGCCTTCATCCATATTCTTGACCCGGAACGAAACCGTCCGCTCCAGCGGGTCACCGGGGCGGAATATGACCGACTTTTTCTTATCGGGGTCGGCCCGACCGCCCTTGCCGTCGTAAACACGGATGTGAGCGATCACCGTGTTCGGGCTTTCTCGATCCAGCCTGACCGGCACGTGCACCTCCCGGGTATCGACCGGCACATTGAAGGACTCAATGGAGACGCGGGCTGAATTCGGGTAACTCTTGCCCCCGTCGTAAGGGTCGGCAGGCTGTTCGGCGGAATCCGATTCAGCATCGGTCGAGTCGCCCAAGGCCGCCAAGAGCCGCTTCACAGCTTGCTTCGCCCGCTCGGCATCTGCCTTCGCCTGTGGATCTGACGCATGCTCTACGACCTTTTCTATCGCGGATAAGGCTTCGCGGGCTTCCTGATAAGCCGTTTCAGAAGAGGAAGCTTGTGGGTATACGGCCATAGCAGGCACGAAACCGAGAATGAAGCCCGTGAGAGCCACAACAACCAACCGATCAGTATTTATTAAGCGCTTCATACATTTCAATATAGTCACTCGCCATGATGATGTGAAGCACAATAGCAAGTAAAAAAATTTTATTAAGCGCTTTACAAAACCTCGGCCGTGAGTTACATTTTATTATCAGCTCCTTCGACTGAATTTCTTATGACACCGCCTTCCACGAACCCGTCCTCTCGTAAACGCCCGACCTTGGCAGACGTTGCCAAGCGGGCGGGATGCTCAGCGGCTCTGGTTTCAAAGGTCGTCAACGGCTCAAGCAGCAACTGCGGCGCGAGCGAGAAGCGGGCCCGCCGGATTCAACAAGCGGTCAAAGAACTAGGCTATCAACCGAGCTTCGCCAGCCAGAGTTTGGCTCGGCAGACGACGCGGACGATCGGCATCTATGTCCCGGCCCGCGAAGACTCCAGCTTCGGCGACCCTTATGAAAGCCGAGTGCTCCGCGGGGTGGAGCGGGCCTGCCAGGAACATCATTTTGACTGGCTGGCCATCAATCTGGCCGGCCACGCCGGGCCTAAAGCCTGCTGGACCCATTTAGATCAACGGCGGATCGACGGCGTATTGCTGCTCCATGTCGATCACGACCTGCCATGGATCGAACCCATGGTCCGGGCGGGCAATCGCGTTGCCGCGGTGAACTTCTTCGGCGACGTGCCGAGCCTACATTCAGTCAATTTCGACGGCGCCGCGGCGGTTCGCCTGGCGATGCAGCACTTGCTCGAGCTCGGACACCGCAAAATCGGGTATCTCGGCGTGCTTGCCGACGAGGGGCCCGGGGCCGTAGAGCGGGCCGACGCCTACCGCCATGCGATGCAGCGAGCGGGTCTGCCTATCGACGGGCGTTGCTTCATCGACCACGCCAATCCCGTGCTCGCTGCCGAGCGTGATATGGGTTTCGAGACCGGCGTCGAGGGCGGTATCGCCTATCTGCAGAATCTCGACCGCCGACATTGGCCCACCGCTGTGCTCTGCTACAGCGACTACACCGCCCTGCGGCTGATCGGCCGACTGTACGACATGGGCATCGACGTGCCCGGCCAGATCAGTGTCTGCGGCATCGACAACGCGGACGGCTGCTCGCTGGTTCGGCCAAGACTCACCAGCATCAACCAACCGCTCGAAGCCATGGGCTTCGCCGCTGCATCGCACCTGATCGGCCAAGCCGACGCCAGCGAAGCCTCGACGCAGGCCGCCCGATCACTCGAACCCCGACTCGTCCTGCGGCAATCCACCGCCCCGCCGCGGCCCAATTAGCAAACGGTTGGTTCGACCCAAGACCGCAGCCTCTCATCAGGCAAGGAAAAACCACTCTCTCGTTGACTCAAGTTTCTCTGAAAAATAACCCGCGCAGCTCATCTGGCAGCCGCGCGACCGTCATTGGAAGACTCATATGCATCGCTTGCCTACAACTCGAAACCACGCCGGCTTCACGCTGATCGAATTGCTCGTAGTCATCAGCATCATCGCGTTACTCATCGCGCTGCTTCTGCCGGCGTTGCAGAACGCTCGGGATTCGGCCCGGGCTGTGACCTGCCTCGCCAATCAGCGGACCATGGCGACCGGCCTATTGCTGTATCAAGAGGACAGCGACGGGTTGATGCCGCCGACTTATCCCCGGATGCGGTCGACCAACAAGTGGGGGGCAACGACTTGGAACGGCGTCACGAGAAACGATGCCTATATCCCTTGGTACGGCTCCAGGCTGGTCGGCCAATACATCGGCAACACCACACCAAGCTCGACCGCGTTCCCCACCGCAGGTCAGCGGCCAAGCATCGACTCGGTCGCCTGTCCCAGCAAAGGCGATGACTTGGGCAACCATGCTCTGGCAATTGGGGTGGGTTACAACTACAGCAGGCGGAACTACTTCAACCGCTACGACATAGCCTCGACCCATCCGATCACCCGCTACTACAACTTCACGCAGCCATCCAAAACCTTCCTGACCATGGACGTCCGCGGCAGCAGCAGCCAAGCCTACCGGTGGAGTCGTTTTTACCTCAATGACATGAGTTGGTATCGCGGCGACGACAACGGCAACCGCGGCTACACCAGCTATCGCCATAAAGATTCGACCAACATGAGCTTCGCCGACGGCAGCGCTCGGACGTATTCCGATGCTTTGTCGGCCTACCAAAACGGCGAAATCACTTTCCGGGCGAACTGATCGCTGATGCGACAGCTGGATGTTTTTTTCGTGCCAACAACATTTTCTCAAGTCCTAGTTCTTGCAATTTCAAAGGAGTTTCGATGTACCAGTTTCCTTGTTCACTCACCACTTTTAAGGAGGTAACGATGTCTTTAGTCAGTCTCACTCGAACCCACACACTGCGCTCGACGGCTCTCGCTGCCGCGTTGCTGGCCAGTCCGGCCATGGCGGCACCATTCACGGTGACGTACAGCTTCGATGGCGGTTCGCAAGGGGCCACCGGCAGCGGCTACGGCTCGGTCGCCTACCGCGCCACCGGGATCAACGGCTCGGCCAACAGCATCTTCACCTGGTACGAATCGATCGGCAACCCTAAGGGCAAGGTCCAGATTCAAAGCAATCACGATAAGTCCAACACGCCGCCCGGCACGATCCGCTACCGCCAGGCCAACCAGACCGCCGCCAACCTCGGCTTCGTCGACGGCCACGCTCAAACCATGCCCCTCGGCTCCGTGCTCAACAAGCAAATCAACGTCGAAAAGCAGTATTGAACTAGACCTGATCTGCCTATCGAGCACCCAATGGTTTTTCATTTTTTCTCACCTTCGGAGGTTTTCCATGCAAGTTTTTCCATCTCCACTCTTTCGAATCAGTGCCGCAACTTTAGCCATCGCTGGGATATTGAGCACCGCCAGCCATGCCGCGACGTTCACCTGGGACGGTGAAGCCAACGACGGACTGTTCAACACCGCTGCCAACTGGGTCGGCGACAGTGTGCCGCCCAGCAGCGACTTCAGTACAGACCTGTTATTCAGCGACGCCGTGGCTACTCCCGAGACGGTCACGAAGAGCGGTTCTCAGAAAGTGAACAATATCGCATTCGTCGGCGGCGGCTGGACACTCGCCGGCGGCACGTTCGATGACAGTGACGACCTGACCAGCACCGGCACCGGCGTAAATACGATCACGACCAACCTTAATCAGAAAAACAGCCATACCTGGGTAATCGAAAACACGGTGATCATCGAGGACTACTATCAACGCAGTAAAAATATGCGGTTAGACGGCGGAGGCCTGCTACGCTTCACCTCGCAGATTGATGGGTTTGGCGGCACGGGAAGCACGTATCTTTTTCGGATCGACGAGGGCACACTTCAAGTCGACGCCTCCAGCTCTCATGTACAGGACCGAGGCGCGGTGGCGATCAGCGGTGAAAACAGCGTGCTTCGTCTCAAAACCTCGGTCGCTAATGCCCAGAGCCAAATCGGCGATGAGATCATCAATGAAACTATCTATGACTTATTCGTGAATGATGTCGGCGGCGGCTACGTCGAGGTCTTCGCCAACGTCCCCGAGCCCGGGTCGCTGGCGCTCGTCGCCCTGGGCAGCTTGCTCGTGATGGGCCGGCGTCGTGATGGCAAGGCCTGAGCCCACCGATGCGGCGAACACCATGACACCTACCGCCGCCGTCCATGCCTTGGACGGCGGCGTTTTTCTTAGTCCGACAAGAATCTTCCTCCCTACCAACCGACCCAACCCCTGGAGTCTCTTCATGGCCAGCCGCCCCGTCCGTTTCGCTTTCACGCTTATAACGGCCCTGTCGCTCACCTCTGCCGCCCACACCGCCGAGGCGCGGCCGCTGCTCGATATCAACGGCGACAGCATCAGCTTGGAGCCGACCTCTTCCCAAGTCACAGCCGAGCCGGGCATGAGTGGCGTCGATACCGCGCTTAACATCAAGATCGAGCCGGGCAAAGAGGGCTATCCCGGGCTCGCGATCGCCCCGGCCGACGGCAAGCCTTGGGACCTGTCCGACTACGGCCACATCATTGCCCGCGTCTCCAACACCGGCGAGACCGCCATCGGCGTCAACCTCCGCATCGACAACGCGGGCGACTGGAAGGAAAGCCCTTGGAACACCGAGGCCCGCTGGATGAAGCCGGGCGAGACCAAGGACATCCGAGTGATCTTCGGCTATGGCCATGGCAAGAAGCCCAGCTACAAGCTCGACTCCTCAGCCGTCACGCAGTTGCTGCTTTTCACCGGCAAGTCAAAGAAGACGATCAACCTGCGTGTCGATTCGATCACCGCCGCCGGCGAAGCGGGCGAGAAGCCCAAGGTCAACCCGAAAAACATCCGCGTCACACCCAAAGACGGCGTGATGCTCGGCGACGGTGTGGACTCGAAAAAAGACCTCGCGCTCGGGGGCAAGCAGTCCGAGAGTTCGTTTCAGGACGACGCGGTCGTGCTGAAACTCAATAGTGAAGATGCATATACCGCGATCAAGCCCGCCTTGGGACGATGGAATCTCACCGATGCCTGGCGGGTCGAGGTGGAGGTGGAAAACATCGGCGATCGGGCGGTCAGCCCGCGGGTTCGTGTTCAGAGTGACGGCAACACTTCACCCCGAGGCACGACGCAGCAGCCACTCGCACCGGGCGAGTCGGCGGTCGTGGTGACCACCTTCATGTCGGGCAAACCTTGGGTCGGACCCGACACCATCAAAAAGGGCCACATGAGCGGCCAATCGGGCACGGGCAACAGCGTGTTGAGCGACCGCATCTCCGCGGTGCTCGTCTCTGCCGACCAGCCCAATGCCCGGCTGCGGGTCAACTCCGTGCGGGCCACCGCCCCGCCCGTGGAATTGCCCGACTGGGTCGGTCAACGCCCACCGGTCAGCGGCGAATGGGAGCTGACCTTCGAGGACAACTTCGACGGCGACGCGATCAATACCGACACTTGGAACATCTACACCAACAACTACTGGGACAGTCGCAGCCACTTCACGAAAGACAATGTCATCGTCGAGGATGGCAAGGTCACCCTTCGCTACGAGAAAAAGACCGGGTACATGAATGATGACCCGAATGACAAGCACCCCAAGACCGGCAAGTCGGAAACCGACTACGCGGTCGGCTACCTCGACACTTACGACAAATGGACGCAGACCTACGGCTACTTCGAGGCCCGAATGAAGCTGCCTGAGGCGGATGGTCTCTGGCCCGCGTTCTGGACGATGCCCGACCGCGGTAACGAAGACTGGCCCCGCTGGAAACGCAGCATGACCGAGCATGGCGGCATGGAGTTCGACATCATGGAACACCTCACCCGCTGGGGGCCGTACCGCTACAACATCGCGATGCACTTCGACGGCTACGACAAGAATCACAAGGCCACCGGCTCGACCGCCGTCTATGCCGGGCATGACGAAGAGGGCTACGTCACCTCCGGCCTGCTCTGGCTGCCAGGTGAAGCCGTGTTCTACGCCAACGGCGAAGAAGTCGCCCGCTGGACCAACGACCGCATCGCCAGCGTCCCGTCCTACCCGATCCTCTACATGGTCAGTGGCGGCTGGGACAACAACGCCTTAGACGATGCCCAGCTGCCCGCCGACTTTGTGATTGACTATGTCCGCGTCTGGCAACGCAAAGATTTGATGGAGCCCTAAAACCGTTCGCAGTCAGCGGCGAGTTGACCTTGGCCGAGATTGATTCGGCGATACCCCGGAAGCGTCAGCGACATAATTGAGGGGCATTGAAAAAGCTACTCCGGCCAATCAGCTGGTGATCGAAAGCCCGGCTGGGGCAAGGCCGCCTGTGAAACGCAGACACTGCATGCTGCGTATTGCCCGCTGAGCCAGCTTCACTTCATCGCTGGGCCGGTCTCTGATGTTGCGGAAAATGCCCCCTCTAGGACTCGAACCTAGGACCTGCGGATTAAGAATCCGATGCTCTAACCAACTGAGCTAAGGAGGCGGGTTGTGCCCCGACCCCGGAAATCGGCAACTTCATCGCCGTTGCCAACTTCCGGGGGCCCGGGGGTAATGCCCGGAACAGGAGTCGAACCTGCAAGGGATTTTACTCCCACGGCGACCTCAACGCCGCGCGTCTGCCAATTCCGCCATCCGGGCTTGATGTCGGGCCGTGCAGTATACGTTGCACCGCGTCATTGTCGAGTACCCCCCGCCCCGCTAAGTTACTCGGCCATGCCTGCCACCGGAAAAGACAAATCGGCCGCCCCGCTCAACCCGCCCTCGGAGGTTTCCAATCCAGAGAGGAAGGGGCCGATTGTCTGCAAGTTCGGCGGCACCTCTTTGGCGGATGCGGATCAGATCCGCAAGGTGCTCGAGATCGTCCGGGCCGACCCGCGTCGGCGTGTGGTCGTGCCGTCCGCGCCCGGCAAGCGATCATCGAACGATCAGAAGATCACGGACATGCTGTACCTCTGCCACGAGGCGGCCGAGCGTGGTGTGTCCTTCGACGAAGCTTTCGGTGTGATCGAGCAGCGGTTTCGCAGCATCGCGAACAATCTGGGTGTGGATGTGCCGCTCGACGATTGGCTGAGTCAAGCCAAATCAGGCATCGCCGAGGCCGCCCGCCAGAACCATGGCCCGGACTTCGCAGCCAGCCGGGGTGAGCATCTTAACGCCAAGCTGATCGCCGCCGCTCTGCAAGGCGAGTTTGTCGAAACCGCCGAAGTCGTCCTGTTCAATCAGCAAGGCAAACTGCTCGAAGATGCGACCTATACCGCGATTCGCAACCGCATTCGGCCGGGCGACGACCAGCCCGTCCATGTCGTGCCTGGCTTCTATGGTGCGACCGGCAGCGGGCAGATCAAGACCTTCAGTCGAGGCGGCTCGGATGTCACCGGCGCGATCGTCGCCCGCAGCATCGACGCCGCGGTCTACGAAAACTGGACCGACGTGTCAGGCCTGCTCATGGCCGACCCGCGCATCATCGACCAACCCAAAGCCATCGCCACCGTGACCTACCGCGAACTCCGCGAGCTGTCCTATTCCGGCGCGACCGTGCTGCATGACGAGGCGGTCTTCCCGGTCCGCGACGCCGGCATCCCGGTCAACATCCGCAACACCAACGCCCCAGACGATCCCGGCACGATCATCATCGGCACCGCGGATACGACCGGCCTTGCCGTCGGCACGATCACCGGCATCGCCGGTCGGAAGGACTTCACGGTCATCAGCATCGAAAAAACCAACATGAACAGCGAGCTCGGCTTCGGCCGAGCGGTGCTGAGCGTGCTTGAACGTATGGACATCTCCTTCGAACACATGCCCTCGGGGATCGACACGCTCAGCGTCGTGGTCGGCGATGACGAGTTGGAAGGCAAACTCGATCAGCTGCAGGATCGCCTCCGGGCCGAGTGCAATCCTGACGACCTGACGATTGACCCGGACATGGCCTTGATCGCGACGGTCGGCCGAGGCATGGCCTCAACGCCCGGCATGGCCGCCCGCCTGTTCTCCGCCCTGGCCGACGCCGGCGTGAACATCCGCATGATAGACCAGGGCTCCAGCGAACTGAACATCATCACCGGGGTGGACGTCGCCGACTTCGAAACCGCGGTGCGGGCAATTTATAAGGCGTTCGTTTCCGCTTGACTTTGACTATTTATCAAAATGAATTTTGACAGTATGACGGGATATTTTTCGATTGAAACGATCAGAAAATATCAGTCTGCGTTTTCAATCGATGTGTAGCGGGCGGCACGAAGTATCCTGATTGAGTTTGTAGGGGCGTCTTGATCGCATCCGCTTAGCAAAGTCAAAGGTGCCTACATTCACAATTGAAAACCTAAATGCTGTGTTCCCATCCTATTCATCTGTCCCATCCTGTCATCCTGTCAAATTTGCTTCTCATCGCAACGATCAACACTTGCATAACGAGTGCACTAGACTCTGCCGATGGCTGAGACGTTGCATGAGTTGATGGAAGAGGCCAGCCGGGCGCTGGTGGAGATGCGTTACCTCGAGTCGGAGGCGATGTGTCTGCGGGCACTGCTCATGGCCAAGGAGCAGCAGAACTGGACCGCTTATGCCCGGATCGTGCTGCCCTTGCAGGAGTGTCGGCGGCAACGGCGGATGATTGCGGAAGACCACACGATCCAACTCGGCACCGCCGAGGGGTACTCGATGCCGGACAAAGGCTGTCTGGTTCTGACCCCGCCCTGCAATCATGAAGATGCGTTAGAGCTGGATCAGCAGATCACCGAGCGGGGCCTGTTTGTCGAAGTGCTGCTGAGTCTGAGTGAGCCGGGCGATGCGCAGTGGGAGTTGACGACGTATCGGGGGTTGTCGGTGAGTTGCCGGGTCGATGCGCCGCGGAACTTGCCATTGAATGAGCCGGTACGGTCTTCGGACATTCCGGGGGCGGGGGCGTGGTTTGTCGCGGCATTTGAGGCATTAGGCGATGAGGCGATCGCGACGGTCTTTGAGCCGATGGGCAGTGTTGAGCGGATCGAGAAATTGGAAAAGCTGATCGTGGCGGTGGGCGACCATGAGAAGCTGCATCAGGCGTTGATCGCCGCGGCCGAGGCGGTGACCGAGTCATGAGCGGCCCCGCCCCCGGGAATCTTGAAAAGTCTGATCGGCTCGAGCCCGGGCGGACCCGTCGCCGGTTCGGGGTATGGGTATTGGCGGCGTTGATCGTGGTGTTGGCGGTGGTCGTAGCAAGGGTGATTTGGCAGGTCCAGGCCGAGCCGACGTATTGGCAGGATCGGCGGGCGTATCTGCAGGAGACGCCGACGCTGGATATGCAGGGTCTCGCCCAGCAGTTGGAGATGGAAGCACCACGCGAGTGGTCTCGACCAATCGAGCCGGGCGAGGGCTCGCGTACCATCGAGCTGGACCTGGGCATGGTGAACGCTTGGTTGGCAACGCGATTAAAAAGCTATCTTGAGAATCAAGGTCAACCCTGGCCGAACGAACTCGGCGAGGTGATGATCGCCGGCCGGGATGGCGAGATCGTGCTGGCGGGCGAAGTCATGAGCGGCGGTCAGCCGAAAATCCTCAGCATCATGCTGACGCCCGGCCAAACCGACGATGGCCAAGCGAGCCTCCAAATCACCGGCGTCCAACTGGGCCGACAATCCATCCCACGCTCCTGGCTGACCGATCAGCTTTCCAACATGCTCGAAGAAGCGGGCGAGGCGGATGCCGAACTGATCGACCAGATCGCGGCAGGCGAGGCGGTCAGCCCGATCGTTTTGCCTGTGGATGGCCACCGCGCCGCCACCGTCCAATCCATCGACGTCAGCCCGACCGCGATTCAACTGCAGGTGGCGGTGGAGTATCTTGATCGATAATTCCTTTTCACATTTATGGAGCCGCGGATGAGGCTCTACTGATCTGCGAATCGAATTATCTGCGACACGATCCGCGGATTCGCAAAGCCTCATCCGCGGCATGGGTTAATCTCACAGGTATCTCGAGGTCATTTACCACCATGCAGATCGCGGTCATTATTCCGACGTTGAATGAAGCGCAGCACATCGCCGCGACCGTCGGCGAGGCGATTCAAGGCGGGGCTTGCTGCGTCATCGTCGCGGACTGCGACTCCTCCGATAAGACCGTGGAGCTGGCCCGGGATGCAGGTGCGACCGTATTGACCGGAAAGGGTTTGGACAGTCGGGCGGCGGCGCTGCAGGCCGGTCTCGAATCGCTCGAAACATTCACCCCCGAGGCCAAGGCGGTCTGGTTCCTGCACGCCGACACCGCCCCGCCGAAAGATTGGCACGAAGCCATCACCCAAAGCCTCGCCGACCCCGCCGTCGTCGGCGGTGCCTTCGCGCAACGCTTCAACACCCGCGGCGTGTCCTGGCTGAACCGTCGGCTGCTGCGCTTCACCATCTTCTGCAATCGCACACGCTATCGCATCACCGGCATCTATTTCGGCGACCAGGGCATCTTCGCCCGTCGCTCGACCCTAGACGCCATCGGCGGCATCCCGCAAGCCCACCTGCTCGAAGACGTCGACCTTTGCCGAGCACTCAAGAAGCATGGCCGACTTTTCTGCCTGCCGCAGCGCATCACCACCAGCCCCCGCCGATTTCTCAAGCATGGCATCATCCGCCAACTGCTCCGTGATTGGTACATGCTTCTGCTCGACCGCCTCGGCCGACGCCCCGCCGAGGCGATGGCGCACTACAACCGCGACAATCGCCAAGGCTACCCGCTGCCGACTGACTAAGATGCGTCGGACCCGTCGCTCACCCCGGATCATTGCCGATGCGAACTCTCTTCAAAATACTGCTCGTCTTCGCTGGCCTGCTCGTGCCGATCACCGCATCCGCCCAAGTCGGCAGCGCCCTGGTCGTCGTACCTTGGAAGCCCGGCCAATCGGTCGGCATGACCAACTCGATCCGCTTCCAGGACACCACCGTCGAAGACAGCGGCAACGATATCGACCTGACCCGCGTCATCTCGATCGGCCGAGCGCGATACGACACCGAAACCCTCGGCGCCCCCTCGTTCGGCTGGGCGTACGACCAGATCGAACTGGACACCGACGACCCGTTGCTGCCCGAGCGATTGATGAACGGCACGGTCGCGGTTGGCAAGGGCCTGGGGCAATCCGGCGACTGGGATTGGGGCGTCACGGCCGGCGTGGGTTTCGCCGGCGACACACCGTTCGCGGATGAAGATGCTTGGTTCGGCGTCGGATCCGTGTATGCCCGCAAGATGCTGGATGAAAAGCGGTTTTTGTTGTTTGTGATTGATTACGACGGCAGCCGAGTGTTTCTGCCCGATGTGCCGCTGCCTTCGATCCAGTACACCGAATACATCGACCGCGGGACGTACTACACGCTGGGCCTGCCCTTCTCACGTTTTCATTACGAGCCGGACGATCAGTGGACGATTGATGTGACATATTTCGTCCCGATCGGTGGTCAAGCGACGATCGAGTACGCCGTCACCGACCAGTGGCACGCCTTTGCCCAATACACCTCCAGCACACGGGGTTTTCATTTGGATGGCGATGAGGAGAACCGCCGACTGTTCTTTGCGCAGGACCGAGCGGAAACCGGCGTGCGATATCAGCCGACGCCGGATGCGGAGTTGATCCTCGCAGTCGGCTGGGCATTTGAGCAGGAGTTTTCGCGCGGCTGGGATGTGCGAGATGACGAGACCGTCCGGGAGTTGGACGACGCGGCATACGTCCGGGTGGGATTCAATCTGAGTTTTTAAATTCGACGCGACAGGTTTGAATCTACGCCGGGGATGGAGCTTTTACGACTCCGCGGATGGTTCGACCGAGGGCATCCGGGGATTCGCAGAACTTCATCCCCGGTTTGGTTCAAGTTTCTTCTTGAAGTTTGTCCAAAAGTTCCTGCAGTCCCGATCGCAGGGCTTCGGGTGTTTTCGGATGCTCCACCATCATCCGTAATTCGCTGAGGTTTTTCTCTTGCTCGGATGCAACGGCGAGCCAGGCTTTTGCGAAATGCAGGCGATTGCGGGTCGTGATCGCCTGCGGGGGGCCGTCATCTTTCGGGTTTACGAGATGTTCCAACGTGGATTCGGCCTCGGCTGCCGCGGGGCCGAGTTGAATGAGAATCTCCGCGATGACCCATTGGGTGTGGGCATCTGCATGATCTAAGGCCTCGATGAGGTACGGCACAAACGCGGAACGGTCGGCGTCGAGAAACAGCAGCTCATCCATAAGCTTGCGCATCTCGGCCGGGTCATCTTTATGCAAATCAAAGGCGGTCAACAGCTGCTTGCGACGCAGGGCTGGGTCGGTGATGGCTAGTACTTTTGCAGCGGCTTGACGAACCGAATCATCGGTTGCCTCCGCTTCATAAGTATCTCGTATCGCTTGCTGCAAAGTCTTGTCGTGCAACATGAGATGCTTCGCGGTGGATAGGCCTTGCAGTTGCAGTGCCGGGTCATCGGACGTGACTGCGTGCAGCACCTGATGCCGGGCGGGCCAGGCGGCGCGGCCGAGCTTTTCGTATTGCCGCATGACGCCGCGCTGGGTCGACGCATCCGCATCCGGGTAGACCTCCATCAACGCTTCGAGCAGCGTCGCCTGGAGCGCTTGGCGGGCGCTGAAGTCTGGCAGTTGGATTTGGAAGCGTTGGTTTTTAATATCAGGCGAGTGATAGACAACTCGCTGTGTCGGCTCGGCATCGCGATGCAAGGTGCTTTGCCCATCGGCCAAACCAGCAGCGGCCAACAGGCTGCTGGACAACATGAGCATCAGTGGGCCCAAACGACGATAAGCCGACGTCCGCACACCGGGATGTATGGATTGAAGCTCGACCATTAACCACACCATTGTAGGTCAACGGAACTCAATACCCAGACATTTCAAATGGGTGGCGCGGTTTGCCGCTTTAGGCAGGCCACGATTCGCTTGACCCATCGTGGCCTGACGTCAATGCCCGCCCCACTAAAGCAGGAGAGTGAACAAGTACTTTTTTTGTAAAGCCAAGCTTCGGTATTTCCGGACAGATTACCTCTCTACCGCACTTCAAACGCGTTCGCGTAATGCCGAATCAAAGGCGGTTTGCCTTGGTGATACTCCACCGCGACGACATCGAAACGCCAAGCCGAATGCGTGAGGCGGTGGCTTCTCGCCAGCGTGGCGGCGAGGCTGATGAGTTTGCGTTGCTTGGCGGGGCCGACGCGGAGTTCCGGGGCGATCGGGGCATCGGCCTGGCCGGCTTTGACTTCAACGATGACCAGAGTCGGGCCGTCCTGGTCGATCGCGATCAGGTCGATCTCGCCGTGCCGCTGCCTGAGGTTGCGAGCGAGGATGCGGTAGTTTTGCTTTTTCAGGTGCCGGGCAGCCAATCGTTCCGCTTCGCGCCCGAGTTGCCGATGCTCACCGCGCAGGGGTCGGAAGCGATCGAAGAGCTGCATGAGACTCTGGAAGGGCATTTTGACAGGATGACAAGATTTTCAGGATGGGCAGGATGAAACGATTTTGGATTTTTGAATGAGGATTTTGGATTGGCTTGCTTTCGCCGCGGCTTTGCTGATCCTGCAAATCCAAAAAGATAATCCTGTCATCCTGTCAAAATCTCAGTTGGCCGCGGCGTACCGCGACACCGCGATTTCGAGCACCGCTTGCGCCATCTCGTCTTCGACAGTGAAACTACCCTCGTCGCGGAGGCGTTGGGCGAGATCCTCGCGCAGCACCCGGCTCTGGTTGTCGCGGAGCGTCCGCTCGATCTCGACCTGGGCTTCGAGTTCGCTAATGCGCTGCGGCTGGTCGAGGCTTTGCAGATAAATGAACCAGAATCGGCCACGCTCACGGATCGGGCCAACCCATTGGTCGGCTTCAAGGTCGAACAACGCCGGGTCGACCTTGCTGCCAAACACCTCAGCATCGCCCGTGACTTCGTAAGGCGAATTACCGCCTGCATACGCATTAGCGGGGTCATCCGCGACCTGGGCGAACGGCTCGCCCGATTCGAGTCGCTTTTGGAAAGCCTCCGCCTGCGCCTCATCCGATGCCCAGAGCAGCAACACCTCACGCTTGGCTTGCGGATTGAACCGCTCGTAATTATCGCGGTAGAACCGGGCGATGTCCCGGCGGTTGACCTCGACCAGCGGGTCGAGGTTGCGGTCGAGATAGGTGCGGATGATGACGGTGTCGCGAAAGTCCTGCAAGGTCTTGTCGAGGGTCGTGCCGGTCTGCTCGACGATATTACGTTTGGCTAAGGCGATCGAACCTCTGCCGTAGCGTCGCAGCAGCTCCTCCCGCTGAAAATCCATCATCATGCGTAGCCCAGCCTGCTCCGCGGTGCTGAGCGCCCGCTCCGCCTCATCGAGCGTGAGCATGTTCTGGACGATTTCCTGTACCCGCCGCAGGATCAGAGCATAAGCCCGCTCGCGGAAAACCTCGGATGACTCGCGTTGGCCGATGGCGGCAAGCTGTTCTTCAATGCCATCGAGCACCGCATGAGCGTAGATCGGATCGCCTGCCACTTGGCCGATCAGGCCTTGGACCGGGCGGCCGACCGGGGCCGGCGTGGTCGATTCGTATGGTTGCTTCGTATTCGCTTCGGCTGGATTTCGCGTCACTTCGGGGGCAACTGCGGCGTCCAGCCGTTTGCTTTGGAGCCCGCATCCCGGCAGGCAGAAACCAAAAATCGCAGCCGTCGACAACACTGCCACCATTGCGTAGCAGTTCGCCCCTACCCGCTTGTGCTTGAATGCAGCCTGCATCGCGGCATGATAGCCCAATGCCGCTTCCTGCTTCAGCGAGGCGGGCCGCAGGCAAAAAAAAAGCGGCGAGTGGGCCGAAGCCCAACTCACCGCCTTCCGGGGGCTGTGTTGATGTGATAAATATAGCCCATCGATTCCCGCTTGTCTAACGCTTTTCTTGCAAAATATCGGGGAAATCCCCTAAAGTGTTCCTGCGAAAACAGTTGTGCCGACAAATTATTTTTTTTAATTACCAATTTTGGTCTGTTTTCATGTCATATTTCGATGTTGGATCGAAATGTTATAGTTTCATCTTCTAAGCAGAGTACCCACGTCACTATAATTGAGTGTTTTTCATGACCCACCCATCGACACCTCGACAGCAGTCCGCAATTTGGCGATGGGTCGCCCATCTCGTGGTGATGGGCCTGGCGTTTGTCATCGTGCTGCCCTGGTCGCAGCGGCTGGGTCTGGATGGTTGGAGCGGGTCGCGGGCATGGGGGCTGGTCCCGCTGTTCTGGCTGGCCCTTGCTGTGCCCGCCGCCTTGGTCATGCATCATCAGGCTCTCAAGGGCTACTGGATGAAAGGCTTCTCGACCCAGCCGACCGCAACCGAAGACTCGGCCGAGGTCTCGGCGGGACTCGATGCGATCTGGAGCGTCCTGAGCATCGGCATCCTGCTGACGCTGGCGGCCTGCATCGTGACCGGCCAACCGCAAAACGCGATCTGGCCGGGCGCAGTCATGATGATGCTGTTGCTCCTGATGAAGCCCGCTTCAGCCGAGACGATGACATCGCATGAAAGCTAAATGCGAACGAATTTCAATTGGCGCTTGAACCCTTACCTTTTCACCGCGGATGGTTATTGGACGCCGGTAAATGGGTATCGATCAGGTGCTATATGGGGTCGCGCTTATTTTCTGCAGTGGTGATTTTTCGCGTGTTTTGTAGGGTTTTTACTGAATCGGTCATCTATTCAGCTTGATCTTTCTTATATATTTTTCAATTTTCAGCCGATCACTTTGAAACGTCCGGTTGAACTCGCTACGCTGCACGCGCTCGGGCCGAAGCGCTTGGCCTGGCATGACTAATCAGATTGAGCTTTCTGCCCCGTGACTGAACCCCACGAATCGCCGCGATACGTCTTTCCTCGATGGGCTAACTACCTGCTGCCGCTGCTGGTGCTCGGCGTGCTGGGAGGTGGCCTCTACGTGCCCGCACTGGTTGGGCTGGCGCTCAATCCCAACACGCTGAACCTCGACTACCGCCCGGTCCAGCCCGTGCCGTACAGCCACGAGTTGCACGTCAGCGAATTGGGCATGGACTGCACCTACTGCCACACCACTGTCAAAGACGCCGCCTTCGCCGCGATCCCGACGGTCGAGACCTGCATCACCTGTCACAACCCCGGCACAGCCGCGGGCGTCAAGAAGCAAAGCCAAAAGCTGCAACCTTTATATGAAGCCTACGAAACGGGCAAGCCCGTGCAGTGGGTCAAGGTCCACGACCTCGCGGACTATGCCTACTTCAACCACGCGGCCCATGTGACCAAGGGCGTCGGCTGCTCGACCTGCCACGGCCGGGTCGACCGCATGGGCGAAGAAGGCGTCTACCAAGTCGAAAATCTCTCGATGGGCTGGTGTATCGAATGCCACCGCGCCCCGGAGAAGTACCTCCGGCCGCCCGATCAGGTCACGGCGATGGGCTACACCCCGCTGGATGACCCGGAGGTCAAGGCCAAAAACATCACCGACGAAGTTGAAGCCCAGTTGCTGGTCGGCAACCGGGTGAAGAAGCAATACCAAGTCCACAGCGCTGCGTATATGCAGAGCTGCTCCACGTGCCACCGATGACGTTGAAATCGAACGACGACCAATCCGCCGGCCGCCAGTATTGGCAGAGCCTCAACGAATACGCCAACGGGCCGGAGGTCCGCGCGAAGCTGTCCGAAGAGTTCCCCAGCTACGACCCGGACGAGCTGCTGTCGATGTCGCGCCGCAAGTTCATGCAGCTCGCAGGCGCTTCGATGGCCTTGGCGGGGCTGACGCTGACCGGCTGCCGACGTTGGCCCAAGGAATACGTCGTTCCGCATAACGCTAGGCCCGAAGGCACGATGCCCGGCGTCCCTGAAACCTATGCCTCGATGACCCAGCGTGGCGGCGTCGCCCACGGCTTGTTCGTCGAAAGCGTCGACGGTCGGCCGGTGTACCTCGCCGGCAACCCGATGGTCCCGGGCGACGGCGATCCGCAGGCCTACGAGCAGAAAAAAATCAAGGTCGGCCCGACCGATGCCTATACCTCGGCCAGCATCCTGAGCATGTACGACCCGGACCGGTCGCGCTCGGTGATGAAAGCCGGCGGCGAAAACAAGACTTATACCCGCCAGACCTGGGAAAACTTCGCCAAGGAATTCAGCCAGGCGAAGAAGCTCGCGGTGCTGAGCGAAGCGAATGCCGGCCCTTCTTTCCAAGCAATTAAAAAGCAATTCCTTGAAGCGAATCCCGACGCGACGTGGACCACTTGGGAACCGCTGAACCGTGACAACGAGCTTCTGGGTGCTCAGCGGGCGTTTGGCTCGGCGATGCGGCCGATCTACGACCTCAGGCAGGCCAAGGTCCTGGCGATGTTCGACAGCGATTTGCTGACGGCCCATCCCGCGCAGCTCTCGCATATGCGAGGCTGGGCCGAAGCCCGTCGCAAGCTGGACGACAAGAATAAGCCTTCGATGAGCCGGGTCTATGCGGTCGGCCCGACGCTGACCAACTCCAGCTCGAACGCAGACGAGCACCTGCAGGTCAAGCCCTCGCATGTCGCCGCGATGCTCGACGCGCTTGCAGTCGAACTTGGTGTGCCGGGCATCGATTCGAGCGGCAAGCTCGAGGCGATGCAGCAGGCGTTTGTCGAGCGTCTCGCTAAGGACCTGGACAAGCATCGTCTGAATTCGCTCATCACCGTTGGCCCATCACAGCCCCCCGCTGTCCACGCCCTGGCATGGGCGATCAACAGCCACCTGGGCAGCCTCGGCACGACCGTGAAGTTTGTTCAAGAGCCTGAATTTGATGGCAAGAGCCAAGTGGACAAGCTTGCCGAGTTGGTCGAGAAGATCGATGCGGGCGAAGTGGATGGCCTGCTGATCCTAGGCGGCGACCCGGCCTACAACGCCCCGGCCGATCTCGATGTCGCGGCTGCCTTGGCCAAGGTCAAGACGACCGCTCACCTTTCGGTCTACGCCAACCACACCTCCAGCCTCTGTCGCTGGGTGCTGCCCGAAGCGCATTTCCTGGAATGCTGGGGCGACGGCCGGGCGTGGGACGGCACGATCTGCCTGCAGCAGCCGATCATC
>CAZFZS010000026.1:22835-43260 GCA_964523485.1 uncultured Phycisphaeraceae bacterium | reverse complement strand
CCACCTGGTGGATCCGCCAGGCCATCACCCGCGCCATCGCCGACCACGCCCGGACGATCCGCATCCCCGTGCACATGATCGAGACGATGAGCAAGCTGCGGAATATTTCCAAGGGCCTGCTGCAGGACCTAGGCCGTGAGCCGACGATCGAGGAGATCGCCGAGGCCGCGAGCATGCCGGTCGTTGAGGCGCGTCGTGTCATGAAGATCAGCCGACACCCCATCAGCCTTGACCGCCCCGTCGGCGAGAGCGAAGACAGCTACTTCGGCGACTTCATCGAGGACGAAAAGGCGGACAACCCTGTCGATTCGGCCACGAGCGAGATGCTCAAGGAGAAGATCGAGCAGGTGCTCAAGACCCTGACCTACCGCGAACGCGAAATCATCAAGCTCCGCTACGGCATCGGCGACGGCTACACCTATACCCTCGAAGAAGTCGGCCGCATCTTCAAGGTCACCCGCGAACGCGTCCGCCAGGTCGAGGCCAAGGCCATCCGCAAACTCCAACACCCCGTCCGAAGCCGAAAGCTCGTCGGCTTTGTGGACGGCGATGATGAGTTTGATTGACCGTATTTGTAGCTCAAAATTAAAGAAGCCCGCGTCTTAAATGACGCGGGCTTTTTTTTATACAGGCTTTAAGAAAACTTACTTCGATTCGGCCGCTTCGCCTTCGGGCACTTGCGGGACGACTTCCATTTCGGCGGTGGCCTCGGCGTCTTCCTGGGGTTCGTCTTCCAGCGGACGATCACTGACAACCCAGAGCTTGATCTCGGTTTTGAGGTCTTTGTTGATGACGATCGGGATGTCGTAGCTGTCCAGCCGTTTGATCTGCTCGCCGATGCGGACGTGGCGGTCCTCAATGGCGAAGCCTTCCGCGACCAAAGCCTCGGCGATGTCGTGCTGCGAGACGCCGCCGTAGAGCAGGCCCGAGTCGTTCGCGGAGCGTTCGATGGTCAGCTCGTAATCTTCGAGCTTATCGATGAGCTTCTGCTGTTCCTTGGCGAGCAGTTCCAGTTCCTTTTGGACCTCGGCCCGCCGGGCGGCGAGTTCTTCGACCTTTTCGGGAGTCGGGGCGTCGGCGAGGCCGTGGGCAGCAGGTAGTTGCGGGCGTAGCCAGGCTTGACTTTGACGACATCGCCGATGATGCCGAGGTTATCGACGTTATCCAGTAAAAGCAGTTCAATCGTTTTCATGGGTCCTGTCCTCGTGTTGAGAGTTAGACGCCCCGCGATGTGCGTGACGCCAAGAAAGGGGTTCGGGCCATACCGGCTCGAATCAAAGATGTCTTAGAAGGGAATATCGTCCTCTTCGACGGCCTGATGGGTTGGGCCGTCGTCGTAATTCTGTGCGGGTGGGGCGCTGCGGCCGCCGCCTTGGCGTGATCCACTGTCGCCATTGCCACCGCCACTGCCGTATCCACCACCACCGCCACCGCCCTCGTTACCCGAGCGGGAATCGCAGAAGTTCCACTGGTCGATAACGACTTTGAGCTTGGAGCGTTTTTGCCCGGACTGGCGGTCTTCCCACTGCTCAAAGCGGAGCTTGCCTTCGACAAGAATCGGTCGACCTTTACTGAAGAACTTGCCGATGGACTCTGCGGATCGGCCGAACGCGGTGCAGTCGATAAAGTTGGGCCGATCGACCCACTCGCCGGATTGCTTATCTTGGTAGCGGTCATTCACTGCCAAACCCAGATCGACCACCGCCGTGTTATTCGGCAGGTACCGGACCTCCGGGTCGCGGGTGAGGTTACCCATCAGGATGACGCGGTTGAAGCTGGCCATGGATGTGGGGCTTGGTGGGTCAGAATAAAGCGGCTACAGCCCGAGTCAGCGGTTCAGGAAGCCGCTTCCGCGGTTTCCGCTTCGGCGTCAGCTTTGCTGCCGTTCTCTTCGACGGCTTCTACCGACTCGTCGGTGGTTTCCTCATCGTCCGCCTGCTCGGCTTCGAGGGCGACCTTGTCGTGGGCGGTCTGAGATTCGGCTTTAGCCGCTTCGATCTCAGTCTCACCCATATAGTCAGCCCGGGTCATCAGGACGCGCAGGACGTCTTCGCTGAGGTTGCAGTCACGCTCGATATTGGCAATCTGCACGGGGTTGACTTTGAACAGCGTGTGCAGGAACGTGCCGCGCTTCTGACCCTCGATCGGGTAGGCGAGCTTACGCTCGTCCCAGCGGTTGAGGGTGATGACCTCGGCTTCAGCACGGTCGAGCATGCCTTGGACGATGTCGATTGCTGAGCCGACGCCCGCGGAAATCGCGGACTGGCTCATGAGGAAGAGGCCTTCGTATAGTTTCGGGGTCGGGTCGGGCAAGGTGTGTCTCCGGTACGGGGTGTGCGGGGTCCTGTCGGGCGTCCGCTTCCGGTCAGGTCGAGCCATATAGATTATCAAACTCAAGCGACCGCTGCAAAACGAGATCCCTACACTGTCGCCATGGCTGATTCGCTGATGATCAAGACGTTTACGCTGGGAAGCTACCAGACCAACTGCTTTGTGGTGTACCCCCAGCATTCGGATGCGGGCGAGGGCGAACAACCTTGCTGGATCGTGGATGCGGGGGTGCGGCCCCAGCCGATGCTCGATTTCATCCGTGAGCACAGTCTCAAGCCCAATACGCTGATTCTGACGCATGCCCACGTCGATCACATCGCGGGGGTTGCTGAGATTCGTCAAGCCTTTCCAGAGTTACCCATCTGGATCCACGAAAGCGAGCGTGATTTTCCCGGTGACGCTTCGCTGAATCTTTCGATTTACATCGACACGCCGACGGTGGCTCCGGACCCGAGCGATACGCTGGTGCATGGCCAAACACTCCAACTCGGCAATCTAAGTTTTGAAGTCCGCCACACGCCCGGCCACAGCCCCGGCGGGATCACGCTTTACTGTGCGGAGCAAGGCGTTGCGATCGTGGGCGATACGCTGTTTGCCGGCTCAATCGGCCGATTCGATTTCCCGACCTCCGACGGCCAGGCGTTGATCCAATCGATCCACCGCGAACTGCTCAGCCTGCCGGACGACACGACGATCCACCCCGGCCACGGCCCAACCTCGACCATCGGCCAAGAGCGTCGGAGTAACCCCTATCTGCGAGAAACCGGGTTGGTGAGTTGAATTCTACCGGCGAGATAGATCGAAGCTCGCGACGACGGGGTAGTGGTCCGAGCCTTGGGTCAACTCGGCATCCTGAATCACGCGGGCGGAGTCTTTGATGTAGCGCGTCGCCATTGCGGGTGTGGCGAGGATGTAGTCGAACGTGGCGGGGGGGTAGCGTCCACTGCCGGGGATCGTGACGCGGTCGTCATCGCTGAGTCCAACATGGACATCAAAAAGTACCGGCTTACCCGAGTCGGTCGGGGCCAGGAGGTGGGCCATCGCCGGCCACGGCCGGGGCTGCTCCGGGCGGGTTTCATAATTGGAATTGAAATCGCCAGCCACAATCGCGAGAAAATCCGGATCATCATCCAACTCGGCATCGATGATCTGCCGGACCCGCATCGCCTCGGCGGTGCGGAACAGGATCGAAAACTCATCACGTGGCAATGACCGATTCGATTTGAGATGCACATTGTATATCACCACCGGCTCAATCCCCTCAATATTCAGCTCAATCCGCATCAGGTCCCGAGCGAACCGCCAAGTCTCGCGAGGCCGCTCCGGATGCGTCAGCGTTTGAAAGCGGTGGCTGGTGACGCTGGCAATGGGATGTCGGCTGATGACGCCGAGGTTGATGCCACGCGAAGAGTTGGTCGCGATGCTGGCGATGTAGCGGTAATCGCCAGCGGGCAGGAATTCGCCGACCATAGCTTTGAGTAGATGCTCGTTTTCCAACTCCTGAAAAACGATGACATCGGCTTTCATGGCCTCAATCGCCCGGGCCAATGCCTGCACCTCGCGTCTTGGTTTGACCTGCGCGGATTCGTCTTCGGTGTACGGGTCGTTATAGACATCGAAAAAGTTCTGCAGGTTGTAGGTGCCGATGGTCAGCCGCTCGGCAGACGCGGATATAGAAAGAACAAGACACCCCGCAACCGCTAAGCACAGCAGGTGTGTTGCTTTTTTCAGCCTTCGGCTCGTAGGCATCGCGCTGACCTGATCGTTTTGCATGAGGGTATTTATAGTTGCGAATCTTGAGCGCTGCGTTACCGCGGGGCTGCAACTGTTAATACTGATCTAACCAGGTCGCCCAGAGGCTGAGTTGCAGCAGGGCGAATAAGCGGTGGCCGTGGTCGGCCGACTCGGCAAGATGCTCATCGCGGTATCGCCGGACCTCCGTGGCATTGAGACCCAGGCCTGACAAACGATCGGCATCGATGCGATCGACACAGACTTGTTTGAGTTCGTTACGAAACCACCTGTCTATGGGCACGGCGAAGCCCTGCTTCGGTCGAGCGGCGATCGGCTGGGGCAGGTATTTCAGTGCGAGTTGTCGAAGCAGATACTTCGGCTTGCCGCCGGGCATGAGCACACTCGTCGGCAGATGGCCGGCCAGGTCGCAGACTTGCGTATCCAGCAACGGGCACCGGACCTCCAGCGAGACCGCCATCGAGGCCCGGTCGACCTTACGCAGAAGTTCAAACGGCAGATAATGTTCAAAGTCCCAGCGCATCGCGGCGTGGGTGACATCGTTCCAATCTTTCCAGGCAGGCAAGCCGCCGCCGGGCTTCTGGCTGGCGGCGGCGTAAAGGTCCGGGGCAAGCTTCTCGATCTCGCCCTCGTCGAAGAGGTGGATCATCGATCGATACCGCCGGCTCGGCTCGGGTCCGGAGCGGGCAGCGAGTGCCAGTCGGGCGAAGCGTGTACGTCGGCTCTTGGCCCGGCCTACCGTTGAGCGGAATGCCGCGGCCGGCATCCGGCTCAGCCAACCGCCGTGTCGTTGAAGCAGCCGCATTGCCCGGTAACGGTCATAGCCACCGAAAAGCTCGTCGCCGCCGTCGCCGGACAGCGCGACCTTACAAAAAGGACGGGCCGCTTTGCATAACCAATAGGTCGGCAGCAGCGAGCTGTCCGCGGTCGGCTCGCCGGTGATCTGCATGAGGTGCTCGAGGTCGGCCATCGAATCCGACACCCGGGTTTCGAGCACGGTATGTCGCGTCCCCAACCGACGCGAGACCGTCGCGGCGTGTTCGCTTTCGTCGTAATCCACATCCGGCATGGCCACGCTGTAAGTGTTGAGCGCGTCGCCGCCGCGTTCTTTCAACTGTTGCTGAGCGATCGCGCAAACCAGTGAAGAGTCGATTCCACCCGAGAGAAATCCGCCCAACGGCACGTCGGCCTCAAGTCTCCC
Source organism: uncultured Phycisphaeraceae bacterium (assembly GCA_964523485.1). Taxonomy (GTDB): domain Bacteria; phylum Planctomycetota; class Phycisphaerae; order Phycisphaerales; family Phycisphaeraceae; genus Algisphaera. Next base: position 37,976 of record CAZFZS010000026.1, on the reverse strand, counting down.
GGCGACGGCTTCGGTGAGCACCTCCTCCAGCGAATCGATCACTCCCAGGCTGGTGCTGGTCTTGCTGATGGGTGGCGGCCGCCAGTAGCGTCGCACCTGCATCTCGCCGTCAGCCTCGATCCGCATGAAGTGAGCGGCCGGCAATTCATGAATACCCTCGACCATCGATGAGCCAAAGGTGTAGCCGAGCTTGAGATAATTCAGCAACGCTTTCGTATTGACCTCAGCTCGGTCCGCATCGGGGAGGCCCGCCACGACCGTTCCAACCAGGCTGGCAAAAATCAGCTCGCGTTCATCGGGCGACCACTTGAGGTACAGCGGCTTCTTGCCGACCCGGTCGCGACAGAGGAACAGCCGACGCTCGTCCTCGTCCCAGATCGCAAAAGCAAACATGCCGTGCAGGTGCTTGGGTAGTTGCTCGCCCCATTGGCGATAGCCGAGCAACAGCACCTCGGTGTCGGAATGGTTCGAGCGAAAGACGTGGCCACGCTTCTCGAGTTTCTTGCGTAAGCGTCGGTGATTGTAGATTTCGCCGTTGAAGATCAGATGTAGCGGGCCATGCTCATCGGCTTGCGGGACATGCATAGGCTGCTCGCCTGAGAGCAGATCGATGATGGACAGCCGGGCGTGGGCAAAACCGCACTTCGGCTGAATATCCAGACCCTCGCCATCCGGCCCGCGGTGCCGCATATGTTTGAGCATGGCCGACAACCGCTCCCGGGGGATCGGCTGATCGTCAGTACGCAGGATGCCGGCGATGCCACACAAAACGAATCAGATTAAGCCTTGGAACGCGGAGGGGACCCCAACTGCGATACAATGTACCGTGCGATGCGACTTTCGACCTGCTGGTCGGATCGCAAATTTTCTCGGCTTAACTTGTAAAGCTTTCGCCATTTACTTGTCGCTCGTCGGATCGACCCGTACACTTTAGGTGCGGGTTATATCGACCCCGGATGCGTCGATTTCAGCCCGCCTGCTGCACCTTGCTACAGGATTATGTATGACCACCGCCACACAAGCCTCACCCTCCGAAGCCGTCGAGCAGAAGGCCGATCACGCCGACCCAGTCGCAGACCTGTCCAGCGAACAGTTGCTGGACATGCTTTACGACATGATGCTCATCCGCCGCTTCGAGGAGCGGACGATGCAGGCCTATCAGCAAGCCAAGATCGGCGGTTTCTGCCACATCTATATCGGTCAGGAAGCCACCGCCGTCGGCTCGATTGCAGCACTCAAACACGAAGACCCGATCGTTACCGCCTACCGCGACCACGGCCACGCCCTGGCACGCGGGATGGACCCGAACGCCTGCATGGCCGAGATGTTCGGCAAGATTACCGGCTGCGCAAAGGGCAAGGGCGGGTCGATGCACATGTTCGACAAGCCGAATCACATGTATGGCGGACATGCCATCGTCGGCGGACAGAACCCCCTTGGGGCCGGCCTCGGCTGGGCGATCCAATACACCGGCAAGGACAACGTTGCGCTTTGCTACATGGGCGACGGCGCTTTGAACCAAGGCGCCACGCACGAAGCGATGAACCTCGCGTCGATCTACAACCTGCCGCTGATTTTCGTGCTGGAAAACAACGGCTACTCGATGGGCACAGATATCGCCCGCGGTACGGCCATGGCTCACGATCAGAAGCAGCGGGCCGAGATGTATGGCATGCGGTATGCCGAATGCGACGGGCAGGACGTGCTGGATACATATGCGACTTTCAAACGCGAAGTCGACGCCTGCCGCAACGCCCGGCCGATCAACTACAACGAAGAAACCGGCAAACGCGAAGAGATCCCGACCTATGATAAAGATGGCCGAACGCCCGGCCCCTGCTACATCAACGTCAAGACCTATCGCTACCAGGGCCACTCCATGAGCGACCCGCAGAAGTATCGCTCCAAAGATGAGGTCAGCGACAAGCAGGAAGTCGACTGCATCAACCGCATGGTCAACCACCTGATCGACACCGATCAGGCCACGCAGGAACAGATCGACAAGCTCGACAAGAAAGCCAAGCAGGTGTCCAAAGATGCCATCGATTTTGCTGAGAAGTCCGAAGATCTCGGCATCGATGAGCTTTATACCGACGTCTACGTCAATCCCTTCGGGCCATACAAGAAGGGTAAGCCCAATCCTGCGTTCGATTGATGCAGGCTTTCTTCCGTCAGCAAACTGCTTTTGTCGAATTACAGATACAAAATTAAAGACTAGTTCATGGTTGCGCGATCTCCTGAGTTGACTTCCGAGTCGGACAGGCCCAGTCAGTCCAGCACAGACGGGGCATCGCTGTGGGTGGTCGCCTTGATCGTATTCGGCCTGATGGGTATAGGTGGCCCGGTGATCGGTATTTTGATCTTCGTTTATTTCGCTTTGACTTGACTTAAAATACGATCCGTCACAAGTCTTAAACGGATATAAAACTATCGATTCAGAGTTGTTTTAGTCTGAAGTGGACCTTCCAGATTGCCGATTTCTGTAGGTATGATTCCTGCAGCAATTCCGGAAAATGAAGCTCAGCGGCTAGAGGCTCTGCGAGGCCACAATTTATTGGACTCGGCTCCCGAAGCCGGATTCGACGACCTCGTGCAACTGGCCGCTCAGGTGTTTGACGTACCGATGGCCTTGGTCAGCCTCGTCGATGAAAATCGCCAGTGGTTCAAAGCCAAGTGTGGACTGACCGCCTGCGAGACGGGGCGTGATGTGGCTTTCTGCAGCCACGCGATTCTGCAGGATGATGTATTGGTCATACCCAATGCCCCTGAAGACCCAAGATTCGCCGACAACCCACTCGTAACAGGACCGCCGAATATCCGCTTCTACGCCGGTGCGCCGCTAAAGGATGTCAATGATTTCGCGTTAGGCACGCTTTGCCTGATTGATGATAAACCCCGAGATTTTGACGAATCGCAGCGGAAACAGCTCAAGAAACTAGCCGGGCAGGTCACTGACCAGATCAAACTCCGCGATAGTCTGGTCGAGATCGAGCAGCAGGCCGAATTCCTCGAGAAGCACAACGCGTTTCTGGAGCGAGAGGTAGAACGGCGGACCGAGGCGATACGAAAATCTCGTAACGAGATCGTGGAATGTCTCGCAAGAGCTGCGGAATACCGTGATGACGATACCGGCGTGCACGTGAAACGCGTCAGCCAATATGTGGCGGTGCTCGCTGAAGAACTCGGCCTGAGTAAGGAACTCACTGAAAGCATCGCCATTGCGGCCACACTCCACGACGTGGGTAAGATCGGCGTGCCGGACTCGATCCTGCTGAAGGAGGGCAAGCTTAGCGAAGGCGAGTTCTCGATCATCAAGGATCACACCTGGCATGGGCAAAGCATCATCGCGGATGCCAAAGGTGGCAGTAAGCCGATGGCAAAACACTGTGAAGTTGATAGCATCAATTCGAAAGGGCAATGTTCTTACGACGTCCTACGATTGGCCTCACGGATCGCCAGCACGCATCATGAAAAATGGGATGGCAGCGGCTACCCGAACGGCCTCAAGGGCACGGACATCCCGCTCGAGGGTCGTATCACTGCGGTGGCGGATGTGTTCGATGCGTTGAGTTCCAAACGGCCCTACAAAGACCCCTTTCCAATCGAAAAGTGTTTCGCCATCCTGCAGGAAGGGCGGGGCAGTCATTTCGATCCCGCGGCGATCGATGCGTTCTTCGCAAGGAAAAACGATATCCTGCGTATCCGCACCGAACTCACCGATGATGTTGAAGACTCGCTGGGCCGAGTTGCCTGAACATCACCAATCGAAATTTACGTGCTGCCCCGGCAGCGGCTGAGATCCCGCGGGCCAAGGCAACTGCGCATCGGTCAGCAGCGCGACCGACCATCCCGGCAGCGAAACAGCTTCACCATCGAACGGCGAGATATGCAGCCCCTCGAAGTCGATCGTGGCGAGTGATGTCATGCTGGAGAACGCTTCACCCGAAGCGGACACTTGGGCCGATGCCTCTCCCTGGTTAATCATCAATAGCGAACGCCCGCCATCCGTGCGGACCAAAGGGATGATCTGGAGATGATCGTCCTGCTCTGGTGCTGATGCATTTTGAAGATCTGCCTTCGCGATCCGCCCGCTTAGCCATGGCGAGAGCTGGTAGAGAGCCCCGGTCGCCCGCAGCCGATCCTCGCTGTCGATGAGCCCGTAGGCGTTGCCTTTAGCGTGCCACATCGTGATGCCATCAATGTCCTGTTCCGCTAATCGCGTGACGACGCCTGCAATAAAAGCCGCTCCAACATTGTTTGCATGTCGCCGCTCGTATGGCTGCCACGTCCACTGCACATTGAACTCGGTAAGGTAGGTCTCCACCTCATTCAGTCCACGGGCGTGGAGTTGCTGCTGGACATCTTTCAGATGACCGACGATCTTGTCAGCCCGCGCGAATAAATCCTCATTGCTCGTCGTCGGCTCGCCACTCGCATAGTTGTGCCAGCTGATGAAATCGATCTGGCTTCCACAGCGATCTAGAAACGGCTCGGTCCATTGCGGATTGGCCCAAGTCAACGCTGGCCCGCCGATGCGTGCCTCCGGATCCTCCTGCTTCACCGCATACGCCATCAAATTAAACAAATCGCACATCGCCTCGATGCTGGCCTGTTTGGTGTAGGTGTTATCCGCCTCGTTGAGCAGTTCCCAGAAGTCGACACGGACGCCGGTCGCTTCTACAGCGTTGACGAGATCGCGGGTGATCAGGCGGGCTTGCTCGTAGTCAGTAGGATCGACCAGTTTGCCTTGTGCAAACCAACTCGGCCAATAGCCGTGGTTAAGCATCAACCGCACATCGATTCCCGCATCGCGGATCGCCTTTACCGGAGCCAATGCATTTTTTATCTTTTGAATATCCCAAATCGGCAGACCATCATCAAAGCTCTTCTTGTCTGTGTTCATCCACAATTTGCCTTGATCGGCTTTATGGATGCGGACGATGCCAGGCTTGATGGTTTGCAGAAATTCGATATAGCCGTGATCGTCGGCAGCCTTTCCGTCGACGGCGTGAAATAAAGCGACGCCCCAGTGGGCGTCGGTGATTTGGCCGATTTGGGCCGACCAGTCGATCGATAGATTGACCGGCAGGGCGGGCAGGTCGGGATCCGGCTTAAAAGCTGGCAACGCACCGCCACGCATTGCGTTCTCGTCAATACCGGCCTCGGCGGCGTTCTGCGGGGCATCGCCTGCGTCGACGGGCTGCAGCACCACGGCATCAAGCCGAGGTGCATCCCCCTCGCCACGAATAATCTCAATCCGGTCGCCGAGTTGCGACTTGTCGAAGGTCCCGAAGTTCGACCATCGGTACGCGTCAGGCTTGTCCCAGACCCACTTGAGTTCTTTCGTTTTTCCATCGATACGAGCTTTGAGCTGAATCGGCCCGCCCCGATGCCGAGCAAAAATCTTCACCCGCTCGGGCATCTCTGCATCGACCGCAAGACGAAACACCGGCGCCCAATCCTGCCCACTGGTCACCGCCTGCCCCCCCGACGCATCCATGTCCTCGATCACCGTTCCATAATCATCCGCTTCCTCCATCGTCTCGGCTTCATGGAGTTCGCCTGCGGGCGGTTCTTCGGCAAGCGCAATTACAACGGGAAAACTGATGAAGATTAGCAGACAGATAAATCGAAACATGTCTGTTCTATAACTCAGTATCACTTAAGACTCCTTGATATGTAGACCTGTCAACCAGACATGTCCCGATTATCAACGCAACACTTGGCTATGCCTGTAAGCAGGGTCCCACGCTCTGCTGAACGGATGATCTTCACCGGGGAACCAACCGCCTGTACCACGATTCCATTCAGGGCCGTCGGCCATGTTTTCAGCCCCGGGAACCTGGGCGGCGTGACCGTCAAAAAAATTGACATTCACATTGCCACGGTGACGTATAAAGGGAAACTGTCCGGTCCAGTTCGCGGCACTGTCGTAAGCGTGTATTCCATTCTGTGGGTTTCCTTCTCCGGTATCTGTGATCATCCGGACTTCGCTAGGAGTCTCGAAAAAATCGCGCTTGCGATACGCCACTGTGCGGTCCCACCCGGGGTTGTACATATAGCTCAACACTGCTTCAACATTGGTCCCGACCATGTTCCAGTTATACCCAGCGGTCGTGATAATCAACGGGCTTTCGTCGGCGGGGCATTCGTATACCGCAGCTGTATCAAGATACTGACCGACAGCACGCCGGGCGTACCATTTTGGATCACCAAACGAACTGGTGCCAAAGCCGGCGGGAAACAGTGCGTCGTAATCGTCGGCGTAGATCATGGTGGCAAGACCCATCTGCCTGGCGTTGCTGAGACACGCCGTCGCCCGTGCCGTCGCCCGGGCCGCCCCCAGCGCCGGCAGCAGGATGGCGATGAGCAGGGCGATGATGGAGATGACGACCAACAGTTCGATCAATGTGAAGGCGGGCTTGGCTTTCATGAGGCACCTTGGGGCGGGGGACGGGAACAGGGGAAATCGGACTAGGTGAAAAGGCAAAGGCAAATCCGTCGGCCCGCGGTGGCGGGCCGACGGGCGAGGTCGGGCTCATCGGCGTCGGCTTCCGAGGAGGCAGAGGCTGCCCAATCCGAGCAGGGCGAGCGACGCGGGCTCGGGAATAACGGTATTGACGTCGTTGAGGTCAGTGAATAGGCGAAATTCATCGAAAGTTGAGCGATTGTTGATACCAAATCCGGTGACACTCTGAAGTCTCAAAAATTCGCCACCGACCAGACTCGGGGGAAAGTCGGGTCCGACGTCGGTACGGCTGGCTTTGGCAACGGCATTGGCGTCTAGTTCTGATTCGGTAATGCCACCGCCTTTCACGAGGTCGTAGCCCGCAGCGTCCAACGCCCAAAGCGTTGCTGTGATGTCGTTGCCCCCGAATACCGGGCTATTGATGTTCTCGAATTTCGAAATGATCAGGTAGGTCGTGTCGATCTCGATTCCAGCAGAACCGACTGTCGCTTCGTTGCCTGCTCCGACCGCGACGTTTTGCGGATTGTCGTCATCAAAAAGATCGACAGGTCGGCTGATAAGTCGATTCTGTCCGCCCGATGCGGTCGCACCGAAAGCCACCGTACTTTCGTTTGCGAAGCTGTTGTCGGTCTCGTCCTGATAGAACAAGAAGCTTGTATACAGCGTCGTCGGGCTGTTTGCAGTCGCTAAGCTTGTCGCAGTCTGACGGGAAGCGGTCGTGCCGGCGTAGGTCGTTCCGCTGATCTGCCCGTTGTAATTGCTGACAACTTCCGCGGCGTTGCCGAGGACCGGATAGTCGCTGAATGTCAGGCCGGACACAACGCCTGATCCGCTGATATTGCCGCCTTGAGAATCAGTCTGCCAACTTCCACTCCAGCCTTGGCCACCTGAATTGTCGTTCAACGCACCCAGGTTGTAATCGAAGCCTTCATAAACAAGGACATCTGCCTGGCAGAGTGAGGCGGTGAATAGCAAAACCGCTGCATACAATGATTGGGATCGAAGTAATAACATAGTAGAAACAGGCTCCTTAGAAAATTGAATCACAGAGTTGAACAGGGAGATTGCAAGTCGCGCACGCTGCGGCGCTGATGCAACTTGGGCTGGGGCGAGTAAACTCTCGACGCTCGGTTAGGCTGATCGATACGTTCCATTAATAGGCTGATGGCCTGCTGCATCTGTTGGTTTACCCGCCCGTCGATGCTGGTCAAAGTGGGATGGACCGCTTCGCATTCGGGCAGGTTGTCGAAACCGATGAGCGAGACATCCTCGGGGACGCGTAGGCCTAGTTCGTTGAAAGCCGCGATCGTGGCCAGGGCGACTTGGTCGTTGTGACAGATGGCGGCAGTGGGCCGGTGTTTTGGATCGGCGTCGAGCCAGCGGCGGGCGAAGGCGGTTGCGACGACGCGGAACTGGCGGTAGTCGCCGGTGTCAGGCTCACGCATGATCCATTCGGTTTGCAGAAGGCCCTGCGGCCGCAGCCGCTCGCGCAGTGCGGCGAATCGCGATTCGCGGTCGGCCTCGATGTCGGCGTCAGGCACGCAGAGGTAACCGATCCGCCGATGGCCATGCTCGAGTAAATGATCGACGGCGAGTTCCCCCTCCGCTCGGTGGGCATCGCAGACCGCGTCGTATCCGCTCAGCGAAGCTCCGAAGATGACGGTGGGCAGGGTGTCCTGGAAGTAGCCGCGGTGTTGCTGAAGGTCGGCAGGTTCGTACACCGGGCCGATGACGACCCCCTCGACGCCATCGGCTCGGAGCTGCCGCATGTGCTGCATTTCGATTTCAGGGTCGTTCTGGGTGATCGCGAGCTGCATGCGTCGGCCCTGACCCCGAAGCGCTTTTTCCACTGCGTCGGCCAAGCGGGCCCAGTACGGGTTGCTGAAGTCGCGGGTGAGCATCAAGCCCACGGTGCCGCTGCGGCCGTGTGCCAACTGCTGGGCCGCCCGGCTGGGGGCATAGCCCAGCGTGCCGACGGCATCAAGTACCTTTTGACAGGTCTCGTCGGCGTATCGGCCTTGGCCGCCGCGGTTCAGGATGTCGGAAACCGTGGTGCGTCCGACGCCGGCAAGGGCGGCAACATCGTTCAACGTGACACGGCTGGCTCGCGGAGGTTTGGCCATCTTGTTGAAGAATCCAGCGACAGAAGAAAAGAATCGGAACGCTCCGACAAGTTTATGTCGGAGCGTTCCGAAAGTCAAGTCTTTTTAGAGCTGCGGGGCGATATTTTCAGTCATTACGGATGGTTCTGACACCAATTGGATTGAGTGGTAAACTTTCGGGATGGCTAATGACGATCGTAAAATTCAGTACCGCGAAGCCCTGCGTGAAGCCATGCAGGAGGAAATGCGTAATGACGACCGCATCTTTCTTATGGGTGAAGAAGTCGCGGAATACAACGGTGCTTACAAAGTCAGCCAGGGCATGCTCGATGAGTTCGGCCCGCGGCGTATCGTTGACTCGCCCATCAGCGAAACCGGCTTTTCCGGCCTCGGGATCGGGGCCGCGATGTACGGCCTGCGGCCGATCATCGAGTTCATGAGCTGGTCGTTCTGCCTCGTCTCGGCCGACCAGATCATCAACAACGCCCCGAAGATGCTCTACATGTCCGGCGGTCAGTTCGGCTGCCCGATCGTCTTCCGCGGCAACAACGGCGCGGGCGGGCAGCTCGGATCGACCCACTCCTGGTCGGTCGAGAGCATGTTCAGTTCCGTGCCCGGCCTGAAGCTCGCGGTCCCCTCGACGCCTCGCGATGCTAAGGGTTTGCTTAAAGCCGGCATCCAGGATGAGGACCCGTTCTTCAACCTCGAATCCGAGCGGATGCTCGGCATGGGCGCCCGCGGCGACAAGGATTTTTCGAAATATCTGTCGGGCGGCCGTTGGGCTCCACCTCTTGATGATGATGATTTCGTGATTCCGCTGGGGCAGGCGAATGTGATCAAAGAGGGCGCGGATTGCACTGTGGTCGCGGCGGGTCGGCCGGTACACTTCGCTCTTGAAGCGGCAGAGGCACTCGAAAAAGACGGCATCGATGTCGAGGTCGTCGACGTGCGGACCTACCGCCCGCTGGACATTGATACGATTGCGCAAAGCGTGAAAAAAACCAGCTACTGCGTTGTCGTGGATCAAAGCTGGCCGTTCGCTTCGGTCGGCAGCGAGGTCACCGCACAGATTTATGAAACCTGCTTCGACTTCATCGATAACACCGTCATCCGCGTCAACAATGACGACGTGCCTGCGCCTTACAACCGCGAACTCGAACAGGAAATGCTGCCCAACGCCCGCAAGATCACGGAAGCGGTCCGGCAGGTGACGTATAACGCATAACGCATTAAATCGAGAGGATGGCTATCCCCACGCTTTTCGACAAACTCAATGATCGATCGCGTGTCCGCCGACTTCGATCGTGCCTTCGGCGATGTCGATTTCATCTGCGGTCTTGATCTTGTCGACCTTGCCATCCTTGACCCAGATGATGCGGTCGGAGTTGGCTAGCATTTTGTGGTCGTGTGTGGTGGTGATAATTGTCACACCCTCGTCGCGTGTGAGATTCTTGAAGATCTCGATGATCTCGGCCCCGGTGTTCAGGTCGAGGTTCGCGGTCGGTTCGTCGGCGAGGATGATGGTCGGGTCGTTAACCAAAGCTCGAGCGATGGCGACGCGTTGCTGTTGACCGCCTGATAGTTCATCCGGCCGATGGGTGAGGCGGTGGCCCAGCCCGACCTGAGTCAGGCGTTTCGCAGCGCGCTCATCCGCTTCCTCGGGCGTCAAGCCTTGGAAAACCGCAGGCAATGAAACGTTCTTCACAGCCGTCAGCGATGGGATGAGGTTGTAGGCTTGGAAGACGTAGCCGATGTAGTTGCATCGCACGTATGCCAATTGCCGGCTGTTGAGCTTCGGCAAGCTGAGCGGGCCGATCTCGACATTGCCTTCCGAAGGTTTGTCGAGCGCCCCGATGATATTGAAGAGCGTTGACTTACCCGAGCCGGATGGACCCATGATCGAGAGGTATTCACTGCGGAAAACCTCAAGCGTCACCTTGTTGAGTGCGTAGACCGTCTCCCGCTTAAGCGCGTAGATTTTCGAAACATCCGTGACTTGGATGAGCTTTTGTCCACGGGCGATGATAGAGCCTGGGTCGGCCGAGGCGTTTTCGAGATCTGAGGGTGTTGCCATAGCTGTCTACCGCGTCAGTAAGGTAGTTTGAAGACGGCCTTCGCCAGGAAAGTGAACCCGACGCCGAGGGTACCCACCAGGCCCATGCCGCAGCTGAAGCCAGCGAAAACGACGGGGATGTATTGCCGCCATTGCAGGCCCATGCGTTTCTGAAAATAATATCGGCCGATTAACGCCCCAATGACTTCGGGGATGATGGTAAATGGCAGCGTCTGGTTCAAGCCCTTGACAACGCCGTACATCAGGAAGATCGGGGCACCAAGCCAACTGAAGCCGATGAAACAGATCATGCCGATGGCGGCCCCGGCACCGATATAGCGGACGTCAAGCGCCTGCTCGAATTCGCTGAATTGGTCCGCCTGCGTTGAGCTGAAGATCAGCGACTGCTGCTCGGCGGTCACCTCCCACCATTCCTGAGCGAAGGGGTAGTTCGGCCCGGGAATGTCGCCGAGCTGCCAGATGAAGTGGGCAAACGCTAGCGAGCCGATCAGGATGATCGGGGTAAGCAGAATCTCAGATTTCCAAATCGACCAGAACTTTGTTCCGGTTAGTTCGCATGACCGGTAGAACACGGTCATGCTGCCATAATTGTGCAGTGGGATCGGCAGGAACCAGACCGCGATACCGTTGTAGCCAGACAGAATAAATGACGCCTCGCGCACGAACGGGATGTTGAGTACCTCGCCGGCGATCCCCTCGAGGCGGGCGGTGACGTAGCTGATCAGAGGGGTATAGAAGAAAGCGTAGATGCACATCACCACCACCAATGGCATAAATACATAGCCGTCGGTGATGAATAACAGCCAGCAAGACACGCCGATGTAGAGGAAGGTCGAGATGAGGTAAACCGCCGCGATGACCCAAGGGCGGATATCGCCGCGGCCTTCAGGGACATCGCTCATCTTCTCCATCGCAGACTCGTGGTCCGCAAGGGCATTGGCTTTCCGCTTGGCATCGAAATAGGCACGGCCGACGGACCAGAAACCCATAATCGCGACGGCAATCGCAACACCAACGGAGAAGGAAAAGTAGAAGTCAATCTGGTTTTTATAGAACGTAACTTGAAGGTTGTCGCCGCGGTTCCAGCTTGAGAGGATCGGGTCGGCATCAAGGCCGATGATGCTTGGGTCGTAAAGGATCGGGTTGGCGACGACGGTGACCAGCAGGCCGACGAAAGAGCCGATGACCGCCCAGAAGGGCAGCACCATGCCGAAGATAAGCCGGCCAAGGTTCAGCGACAGGCCGTTCGCCACGGCGGGCAGGATTTCACTGGTTTTCTGAGTGAAGTCAACGAACGGAATCGGAAGGATTTCGATCGGCGCATCGAGCAACGCACCGGTGATCGTCGGGATGCCGAGGTAGATTGCACCAAAGACCAGGCCCATCACCGCACCGATGGAAAAAACACGCCACCGCCAGGAGCCCTCGGGTTCACCCTTGGTGTGTGGTTCGGGTTCGTCATCGGGATCGGAGGTTTTGCGGGCCGATTCTTCGACCTGCTCTTCGGAAAGTGCCATGACGCCTTGGGCCTGAACCGGGGCCATGGGGAACGGCAGCTTTTCGATGTCGCTGGTCAGGCGGAACAGGCCGTAGCCGAGCACCATATTGTCGATGCGGCCGATGAGCATGGTGAAAGCGATCAGACCCAGGGCGGGCAGCCATTCCCAGTGCAGCAGCGAGCGGGTGGCGAGGATGTCATTGCCGTCCGCATCGGTGCGCGGAGCGACCCAGGTTGGCACCTGATCGGCGAGGCCCGAGGCGCGGGCGGAGTCGGACTGGACATAGAACTGGGCCCATAGCGCACCGAGGCCGCCGTGGAACTGACCCTGCATCTGTGCAGCGGTCACCATGATCGCGCCGCTCAAATAGAACAGCGTGAAAATTTCTGCTCGCTTGAGCACCTTATTGGCCCGTCGAGCGACCTCGATGAAGAGGATCAACGTTACCCATTGTGCTGCCGGGCCGACCGCGACGCCAGCAAGCAGCGTCATATATATCGAGCCGGGCACCATAAGTAATGCGACGAAGATCGCGCCGATGAGTGCCGCCCAACTGAAGCCGTCCTCGAACGTATCGGGCGGCTCCATAAGTGAGCGGAATTCTTCCAGCTCTTTATCGACTCGCGGTCCTTTGTTTTTAGCCATCGGTCTTCACCTCCGTCTGGACCGAGTGGCCATTGGTCGAACTGCCGTTGCCATGTGATTCACCCAGATGCGTGAGGGTCTGCATCCGATACGCCTCGATGGTTTCGTGGGTCAACGTCCGCCAGAGTAGGAACTGTCGACGAAGGCCTTTGACGAATACGCGGTTGGCTCGTGTCCAGTCGCCTTTTGCCCCCGAAAGCCGCTCGGCATGGACCGCCACTTCATCGACCCCCGCGATTTCCGAGGCGACCGCCGTCAGTGTAAGACGCTGAGTCACGCCCAAGTCAAAAGGTGCCAAAGCCAGGTCGGATTGAAGCTGGAGCGAGCCTTCCTCGCTTCGCCTGAGCTTTACATCCGAAGCGGCGAACTCGCCAAGGCCGGCATCGTCGTGTCGTCGGAAGTGGTCGCCGAGGAAGGACACGATGCCTGTGATGTCGTAGGCAGACACGGTGAAAGGGAAAACCATGTTGAGGTCGTCACCCTCGGGCGGGGGCAGCTTCCAGGATCGGTTCAGGCCGGGGTTCGCACTGCGTGATGCTTGGAAAGCGGGGTAGATGGCGGACACGATCACCGTGGCCATGACGATGCCGATGGCGAACAAGGCGTTGGTTGAACTGAAGTTGATCGATACGGGATCAATCATGCCGGCCCGGGCGAGGCCGTTGGCTCCCAGCGCGACGAATTGCGCAAGAATTTGGCCGCCCATACCACCGACCACCGCATAGACCGCGGCCTCGGCAAAGAACAGGATGCCGACGTGCTTCGGCGACAGGCCGAGCGCGCTGAAAGTATAGATTTCTTTTTCGCGGTCGGTGATCGAGCCGAGCAGCGTGCCGAAGATGATTAGCCCGCCCAGCAGCAGCGGCACAAGCAAACGCATCGCGCCGGATACTTCGGTGAGCCGCGTGAGAATCAGCCGCTCGACACCTTCGGCACCCGCCGCCCAAACTGGCATCACCACCAGCTTCGCAAGCTCCCGGCCCTGCTCAGTCGCGACCACACCCTCCTCAGGATATACCGAGAGCAGCGACAGGCCCGCCCCCAGCCGACGCGCTGTGGTGTTGGAGGTGATCGCGACCTGATCCGCGCTGAAGTGGATAAAGTTTCGCTGGACTTCCGAGGCAAACGCTTCCTCGTCTTCAGAAGTTGCGTTGCCTTCACTCTGCTCCATTGCGTCGCTGAGAAAATTGACCGGCAGGACCGATTCGCCATCCAAATGCCGAAGCCGCTGCAGTGCAAAGTCATCGCTGGCTCCGCGATAGATCAGCGGCAGGCCTTGCAACAACACAGTGTCGCCGACTTTGAGGTCGAGCAGGCGTTCAAAAATACGAGGCAGATAGACTCCGTCGTCGCTCAACGCGGCTTGCTTCTGTTGCACATCACCCTCGGCCAAGACATCTGCCAGCGCCGGCCAATACTCGAGTTCCGATGGGTCCAAGCCCATAATCGCGTTGACCTTTTCACTTCGGCCATCCTCAGGTCGTGTGACCGCATACTGGTCGATATCGTTTGCTCCGCCGCTGGGTACAGCCCACCACTGAGCAGCGGTCAGAGCGATATCGTCGCGGCCGGCCATGAGGTCCATCGTCGCCGGGGGCATCGCGGAGTAATCCAGTTTCCGCATCAGGACCCCGCCCGGGGCCGAGTCCGGCACCGGGCCCTCGTACACACTGCGGACACCGACAGCCGTGGAGAACGAAGCGAAACAGAGAATCGTGAAGGTCAGGATGACCACAGTCAATGCGGTCAGCGTCGTCCGCATTGGTCGACGACGCATTGTCGAAATGCCCATGCCCACCGCAGCGAGGGTGGTTCCGGCCGCAGAAACGTCCAGATTGTGGACCCCGCCCTGACCCTGCATCGCTTTGAGTTCGGTTTGAAATTTGCGCGAGACGATGTAGATCACCAACGCAGAGAGCAGAATGATCGCGAATGCGAGGAAGATGATGACAGGCGTCGAGGCGATCGCGAAGCCCGGGTGCAGCCAATACAGCAGGCCGAACGTGATAAAGAACATGACGACGAAGCCTGCGATGCGGCCATAGATGCCAGTTGCACCGATGAGCAGCCGCTCAAGGCTGAATGCGAATGGGATCGCAAGCAACAGAAGAATGACTACGGAATGGACCAAGTCATCCATCGCGGTCCGCAGCGGCGTATAGACCCGCTGGGAAAGCATGTGGCTGCGTTTGAATCCGGCCTCTTTCGCCGCTGTATCTTCCCGGTCCCCAGCGTTTTCAAGAACTTGACCGGCACGGGCGTGAATCAACTCCAAGTCGGCACTGGTCACGCCGCGGGCACGAAGCCGACGCAGTCGTGTTTCATTCAGCGACCATATTCCTTCCGCAGAGG
>CAZFZS010000026.1:0-22825 GCA_964523485.1 uncultured Phycisphaeraceae bacterium | reverse complement strand
CAGATATTGCGGCAGGCTGAAGAATGAGATTGGCACACCTTGTCCGGTGCCTTGTCTTTCTTCGAAATCGCCGAGCACAACCGCCCCCATCGGCTGAAAGATCTTGGAGCGGCGGTCAACGATCTGATCTGAGATATAGAAAACCGAATGGTTGCCATGTTGGCCGACGAGAGAACGGTTGTCCCGATAGACGGAGTTGGAGGCCGACCGAAGCAGTTTGAGTTGATTGGGCCGGGTCTCATAGGTTGAGCGAAAAGTGAAGCCATACCCTCGTGCCGGGACGATGTCGGTCCGGATCGCATCGGACAGTTTGCCCACGATGGTTTTTTGGGTTGAGACGGCTGAGACTTGACCGTCTTCATCGAACATTGCACCGAGCGTATTGGGGTTTTGATAGATATCGCTGCGGTAACTGAGCAGTTCAAAGTTGCCGTTCTGATCGACCACTTCGTATGAAACAGGCTCGAAGCCCTGGGTCTGCAGCCCGCCATCGATCGTCGAAACGGCGTCGAGAACTCTACCGCTAAAGCCGGGCCAGACCGCAATCATCGCGCCGGCGGCGGGGCGGTTTTCCGAGAGCCCGCCGGTGATTTGCAGCTTGGCGTATTCACCGGAGGATTTGCCACCGGACCAGGTCGGATGTCTTGACTCGACATGCTCACCGAAACGACGTTTCTGACTCAAACTCGGGCTATCCGCGAGACGTTGCAGGAGTTGCGTTGACGCCCTCGCCTGCTTCGCGAGTCTCTGCCAATCGAGATTATCCACCGTGTCGGAGGGTTGGCCATCACGCTGCCGCGCGTCATAACCCGTCATCATCGCAAAGTTATAAATCGCGTAGCTGCCAGCCACCGAACCGCTGTTGACGAATTTGCCGGGGGCAAAAGAAAGGCCGTAATTCGTATCGCGAAGGGTTTGCGGATCGATGCCAACGGCTGCGGGATCGTCGCCCAAGAGGTCGCCCAGACTCGATAGCAGCCTCGCATAAAAACCCGGGTTGTCGGTGCTGTTTGCGATTCGAGCGCCGGTAAACAAGCGTGGTGTCCAATCGCCGACCACTGGCCCCCAAACGGGCGTGGCGTCCGCAAAGTCGTAAGCGATATGTGCGGTGATCCAATGAGGCTCTTCTTCAGCCCGAAGCAGCTCCCGCAGTCGACTGCGTTGGGCGTCCGCCTCCGCGAGCATCTGGAGTTCCGATTTCCGCTTTGCTAGACGCTGCTTAGCGTTCTGGAGCAATTCATCAAGAACGCGATCCAGTGCATTGGCTTCCTGTACTAATACTTCGGGATCGGCTTGAGTTTCGACTTCGTCCGCGACACGTTTCAGCCGTTCGATCTCGAAACCATCAGTAGGGATCTTACCTTGCATCGCCGAATCGACCTCGGCGACCAAGCGGGGCAGGTTGTCGTAGTGCAACTGCCTTCGCAACTCATCCCATCGCCGGGTTTCGATCTCCAGCCGCTCGACTTCCGCTTCCAACTGGGCGATTCTCGCGGGATCGGTCACCCGATTACCTTGCGTAAGCAAACGATCTTTTTGTGCTAATTGTTGAATGTCAGCCCGCGACCAATCGGCCTGGCTTTTGAGCATGGACCGGAGGTTGTCGAGGACTTCGCTGTCAACGTCGTATCCATCGGGATTAGACGGCAACCCGTGTTCCTGGAGGATGCTGTAAGCCGCTTCAATGAATTCAAGTTCGGCCTGATGCGACGTGACCAACTCGTCGTGCAGATCATCCTCCATCATCAAGGCGTCGTAAAAAACTCTTGCACCTTGATGATTTCGCGCCTCGTTATCTACAAACAACAGGAGCACATCGCGCTTGGGCGGGTTGGCGGCGAATCGGTCAGCGGCTTCCAGCAGGGCGGCAACATTGGCGGCGGCGCGTGCGCCGGGCGACTGCTGGGGCGCGACGCCGAAGCTGTCGTAACCCGTCGCGAGCACAAGGACCTCAGGCAGGCCGGGCGTCTGGCTGGCGAACGTCGGGTCGGTGCCCTCAATAAGCCCAGCGATGTTTCGCCCCTCGACGATTCGCCAATCGACTTGACTGACCAGAGTGACTTGGTCGCGATCCTGGGTGAAGTCGACACCGCCGGCAATATTGTCTGGAGCGTGGACATAAAAGCGCAGCAGGTTGACCGGGGCGCCGCTATGCAGCGGGTCAAAATTCAGCGTGTCATTTTCGCCAAGGAAAACCACCGCCTGAGCACCCAGGGAGAAAGCGATTTCCCAGTTGTTGAATGAGTCGTAATTGAGAACGACGATCGCACCCTCTGGCGAGCGATCCTTGTAATCATTCAATTCGCCCTTGCCGACGTAGAACATCGGACCGGTAATGCCGTCCTGCTCGGTGACAGGGTTGGCAATCACATTCGGGCGTAGCGGTTGGAGTTCAATCTGGGTTCCGCCGACGTCGAGCGTGCATCGCTCGACAAAGGTCTGCCACATCCGGAAGCTCAGCGGCAGCACGTGATCGACGCCCGCTTCGCGGAGACGGTTTTCGATATGCTCGCCCGCTGCTTGCCCTTCGGGTGTACCCGCCAAGCGGTGGTCCGCCTTGGTCAGCGTTTCAAGGTCCGCTTTGAAACGGGCATCGTCAGCCAACGCCTGCGAAGCGAATACACAGAGCGATAGCGACAACAAAATTAGTGAACGGATACGGCTCAGTGTTCGTCCTCCCCGATGCTGCCGTGAGTGATCTGGATATTCGAGGCGTTTTCAACTCGTTCGATCGTGCCGTCACGCACCCACATGATGCGATCGCACAGACTCAGCAATCGGTGATCGTGAGTTGAGCAAACAATCGTGACGCCACGCTCTTGGTTAATTCGGACGAGGATGTCCAGCACGTCTTGGCCGGTTTTGAAGTCAAGGTTGGCGGTCGGCTCGTCAGCGAGCAGGATTTTAGGCAGGTTACACATGCTTCGAGCGATGGCGACACGCTGCTGCTGACCGCCGGACATCTCAATCGGCCGGTGCTGCCAGCGATCTTCAAGACCCACGAGCTTGAGCAAATCCATCCCGCGGCGACGCGCATCCTCCGGCGAGACACCCGCGAATGCCATCGGTACCGTAACGTTTTCCAAAGCGGTCATGTACCGAATCAGGTTGTAGCTTTGGAAGATGTAGCCGATCTTCTGGCAGCGCAGGAAGGCAAGCTCCGCGGCGGAAAGCTGAGCGACATCCACCTCATCAATCAGGATTCGGCCTTCGGTCGGCCCGTCCAAAGCACCGATCATGTTGAAATAAGTCGACTTGCCCGAGCCGGATGGGCCCATAACGGAGATGAACTCGCCACGGTAGATGACGCTGTCGACGCCTCGGAGGGCGTGGGTTGCCGCATCGCCTTCGCCATACCGCTTGGCCAGTCGCAGCGTGCGGATGATGACGGGGCGGTCGGCCGCTGCTGCGGGGTCGGGCGTATTTGTGGGACGCTCAGCCTGATCGGCAACATCCATCGCGACATCGGAGGACGGTGGGGCCGCTTCGTTTGGCTCGGCCGGAGCTGCGGCTTCGGGGGTCGGTTTGGGTGAGAGATCGTCGGCCATAAGATTCAAAGGTGGCATCTGCGGGCCCGCAGATGGACGGGCTATTCGACGCGCATGGCCTCCATGGGGGCGAGTCGAGCCGCGACCCACGACGGGCCGACTGCGGCAAAGGTTGCCAACAACATGCCGACGAGCAGCGACAATACCGAAGCAATAGCGATTTCACCCAACGCATCGCTTGCGGCGGCGATCAGCGTACCGAAGTCGATCAAGCCCCGCAGGATTGCAAGCAGGATACCCAGCACCAGGCCGCCAAGACCACCAATGATGCCTTGAATCGCTGCCTCGAATACGAACATCATCATCACGAATCTGTCCATCGCGCCGAGGCACTTCATGGTCGCGATTTCGGTGAATCTCTCGGTCACGCTCATGAGCATCGCATTGGCCACGCCGACAACGCAGACCAGGAAGGAAAGGGCGATAAGATAGAGCGTCGACATCGGCAGACCCATGAAAGGCCCGCCCGCTTCGACACCTTCACCGACCGCTCGCTCGAGCTTGATCTGTCGCAGCCGGAAGTCGCTTAGTGATGCGATGCGTTCTGACGAAAGGCTTTCTTTACCGCCGTTTTCGATGAACAGCTCGCTGAGCCAAGCGGCATTCTTTCTCGATGATGCAAATTCAAGCACACGGTCCTGATCGAGCTCACCCTTTTGAACGTCCAGCCGTCGAGCTAACGCTTGTCGGACAGGCTCAACGCTGCCGATCAGCCGATTGATCTCGGAGTAATCCGCGGTGCGATTCACATAAGCGGTGACCGCCTCGATACGCTCGTCCTCGTAAGCGAAGCCGGCCTCACGCAGCACTTGGCCGAGTTGCTCGGGCGGGTTGATAAACAGGCCCTGGGGTGTTCGGTCGGGGTAGGCTTCACGGATTTGCGTGATCGCTTGGGCGTGGCCCTGCGAGATGGCCCGGGAGAGCTGCCGGGCTGATGTAAATCGATTCTCAAGGAAACTCGCGAAGTTGGGCCAATCGCCCAGCGGCGGCGAAAGTGACAATGCTTCGACACTTTCACGAAATCTGATGTAGGCCTGCTCATCCGACAGCGTCGCAAGTAGCGGGGCGGTTTCCAGTTCACCCGCTAATGCAGCCAAACTTGCAGGCGGCAGTTTGCTTAAATAGACATCAAACTCGTCGACTTCTTCAGCCGCTTCAACAGCCGCTTCAAATGTCGCCTCATCGACTCCGGCCCAGCGTGCATATTCGTTTAGCCGACCCGGACGTGGCGGATTGGCCATTGCTTCAAGCACCATCGCGGGGCTGTCCGGGGAACTTAGCCTCGTGATCAGTTCGCCTGATTCGCGGTCCTCACGCAGTTCCTCGTAGGCGGCTTCCCGTGTCGATTGGCTGATCAACCCATACGCGAGCATGTGAACCAGAAACGCAACAGCCAGCCCGAGAATCGCCACCGTGATGATCGAACGGAACATCCGGTAGCCCATGCCCGAGAGGGCCAGCCGAGCACAACGGGCAGGCCCGAGGACAACCTGATTTTTAGCAGCAATCGGCTTCAACGTATCTCCTCACCGACGGGCGAAGTTCCTGCTGACAAATCGCCTTTGGGGATCGCGAGGATAACGATATTGCGTTGGGCCAGCATCTTCAGAAACTGCATGACAGATAATCGGGCTTCGTGAAATCGTAAACGATGTGTGTGTGCAAAACGCTCGACGATCTGCTCGACCGTCCGGTGGCCATCCACTGCCTCATAGACTTCACGGCCTAACGCGTCCAACGCTACGGTGCGATGCTCGCGGTAGGGCAGCAGCCAGCTGAACGGCGGACTATTCCACCACCGCCTACGAATCGGCAAAACCACGTGCATTCCTTCACCCAGCCGTTTGGCGGTCACCGCACGGTTGGCAACGGGGACCGTAGCCAACAGGCGATCGAGGGTCAGGCTGCTCTTGTGAGGCTTCAATCAGTACTCCGCGGGGCGGTCTTTGGTGTGGACATATAGGTTGGAGTCAGCGGCAATCGCGTGGTCGAATTGATTTAACCCGGGAAAATTCGGACGGACGTCGGTTTGATGCCGGTGTAGAAGTAATAAACGGTCCCGACAATGATCCAAAGCAAGGAAGCGATAATTTCGCCGCCGATCAGGCCGACCATTAATGGTTTAACGTCGTGATACGCTTTCGCACCGCCCGCTTTCATCACGCCGACCTTGACCAGCCAGCCCAGCAGGAATGAGAATGAGAATTGAGTGATGGGGTAGATGCCCCAAACCAGAAATGCCACGGGATGCAATGGCCACCAAGGCAACCGTAACCGGGCTGCAGCGGTGATGAGCAACAGACTCGCTCCGACGATAATCCAGGTCCATGTGTCCGAATCGAATTGAATCAGTTGGAGTCGCTCCAAGCCTTCAGCGGCCGTGGATGTGACCAGCGTGCCGTTGGACGCCATCTCCTTGGTCTCGTTCAAAAGTGCGTTGAAGGTCATCGTCGGCATAAAGCGACGGGCCCAGCTATCAGCAGAATTGACCCCCTCGGTATGCTGAATATAGAACGTCACCGCTCCGGCGACGAGGAAGCTCCCGACAACGACCAGCAGGAGCCATGGCGCGATTTTTCGCGGAGTGTTTTCTTCACGTTTTCTGTCGACGATGCGAAGGCCATTGACGACAAATGGCATCAGTGACTCACGCATATCGCCAGATAGAACGAAGCTCGCGACGCCGACGAATAAGAATGCCGAAGGGCCGATCGCTTCTGCACCGATGAAGCCGGTGATCGCTGCGATTGGCAACCAATTGGACTGAAGGAAATAGAGCCCGGTCTCGGCCGCAACACGGGCAAGAACGAGCATGAGGATCATGATCAGGATGACCAATGCCGCTGCGAACGGCCAAGACAGCCCACCCGTCGTCAGGACATAGATCGCAAGCAGCAGCGAGGTCAGCAGCACCCAACCTGAAACGACAGCGTAAAGCGGTGTTTCCTTATTTCGCGACAGGCCCACCATGGATCCGACCAGATTCAAGTAATACCGCCGACCGGTATACAGAATGATCAGCGTCATTGCCATGTAGGCACCGACTCGAAGCATGGCGCCTTTACTCGTGGCCTGCGGCGAATTGTCGAGAATCTCGCCATTGGCGATCAGCATCGCACCGAGGATGACAAACATCAGTTGGGAAACACCCAAGCTGAATGAGATGCTCGTTGTCAGGAAAAACGAAAAGCCGATGACGCTGAAGAATATGGTCGGATTGAAATACGCACCCGAGCCGGGAACTTTTGCCGCATTAGGAAATAAAGCTTTGAGCGGATTGAAATTGATTTGCAGCGGGATTTCTGGAATCGCTTCAAACCATTCGTGCAGCCCATTGACTGTGTGAAAAAACAGAGGAACAGTGAGGCCGATCCAAAAAATCTTGCTGTAAGCGATGTTCGGAAGCGCTCGGCCATCCTCACGCTCGATCATCTCCGTGACGAACCGGGCAATGGGGTAAGGCAGTAATTCTCGATGAGCCCACTGCGGGTGCACAATCAGCGATAACGCCAGGCATGCAACGCCCAGCAAGAGCGCTACAGAACCCCAAAGCCTGATGGTCGGCCACCACGCCCCCCATGGAATCTCGCTAAAGCTCAGGTCTTCACCAGTCAGCAGCGTATCGAGAACGAAGCCGTCCACCTGCCCGCCGCCCAACAGCATGCCCTCACCCTCGGGCTGGCCCAGCAGGCCGCCGTCCGAGCTTTCAACCAATAAAAGGCGGTTTGCACGTTTGCCGACCCTGCTCGCCTCGGTGTAAAGCTGACCGAGTTCGCGTCGCAGCGACTGCTCTTGATCGGCAAGTTCCGCTAGACCGTTCGACTCCGCGTCGCTTGCACCACGCCGCAGTGCTTCGACCTCAGAAACCACCGAGCTCAATTCTGCTTCCAATTCGCCGGCTTCAGACAAGTCTGCCTGCAAAGTCTCGACCAGCTCGACCACTTGCGGGGAAGCCAACTTATTCACGACCGCAAACTCAGCCAAGCTCTCGCCACGATCACCCCAAGGCTCGATCAACTGATCGTTAATCGCAACCCGGAGCGAGGTTTGGTCCGATGGGTTGCTTGCGTCGCGTTGAAGGTCGCGGCCAACCCGCTGACCACGCTCATCCAATCGGTTCCAAGCCTCGGCCCAAACCGCATCCTGTGGTATTTCTGCACTGTTGTCGTCAGCGGGGACCAACGCATCCAGCAGCGTCCGCCAGTCTGCGACATGTCCCGGAGCGATCCGCGCCGATCCCCCGGGGACATACGACATCACTTCGGACGCCTTCCATGAAGCCTCAGCCTTCTCCCAGTGTTGAGGCATGGATGTGATCGTCACCAAGCCGCGATAGTAGTTCGATCCTGACCAACTGCAGCCAGCCAGGCCCAAAGCAACAATCACCGCAAACTCGGCCGGCCGCAGCACCGCACCGGAATCACCACCGCTCAAACGCCCCAGCAGCGGATTAATACCCAGCAGCAGCAACAGCAGGACGCCGAAAATACCCACCGGCAGGTGGTTGCCCACCAGGAACGTTTGCCGAATCACCGCATCATTAAAATACGTGATTCCTGCGATCGTCAGCCCGAGCAGGACTCCAAGAAGTAATGCTCTAAACGTCATATGACTTTCAAGATGAGGAGTCGGCCCGGCCCGCGGCAAATCGCAGACTCAACCTCTCACGGTTTTAGGAGAACCATCAATCGGGTTCGACAGTCTAACGCCAAGCGTACCCGCCGCAAACCCAAAGCCCTGAAGCGGCGTTTTCAGTCCACTTCACGCTGTTCAACGATCCGCTTGCGATCCTTGTCATAGACGTAAACTCTCGCTTCATCCGGCTCCATTTTCTCGCATTTCTTATGTGAGCCGTCACAAAAAGGCAGGTCACGAGAAAGCCCGCAGGCACAGATCCAAACCGATTTATCCTGAGGGGGAATCTCGATCGGGCCGGTCGCGTCTAATTGAACAAGTCGTGGCATAGTGGGTATTGGGAGTTGGGGGCTTAGGGACTTGGGGACTTAGAGATTTGGTACAGCCAGATGACCTAATTGAAAAATCTCACAATTAGCGAGAGCGGCAACGCCGCCTCTTCTCGACTGACTACTAACAGAAAGAGTTTTCAAAATCGCCAACGGCCCGTTCATGACACAGCCTACTGCAAATCACATATCTTCGAGTCAGAGAATGGCAATCGATGATCGGCAAACTATTTTGCCAAGGGCGTTTCACCCTCGGTCTTCGCAATCGTCACCGCCGCGACGGTGTCGCTGAAGATGTTCACTGCTGTTCGGCACATATCCAACGGCCGGTCGAAAACGAACAGCAATCCTAATCCCGCAACAAGAATCGGGGCCCCCTCGGGCAGTTGGGCCTGCACCGCATTGAGGATGACAACAATCGCCACCAGCGACGCCGCCGGCACACCTGCCACGCCGATGCTCGTGAGCAGGGCGGTGACGACGATCATGAACTGTTGGCCAACCGTAAGCTCGATGCCGAACGCCTGACAGATAAAGATCGCGGCGACGCACTCATAAAGTGCCGTGCCATCCATATTCACCGTAGCCCCCAGCGGCAGCGTGAAGCTGGCTGTGCGGCGTGAGACACCCGCACGCTTTTCGACGCAGTCGATTGTTAAAGGCAGCGTTGCCGAACTGCTCGCCGTGCTGAACCCGGTGATCAACGCCGGGGCTACCGCCCGCAGATGCCGCAGCGGATTCACCCTGGCAATCAGCACGAGAATCACCGGCATCGTGATGATCAAATGAAGCATCAACGCCGCGAACGCTGTCCCTGCAAAAACCAAAATACCTGTCGCGAACTCCGCGAACCGCGCATCGGGCGTCAGCTTCGCGTATTGCTCGCCGACCGTCGCCGCCAGTAGCCCGAGCACCCCGATCGGTGCCGCCGCCAGGACAACGTCCGTGATGCGCAGCGTAATGTCGTACACCCCCTCGACAAACTGGAGCAAGACCTGCTGCGAAGGCGTATTCAGCCTGGCCAGAAAAAAACCTACCAGCATCGACACGACAATCAGCCCGAGCAGTGCGCCCTCCGCCGCCGCGGCGACGATGTTCGGCGGGACCATTTCCCTGAACACGTTCAAAAAGTCCGCCGCCCCCTTGCCGCCGGTCTTGTCCGTCACCGCCGCCTGATCCGACGCGAAGGTCGAGATATCTCGGCCAACCAGCAGGCCCGTACCGTCTTCACCGATGCCCGGGCTGATAATATTGACCATCGTCAGCCCGATCAGGATCGCAATCAGCGAGGTGCTGCCGTAGTAAAGAAGTGTCTTGCCACCCAGCCGGCCGAACCCCTCGCTCACGCCAATATTCGCCACCGCAAGGATGATCGAGCTGGTCACCAACGGGACAATGATCAGCTTCAATCCTTGGATGAACAGGTCACCGATCAAATCGAATGCGATGTAAGCGACGCTCTGCTTGGCAATTTCCGCCGCCGCCACCCCCCGCGCCTCAGACGGCACTTCCGCGGGTAACTCCGCAATCGCCCCCGCGCCGATCCACCAGCCGATCAGCGCCCCAATCACCAGCCCCAGCAAAATCTGCCAATGCAGCGCCCAATGCCATGGCAGCCTGATACGAGTTTTCGATTGTTCTGCTGATTCCTGCATCACTTGGAAAAATACCCGATATCGCAGAGGACTGTCAGATATTCAGTGATCAAGCATTGAATGTAGTCTGACGGCCATGATGATGTAAGTCATATAGGCCGTAGAAAGCGAACAGCGAGTTTTCATCAAGCTATCCATTCGACTTGCTGCAAACCCCGCAGGTTCCGCCGGCTTTGCAATGCTTGCACCGGGAGCAATTGGTGCATGTTTTACACGAAGCGGACCCCGTACACGCCGCCGCCACCTCGGTCGAGTTGCTTGGAAAAACGGCCTGATGTCCGCCCGACAATGAAATCATCAGACTAAGACTCAGTATGCTCAAGGTTAACAAGCCGACAATAGAATTGAACATAAAGAAACCCCTTTTTTAAAATTACCGCAATTGCAGGCCGCAAAAATCGGATTATCTAACAATTAAGCAAGCGAACAATACAGTACTGTAGACAACATTGCAGACCCACTCGCAGAACATGCCGAAGATCGATCTTTTTGAGACTTGCAATGATGATGAATTAAATACAAGCCTCTTTATGTGGGTTTGCAGCTTATGAATAAAATTACTCATCCTTACTTCGGTGTTGGCTCAGCGATCTCCATCGTATTTCCGTCGGGGTCAATTATCACCATGTCCTGCAGGCCCCAGGGCTGATTCTTCAGCGGCTGCTTGATCGTTGTTCCGTTTTGGGTCAATACCCCCGCCAAGTCTTCCAGTCCTTCAACCATGAAATGGCAGTGACATTGGCCGGTGCGTTTCGCATCAACGCCGAGATGGACCTCGGCAGCGTCACGCCTGACCGCCGCGAAAACGGCCGGCTCGCCATTGGTGAACTTAACCTCAAAACCAAGCTTCTCAGTCCAGAATGCAATTGCACGCTCCAAGTCGCTGACATAAAAGGTCGGCGCAACACGCCCGAAAGTAATAGCCATATCAGCCTCAGGGAGTCAAAGTCGCCTCTAGCTATCGTCACAGATGCCAACGTCTATAGCAACTAATCAAAGTTCAGCCAGTAAATAGTCTACCCCCTTCATTCATCAGCCGACAAAAGTTTCAATTGGCAGTCGAAACAAATTGCGTCCATTGTTCCGACTCTGCAATCCGCTTCAGTTCCTTACCTCGATGCTGCAGGAACCGAGCAAGGTGCGGGCCGATCACATATTGTCCAAGCAACTTGCCAATCGACCCGCCGGGTACTTCGAACCGTAGCACATCAATCATTAGCGTTTGGCCGTCGTCTATTTCTATAAATTCATGGTCGTGTTCGAGTGATTTGAATATACCGCGAATCATGCGGTCGTGGAAATAACGCGGGCGATCGTATGCGGTAATTTGACTTGTAAGACTTTGCCGAACACCGAAATGTCGAGCTTCCCAGGTCACCTCGTCATGAAGGTCAAGCAACCCCGACATCTTCCCCGCGACAGCTCGCTCGCCGGTCTCCGACGCGGACTGGACATGAGCATCGACATTGCGTGCCAAGTCAAAGCAGCGATTCCTGGGAGCACAGATCGTCGTTTCAACTCGCAGCTCATGCACAGCCTAGAAGACCCTTCAGATGATGACAATATCAACTTCGATTGTAATTATTGAAGTTGGGCATGACCGACCACAACTTTTTACTCGCGGGCGTCGCTCGTCAATTGCAGCGGTTGGTTAGGGGGACACGCTACAAAAGCGGAGCAAACCATATCACAGAGACCACAGAGACACGGAGACACAGAGGAGAAAGAGTGGGCTGGTGGCTGAGACCGTAGGCCTTGCTCCGTGCCTTCGTGCCTCTGCGCCCTCCGTGATGGTTCCCGGTCTTCATCGACGGCTCTGGGTCCCCCTAACGTAAAAGGCTCAGTTGCCGGCCGCCCGCGGAATGTGGACTCCAGGCCGACCGCACACCCTCGGGCTTGCCCCGCCGGTCCGTGCCGTCTTCCTTGAGCTGGAGTTCGAGCAGCCGGCCGTCGACCGACCGCACGATGACCTGCGGGCTCGTGGCGGGCAGCGGCGACCGCGTCGGGGTCGGGTCCGGCACCGTGATGCCCAGCGCCGACCGCTTCGCGTCGGTGATCTGCGGCCAGGCCTGGATCAACCGCACCGACCCCCGCACCACGCCCAGCATCGCCTTCTTCGCGTCGTCCTTGGCCTCGATCGTCACCGGCGTCCGCGTCTCTCGATTCGTGGCCGTCGCGTAGGCGGCCGTAAAGGCGTCGACCGCGACGCTCACCTCACCCGACTGGGCCGGCGTCAGCCCGTAGCTTTCCGGCGCGGCCGTCACCTTCGTGCTGAAGTCCGTCGCCCAGTGCACCAGTTCCGCTTCCCGACTTGGCAGATATGTTGCCATGATTCCAAACGCTCCATTCCACGCCGCCGTGAAAAGTCGCGGATGCCCCCTCACACGGGGGGCGGCCGCGCGGCCGGGGTCGCCACGCGGTGGGGGAGCCGCCTCACCCGGCCCGACCCGCCGCGACGGTCGATCCGTCCGGCGGTCGGCCCGTCGACGGGCTCCACCGCCCCGTATCGCCCACCCACGCCCCGCACTGACCCCGCCGCCTTCTCGGCCGCGCGGGCCAATCCCGATGCAGAAGCCCCATCAACCCGCCGCCGGCGACCCCACCCCATCTACCAGCCGCGCCCGCCGGCCTGCGGCACGGTTCGGCATCCGCGCGCTCGGCGTCGCAACTTCCGATAGCCGAAGATCCCGTTTCCGCTCAAGCCCCGAATCTGCGGGAACCCCCTGACGTTTGAGCCCCCGCGTCCGCGATCCGTTCGGTGATTCGCCCGACCTCCGCCCCGACCCACCGTCTATTTGTCGCCAACGCAAAAGAGTCGAAAACGAATAATCCGCCTGGACCCGAAAAAACCCCCCGGTTTTCGCCGGATGCGCCCCCTCAGCCCGGCCCCGACGACCCCCGCCGGGACCCACCCCGCCCCCAAGATTTTTTTTGCCGGCCAATTTCCTGTCGGAAACGATCCGTTCACTGCGGGAAACGCCGCGTTTCCTGGAGTTTCTTCCGCGTTTCCTGCACGAATCGGGCCTGACGCTGCCGTTTTTCCGGCGCAACGCGCCGCGTTCCCAACATTTCCTGCCAATTCCTGTCTCGATTCCGCAGCGCCGCCGCTCCAACCTGCCGAGTTCCCCAAGTTTCCTGTAGTGATCGCGGCAAATCCGACACCAAACCGACCGTACCCCACCGCAAATCCCCCTCATGCTGCAGCAAACCCCAAGTCCACGACAGAACCCCGGCCGTACTCCGCTCAAAACCCAACCCATCCCACCGGGCAGACCCTATGCTCCGTCTCACCCGCCCCCGCCCGCACTCCTTACTCCTCACCCCCCGCCGGCCACCCCGTAGACCTGTTGCAAGGGGAACCGGTGCCGCATCTCCGCGCTGAGTTGTGGGTAATGGTCCAGAAACAGCTCGACGAAGCGGTCGGCGTCGATCAGGATGAGGTTCGGGTCGTTGCGTTCGGTGTGCTGGGCGTCTTTGGCGAAGCCGCCTAGACTGATGAACACGCCTTTTTCGCCGGGCATCAGCGTGCCGCGCAGCTTCTGGATGTCCGGCCCGCCGCTGGTGCTGGTGCCGCTCTTGCACTGCACTTTGAGCGTGATGGACTCCACACCCAGTGGGTCTTTGTGGGCGATCACGTCCACGCCCATGTCCCCGGTGCCCTGCTGGGTGCGGGCCGTGTACCCCATCGCCCGGAAGACGGCGGCGGTGACTTCTTCGAAGTCCTGCGCGGTCCGCGACCAACGCCGCAACAGATAATCCTTGGTGGCCTGCGTGACTTCGTCGGCGGCGTTCTGGGCTTGGGCCTCGGCCTCCTCGGCGTCGTCCCCGCCCTCGGCCGTTACTAAAGTCTTCGCCGACGGTGGCGTGGGGGTGAAAGTTTCGCCGGCCAACACCGCGCGGACCTCGTCGAGGTGGTCGTCGGCCGTGCAGACCGAAGAGAACGCCCCGAACGCGCTGAGCGCCGCCGGGCTGAAGTCCACCCGCGGGACCCGCTTGATCCAGTCTACTTTCCGGATATTGGCGTAGTCGCCGGCCTGAAGGTCCTCGTCGTCTGACCATTGGTAAGGCCCTGCGATACGCCCGATCATCACGTCGCGCCCGCCCTTGATGGGGTAGACCACCGGCTCGCCGACTTCCATCTCGTGGGCAAACTTGTAGACCTGCCCGTAGCTCGACCGCACGTGCGCCGCCGACTTCGTTGGGTGCACCTCGTGGTATCGCGCCTTCATTTTCTCGCGGGTGTCGTAGGGCGATAGGTCCCCGAGCTTGCCCCACCCTATACAGATAAACCCTTCCTCCCGCGCCCGCTGGGCGAGCTGAGCGTTGTTGCTGATGTGCACGACCCAGAGACGGTTGGCGTTATCGAACATAGATGCGACTTTCGGTATGACGTGTCACGCGAAGTGATCGCGTAGTTGGTACATCTTCTTTGCGTACGGGATAAACAGTTGGAGGTTGATGTAAGCCTGCTCGCGATCGATGATCTTGCCGGTTGGATGCCCGCCGTCGTTTCGAAACGTACGAATGATCGAGAGGATTCCGGCAAACCGGGTGTCGAGGTCTTCCTTCACGTCCTGCGGAAGCGTTTTCTGATTTTGATCGAGGATATTCTTGAACTTGTTCACCTGACGAAGAAGCCCACGCTCTTTGCTCACCCCCACGTAGGTTTTGGTCTCGGGACCTGAAAACACCGAATCCATCAGCAAGTTGAACGTGTGTTCAGCGGCGACGCCGAGCATGACCGACGAGGAGAGGAGGCAGCCCACGCGAAAACTCTGCATCGCCTCTTTGAGGTAGACGACCGTCACCTCGTCAATGCCCGCGACTTCGCGCCGGGTCAACGTTTCATACGTCGATACATCGTGAAAAAAATACGCATCCTTGTCCTCCAGTATCTGCTTGCCGTAGCTCGATAATCTGAAAAACGGAAATTCTCGGTTTGCGTCATTCATTCCGAGCGTGATGATGCCTTCGCGGAAGAGACCCCAAAATACTTCGAGCATCAAATGCTTGTCGTGACTCGACAACGGAGCATTGCTTCCACCGATGTTGTAAGTGCGCGTCGCGGACTGTGGCTGAGGTTCTCGCGCCTGAAACACTCCGCCGATAGCAATGAGTAAGTACTCATATTGGGCAGAATCCCCAAGGCCGGTCTCACGTCCGGCGAGCAGATCGAGGGCAACGGCTCGTAACTCTTCGTATGAGTGATCGTTCATCGCTTTTGCTCAGCTTGGTCGGATGCAGTCGTCGCTGATGAGGTTGGCGCGGTCGGCGTTGTAGCTCGGCGGGATGCCGGGGGCGACGACGGGTTGGTCATTTTGCTCGCGCTCCGCGACGGCGTGATTGAGGTCCAAAATTTGTTGCAGCAGGTCCTTCTTTTTGCTGAAGCCGTAGGCGTCGAGGACGGCGGCGTCGAGGGCGGCGTGGGCGTCCTTGAGCGGGCTCTTGCCGGGCAGTTCGAGCGTGCGGTAGACGGCCCGCAGGCCGCCCTTGATCTTGGTGAGCGCGTCGTCCCGCACCGCCCGCACCGCCCGGCCCGCCTCGGCGACGGCGTCGATCTGCTTCACGCTCGGGCCGGTGAAGTCCCCCCCGGAAGATTGCCCTTGGGGCCAGGGGAAGGTGTCCCAGACGCTGCGGCGTGTGTAATTGAAGTCGCTTTTTAGTTTCGAACACTTCGAATAAAACCATACCCAATGAGCTTCTGATTGGATGACGCTAAAGCTGTAATCATCTTCAAAGGTGAAAATTTGAAGCTTTGCATCAGGACAGATAGTAGTCGAAGCAAAACAGAAAATGGGTCGTTTTGTCACGCCTGAACACGCAATGAATCTTGTGAGCGGTGCGAGTTGACTACGCATCTCCTGCCGCACGTTCCAGAACTGCCACCAACGCTCGAGATGATCCTTGCGGGCATCTTCCATCGAACCACCCTTCGCTTCCTTAGCCTTCGCAATGACTTCAGGAAGCACACGCTGTTGCACGATGGCAAAAGGTTTCTCGTAGCTTCGCGCCTGCAATTGATCCATCGCGGCGAAATCAAGAACGCTCCGACTCGGCGTACCGTTTCCCGTCAGTAGGTCACGTCCGATCAGCCACGGCCGGGCGACTTCCGCATTGGCAGATTCTGACTTGATGAGTTGCTTTCTCTCGTTATGGGAAAGTTGAAATCCGGCATAGCCGAGCTTGACACCTTGGAAGCTTTGTTGGGGCGACTTCACCGACTCCAACGCCACGGCGTCGCTGACGATCGCTTGATCAGAGAGCGCGGCATTGATGAATCCTGCTTCGCGTTTATCCAATTCGTAGTGCTTCGTTGCCGGTCCGTCGCCGGAATTCCGTCGCTTCTTGCACGGAGCATCGGGCAGCTTGAACCAGAGTTGTTTCTTCTCGGGGAGGAACAAATCGGCGTCGGCGTGGGCGGTGGTGACATTGTCGTGGAGTTCGCGCTTGACCCAGTTGGCGATGGAGACGTGGACGTTGGCCTCGCCGGACCACGGCTGGTTGTCCACGGCGTCGATCACCACGCCCCCGGAAGCGACGATGTGGTCCAACCCGCCTTCGCGGGATTTATTGTTGCGGATGTTCTGCGTGCCGACCAGCCCGGCCCGGCCGCGGACGGGGTCGTCGGGGGTGCAGGCCGGCAGGTGGTCATGGGCGCGTCGGAACCAGTAGACGCAGAAGTCGGCCATGCCCGGCACATCGGGGTAGAGCCGGCGGACGGTGTCGACGTAATCGGTCCCGAGTTCGGGCTTCATCCGCTTGGCCCCTAGGAACGGCGGGTTGCCGATGATCACGTCCGCCTCGGGCCACGCGGTGGGGACGTGGCCATCGACTTCCGATGCGTGCGCGAGAGGCGGCGGGGCATAAGGCGAATCACTTGGAACGATCAGCGCATCACAGGCCCGGAAGTTGGCGTCGAGGTTATCCAAGGGCAAAGCCTGCTCGTCCATGTGCAGCTCGTCGATGGCGAGCTTGCGGGCGATCATCATCGTGACCTTGGCCAGTTCGACGGCAAAGGGGTTGATGTCCATGCCGAAGAACTGGCGGGCGGTGACGCCGCCGAGCCGGCCGGTGGTGTCCTTGCGCTTGGAGACGGCGTCGAGCTTGTCGAGCAGCTCGCGTTCGAGGCGTTTGAGTTGCCGGTAGGCGAGATACAAAAAGTTGCCGCTGCCGCAGGCGGGGTCGAGGACCTTGTAGCCGTACATGCGGTTGCGGAGCTGTTCGAGTTGGCCGACGGTGCTTGCTTTAGCGATAGCCTTCTGCCAGGGGACGGTGATCGTGGGGCCGAGGATTTTCTGGATATCGACGCCGGCGGTGAAGTGCGCGCCTTGGGCGTGGCGCTGTTTCTGGTCGAGGGAGTGCTCAAAGATGGTGCCGAAGATCTCGGGTCGAACTTTGGACCAGTCTTTGGTGGCGGCGTCCTTGAGTTCTTTGATTTCGTCTGCGCGAAGTTCGATAGCCGTCGGTTCGGCGAAGACGCCGCCGTTGAAGTACTTGACGCCTTTGAATTGTCCGCCGGCGGTTTCGCCCGGGGTGTTCATCGCGGTGAAGAGGCCGCCGATGAGGTCGAAAGCTTTTTCGGGCGTGTCGCACTGATCGAGGATTTGAGTAAAGGCGTAGCGCGGGAGCAGGTCGATGTCTTCGGCGAAGAGCGCGACCAGGCACTGCAGAACGAAGCGCTGCGCGGTCGGGCGCTCGATGGCGGGCTCACGCTTTTGATCGATGAGCTTATTGAAGAGCGTAGCGAGGTGGTCGGCGGCCTCGCGAGTGACCTTTTCATTGTTGTTGCCGAAGACGGGTTCTTCTTCGGTAGGGAAGAGGAAGGCGAGCGGGCCGTAGCGTTCGGGTAAGTCGGTGAGCTTGACCTTGTCGACGGGGGTGTCGACCTGCGTGTCGAAGTCGTAAACCCAGAACTCGTCGAAGTTGCAGAGGACGACGTAATTGGGTCGGCCGGGGACGAGGCGGGTCCAGTATTCGAAGGCTTGCGGGTAGGCGGTGGCGAGATCGACGCCACGCTTCTTCATTTCGATAAGGACGTGAGGCTTCCAGACGAGGTCGGCGAAGGCGGTTCCACCTTGCGTTTTCTTGATGCGTTCTTCGTAGTTGGCCCCGACGTCAAGGACTCCGGGTTGGCCGAAGGCTTGGAAGAGATGGTCAAGGAAGACCTGGGCTTGGCCTTTCTCGTCGCCGGTGATGTGGGCGTCGCACCAAGCGACAAAGATTTCGAGGCGTTGTTGGCGTTCATGGTTGGCTGTATCTGTCATGAAATGAGGCCCGGAGTTTTAACTGTCGTAAGCCGGAATTAGCCCATAGCTTAAAGTTTGGGTACAAGATTGTCCTCGAATGTTTGTATTCGTCTTTCGGGGTAGAGTCTGAATGCTGATGTGTCGCGTAAATTTTCTAACGACTTGACTTCCGGAGTACGGCATGTTTAACAGCCTGAAGCCGCCGATGGTGGGGACGCACTGGCTTCCGGGGGGTGGGGGTGGTGTTGTCGGTGCAGGCGATGCGGAAGACGCTGGAGGTGGCGTACTCGGCCGAGGACGAGTTGCAGGAGGCGTGGTTGGCGTTGGGCGAGGGGTTTAACGGAGGGGGATGACGAGACGGCGTTTGAGATCCTCAACGGGGCGTGGGAGAAGGCGGTAGAGGGGGGAGATGCGTTCGGGCTGACGCAGGAGGCCCGGAAGTTGGGGACGCTGAGCGACGGGCAGGTCGCGGCGGTGCGGCGGTTCGAGATCGCGGCGGAGGCGTTTGGGGATCAGCGGCAACTGCAGCGGTTGGTCAGGGGGCCGACCGCCGGAAGCGGAAAGACCTTCACTAAAGAGTACACAGAGGACGCGGAGACACGAAGAAGAAGACGGTTGGCTTAAGGGGAAAAAGCGATAGAGTCGGCTGGCTTACTCCGCGTCTCCATGCCTCTGCGGCCTTTGCGGTTATTCCCGTTTTGCTTCGAGTGCTTTTGGTCCCCCTAACGAAAAAGGCTCAGTTGCCGGCCGCCTGCGGAAACAGGCGTCCAACCGACAACATATGCTACCCGCGGGCGTCGCCGGTCAACTGCAGCCGGTGGTTATGCGGCCGACCAGCTTTGAGGACGCGATAGACGAGGTAGCTCGCAGCAACGGTCAACAGCAGCGGAACAAATACCCACCACCTCCTGATCAAGGCAAAGCGTTGATTGAAGACGATGGTTTCATCGCCTCGCAGTGACAGGTTGTGATGATTCCACCCGACGATTACAGAGTCAGTGATGCCAAGATATTCGCGGGTTCCGCCGGCACGTCGTTCGACGCCAAGTGGCACCCAGGAGATGAACAGCACCGGAAGTAGTATGAGCAACGCGAGGATGGCGTTGGGTACTTGCCGCATAACGAAAAAGGCTCACCTGCCTGCCGCCCGCGGGAGCAGGCGTCCAACCGACAACATCATTCTACTCGCGGGCGTCGCCGGTCAACTGCAGCCGGTGGTTAGCGAGCATTTGCCGCGGGAAGCAAATCTGTACGGTCATCCGGCACGATGATAATTTTTGCCGGTTGTGTGACTAGCCACTCTTGGATGTATGTGATCTCATTCATCCATTGCTCTTTGTCTTCGCGCTCCATTTGAACTGCACCTTCTGGCATCTGTGAAACATCAACTACGACTAAGCCAGTAACTACAACACGTTGAGTTGCTTGATAGGGGCAACCAATTAGAACTGGAACGAAGAACAAGATTATTAGGAGAAGGAAACGCATGCTCGCTAACATCTCCCCGCTCAGTTGCGAGCCGCCCGCGGGGAGTAAACGGACGACTCGATGGGAACAGTCAGCCGCGGGCGTCGCTCGTCAACTGCAGCGGTTGGTTAGGTGCTCCACACAAAGCCATGTGTGGCGGGCACGAAGATCATATCCGCACGCTACACAGATCTTCCGATCGACTTCATATCAAGTGCCAACCCAACGAAAATCGCAGCAGTAATGCCGCGGCCAATCCACAGAGGATGCTGTTTCCTCCTAAGAATAATACACTGAGAGGAAGCGGTGGAACATGAAGCGGTAGCCACGCAAGAGGAAGGCACATCATCTCAAGGAAAGGTTCAACCGCCCGACCACGCGGGGTGTCATAGTGCAGAGCATAGGCGTAGATGACCAAGCCGATTAGCGTGGCAAAATGCGCGATCGGTAGCGATATGGCTAATGTCCACCATGTGCGTCGGGTCATGGCACCTAACGTAATTCGGCTCAGTTGCCGGCCGCCCGCGGGGGGCAGGCTCCAAACCGACAACAACATCATATCGCGGGCGTCGCCGGTCAACTGCAGCCGGTGGTTAGGGGGACGTCAACCGCGCAGTTGCGTCATCTACTTCTTCGACGAATGAGCCGCCCTCGTACGTCTGGTTGATCTTACCCGCCAGAGTGCGAAGTTCTTCATGCACCCGATCTTCTCGCTGAGCGTCCAGTTGTTCGACTGCTGCATCCACGAAACGGTCTGTCGCACCAGAGGCTTCGATGTAAGCGTTTGTGCTGCCAGAGAACCTACCGAGTCCATAGGGAGCGATGGCGATAAGCGGAAGCAGGATCAGCAGGCAAACGATGCGGAGCGGTTGAAGCTTCTTGACTTCGCCGACTATCCAGCCAAGCAAGAGAAGCCCCATGGCGATGAAATAGGCCCAGATGATCCAGATGGAGATTCCCCCTAACGTCTCCCCGCTCAGTTGCGAGCCGCCCGCGGGGAGGGGCGGTCGACTCGAAGAAGATCAGGACTCGCGGGCGTTGCTCGTCAACTGCAGCGGTTGGTTAGCCCGCTAGTCGCTGAGGTTCCCAAACGGACGCTTACCGTACGCGGACTTGAACTCACAGATCATCTGCTTCTCAACGTCGCGCGGAACTTCATCGGGGGTCTTCTTCCAGCAGACAACAAGATTATCCGAAGCCGGTAAGTGCCAAAGTAGCCGCCCACCCCAGTGCCCCACGGCTTTGCCCGCACCGAAGTCAAGATACTGTTTGAGCCGTGAGCGTAGGGTCGCGGACTTGCCTGGTGCTCCTGCTTTTCCGACGTAGACAGCGATTGCGTGTGAAACCCAATTAGCTCGGAGTTCGTCAAGGCTCACATTTGGGTCACGGCCTTTGAATCGACCGCCGGTGCTACAGTCAAGGAATTCGGGGGCGTCTTGTTGGCTGCGAACCACGACATAGACGCCCATGTCGTCGCGTTGCCGCGGAACGACTTCCAGCTTGTTCTCACGGAGTTCGCCAATGGTGACGAAGCCGGTGAAG
This sequence comes from uncultured Phycisphaeraceae bacterium, assembly GCA_964523485.1. Taxonomy (GTDB): domain Bacteria; phylum Planctomycetota; class Phycisphaerae; order Phycisphaerales; family Phycisphaeraceae; genus Algisphaera. The sequence continues at coordinate 1,403 of CAZFZS010000026.1, read as the reverse complement.
CCATGCGCGCGAAGGCTTTCGATGCTCGTATACCAAGGGTCTGCCATAGCGGGCTAACGTAAAAGGCTCAGTTGCCGGCCGCCCGCGGAAACAGGCTACCAACCGACAGCAATATTCTACTCGCGGGCGTCGCCGGTCAACTGCAGCCGGTGGTTAGCTGCCGTACGGCAAGATGCAGATGGCAAGACATTCATAGCTTCTGCCCGGGGTAGTAGCGGCGTAGAACTACCCAACGCAGCCAGAGGATGGTGGCGAAAATAAAACCTTTTGCGGCAATAAGCCAGATAGGTACTATCTGCGATTCCATTACGTCACTTAGGCCAAAGACGACAAATGCAGCGGCGTAAGCAAAGTTCCATACGCCTCCACCTTGTTTGACGTGGCGGCGGATAACCCAAGCGGCGACAGTAAGCCAAGCACACGCTTCGAGCAGATTGACGACGCTATAACTTGCAGCGAGCGGATCGCCATAGTTGACGCGCCACAGGACATGTCCCATCGCTCCCCAGAAGTCGTGGGGGATACCGCCGAAAAGTTCGTCCAAGAACCCGTTCATAGATGTGGCAGCTAACGTCTCCCCGCTCAGTTGCGAGCCGCCCGCGGGGAGTGGCGGACAACTTGCTTAGATCTTCCGGGGGGCGGGCGTTGCTCGTCAACTGCAGCGGTTGGTTAGGGGGCCGACCCCCGGAAGCGGAAAGACCTTCACCACAGAGTACACAGAGGACGCGGAGACACAAAGAAGAAAACGGTTGGATGAAGCCGAAAAAGCGACAGGGTCGGCTGGCTTACTCCGCGTCTGCGTGCCTCTGCGACCTTAGCGGTTATTCCCGTTTTGCTTCAAGTGCTTTTGGTCCCCCTAACGTAAATTGGCTCAGTTGCCGGCCGCCCGCGGAAGCAAGCGTCCAACCGGCCACATCATTCTACCCGCGGGCGTCGCCGGTCAACTGCAGCCGGTGGTTAGGCACATTCACTGAAAAATCACGGGCTCGGTGCGTTGATCGACTGCTACGTCATCTTGTAGGAAGTGCAAGACTAACGCGTTCCCATTTTCCCACGAAACTTCACGACGATCAGCATAGGGATCGCCAGTGATCGTCACCATGGCAGACCCGTGAGATTCCTCCGGGATCCCCACCGTGGTGATATTCGGCATAACATCAGATTCCGGTACTACGCCACGCCAGACAAGTGTGCCGTCCACACTGATGGTGATTGATCGCCCATAGGTGTGGTCGAGGATGTAAAGCTTGGGTGATTCACGCGTAGCGTCCGCGTATTCGTTGTGAATGTCAGCTTCGGATGCACAGCCAGCTAGCAACGCCAGTACCAGGAGGATGGAAAGACGCTTACTCATGAGCGTGTGCCTAACGTAATTCGGCTCAGTTGCCGGCCGCCCGCGGAGA
>CAZFZS010000025.1:11906-45902 GCA_964523485.1 uncultured Phycisphaeraceae bacterium | reverse complement strand
GATCCAGTGGGAGCTGTTCCTGCGTCACGTCGCGCTGGACGAGCCGTTCCGCTGGAGCCTGATGGAAGGTGCAAGAGGCGTCCAGTTGGCCGAACTGGGTATGAAGAGTTGGCAGGAGAAAAAGTGGGTGGACGTGCCGGAGTTGTGAGGGGGGGGAGTGATCCTGACCTTCGGCCGCAGAGCCGGCTTGGTCAATCACTCATGTAGACTTCCAAGCCGGTCCCGAGGCTTTGCGAAGGTCCGGATCGCCGTTACCCCCAACCAACCCATCGGGATCTCTCATGCCTCTCGACCTGAACCCTATCATTTCCGCCGCGCTGAATGTCATCGACCGCTGCAAGCTCGACGGGCCCGGCCGGTACAAGCGGTGGGCGGTACCGGGCAACAAGCATTACACCGACGAGTTGAACCCATACGGTGTGGCCGGCGAACCTGCTTTACACGCTCAACGCCATGCCGCACGACCCGGCGGAGCAGCTCGGTTTCGTCGAAACGCTCGGGTCGATGCAGGACCCAGAGACCGGGCTGTTCAACGAAGCCACGCACCATGCCTACCACACCACCGCCCATTGCATCGCGGCGATGGAATTGTTCGAAGCGATGCCGCCGCACCCGCTCAAGGCGATGCAGAAAGATTCAACGCCCGACGGCGTCCGCGCGTTGCTTGAGTCTCTGGAGTGGGTGACCAACCCGTGGGGCATGTCGCACCGGGGAGCGGGGGTGTACGTGAGCCTGAAACTTTCACGACAGCTCGATGCCGAGGCGGAGCGTGCGTTTGAGCAGGCCTACTTCGATTGGTTGGCCGATCAGTTTGACCCCAAATTGGGGATGCTGCGGCGCGGCTGCCTGCCGGGTCAGGCCGAGGACGCGTTTCCGATCCACGGCCATATGGCGGGCACATTCCATTATCTGTTCAACATGGAAAGTGCTCGCGCGGCGCTGCCCTACCCCGAAGCGACGGCCGATACCTGCTTGGCGATGTACCGCGACGGGACCTGCAAAGGTCTGGCGACGTCGATGAGTTTCATCACCATCGACTGGGTGTACTGCCTGAACCGAGCGGTGCGACAATCGGGGCACCGCTTTGATGAGGCCCGGGCCGCGATGCTCGATGTCGCGAAACAATCGGTCGATTACATGAGCGGGTTGGACCACGACATCGATACCGGATTTAACGATCTACACCGACTTTTCGGTATGGTTTGCACGCTCGCCGAATTGCAGGTCGCTTTGCCGGGTGAACTCAAAAGCGACCGCCCGCTGCGGCTGGTGCTGGACCGTCGGCCGTTTATTTGAAGCAAGTTCAAAGCGATCTGAATAGCGATCCAAGCCTTCGGTCGAAAAGCCTCAGCCCGGCTATGGAAAATAAGAGAGGCCTGAGGGAGGCTTCGCGGCCGACGGCCCGGATCGCTTGTTCACCACCTGTTATCCTCCGGCCATGAACCGCATCTATAACTTTTCAGCCGGGCCCTGCACGCTGCCGCTCGAGGTGCTCGAGCAGGCCCGCGAACTCTTTGTGGACTACCACGGCCAAGGCATGTCGCTGCTGGAGATGAGCCACCGCACCCCGCCGGTCGAGGAGGTCCGCGACCAGGCGGTGTCGCTGATCCGCGAGTTACTGGGGCTTACCGATCTGCATCATGTCATCATGTTGGCGGGCGGGGCGACTATGCAGTTCGGCATGATCCCGATGAATCTGCTTCAGCCCAGCGATGCAGATCCACGCACAGCAAGCTACACGCATTCCGGGGCTTGGGCGAAGAAAGCAATCGCGGATGCGAAAGCGATCGGCGGCAAGGTGCATCTCGCTTATGACGGGACCGATGAGAATTACACCACCCTGCCCGACCCCGCCGAGGTTCAGGCTGCGGAAGAAGCGGTCTATCTGCACCTGACCAGCAACGAGACGATCGGCGGGCTGCAATGGAAAGATTTTCCACAGATCGACACGCCGTTGATCGCGGACATGAGTAGCGATTTCGTAAGTCGGCCGATCGATGCCGATCGGTTTGGTTTGATCTATGCGGGGACGCAGAAAAACGTCGCACCGGCGGGCGTGACGATTGTGATTATCCGCGACGACCTACTCGAGCAATGCGGCGGCGATGTGCCGAATTACATGAGCTACGCCAACCATGTGAAGAACGATTCAATGCTCAATACCCCGCCGGTCTTTCAGGTATGGATGACCGCGATGGTGTTGCAATGGCTTAAGGATCAAGGCGGTCTGGAGTGGGCGCAAGACATGGCTCAGCAGCGCAGCAAGCTGCTGTACGACGCCATCGCGAATGCCGGCGGCGGGGGCTTCTACCGTTGCCCTGTCGATGAGCGGTACCGCTCGCAGATGAATGTCGTCTTCCGATTACCTGATGAAGACCTCGAAGCAAAATTCATTAAGGAAGCGGAAACCCAAGGCCTCAGCGGTTTGAAAGGCCACCGCAGCGTCGGCGGCATCCGGGCGTCGATCTACAACGCCATGCCTCTGGCCGGAGCAAAGGCACTGGCGGATTTCATGTCAGACTTTGCGGATAGAAACGGCTGAGTAATCTTGTTGGACGCCGGTGGCTGCGACGACTCGAAATGGGTTTAAGCGGTGTTGAACATCCTCCGATAACAGGGGTGGTTCATACCAGGAGCATCCATGTCGCACCCGTCCGATCCATCGCGCAGGCAATCGCCACAGACGCCCAGGCCGCTTGCACAGTTTGCGATTGTCGGTGTTGATCGACGCGGCTCTAAGCCAATTAGCACGGTGATCGAAGCGGTGGACGAAGCGCAGGCAAGACTTTTGGCCGAGCGCCAAGGCATCATTCTCAGCGACCTGAAACCGATGCATCCCTTGGCCGGCGCGGCGGCGGTTAAGCTGGCTCGTGATGATCCGCACGACCGTTTCAATCGTCACCATGCGGAGGAATGGGGAAAGCCGCAGGCTGAGGAAGATGAGGTTTGGCAGGATCAAGGACCGCCGATCCCCGATAACGCCGGCCGTCCCTATACCCATGGCTCCTACTTACCGGGAACATCCAGTCAAAGTCAAGGCCAAGCCGTTCACACAATCAGCCCGCTAGGATTTTTGGTGATTTTGCTTGGACTTGGGGCTTTGGTGTATTTCGTGGCGTTGCGCGACGCCGGGCCGGGTGCCATGCTGTCGTTTTTCAATCCGCAGGCCGCTTCGGCAGAGGTCGTATCCAACCCGTCGACTGTGCTGCAGCCGGACGAGCGAGTTCGTCCCGAAGCCGCGGTCGTGGAATACTTCCCCCCAGCCGGCGAAAAGCTGATCCTCCAAGCCACCGCCCCCGCCACCCGCAATACGACCGGCTCCGCGGTCATCAGCGGTCAGGTCATCAGCCGAGGCCATCGCATCGCCGGCTACCGCCTCGCCCAGGTAAACCAGGGCTGGGTCGTGCTGCAAAAACAAAACGAACTGATTGCACTGCGGATTGCGAAGCAAGCACCCAGATAGTAGTTCAATGAAGCGGTTCGATGTGTTTTTTCATCCATGAGGCAAGCTCATTTTTCGAACAATTCACGGAGGCTACTGCTAGAACCAGACGCTCGAGTTCGTCGGCCGAACTCTTGATCTGATACCTATTACTGGTTAGAAAAATCGACGCCGTCATCAGTGCGACTCGCTTATCGCCATCTGTAAACGCGTGTTTTTGACACAAATGAAACAGGTAGGCAGAGGCCATCGCCGCTAAATCTGGATGTTACCATTCTCCGCCGAATCGTTGGCGAGGCATCGCAACGGCGGCGTCCAGTAAGCCTGCATAGCGCAAACCTGCGCTACCTCTATCGACCGACAAGGCGTTTTGATGGAGGGCCATGACCTCGCTTGTGGTTAGAAAAAGTATTTCAGGTTGGCCAGACACTGATCAGGCCAATCGCTTCAGTACATAGCCATACTGATCACGGACGTGATCAATCCCTTCTTGCAGATTTTGTTCGCCTATACCGATATTTGCTGGCGATACGATTAAATTGCCATGGTCGAGGCGCAGTTCCAAGGGCGTGTTCTCATCGATACCCATCTGATCACGTAGGGTTTTGTTGATGACCAATGCTTGAGTATTTCCGATTTTTTAGGGTAGCGACCATATCGTGATCTCTAAGTTCTGTACACGCTCTCGTATAAAAAACTTACCAAGAAGAGTATTTTGATAGGTACACCATCGGTCGACCGTGTCGGAAAGTTGATTTTGTTTAGAACCTGATCCTCGCGAGCACCTAGGCCTACGCTTCGGTCGCATGGATAAATTGCCGATAAAGATCAGCATAGGCTCCGCCTTGGGCGAGCAGGTCTGTGTGCGAACCTTCTTCAATAATCTTGCCTTGATCCAAAACCAGGACCCTGCTGGCGTGACGGATCGTGCTTAATCGGTGAGCCACGACGAAACAGGTTCGATCCTGCATCAGCACGGAGAGAGCTTTTTGAATCCGAGCCTCGGTCATCGTATCGACGCTGCTGGTTGCCTCATCGAGGATAAGGATGCGTGGGTCGGCCAACATCGCCCGAGTAAAACAAACAAGCTGTCGTTGCCCCAGCGAAAGGCTGGCCCCCTTCTCGCCGACCTCAGTGTTAAGTCCTTCAGGCAGCAACTCGAACATGTCGAGACAATCCAGCCGGCGGGCCGCGTCAATCACTTCTTCGTCCGTCGCCGTCGGCTTGCCGACACGTATATTGTCCATCACCGATCCCGTAAACAGGAAATTCTGCTGCAAGACAATACCGACATGTGCCATCAGAGCATCTGTCGCGAGATCGAACAGCGGGATGCCATCAATTGTCACGCGGCCGGCGGTCGGCAGATAGAACTTGCTGATGAGCTTAATGATGGTCGATTTGCCTGAGCCAGTATGGCCGACCAAAGCGACGGTCTCACCCGGCTCTGCAGTAAACGAAATCCCATGCAGCACCGGTCGAGCCGGGTCGTAGCCGAACTCGACATCCTCGAAGACCACTCGGCCTTCAAGCGTCTCAGGCCACTGGGCATCCGCCGAATCGATCTCCTCGGGCCGCTGATCGAGCAATCCGAAGACCCGCTCCGCCCCCGCCATGGCAGTGAGCGCCGTGTTGTACTGTTGGGCGATCACACGGATCGGCCCAAAGAAATAAGGAATCATGAACCAGAACACCACCAGGGCTGCGAACAGTTGCTCGGGGTCCTGATTGCCCCAGTTCAGCCGACCTTTCAGGACCTGATATCCCGCAAGTAGTGTTAACCCAGCGATGACGAACTGACTCTTGAATTCGAGCAGCGGCAGTTGCGTTCCGCTGAGCCGGGCCTGAACAAGGTTGTAGCCCGCGTGGTCCTGCACAAGCGTGCGAAACAGCCCGGCGTTGACTTCCTGCCGAACGAAACCCTGCGTTACCCGCACGCCGTTGACCGACTCGGCCAGCGTCGCGGTCACTCGGCTGAAGCTCTCCTGAATCAGCCGGGCCTGCGTGGTCAGCCGCCGGGTGAAATAGCGGTTGATCATGTAGATGATCGGCGTCATGAGCAACACGAAGCCAAACAACGGCGGGTTGTAATATGCCATGACCACCGCGGCGACCACCATCCCGCCGAATTGCACCAGCGAGATGAAAAGCACATCCTGAATCCCCATCCGCACCGACTCTGCATCGCTGGTCATTCGGCTGATAATCCGACCCAGCTTTGTGCGATCGTAAAACCGCATGCTCATCGTCTGTAGATGCTTGAAAATATCGCGACGCAGGTCCTGCACGACTGACTCGCCCAACTCCAACGCGAGTCGGGTGCGATAGCGATGAGTGATCTCGGTAAACAACACCAACGCAAAGAAGCCGGCCGCACCCCACAGGATCCCCTGCCAATCCTTGTTTAATACCGGCCCGTTGATGACCCGTGCCGCAATCAGCGCGATCAATGGCAACTGGATCGAACGCACCAAAACGATAACAAGCAGTGCATTGCGTTTGAATGCATGCGGTTTGGCATATCGCCAGAGCCGAAGGATCAGCTTGAGGTCCAGCGGCCGCTGCGACCGTTCCTCCTGCGGATCGCGTTGAGCCAGCGTCAGCCGTTTCGCGTGCGGCCGCGCAGCCTCGGATTGCGGGGCATTCAGTTGCGTCATCGATTGACCTCCTCGGGCATACCCAGAAGTCGCCGAGACTCATGGTCGGCAGACTGCAGCTTCGCGGCCCAGCGGTATTGACCCTTGGTGGACATCAATTCATCATGTGTACCGACTTGAGTCACTCGGCCCTTTTCAAGCACCACAATTTTGTCGGCCCGCCGCAAAGTACTGAGCCGATGCGCGACCACGAAAGTCGTCCGGTCCTGCATTGCCGAAGCCATCGCATCGAGAATTTCCTGCTCGGTTTCCGGATCGATTGCCGCGGTCGGGTCATCCATAATCAGGATGGGTGGGTCCAGCAGCAGAGCCCGCGCAATCGCGATGCGTTGTCGCTGCCCGCCCGAAAGGTTCGAGCCGCCCTCCGCGAGAATGGTTTCATATCCGTTCTTTAGATCACGCGTGATGAACTCATGAGCAGAGGCGATCCGGGCCGCCTGTTCGATCTGCTGCTGCGTGGCATCGGGATGCCCGAAGGCGATGTTTTCGCTGATGGAATTGCTGAATAAAAAGCTTTCTTGAAATACGAGCCCGATATTGCGACGGACTGCGTCGAGCTTGTACTGACGCAGATCAATACCGTCGAGTAGGACCCGCCCCTGTGTCGGGTCGTAGAATCTAGGCACAAGCGAAAGCAGCGTGCTCTTACCTGAACCGGTTGCACCAAGGATGGCAACGCTCTGGCCCGGCTCAACCGAAAAGCTGACGTTCTCCAGCGCCGGCGTGCCGCCCTCAGTGTAGTTGAAGCCGATATTCTTGAAATCGAGTCGCCCCTGAGCCCGCTGCAGTGGTACGGGATCTTCTGGGTCCGCGATCTCGATCGGAGCATCGAGCACTTCGAAGACCCGCTGGGCCCCGGTCAACGAAGCTTGTATCGAGTTGGCGATCTGCGCGATATTGCCGACCTGTGATGAAAATTGTTGAAGCAGCCCGCTGAATACCACCAACATGCCGAAGGTGAATGTCGGGTCGTGGATGTAGACCCACCCCCCCGCGACCAGCAGCAACAGTACATTGACTTGACCAAGCGCAAAAATGATCGGCACAAACGTCGTAATCTTCCGAAAAATCCACCTCTTCTGATCCGCTACCGCATCGCTGGCCGCGTTGAACTTTTCAATTTCGGTCTGCTGTCGCGAAAATCCCTTAACCACATGAACACCTTGAGCGTTCTCCGAAAGCACACGCACAGCGTGGTCAAACAACCGTCGGTTCTCACGGTAGGCTGGCTTGACGATCTTGCTGAACCACATCGTCAGGCCCCACATGATCGGCGTGGTGGCCAGACAAACCAGCGTCAACTCGAAATGCAGGCTCATCATGTAGCCCGCAAAGAACGTCAGCGAGACGGCCAACATCAGCACCTGAATCAAGACCTTGTCAACGAACATGCGGACCATCTGCACATCACCGGTGACACGGTTGATGATCGAGCCCGATTCATTGGCATCGAAAAAGCGGAAGCTTAGACGCTGCAGCTTGTCATACACCCGAGCACGCAAGTCCACGATGATGTTCTGCACCAGCTCTGCGACGGCAATATTGCTCCAGCGATCCAGCCCGAACCGCGCTACACCGATCATCAGGATCAGCAGGCCGACCAGGGCCACGCGGTCCAGCTCCGACCACGCCTCGGGCGGGTTTAAGTCAAACGGCCAACTCGGCGGTTTGGTGTTTTCCGGGTCGGCCGCGTGCCCGATGACATCGATGCCCAGACCCAATAACCCCAGCCCAGAGAGGGCCATCGCCAGCAAAACGAGCTGCAGCAAAATAATCTTGGTAACGCCGCCGCGGTATCCCCAGGCGAGGCCAAGCATGCGTTGGACAAGCTGGTAGTTGGATTGCTCATCAGCCGCATCGACAACAGCCCGGCCGCTGTTAGTCTTTGATGTTGTCTCAATGCTCTGAGGCTGAGGATCGCCCGCAGGACGCGAACGCTCTTGAAGTTTTGGACCTGACACGACTCAACGGTTCCGGGGCGGGACAGGGGCCGCCGATTGCCCATTATTGAAAACCACCTTAGCAATCCCGCAGCCAACCGCAAATGCCCGCAGCTATCAGGTGGTCAATTCAAACGGTCGTAGGGTAAATAACATTGCTGTCAAAATGGGGCGATCTGTAAGAAATTTTCTTATCCGGCTCTAACCCAAACGGTCGGTCGCGACGTGGTAGTGCGGATCTTCGCTGATGTTCGCCTCGACTAAGTCGCCGGCCTTGCCCAGCAGTTTCTGGCATTCTTCGCTGAGGTGGGTCAGATGCACTCTCTTGCCGAGTTGGCTGTATTTGTCGGCGACGAAGTTGATCGCCTCCAGGCCGGACTGGTCGTAGACCCTGGTGAAGTAAAAATCGATCACCACATCATCCGGGTCGTTCTCGAAATCGAAGAGCCGTTTGAATGATTCGTCCGAAGCGAAAAACAGCGGACCGTGCAACTGGTAAATCTTGCTGCCGTGTTCGTTGAGTTTGGTGTCGGCAAAAAGCGTCGTGGATTTCTGCCAAGCAAACTTCAGCGCGGCAATGACCACACCGAGAATGACCGCGGTCGCGAGATCGTGCATGAATACGGTGTAGCCCGCCACAAAAACCATGATGAGCACGTCGCCGAGCGGGATTTTGTGCCAGGTTCTGAGTGTGGTCCATTCAAAAGTTCCTATGACCACCATGAACATCACCCCGACCAAGGCGGCCATCGGTATTTTTTCGATCAGCGGAGCGAGCAGCAGGATGAATAGCAGCAGGCAGACCGCGGCGACGATGCCGGACAGCCGACCCTTACCGCCGGACTTCACGTTGATCAGCGATTGGCCGATCATCGCGCAGCCGCCCATGCCGCCGAACAAGCCGCAAACCACATTGGCCGAGCCTTGACCGATGCACTCGCGATTGCCTCGGCCGCGGGTTTCGGTCAGCTCGTCGATCAGCGTCATGGTCATCAGCGACTCGATCAGACCGACGCCGGCGAGGACCAGCGCGAAGGGCAGGATAATCCATAGCGTTTCGAGATTAAACGGCGGCAGGATCTGGGTTACAGCGGTCGCGGTTTCTCCAACGTACTGCGGGTCAAGAAAGAACGGCATAGGCAACCCGCCCGACATTGTCACTTCATCCGGATTAACGCTTGCGACCACCGCGGCAACCGCGTCATCGGGCAGGACGGCGATGGCTTCTTTAATGCCATGTTTGTCGAGCACCGCGTTGCCCGATAGCTCGACGCCCGGGCCGGTGACGCCCGCTTCGCTGACCAGCGCCGCGGCGGCCTCGGCCCGGCCAACCGCCTCGCCCTTGGCCAGGGTCGCGACCCGGCTGGCTTTTTCACCATCGACGAGCATGTCTTTGACGGTAGGGACGAGGGAACCACCCGTAGCCCCGGAAACGTTCGCAGCCCCGGAAACGTTTCCGGGGCTCCACGCGGCATTGATCCCCGCGCCGATCAGGCTGACCACGAGTATCGCCGCCAGCGACGACGGGATGGCCTTGGTGATTTTGGGCAGGATGAAGATGATCGCCATCGTCAGCAAGACCAGGCCGAGCATCAGCGCGAGTCGGCCGCCGGTGAGGTAGTGCATGACCCCGTCGTCGCCGAGGGTCTTGAAGCTGCCCAGCTGCGCCAGGCCGATGACGATCGCCAGGCCGTTGACGAATCCGAGCATGACCGAGTGCGGGACCATGCGGATGAGTTTGCCCAGCCGCAGCAGGCCGACGGTGATTTGGATGATGCCGCAGAGGATCACCGCTGGGAAGAGGTAGCCGATGCCGTAGGTCGCGACCAGGGCGACGATGACCACGGCCATGGCCCCGGTGGCCCCGCTGATCATGCCCGGCCGACCGCCGACGACCGCCGCGATCAAGCCAATGAAAAACGCGGAATACAACCCGATCATCGGGTCGACACCCGCCACGAACGCGAACGCCACCGCCTCGGGCACGAGCGCCAAGGCGACGGTCAGACCCGAGAGGATGTCCGCCTTGGGCGAGGCGGGCAGCATCGAGCGGATGGCGACGAAGGGCTTGCGTTCAGCAACAGCTTGGGCCACACGGGCCGGGGCAGAGGTCATGGGGACTTTCGGGGGTGCGGAGCGATCGGATGAGCCGGGCAAAATAGCCCGATCAGCCGACGTGGTCAAAACCACTATCGGCGTCGGCTCGGGCCCGCCGCGGTAGAGCCCGGGCCAGCCCATCTAAGCCTAGCTCGGCTCGCCGCCCCGCCCCCAATCAATCCGTCGGCGGCTCGGGGGCGGGCAGGTCGTAATGCTCGATCAGCATCCTGTACTTCGGTGCCTCGTCCAGGGTCTGGGTGAGGTTCCGCATGTGGCCCCACTGGCCATGGCGACTCCAGTCGGCTAGCAGCACGAAGGGCGTGTTCGCGACCAGACCGCTCAGCTCGTGACGCTCCAGCCAAGTCTCGTAGATCTCTGCGAGACGCGGGTCGGATTCGACCTCGTGCAGGAAATCGGTGAACTCGGGCATGAAGTTGTAGATCGGCTGCTTCTTGGCACCCTCCGGTGCTCCGGGCGGGACCATCCGCCTAGACGCCACAAGGTGCGAGTTGCCCTCGTAGCTGACCACCGGCACGCCGTGCTCTTTCGCAAACCGGAAGTTCTCGTACTTGTCCTGATTCTGCCCCTTTTCGTCCGACGCGGTAAAGGGGCCCTGCCCGATCCGCTGCTCGAGTTCTTCGAGGAACTGGTCTTTGGTCACCGGCCAACGCTCGACAGCCCACTGTTCCATGTCGTGTGAGAAATAGGTCGTGATCGCCAGGGCATCGAATGCGTCGCGGTCGATCTTGCGCAGCCGTTCCCCCGTACGCCAGGGGTAGCCGGACTGCGTCCCGAGGATGCGGATCAGTCGGTCGGTCCCGCCAAACTCCTTTTCGAACGCCTCGAACACCGGCAGGGTCGCGGCGATGTACTTGTCCGCCAGCTTCTCGCCAGGCATGTTGTTCAACACGTGTTGCGATTGGCTGAAGTTCCAGTTCCAGACCTCGTTGGAATACTCGACCCAGACCTTCAGGTCGTCTTTCAACGGCTCGGTGACCTGTTCACCCGTCGCCTTGTCCACGCCCATACGGATCAAGTGGGCGAGATTGCTCACGAATGGCTCGTCGGCGAGGTGCGGCACGGTGATCCACATATCCGCATCGAGCGTGTTGCAAAGCTCGATCATGGCTTCGTAGGGCACCCGCCCCTTGACCTCGAGCTCGGCTGAGCGGTTGTGGTGTTCGGTCAGGTAACTGGTAAACGCGACCGGGGTGCGGTCGGACCACTCTTTCTGCTTGGAATGGTTGGTGTGGTTCAGGTCCATGAACCGCAGGTGCGTACCCCGGAACGGCTCGATCACGCGGAGGTAGTCAGGGTTCCACAGGCCGCTGGTCTCGTCCCGTCCGGGCAGGTAGAAGTGCAAATCGGTCACGGGGAAGCGGTCGAAGCGCAGCTGCGGGCCGAACTCGCCCGGCCCGTCGGCCAGGCGGTAAACTTTGCGATGGACGCCGTTCTCCGTAGTCTCTTTGATCAACTCGGCGTCCTTAGGCCGATCCAGCGAGACCTCCCCCTCGCCACGCCAAGTCAGGGTGTAGTCCCCCTTGGGAAACGTGTCGCCGCGTCCGACGCCGACCCGCCCTAACACGGTCTTGCCCGGGTTCGCCGCGGCGGGCACGCCGTGGTCGCCCCACCGGGCCACGTCGATGAAGCGCATGGTTTTCGTGAGGTCGTTGAACGGGCTGTAGGCCATGTAGTACGACACGCCATCCAGACCCATGCCGACTTCGTGGTCGATAGGGAGCGAAGGGTCGGCGGTGGTCTGCACGGTCAGCAAGATCGCCGCTAAGCAGGCGATCACGGGTACGCAACATTTCATCATGCTTATGAAAACCTAGTAAGGGAAAGTGGTAGGCCGGCTATTGAACCAACCGGTGGCGGCACTGACATCGCCCCAAAACAGGGCCCGGATGTTCTTGCGGATTTCCATAATATCTTGCGAGACCACCGAGCCATCGAACCGGGCCCAGTTGCTGACCCGCGGCTCGCCGTGGATGGGTGCAAACGCGCTGGGGCTATTGGTACCGATCGTATTGATGCCGATATTGGCCAAGCCGCGGTAAGCCGCCCACGTCCGGGTTGCGCCGTTGAAGCTGCCATCTAAGATGGGCAGCGTATAGACACTATTTGCAGATCGTTCGTTGATGAGAATCAACTCACTCGGCGACCGGATTAACTCGATGTTGTAGATCGGATGGCTTTGCGGGTCGTCCGGCCCGATGAAGTTGGATTGGGTGACGCTGTAGGACTGGTACATCTTGGCGTACCACTGCGAACTGCCACTAAAAACCTGAGCATATTCCGGGCAGATAAAGGCATCGGTGTTATCCACCTGCCCGTCATCCGGGATATTCAGATAGCCGGTGATACCCAGTGCGTAAGACCACAAATCGGTGCCGCTGCCGCCCAAGGCGTCGGGTGTGCCGCCCGCCGCTTTGATAGACGAGAACGTGGCGGTAGGCAGCTGATAGTCGTGTGACTGGGCGTAGTTGAGCGACGCGAAGGCGGTCTGTTTGACCCGGGTGGCGCAGTTGAGGGTCCGGGCCGTCGCCCGGGCCGCATTGAGCGTCGGTAGCAAAATTCCGATCAGCAGCGCAATGATGGAGATCACCACCAGCAGCTCGATGAGTGTGAAACCCCGAGACGGGTGGGTGCGACACATAGTGAAACTCCGCAGAAATGGTGAGATGAAGTGTCAAGAAAGCCGAGGGGTGGCCACCCCTCGGCTTTGCGGGGGTTCAGCTTGCCCCGGATTTAAATCTGGCGTCGGCCTCGACCGATCATCAACATCCCGCCGAGCGACACCAGTGCCAGGGACGCGGGCTCGGGGACAACCGTGCTGATCTTGTAGAGCAGCTGCGTATTAGCCGTGTCCTGCACCAGCGAGCCGGTATACACCGTGCTATTGTCGGTGAAGTTGATCAGACTCAGGAAGCTGTTGCCGGTCTCGTCGTTGCCGTCCAGACGCCAGTTGTTGTAATCGATTAGCAGGATTTCGTCCCCGACCGCCCCCCCCGCGAGCAGGTCGGCGTCGACGCTGATGCCCAGCGGCTTGCCGGTTTCGAATGAGAGCCGACCGACCGACATGTTCGACACCCCAGCGGTATCGAAGGTGTAGTTGATCGCGTTGCCGGTGTCGGTCACCTGCAGGCCTTTGAAGTTGGCGGTGTTGGCCGAGATCGTGCTGCCGCTGCCGTTGATATTGACGGTTGTGTCCTTGCCCAGCTCGAACTGCCGCTGAGACACGACGCTGGAATTGGCGTTGATGTTGAGCGTCGTGCCGGGACCGTCGAGTTGGAAGCCCGCGCCGGAAGAGGCGTTGGCATTGATCGCACCGCCGTTGACGTTGATGACTGCGGTGTCGCTGGATGACGAGTCGATGTTGATGGTGTTGGACGCATTGAGCGTGCCGGCGATATCCACGGTGAGATCGCTGTTGTCGGTGTTGTTGACTGGCAAGAGGTTGAACTTGCCGGTGTTCAGCGTGCCGGTGCTGGTGATCGACAAGGTCCGGCTGGTGCGGTCGGCATTGGTTTCGCTGACCGTCTGAGCGTTGTCGAGCGTGAGCGTGCCATCGGTGCTGGCGTTGCGGAAGCCGCCCCAAATAGCGCTATCGGAGGCCGTGGGCGGGCCGCCAACGTTCGTTCCGTCGAACCAGTTGCTGTCCGTCCAGTTGCCATTGCCGCCATCCCAGAGAATGTTGGCGGCGTGGCTAGGCAACACGCCCAGGGTGCAGGCCATCGCGGATATCAGGGCCAGTTTTCGAACATGCATGGTAATTCTCCGTCTGGGAATGAAATGACAAACGAATCTAGAAACACCCGCCCCGACACGATTAACTATAACCCGGACCCCGCCCGCACCGACACATATTGCGTAAATCTTGTAACGTATAGCGCAGCATGAGTGAGCGATTGCTGCTTCAACTGGTGCCCACCGGCAAGGCAAGCGATGCCGAGGTGGTGCGGGGGGTGTCGGCCTATGCGCTGGAGCGGGGCTGGGAGGTGTTGCTGCGATACACCGACCAGGCGACACAGATCGAAGCGTTAGGTAAGCTGCGTGGCGTTTTTGGGGTAATCGCCGACACACCTGACCAGGCGGTCTTCGAGCAATTCCGTCGACACGGCATCCCGGTGCTGCCGATGCGGGAGATCCGATACGCCGACCCGCCGGTCGGCTCGGACAATTTGGCGGTGGGCCGGCTGGCGTTCGAGCATCTCTGGCAGCAGGGGCATCGCCGATTCGCGTTTTGCGGTATCCCCCGGGCGGGGTTCTCGCGACAACGGCAGGCGGGTTTTCTCAACGCCATCCAGGAAGCCGGCCTGCCCCTGAGGGTCTACCCCCGGATCGCCCTTTACGAAGACTATTGGCAGCAGCTGCGTGGGGGCCACCTCAAGGACTGGCTGATGGCATTACGGAAACCTGTCGGGTTGTTCGCCGCTAATGAGAACTATGGCCGAGAGGTGCTCGCCGCTGCCAAGGACGCGGGCCTGGCCGTCCCCGAGGAGATTGCTATTATCTGCGGCGACAACGACGATACACTCTGCGAGATGACCCGCCCGTCGCTGACCGGCATCGAACTGGGTAAGGACCGCTTGGGCTACGAGGCCGCCCGGCTGCTGGATCAGCTGTTGGCCGGCGAGGCCTTGCCGGACCAGCAGATCACGCTGCTTCCCATCGGCGTGGTGCCGCGACAATCGACCGAATCCCTCGCGATCGAGGACGAACTGGTCGCCTCGGCCCTTTCCCTGATCCGCCAGCAGGCGGTCCAGGGTTTGACCGTCCAGCAAATCCTGGATGAACTCAACACATCTCGTCGCACGCTCGAGCAGCGTTTCAAACACGTTGCCGGCCGAACCTTGCACGCCGAGATACTGCGTGTGCGGATCGAATACGCCCGCCGACTCATCCGGGAGTCGGACCTGCCGATCCTTGACATCGCGCTGCGCTGCGGTTTCGAAAATGTCCAGCGGTTTTATGCCGCTTTCCGCCGCTTCGTCGGCCACACGCCGACCCAAGTCCGCCGACGCGACCGGCTGCGGTAAAATGATCGCATCCATGTCGGATGACGAACGGCGACATGCCCCGAACGCCGCGGCATTGGACACGCGCTCCAGCATCCGTGCTCGCCGTTCCGCGTTTCCCGTACTGCTGTTTACACTCTGACCTATGCCAGCTCGCCAAGCCGACACTTCACGCCCCATGCCCTGCGGGTCGGTCACCCTCCGCGACTTGCGGCACCGGGCCCGCGACGGGAACAAAATCCCCGTACTGACTTGTTATGACGCGACGACTGCGCGGTGGCTGTTCAGGGGAGGGCTGGATGTCATGCTTGTGGGTGACACGGCTGGGCATGTCATCCTCGGCCACGACGACACGATCCATGCCCCGCTGGGCTTCATGCTTACGCTCACCGCGGCGGTCAAGCGCGGGGCGCCCCAGGCGTTCATCATGGGCGACATGCCCTTCATGAGCTATCACGTCAGCGACGCACAGGCGGTCGAGAACGCCGGCCGATTCATGACCGAAGGCTCGGCCGACGCGGTGAAACTGGAGGTCGATGAGCGGTTCATCGGTCTATTCGAGAAGCTGGACCGGGCGTCGATCCCCGCGGTCGCTCACATCGGTTGGCGACCGCAACGCACGCCACGCACCGGCGTGCCCGTCGTGGCAGGCCGGACCCCCGGAAGTATTGAAAAGATGGTCGGGTTGGCCAAGAATCTGGTCGATGCGGGGGCGGCGATGATCCTAATCGAGCAGGCAACCGCGGAAGCAGGACAAGCCGTTGTCGAAGCAATCGGCGAGCGAGTTCCGGTCATCGGCTGCGGCGCAGGTCCAGACTGTCACGGCCACGTCATCGTATTACAAGACTGGCTGGGCATGACCGATTGGCAACCCAGCTTCGCCCCCCCCGCCGCCCGTGGCGGGCAGGCTCTGCAGGACCTCGCTGCTCGCTGGGTCGATCTGGTCGAGTCCGGCCAGTACCTGAAAGACGGTGGGCCTTACGAGATGAGCAGTCATGACTGATGAGCCCGTGGCGGTTTGCTCCGCCACGATTGAGTGCTAAGCTGACGAGCTTGCTTAGGCGAATTGTTCAATCTCAAGCATTGCGGCTCACTCTGCTGGTTTGGTTCTGCACATTTTTCATCATCATTTTGCCCGGCCATAGACGCGGGTTCGTTGCACAGCCGGGGTATGCCGTTGCAACACCAACCGATAGGGCGTCCATTCAGTCGACGCAGGTCAATTGCCCGCTCTGCGTGATCTTCGGTAAGGATGACGTGAGCGAACAACCTTTCGATCCGACAGCCCCGTCGGTTGCTCAATTTGTCACCTAAAGGCTGGCCTGAACCTGCCGGATATCACGATCGAGCCACCGGAATTTATCGAAGAGATCCATATTTTTGTTAGCTGATTCTCGGCTGCCGTGGCATGGCCAATCGCCACGCATGCCAGAACTTCCGGCAGGGCTCCGCCGATCGGCTGAACCTTCGTCAATACCCTCTGAAATTTCCATTTTGATGCCCATCGTTCTGGACGACCCATCGTTGCGGTACGGTCTTGTTGCAAGTGCTCCTGGTCGCCACGGCAATCTGCGGAGCATGCGAGCCAAACTGCCGCTCGAATTTTTTACTGAAAACATAACCGTGCGTACCTGCCGGTTGAGAAAGCAATCCCCCATGCCCCGACCCTTGAATTCATACAATCACTATGCCTCAGCGACGGCGAGACATCACGCGTTCACACTCATCGAGTTGATCGTCGTTATTTCGATTATTGCTCTATTAATCGGCGTACTTTTGCCAGCACTAGCGGCTACGCACGCTGTAGCCAGGGCGTCGGTCTGCCTCTCTAACCAACGTCAGATCGCGTATGCCAGCCACGCCTACGCCACTGATAATCGAAAATTTCTGTTCCCCTCTTCGCAGATGTACGGCAGTGACCCGTTTTACGTGACACTAAGTGACGGTGGCTATCTGGACCGCGAGTTGATCGTCCACCGCTGCCCCGATGATATGGACGAAGGCGACGGCTGGGAAGAAGATCGCCTGGGTGACGCCGAGCGTACAACTTCTTATGCCATCAACGGCTACTTCGCTCCGAATCATGATCCTTATGGCGACCCGCCTGCCGCCCACGGTGGCGATAACGCCACCTCCGGCGAGAGGGGCATCGCTCTTGAAAACGTCAAAAAACCCTCACAAAAAATCGTAGTGGGCGAAATTGCCGAGTACAAGGATCGCGACCACTTCATGCCAATGTATTGGGGGACCGCTGCCGCAGTGCATCCCAATACGGTCAGCGGCATGTTCATGATGGCTCGGATGAGTGAGATCGACTCGAGCAACGGCAACATCCCTAGGTCGATCGTGCGTGAACGTCACAATGAGCAACCCCGCTTCGCTTTTGCTGATGGGCATGGAGCGAGCCACGCTTTTAGCGAAACATGGGACGACACGATCAGCAACCGGGCCGATCGCGACAACAACGGCAAGACCGACTGGTACGACCCGCTGTACTGATCTAAATCAGCAAGTCCTAAATGATCATTTTTGAAAGCCCCACATACCCACCAAGGCGAGCTATGTGCCAACCGCTGCATTCGCCAATGAATCCGAAAGCGTCGGATTGTTTGAGCTACGCTGCCAAAGATCATGGACGGCGAATTGCTCGCTCGGCTCGGGGTGGTCGATACGGAAATGAGTGCCGCGCGTTTCCTGCCGCCAGCCCGCTGCACGCGTGATCAACGCCCCGACGGTCAGCAGGTTCTGCACCTCCCAGCCCATCCGGTCATCAAAGATTTTGTCCATCGTGTATCGGCCCCAGAACCGGCACATCTCGGCAACCTCCTGCAGACGCTCGCCATCCCGCTCGATACCAACATGCCGCCACATTACGCTGCGTAGACTCGAGCGGACATCCGGCAGGTCCAACTCGCTGCGATCACTAGGCCGAATGTCGGAGATAATCCGCGCCGGTCGACGCTCCACTTCGCCGAGTTGTTCCAAGCAGGTTCGTCCGACTCTTTCGCCCAGCACCAGGCCTTCTAAAAGCGAATTACTTGCGAGACGATTCGCACCATTCAACCCCGAGCAGGCGACTTCACCGACCGCGTAGAGCCCATCAAGGCTTGTCCGGCCTTGATCGTCGACATGCACCCCGCCGATCATGTAGTGGGCCGAGGGGTGAATCGGGATGGCCCCCTTCATCGGGTCGATCTCAAACTTGGCCAGCAGCTTGGCGATCCCGGGGAAGCGGTCGTTGAAACGCTGCTCGCCGATCGGCCGAACATCGAGGTAGGCGTGGGTGTGGCCGGTCTTGCCCATCTGGCTGAGGATGGCCCGGCTGACGATATCGCGTGGTGCCAGCTCGGCTCGCTCATCATAATCCGGCATGAATCGGTGGCCGCTTCGGTCGATCAGGTGCGCACCCTCTCCGCGGACCGCTTCGGTGATCAAGCTCCGCGATGCGCCGGCGACGTAAAGTGTGGTGGGGTGGAATTGGAAAAATGCAAGGTCGGCCAGCACCGCCCCGGCCCGGAACGCCATCGCGACGCCGTCGCCTGTAGCGACGCGAGGATTGGTTGATTCACGATAAACCTCGCCTGCCCCGCCTGAGGCCAACACGGTAGCGCCGGCCCAGATGACCTGTAAGCCATATTTCGGGTGATGCGTGATTGCCCCGAGGCATCGGCCCGGTGCGCCGCCGTTTGTTTCTGTCGTGAGCAGGTCGAGGACGAAGCAATTCTCAAATAGGCGGATGCGAGGATCCTCGCGCACCTTTTGGCCCAGCGTTTCGCCGACCGCTTGGCCTGTCGCATCGCCATCGGTGTGCACGATCCGGGCGTGGCTATGGCCACCCTCACGGCCGAGCGCGGGCTCGGCATTCAGGCCTTTACTTTCATTGGCAGAGACACGATCGAACCGCATCCCCCAATCAATCAGTTCCCGCACTCGGGCCGGGCCCTGCTCGACGACCTGTTGCACGATCGGCTGATCGCAGAGCCCTGCACCCGCGGTCATCGTGTCTTCAATATGGCTCTCAAAGGAATCCGTTTCGCTGAGAACCGCGGCGACGCCACCCTGGGCCCAGAACGTGTTGGACTGATGAAGCTGCCCTTTGGCCACACAAATAACATCGGCTTCATCGCCGTTGTCAGACGCGGCAATTGCCGCACGCAACCCGGCCACGCCCGCACCGATGACCAGCACATCCGTAAAGATCTGCGGCAGCAGCGTCGCCCGAAACGGGATCAGATATCGGCGGTCTTCTACAAGCGGCATGTTCCAAGCGGGACACGGTTACCGTGTGGCCGACACCCCCTCAAAGACGCCTCGGCCATTAAATAACACGATCGGCAACGGCACGCCGGACTCGGTCAGGAATGACCGCAGATCGCTGTCGGCCTCGTACACCAGCGTCCCGCTGATCCGCCAAGGCCGACCGGCGAGTGAGTCCACACGCGAGCCGTCGCCATCCCGAATAAACGCCAAAGCGGCGGGGAGGGTCAAAACCTGCTGACCCCTCGGCGGCAGCACCCGGATCGGTTTCTCGGAAAATTCGTATCGCCCGACGCCCTCCACGACCAACGCATAGTTCACCACCGGCACAGGCAATGCATTGGCATTGTCATGGCTGACCTCAACCAGCACCTCCAAGCTGGCCCCCTGCTCGCTGGTTTCGGTGACTGTCGCACCGACCACCTTGGCCGTCGGCGGCAGCGCACTGATGCAACCGGTCAACATCGTGATTGTCATGAAGAAGGCGAGCCCTCGCATCGCGGCATCGTAGCCGATTCACATCACCCGGTCTCACTTGCCCGCAGTTTCGGGATCAACAACACCGCCTCGATGATCATCCAGACCTCGAGCAATAGCGTCGCCGCCGCGATGCCGATCAGACACAAGCTCCCCGCAGCACCCGGCCCGCCGGCCGCCGCCTTGCTCCACCAGTCGGGCAACTGCAGTAGCATCGCCCAGGCCGGCATGATGAGCATAAAAACAAGCGGCAGCACTACGAACCACACCGGCTTGCCCCGCCGCCACAGCCAGAATGTGATCACAAGAAACGCCAAGCCGCCCAGCAACTGATTCGTCGCCCCGAACATCGGCCAAAGAATCAGGCCCCCTCCCCCGGACGTCTGCAGACTCCACGGCTTGCCGGGAATCGGCATCGCCGCCAACGCCGCAGCGATCACAATCGCGAAGATCGTCGCCCCGTGTTTGTTGCTCAGCCAACCCAAACTTGGGGGATGGCCATCCTCCCGTTTGGACTGCCCTACGGTACTAGCCAACTCCTGCACGACATACCGCTGCAATCGGCAGGCGGTGTCCAATGTCGTACCTGCAAATGACGCGACGAGGACCCCCATCAATGCGACCGCGACCGAGCCGGGTATGCCGATGGTTTTGAGCAGGTTGGCGGATCCGTCGACGAATGCGCCGACGGTGGAAGCAAGTCCGCCTGCCAAGAGCCATATCGCGTTTCCCATAACGCTTGCGCCTCTGCCGCCGCGAGGCCCAGCCCCAACCCGGCGACGCAACAAAGGATGACGATGACGGCCAAAAATCCTTCGGTGAGCATCGCGCCGTACCCGACGAAGCGGGCATCGGTTTCGGTTTTCAGTTGCTTGGAACTCGTGCCGCTGGAGACCAGGCAGTGAAAGCCGGAGATCGCGCCGCAGGCGATGGTGATGAACAGAAATGGGAAGATCAGCGGCGCTCCCTCGGGCGACCAGTCGATCATCGGAGCGACCAGTTCTAATGGCTGCCTTGCTATGTCATCCCCCGGAACGGGCGGCGAACCGCCGATGAATGCGGCGACGACCATGCCTGTGACGACCAGGCCTAATGCAGTAAGCAGTTGTAGGCTGTTGATAAAGTCGCGTGGCTGCAGCAGCGTCCACACCGGCAGCACACTGGCGACGTAGCTGTACACCAGCAGCACAGCGACCCAGACGATGATTGGCAGGCCCGCGAGTGTCGTGTTGATTGAATGTAGAAAGCCCTCGTCGCCAAAGATCACCGTGAGATACATCACGATCAGCGCGATGATCGAAGGCAGCAGCAGATTCACCCCCTTGCGGTGCAGCCAGATGCCTATGGCGATGGCGAGCGGGACCTGGACGAGGCAGGGCACGATTGCGGTTGGGTAGAGCTTGAAGACGTTCGCGATGACCAGGCCGAAGATGGCCAACACGATCGTCAACGCGAGGAACAGCACGAAAAGAAACAACAGCCGGACGCGGCGGTTCAGCACTTGTCCAGCGATCTCGCCAACCGTCTGGCCCTTGCTGCGGAGCGAGATGACCAGGCTGCCGAAGTCGTGGACCGCGCCGATGAAGATGCTGCCCAGCACCACCCACAGCAGGGCCGGCAGCCAGCCCCACATCACCGCAATCGCCGGCCCAACGATCGGCCCTGTCCCCGCGATACTGGTGAAATGATGCCCGAACACGATCGCCTTAGGCGTCGGCAGATAATCGCGATCATCCCGCAACGACTCACTGGGGCAGACCGCATCCGCGGCGAGATTGAAAATCTTCGACCCCAGCCATCGGCCGTAGGTGTGGTAGGCCACCATAAACGCGAGACCGGATGCGATGGCGATCAAAAGAACAGACATGCAATGAGACCCGCGAGAATAGAGAAACCAATCTAATCGAAAGCTTTGTTCACCCGTTTAGCCCCGTCCCAACGGGCCGGGCTACATCGCCCAACAAATATCAACTTTCCTCCACCGGATGTTCCGCCACCGGCTCGGGCAGATCCGTGAGGCCAAGCTGACGGCGATATTTCAGCCGATTGTCTGCGATGACGGTCTTTAAGTGAGCCAGTGCTGCATCAGGGCCGAGCTTCAGCAAATCTTCCGCGGGGATTGGGTCGGCAAAGACCGCGCCGAGTCGGCCGTGCAGCTTCGGCAGCTTCTGTGTGCGTGGCCAAATGTCGTAGGCTCCGATGATCGAGACCGGCACCACCGTCGGCTTCGCCTTGCGGATGATCAGCATCACGCCGGTTTTGAAGGTGTGCATCTTCCCGTCATAAGTCCGCGCACCTTCGGGGTAGACCAGCAAGGCGTGACCCTGGCCGAGCACCTTGATGCATTCACGGATCGCTTTGACATCGCCGGCCCCCTGAGCGAGTGGGATCGCATTGAGCACCACGCCCATCGCTTTGAGAAATCCGTTGCCGAAAAGTGTCTCGCGGGCCATGACATTGAAATGTCGGCGGTGCGAGCCCAGGCCAAGCACGACCGCATCGAGAAACGATTCGTGGTTGGCGACATAAAGCACCGGCCCATCATGTGGGACGTTTCGCACGCCCCATGTTCGATAGCGATACAGCGGAAGGCAAACTACAAAGCAGATCATCTGCAGGCTGTACCAAGAAGCGATCCGCCAATACGGCCGGCCAGGCTGACGATTTTTCAGGCTCTTTACGAAATGCTTCATCGCTGCACCGCCTTCACACTCGCTTCGAGCAACTCGACGACGTCATCGAGGCTCATCTCGCTGGTGTCGATGCGCTGGGCATCTTCCGGACAGATCAGCGGACCGGTCTTGCGGGAAGAATCCATGCGGTCGCGATGCAGGATGTTGTCGCGGATGGCATCGAAGTTGACCGGCTTGCCCATCGCCTTGAGTTGTTCCACCCGCCGCTTGGCCCGGACTTCCGGGGTGGCGTCGAGATAAAACTTCGCCTCGGCATCGGGAAAAACCACCGAACCCTGGTCCCGCCCTTCCGTGACCAGGCCGGGGTGGTCTTGGCCGATTTTTTGCTGGGCCTGCACGAGCACCTGCCGCACGGCGGGCATGGCGGCTACGCTGGACACGCCATCGCTGACATCGCGATCACGCAGCCGATCCGAGACATCCATGCCATGAATCAGCAGGCGTGGCGGGTCGGCCGTCCAGTCGAAGCTGAATTCAGCATGGCGGGCGAGTTCGACCACGGCGTAGCCCTCGGCTTCATCGGTCGGGTCGATGCCTCGCTCAATGGCTTTAGCGGTCAGTCCACGGTACATCGCGCCGGTATCGAGAAAGTCCAGACCCAGCCGGGCGGCGAGCCGCCGGGCAACGGTGGACTTGCCCGAACCCGCCGGGCCATCAAGCGTAACGATGAGTCGCTGCATCGCCGGGAAGTTTAACGGGGGAAGAGAAGAGGGACTAGGGACGAGGTATTAGGGGCGAGTGATCAGGGATGGGCGGCTGTAAGTTCTTAGCTCTGGGTTTGGTACAACGCTATGTTGTCTCATTTCAGAATAGGTTTTCTTCCTAGTCTCTCCGCCACACACGCTAAACTGCGGCGATGCGTGTACGTCTGATCCGTAAATTCGATTTTCAGGCTGCCCATCGGCTGATGTGCTTCCCGGAGGGTCACAAATGCCGAAGGCTGCACGGCCATGGCTTCGAGGCCGAGTTAGTGCTAGAAGGCGAGGTCCACCCCGAGGTCGGTTACCTCGTTGATTTTGGTGAAGTAAAAGCGAAGCTCAAGCCGATCCGAGATCAGCTCGACCATGCCTATCTGAACGACCTGCCGGACCTGACGCATCCGACGGCTGAGATGCTTTCCAAGTGGATTTACGATCGGCTGAAGCCTGAGTTACCCGCGCTAAAAATGGTGCGGCTCAGCGAGACCTGCAGCAACGCGGTGGAATACGAAGGCGATTAATTTTCGAAGTTATCGCCTAGACTACATCGCGATTGTTTAAACCCGGTCAAATAATGTAATCCATCATCAGCGTCGCCAGAACGAGCACGCTGAAATAGGCCAGCAGGTCGACCATGGTCGTGACGGTCGGGCCGGATGCCATGGCGGGGTCGAGCTTGATCAGTCGTAGCAACAGCGGCACCCCGCCGCCGATGACCGCGGCCAGCGTGATGGTCGTCGGCACCGCCGCACCGATGACGATGCCTAATGCAACGTTATTTTCCCACACCGTAACGATGCCGGTCAGCAGCAGGCCGAGCACAAGCCCGATCATGATTGCCACCGCGGCCTCTTTACCCGCCACCCGCCAGAAGTCGGCCGGCTTGATCAGACCCAGTGAAATTTCCCGCATACTCACTGCCACCGCCTGATTCCCGCCGCTGCCGCACAGCCCCGCGACCAGTGGTAAAAATGCCGCGATGATCGGCAGGCTTTCGACCGTGTCGCGAAACATGCTGATAACCCCGGCCGAGATCATCATCAGCCCCATAATCGGCACGAGAAACATCAATCGCCGTGTCGCCCGCTTGAATGTTGGCATCGTGCGCAGCTCTTCACCGCCGACGATACCGCTGACCTTTGCAAGGTCTTCTTCCGCCTGCTCGCCGCGGTATTCCTGCACCGCGGAACGTTGGATCACGCCAACGAGTTTTTTTTCCTCATCAACAACCGGCAGCGCGAAAAAGTCTATGCGATCGAAAAGGTCTTCCAAATCGTCGACAGGCATATCGACGTCGACCACCAACGTGTCGCTTTCCGGAAGCGCCAACTTGGCTAGGGGCGTTGCCCTGGGCGACAGCACCAAGCGACGCATCGGCACCAGCCCGATGAATCGGTTGTCGCTGTCTGCTGCATAAAGGTTTCTGACTTCAAATTCGCCGAGTTCCTCTGCACGATTACGCAGGTCCTCGGCGATCTCGTCGACACGCTGTTCAGCGGGATAAGCGAGATATTCGGTGACCATCAGGCCACCAGCGGTGTTCTCCTCATAGCGAAGCCTGCGACGGGTGTCGCTCGCCTCGGCTGGGTCCATCTCATCGAGGATGGCCTCGGCGTCTTCCTCGGGTAGCTCGGCGAGCACGTCCGCCTGTTCGTCCGAGTCCATCTCATCGACGATGGCGGCCGCTACCTCCGGCTCAAGCCCGCCGACAATATGGGCGGCGTGGGCATCAACGAAATGCTCCATTAAGTCGGCAGCAAACTCCGGCTCATTCTCGGCCAGCAATGCGAACATCCGCGACCGACGCTCATCGTCGAGGTGCGTGATGGTGTAAGCGGTTTCCTCTGGCGGCAACTTGTGCAGGAACGTCTTGAGGTGCTCGGATTCACCGCGATCGACCAACTCGCATAGAGCCTCGACGGGATCGACATCGACAGTCATGCCTGCTCCATTCGTTCGGTAAAATCACGGGTCGTGGCATGGCAGGTCGTTTCTGCGTGCAGCGGGGTAATTGTGATATAGCCGTCGTAAAGAGCCGCCACATCCGTGCCCGGCTCGCGCTCGGCAAATGTCATCGTGTTGCTGATCTGATAAGTCGCATCACCCTGCGAGTCCGTATCTTTGCGGTATTCCAAGACCATTTTGCCAGTCGAAGCCGGCCGAACCGCGAGCCCTTTAGGTTCTTTACCGCCATCAAGAATCGGTACGTTAATATTGGCGATCGTTCCAGCGTCCAGCCCTGCTTTCAAGACGGCATTAATCGCTGTTCGCGCATGTACTGCCGCCCGGTCCCAATGGTCAATATCCCACTCGCCCATGTGCAGACTGACCGCTATCGCGGGTACACCACAAAAGCCGCCTTCCCGAGCGGCGCCGACCGTGCCGGAGTACAACACATTGATGCCGACGTTAGCGCCGGCGTTCATGCCGCTGATGACCAGATCGATCGGCTCTCCGATCAGCGTGGATAGGCCAAGCTTTACGCAGTCGGCTGGCCGACCGTCGACCGCAAGGCCGGGCCCAGCGGGTCGGACGGCGATCGGCCGATGAAATGTCACCGCATGGCTCGTCGCGGACTGCACTTTGGATGGTGCTATGACATGCACTTTGCCGAGATCGGCGATCGCCCGGTGCAACGCCAGCAGCCCGGGCGCCTCGATCCCATCGTCGTTGGTCAGCAGAATTCGCATCGAGCGTAGTGTAGCTGTCGTCTGTCGCAGTCATTCTCGAGCGATGACAAAATATATATATGAAAGCCATGAGCATGAGACATTTCAGGTCAATACGCTCAGGCCGGCCTTATTTTTTGCGACACTTACGCTATTTCTTTATCGTATTTGATCTATGGCCAAAGTGACTTACGACGGGCGATCGCTGCAGATTGACGGGCGTCGGCAATGGACGATGTGGGGCGATATGCCCTACGCCTATATCCCTGCCGACGCCTGGCGAGATCGAATCCGTGCCGCGAAACAGGCGGGGCTGAACGGCATATCCAGCCCGGTGTTCTGGAACCTGCACGAACCCGAGCCGGAGCAGTTCGACTTCGAGGGCCGGCTAAACCTGAAACACTTCGTCGAAATCGTCGGTGAAGAGGGCATGTTTTGCTGGCTTCGGCCCGGCCCTTACGTCGGCGGGGTACAGAGCAATGGCGGGCTGCCGCCCTGGCTGCATGGCGTCAAAACTGATCGCAAGTCCGGGCCGATGCTCATGCGTTGGGCCAGCCCGCCTTTTCTCGGCGCGGTGTCGCGCTATTTCGGAAAGGTCATGGAGCAGGTGGCCGGCCTGCAAGCCACCTCGCCGGACGGTGGCCCGTTGCTGATGATGCAGATCGAGCAGAACTGGTTTGCGCATCATGAGCAGCAGGCAGAGGGCTATCACCGCCAACTCGTAAGATTCCTGCAGGAAAATGGCTGCGATGTGCCGATCACGGCAGCCAACCAGCTATGGCAGATCGTGGACGGGACGATCCACACTTGGCAGGGCTCGGCGAATCTCTTGGCGGACCTTCGGCAGCTCGGCCAGATTCAGCCCGATGTACCCAAGTTCATCAGCCGGTTTGTAATCAAACAACCTCAATCTGCGTTACAAGTTGATCATCAGGCGATGTCACCAGAAGAAATTCTGATCCGCTTGAGCGGTGTGCTTGCGGCAGGCGGTCAAGCCTGCATCGCACCTTTTGCAGGTGGCACGCTCAGCGGCGGCGAGGCCGGCCTATTAGCCGACGGTCCCGCCGGCCACTTTGCGTATCCCAAGGCACCGCTAGACGCTCTCGGTAAGCGTCAAGCCAGCTATTTCGCAATCAAAAAGTGTGCGACGTTTGCGACCCAGTTCGGCCAGACATTCGCAAATCTTCACGCCGATGCAGGCCCCGCAGTGATACATCCTCAGGGTGACGGCCACCCCCCGAGTGTGATCCACCTGACGGGCGACCGCGGCGAAGTCATCTTTGTAATAAAACCGCCCCGTGATAACAAGACTAAGCAAATCAATTTGCTGTTAGGCAATGGGTTATCGCTGCCGGTTCATCTGGATGGCGACCCCGTTGCTTGGCTAGGGCTGGATCTTCCGATCGGCCAAGCTGTTTTGGATTACACCAACCTTCGGCCTTGGGCGCTCATTGCTGAGAAACTCCTGATCCTATTCGGTCCGCCCGGCAGCCAGGGTTTACTGTCGATCAACGGACTGCCAGCTCAAGTTGCCGTTCCCAAGAAAGGCCAGCCGCCACTTATCACCGCTATCGATGGGTTGCAGGTGGTCGTCATCAACAATCAGCAGATTGATTCGGCCTATCCGACCGAAGATTCGTTATGGCTTGACGTGGCAGGACTCGATGATGAAGGTCAACCGCTGCCTCTCAAACCTCACAGTAAGGCAACCAGAATCGCCGCAAATGGTGACCTTTCAAGCGTCGCGATCAGCAGTCCCCGCCGACCCCCGGCCCCAAAACTCAGCGACTGGTCTTCCTGCGATGCCTATTCGCTTTTAAAAAACAAAGCTGAAGAATGGACATCGCTGAAAGTTCCCACCCCGCTCGACCTGCTCGATCCGTCCGCGAACCGGGGTTGGTACCGTTTGCAACTACCACGCAGCAGCAAAGCGAAAGCTGCCGATATGCTGCTCGCTATCGGCGGCGACCAGTTTCAGATTTTCCGCGACGGCAAATATGAAGCCACGCTGCGTGAAAACGGCCAACCCGCAAAGATCAAACCTGCCGGCGACATCATCATGCTGGCACACATTATCGGCCGATCCAGCGACGGTCAGAGCGTCGGTGAGCTGAAAGGTGTCAGCTCCGACCTCTTTCATGTCGAGCCTGTCAAACTCGCCAAGCCCGTCATCGAGAACATTTCGACGCCCGATCCTTACGAACTTAAGCACTTTGTTTTCGAACAACGTGCAGACGATCCCAAACCTTCGCAAAGCTATAGCTGGCCTGCCAAACCTGCTGGGCGGCAGCCGATGCTGCTGGACCTCGTCAAATTCCCTGTACCCGCACTGGTACGCTGCAACGATAAGACAATCGCCTATTGGCATCCTTCCCTGAGTCACGGTCGATTGCCAATAACCTTGGACCCCCAATCCGAATCAACTTTTACGACAGGTCAGAACCGTATCGAAATCGTGCCGCTCG
The DNA here is from genome assembly GCA_964523485.1 of uncultured Phycisphaeraceae bacterium. GTDB lineage: Bacteria > Planctomycetota > Phycisphaerae > Phycisphaerales > Phycisphaeraceae > Algisphaera. Next base: position 17,486 of record CAZFZS010000025.1, on the reverse strand, counting down.
CCCCGGTACCGGAGAAATTCGAGGTCCTTAAACACATTCAACTTTGGCAAACTAAAGCGAATGTCTCCGCGAAAGCAAAGTGGTCTTTCATGCCGTTCCGATTGCCAAACCTTGAGGAAAACCTCGGCGACACCGCGTCGGGCAGCGGCCCGGCATGGCATCAAACGCAATTCAATGCCAGATCGTCTGACTTGGACTTGCTGGTCGCGTTTGAATTCGACGGCGATGCAGAGCTTTGGGTGAATGACCGAAGTGTGGGTCGGATCCATGCAAGTCATGTAACCAACCATCGCATTTTGATTCCGCGGGATATCTTGGAAGTCGGTGAAAATAAGCTGATGTTGTTTACCGATGTTGGCGATCGCCCGAAGAAGTTTAAGCTGACCTATCAGTGATTTGGCTACAAAAAAGTTTGTTGACAATTTCTGCAAAATCCTTGATTCGCCATCTTTGACCGTTTAACATCAATTTAAAGCTGAGGCACTTGCTTCGGCAGCCACGGGGTTCGCGTCGTGGTTTGGCTTTGATGCCCGGCCGCTTTTTGGGCATCGTATTAGGGGGTGTCGGCCGATCCTATCTCACTCGGTCGCGTCAGCAGGTTCGTGTCATTTCCCGGCTTTTAGTAAAGCCCTATCGCGTCGTGGTGTTTTGCGATCAATCCATTCGGACAGCAGCACCCCAAGCGAAATGACACGGCCGACTGAGCTCCTCTCATTCTCGGGAGTCGTGATATGTCGATGCGTGGTCAAGTCAAATGGTTCGATCCTAAGAAAGGATTCGGCTTTATCGTGGGGCCGGCCGGCCAAGACGTATTCGTGCATTTTTCGCAGATCGAAGGCGACGGTTTCCGTTCGCTCAAAGATGGTGAAGATGTGGAATATGATCTGATTGAAGGCGACAAGGGATTCAGCGCGCAAACGGTCCGACGACATGAAGATGTCGTTGCCCATTAGCAGGCGGCATTGCCGTCTCGGATAAAAGGGTTTCGGCCCGCTGCTTGCGTTGATTCATCACGAGCGGCCGCCCGCTTCGTCGCGGTCGATCAGTCCGTCACGCAGTCGCACTACACGCTGACAGTGTTCAGCGACCTCTTCATCGTGTGTAATCACGATAATGGTTAATCCATCGTGATGAAGCTGCTCGAAGACTTCGAGAATCGCATCACCCGTTTTCGTATCCAGGGCCCCGGTTGGCTCGTCCGCTAGCAGAATGCTCGGGTCGTTCACTAGAGCACGAGCGATGGCGACGCGCTGCTGCTGACCGCCCGATAGCTCAGCGGGACGATGGCTCATACGGTCGGCCAACTGCATCCTCGCCAGGGCCTCGGCGGCTTTTTTCCGACGCACCGCGACCTTGATGCCTTGATAAAACAGCGGTACCGCGACGTTCTCCTGCACCGTCAATTGAGGGATGAGATTGAACGCCTGAAAAACAAAACCCAGCCGCTTGCCACGCACTTTCGATAGCTGTTCATCGGGCATGGTTGCGACGTCTTCACCGTCGAGAAGGTATCGCCCGGTCGTCGGTCGATCAAGGCAGCCGATGATATTCATCAGCGTGGACTTTCCGCTGCCGGAAGGGCCCATGATCGCGAGGTACTGCCCTCTTGGCACGGAAAGGTCGACACCGGCCAGCGCATTGACCGGCGGAGCCGATTTGCTTTTTTGGTAGACCTTGGTGACCGATTCGATAGAGGCGACAGCCGTCTGCATCGGCCTAGTTTAGGGCTTCAAATTTTATTCGTTCGTACAACGCCGGTAGCGGTCACAATAGATCGAACTCAAAGATCGGCTCTTGCTGCAGCTGGGCAGACTTGTTCTGTAACTTGACATCGTGGACGGTGAGTCTTGACCCTTCCAGCAAGACGGCCCTGGGCTTACCCGGGAACATGAATGCACCTGTATTGATGATCAGTCGACGGCGACGGACCCAGTGGCCCTGACGATGGGAGTGGCCGAAGATCACGACGCGGGCGGCGGGTCGATATCGCTGGGCGAAGCGGGCCGCTTTGCCGGGAATCGTCCACCAATACCACAACAGCTTGATCGCCAAATAGGGCCGCTTGATGAATTCGATGATTCCGCCCTCGTCGTCTGACGAAACTTCGGGCTTATCGAACTCACGCTCGGCAACTTGCTGGGATACCTTCAAACGAGCCCGAAGGTCTTGAGTATCAACTGATTCAAGTTTTTCTCGGGTCTGCTCTGCTAATTCTTTTGCCTGCGGAGTCCAGGGTGCAATACCAGGACTGAAAACATCGCCATGCGTGACCAGAATTTTTCCGTCGGCCAACATCACGTGCCGAGTATCGGTCAGTGGGGCATCATGGTTGCCGGAGATGATCGTGAGCTTAACGCCGTCAGCTTCGCAAAGCTCGATCAGACGATTGACCTGCTCGCAAGCCTCTTCGCGATAGGGGCTTGCCTGCACCTCAGCCAAATCGCCATTAATGATCAGCCTGTCCATCCCGGCCCATAGCGGACGGAGTTGGTCTATCTTGGTCAGCTCCGACGCGGGCTTGGCAAGATGCAGATCTGACAGAATCAGGGTACGCGGATCTGCCATGGCCTGCTACCCTAAACACCAGCAACACGCCTCGCAATATCGCAGATCAAGCCATTTAGTCAGTGCTTGATCTTCTTGAATGCACCCGCCTTGGCGGCTTCCATTGCGGTCAAGATGATGTTGAGGCATTGATAACCCTCATAACCATCGATGCTCGGCTTTTTATTCTTCTGAATGCACTCAGTGAACGAGTCAATGATGCCGGACGCGACTTGCTTCGTATTTGTTGCGACTTCGCCAACCATATGTTTCTCAACCGAGCCATCTTTGTAGTGGACTTGCACTCCGTATTCCTCGGCTCCGTCGATGGTCAGGCTGCCGTTCGTGCATCGCAACACGGTATCGTTCGATTCGACGCCGTAGTTCGTCCAGCTTACGGTCATCACGCCGCAGACGCCGGATTGGGTTCGCATATTAATGATGGCGTTGTCATCCAAGCCGATGAACTTACCTTTGCTTTTCTTGTCGAGCGTTGTAATGAACCCGCCGACTGACTCAAATTCCTCGCCGAGCAGGTATCGCATCAAGTCGGCTTTGTGAACCCCCAAGTCGCCGGTCGCGCCCATGAACGCGGCTTCGGGGTCGAAGAACCAAGACTTCGCACCATCGACCGACCAGGCATCCGGCCCACCATGCTGGAACGCGGTACGGAACGTCAGCACCTTGCCGAGCTTGCCGGAGTCGAGGATCTCTTTGGCCTTGACGTGCGTCGGCATCAATCGCTGATTCAGACCGATCATCAGGTATTTTTTTGCCTTTTCGGCTGCGGCGATCATCTTTTTCGCCTCGGGTCGATTGATGGCCATCGGCTTCTCGACCAGAACGTGGAAGCCCGCGTTAAGTGCCGCGATGCTCATCGGCGCATGCAATTTGTTCGGGCCGGCAACGACGACTGCATCAGCATCGACGGACTTAAGCATTTTTTTGTAATCCGTAAATGGCTCGGCGTCGTATTGCTTGGCAATCGCGCCGACACGATCTGCGACCGGGTCGGCCACGGCGACGACGGTCGACTGCGGGTTAGCGTGAGCTTCGGGCAGGTGGCGACGCTGGGCAATGGCACCGGCGCCGATGACGGCATAGCGGACTTGTTTAGGCATTTCTGGGGACTTGGGTGTTGGGGACTTGGGGACTTCGAAAATTTTGAGTAGGGCGTGAATGCTCGATCGCGTGATGGATCACTTGATCTGGCTGAGCGGGACCGGGGCCTTGTTTTCATGGCAGGCGACGACGGCGGCAAGGACGCGCTGGGTTTCGTAGGCGTCGGCAAAGTCGGGCAACGGGACCACCGGCTGCTTGCCACCCAAAACGTTGATCATATCAGCGGCCTGGTTGATAAAACCGTGTTCGTAACCGATAGCGTGAGCGGTCGGCCACCATGCATCGCCGTAAGGGTGGCCCGCATCGCCGTTGCTGACGTTGATCGTCGACCAGCCCTGTTCGCGCTCAGCCAGTTGGGCGTCATACCACTGCAACTCGGCCAGTCTCTGAAAATCGAATTTGATTGCACCCTTTTCGCCGTGCACCTCGATGCGGTTGCCGTTTTTGTCGCCGGTGCTGAGGCGGGTCGCTTCAAACGTTGCTACCGCCCCGCCCTTGAACTCGCAGGTAAACACGACCGCATCATCAACGGTGGATTTGGCTTTCTTGGTTTTTTTGCTTTTTGCCCCGCGGCCGGAAATTTCTCCGCCAGCCCCGCCTTCGAGCACGGTGCGCTCTTTGATGAACGTCTTGAGTATCGAGCCGGAGATCGTCTTAATTTCATCGCCGGTAATGAACCTTGCCGTATCGATGGAGTGGGCACAGAGGTCGCCCAAAGCGCCCGATCCTGCGACATCACCCTTGAACCGCCAGAGCATCGGCACATCGGGGCCGGCCCAGTCCTGCAGGTAGAAACAACGGACATGGTAAATCCGACCCAGCCGACCTTCTTTCACTAAGCGGTGGGCCAATGCAATTGCCGGACAGCGGCGGTAGTTGTACCAGACAAAAGTGTTCTGGTTTTTGCGGGCGGCTTTCTTCGCGGCATCCCGCATCTCGCGGGCTTCGTCCAAGGTGCCAGCCAACGGCTTCTCGCAGGCGACATGCTTACCCGCTTCCAACGCAGCGATCGCCTGATCACGGTGCACATGGTTCGGTGTTCCGACGTCGACAAGATCGATCTCGTCGTTCTCGCATAGTTCACGCCAATCTGTGGTGTAATTCTGCCAACCCCACCGCGGCGCGAATTTCTTCAGGTCCGATTCATCGCGTGCAGCAATGGTGTGCATCACCGGCGATAAAGGCAAATCGAAAAATTTGGGTGCCTGAGCGTAAGCATTCGAGTGCGTACGACCCATAAATTTTGAGCCAATCAGTCCGATGTTTAGAGGCTTGCTCATAAGAACGACCAGAAATTTAGATGACCGGGAACACGATCAGAGGCCGAAAATTTTTTGTAGAGAGATTCGAATCGCTCAAAGGCTCTAAACCGAGGTCACATCGGCATGCCTTTGATGCTGGCCTCGAAGACGAGGTTCCCGTTAACCAGACCTTGGGCAAGGCTGGTGCTGCGGCGAGGTCGAATCTCGGTTTCCTTCACTAAAAGTACGAACCGGTCGCCGGGCGTAACCTGCCCGCGGAATTTCACATGATCGACGCCAGCAAAACCCATGAATTCCGTGTCGGTCATCTTGCGGAGGCAGATGAAACTGGCCAACTGAGCAGCCGCTTCGATCATCAAAACGCCAGGGAAAATTGGCCGACCCGGGATATGTCCCTCGACCCAGAACTCGTCCGCACCGACGTCGCGGTAGGCGACGTAGTCGATCCGGTCGTCCGACTCATGCACGATGCCGTCCAGCAGCCGCATCGCGCCGCGGTGCGGATTGACCTTTTCAATCGCCTCGACGTCATAAATGACGCGGTCGAAGTCAACATCAGTGATATCGAACAGGAGTTTAGGTGCCATACAGGATGACCGGGGTTCAGGTGTGTGCTCGATTCGTTAGGAGCTTTCACCCTCACGTGCTTCAA
>CAZFZS010000025.1:0-11896 GCA_964523485.1 uncultured Phycisphaeraceae bacterium | reverse complement strand
CTGCTTACGCAGTTCCTGGGCCATGTTCTTCACGTCCTGCATCTGCTTGCGGACACGGGTGCCTGCAGCGCGATTGCCGCCGGCTGCTTTACGGACGTCATCTTCGATCGAAGCAATGAGATTCTTGAGCGACTCGTAAGTTTCCATCATGGTGAGGCTCCTTGGGGATATGCGATCGACAGGGATCAAGCTCGTGATCGCGGGGTGGAACAGACTAACCGGCAAAATTCGCAGCCGCAAACGATCCTGCCCTTATTTGGGTGTTTTTATCTGTGGTAAGAGTTGTTTACTCCACATCAAGCATGGCCTGCACCAACGCTTCCAGTGTTGGTGTCGCTGCCTGAACTGTCGGCTCAAGTTGCAACGATCGAAGTGTCGCCGAGGTCTGCTCGCCGATCGATGCACGATTGGGAGTCTGAAGCCAAGATGCATTTTCACCAAGCAAGTCGACAAGATTTCTTACAGAAGATGAACTCGCGAACGTAATCCAGTCGACCCGGCCTTCGCACAACGCTTGAGTTGCGGCCTCTGGCAAGTGTTTTGGCTTGATATTGCAATAGGCGACGAGGTCTGTGACGGCGTGGCCAGCTTTTTTTAGAGCATTCGCCAATGACGGACGCGAAAGGTCACCGCGTAACAACAGCACCGAACTGGCGGCCGGAAGTGTTCCGAGCAGGGCTTGAGCAAGTCCGTCGCTGTCCATCCGGTCTGGAAGCAGGTCGGGACGTACACGCAGACGATCCCAAAGTTGCTTCGCCGTTGCTTCGCCAACCACCGCGATGCGGGTTGCGGCGAGATGGCGGGCGTCTTTGCCGATTCGCTCCAGCGTATCTACAAGAGCATCAACGCCGTTGGCACTGGACATCACCAAACACTGGTCAATAGATGCGAGCGATTCCACGGCGTCATTAATTTCGGCGAAATCGGCCACTGGCTCGATGCGGATCGTCGGTGCCTCGATCACCTCGGCCCCGAGTTCACGAAATAGTTGGCTTTGCTGAGAGGCCTGCGAGCGGGTCCGCGTAACCAGAATAGTCTTGCCGAATAGCGGTCGATCCGTAAAGAAATCTAAGCCGGGCTCGTCGATCGCTGCAACATCACCGATGACGATGATCGCTGGTGAGCTGATCGCTTGCCGTTTGGCTTCATCAGGGAGCGATGCAAGTGTGCCACGGGCGGATCGTTGATGGGGCAGCGTTCCCCACTGCACGATTGCGGCGGGTGTTTGCGGCTGAAGTCCTTCACCCATCAGTGCATTGGCAATCACGGGCAGCCGACCAACCCCCATATAGAAGCAAACCGTCCCGCCGCGACGGATCAAACTGGCCAAGCCGGGGTAGTCGACGCTGGTCTGATCCTTGGTCGGGTCTTCGTGGCCGGTGACCAGCGTGACGGATGAGGCAACTTTGCGGTGGGTCACGGGGATGCCCGCTGTTGCAGGAGCGGCGAGGCCGGACGTGATACCGGGAATGACCTCGCAGGCGATACCGTGGCCGGCGAGGTAGGCACATTCCTCGGCCCCTCGGCCGAACAAGTACGGATCGCCGCCTTTGAGGCGGACCACACGACGGCCCTGCCTGGCGAGTTTCAGCAGCAGCGCATTAGTCTCATCCTGCGTGAGCTTGTGCTGCTTCGCTCGCTTGCCGACGTCGAAACGCTCGGCGGCCTCGGATACCTCATCGAGCAATCGTGGGTTCGCCAAGGCATCAAATACAACCGCCTCGGCCGACCGTAGCGCGTTCAGACCGGCCACGGTGATGAGGTCCGGATCGCCGGGGCCAGCGCCGACGAGGTAGACGCGGCCTGAAGCTTTAGGTTTGGTAGCGGAGAGTTGGGGCATAGTTAAAACATCTGACGCTTCTCTTGCGGAGCCTCGATCAGCGTCGGCGTGGGGGATTGAGAATTTAGCTCATCCAGAAGACGCTTACAGGTCCGCCAATGCTTGGCGAAGGGTGGCGTAGCTCTGCTCGAGGGCCTGGGGAATCACGCGTACCTCGCCGACGACCTGCATGAAGTTCGTATCGCCATGCCAGCGGGGGACGATGTGCAGGTGCAGATGGCCGGGCACGCCCGCGCCCGCGGCATGACCCAGATTCATCCCGATGTTCACACCTTGGCAATGGATGGCTCGACGCAACAATCGATTGCCTAACTCGGCGAGTTCCATCAGACCCGCCCGCTGGCTCGCATTCAAATCGCTGAGATCCGCAACGTGGGTTGCCGGGGCGACCAGAAGATGACCGTTGGTGTATGGATAGCGATTAAGCAGGAGCATGCCTCGCTCGTCCCGCAGCAGGATCAGGCGTTGCTCAAATTCAGAGTCGGTGAACTCAGCCTCGGCGGCTTCGCAGAGAAAGCAGCCTGACTCGGGCCGTGTGCTCGGCTCGTCGCTAAGACTTTGCAGATAGTCCAATCGCCACGGCGCCCATAGGTTGCGAGTTGGCATCGGCGGATTGTACCGCTGAGACAACCCGGGTCAGCAAAACCGATCGAATTATCCGATAAGCTGTCCACCGCCTGCGTGAAAATGATCTGCATTCGATCCCATGAGCCAATCCATCTCTGAACCTGCGAGGGGCCCGAGGTCATGACGCCTTCATGGTTGTTATTGCTCGCCGTGGCCTGCCCACTCATCGCGGGATTAGCGACGTTGTTGCTGCCTCGGAGCATGGTGACGCTGCGAGTGCTGCTCGCTGCAGCGGGGCCGGCCGCAGCGTTTGTGCTGGTGCTGGTTCATCTCACCAGCTACGGGATCGCTGGCGGCGGAGCCTCGATGGTGGGGTCCGGTGAACACGCCAAAAATCTCGAGCACGCGAGCCACGGAACCGAAGCCGCCGACTCCGTCGGACATATCGCTGTGGAAGGCAACCTCGCTCCGGTGCCGAAAGGCACATCCGAGCTGTCGTGGATTCCCTCGCTGGACCTGAACTTCGCGTTTCTCGCCGACGGCCTGGGCGGATTTTTTGCCCTTCTGGTCTCCGGTATCGGCGTGCTGATTGTGCTCTATGCACGAGGGTATTTCGGAGCGGCTGACGATCAGGCCAAGGCGGACCTGGCCCGCTTCTACCCCACGCTCGGCTTCTTCGCGACCGCCATGATGGGCGTGGTCCTGTCAGACTACACGCTGCTGACGCTGGTTTTCTGGGAACTGACCTCGATCAGCTCTTTCCTGCTCATCGGCTGGGATCGCTACGATAAACACGCGGTCAAGCTCGCGATGCAGGCGTTTTTCACCACCGGCTTGGGTGGCATGTTCCTGCTGGGCGGCATCGCCTGGTTCGGCTTTGAAACCGGCTACTGGCGGTGGAGCGACATATTGGCCCACGCCGACCAGATCGACTTTGGTTCGACGGCAATTGTCGGTGCGTTTCTCATGATGTTTGTCGGGGCGGCGAGCAAGAGTGCACAGTGGCCGCTGCATTACTGGCTGCCCGGGGCGATGGCGGCACCGACGCCCGTTTCGGCCTACCTGCACTCCGCCACCATGGTTAAAGCCGGCGTCTTCCTCGTCGGCCGACTGTTCCCGGTGTTCGGGGCCGCGGGTGCGGGCGCTGCCGGTGGGGTCGACATCTGGCCGGGCCTGGTCACCTGGTTCGGTGCGGTGACGATGTTGTATGCCGGCGTCACCGCGGTGAATCAGCACGACCTCAAACGCATCTTCGCCTACACCACCGTCAGCCAGCTCGGCCTGCTCATGGCGATGTACGGCCTGGGCGGCTTCAGCTACGGCGAAGGCAAATACGCCGCCGCCGCTGCGATCGATTTCGATATCACGCAGATTGCGAATCACGCCTTCTATAAAGCACCCCTCTTTATCACGGCCGGCGCGATCGGCCACGTCGCCTCACGCTCGCTGCCGGAGCTTTTCGGGGCGTTTAAGAAACACAAAGCGATATGTCTGACCATGCTCGCGGCCGGTTACGCACTCGCGGCGGGGCCGGGGACGATCAGTTTTCAAGCCAAGGAGCTGTTTCTCTACGCATGTGTCCACGCGGCCGAGCAGCAACCATGGGTGTGGATCGTTCTGGTCATGACCATCCTGACCGCGGTCTGCAACGTCGCAATTTTCATCCGCCTGCTCACAACCCTGATGGGCTGGAAGTTCGGGTTGCAGGCCGACCCGCATGATGATGCGTACGAGGACGATCATGGCCATCACGAGCATCATCATGAACACGGGCTCTGGGGGGCCATGATCTGGCTGCCCGCCGTGCCGCTGGTTGCCCTGCAGTATCTGGGCGGCATCGTCACGCCGCTCTGGAACTGGATCTTCCTGCCTTTCGAGAAATACGCGTTCTATAAAGGGTTCGAGGGTCATGTCCCGTCGCTGCTGCACGTTCTTTTGCACCCGAGTTGGCCGCTGCTGTTCTCCCTGTTGGCGATCGTAGGTGGGATTTTGCTGGGCCTGAGCAAACTGCTGCGGGGTCAGCATACGGATATTCACGACAGCATTTACCCTGCCGTGTATAGCTCGTCACAGGCGACAGGCGGCTTCATATTTCGCCGGCTGCAAAATGGCAGTATGCGGCGATACACCATCATCGTTCTGCTGGCCTTGCTGGGCGGGTTCATCGCGGCGGTGATACACGATGGTCGGATGCTTCAGTCTGTAGCCCAGGCTGCTGAACGATCCTTGGAGCATTGGCCGGGCGTGTTGATCGGGCTGACGATTTGTGTTTCCGCCGTCATGCTGCCGTTTTTCCGCTCCCGGATTGTGCGGGTTCTCGTGCTCGGTTCGTGCGGTTTCACCGTCGTCGCGATGTACCTGGTTTACCAGGCCCCAGACCTGGCATTGACCCAGTTGATGGTCGAGATCATTTCCGTTCTGTTGTTCGTGCTCGTCCTCCGGCTGCTGCCGCCCTCGAAGCCGAAAGAGTTGGCCGGCCAATGGTGGCGGATCGGCGTATCGACCGCCGCCGGGCTGATGTTCGGATGGATGACAATCGTCGCCGCATCCAGCGACCCGTTGCATCGGCTGGGCAGCTTCTTCGCCGAGCACACTTATAAGGGCACAGCCATCACCGATGGGCGCGGCGGCGGCGGGGCGAACATCGTCAACGTCATCCTCGTCGATTTCCGTGGCTTTGACACGATGATCGAAGTCGCGGTCCTCGGGTTGGCGGCCATCGGCGTCTGGTCCATGCTGCCCGGCCGACGAAAGGAGCTCGACCGATGAGTTCGATCCTGCTCAAAACCGCTGTCAAACTGATTCTGCCTGATGGCGGCGGTGGGTATCAACCTGTATCGCATGGCTGAGGGCCGAGCAGCACTGATGCGGATGATCCCGATGCACCCACGAGTGCTGGTCGCCCTGGGTCTGGGCATCTCGCTGACCACCGCCATCGTCCCGCTGTTCATGGGTCTGCCGCTGCTGCGGTCGGATGTCCGCGATGTGGCTCTTCCATTCGGGCAGTCGATCCACCTCGCCTCGGCAGTGTTCTTCGACATCGGCGTGGTGCTGGTCGTCGTCGGCACATCTGTAGGGATGATTCAACGCCTGGCGGAGGAACTCGAAGTCCGAGGAGGGCATTCGCGATGACCTTCATCCTCGGAATATGCGTGGCGGTGACGTTCGGAGTGAGCATTTACATGTTGCTCGGCCGGGACCTCAAGGGTGTCGCGATGGGCGTGTTTTTGCTTGGCCATGCGGCGAACCTGAGCATCCTGACCATGAGCGGTTCACCCGTGATCGAGGGGGCTGAGACTGAAATCGCCGCCCCGGAAGCCGCGCTCAAGGCCCCGCCATTAGGCAAAAAGTTCGGCGATGAGCCGCTGACTGAAATCGTCGACCCGCTACCCCAGGCATTGATTCTGACCGCCATCGTCATCGGCTTTGCCGTCATGGGCTTCCTGCTGACGCTTCTGGTGGTGACCTCGCGTTCTACACAGACGCTTGAATTGGAGGAGCTTAAAGGCGACGCCTCAACGCTCTCGGACGAGCCGTTGGAACAGGAGGGTCGCGATGAATAACGATCTGATCGTATTGCTCGTGGCGATCCCGGTAGCCGTCGGCCTGATCAGTGTGCCGCTGGTGAACCAAACGAAGCTCAGTCGGGCCTTGGGGCTGATCAGCTTCGCGGCGGTGGTGGCTCTGGGTATCACGCTGTTAGTGATAGGCCAATCCGCAGCCGGCATTCTGGTTTCGCAGATGGGCGGGTGGATCGCACCCTACGGCATCAGCATGGTCATGGATGGGCTGTCGGGCCTGCTGGTCATCATGGCCAGCTTTGTCGCCCTGGCCTGCCTCATTCATAGCTTCGGGTCGCTCACACCACGCACCGAACGGCGATACTTCCACCCGCTGATTCAATTCATGATCGCGGGGGTTAACCTCAGCTTCCTCACGGGCGACCTGTTTAATCTCTTCGTTGCTTTTGAGCTGATGCTCATGGCGTCCTATGGCCTGCTCATCATCGGGCAAAGCAAGCCCCAGATGCGACACGCCTTCAAGTATGTCCTGTTCAACCTGCTGGCGTCCGCGGTATTCGTCATCGGGGCAGGGATGACCTATGGCATGCTCGGCACGCTGAACATGGCTGACCTCGCCCGAATCACCCGCCAGATGAGCGGCGAAGGCACGCTGCCGATCGGCTTCGTGGCGCTCGGCGTATTGTTTTTCTTCGTATTCGCATTGAAGGCTGGCGTTTTTCCGCTTTGGTTCTGGCTGGCGGATACCTATCCAAACCTGCCGATCGCGCTCGGGGCGCTGTTCGGCGGGGTGCTGACCAAAGTCGGCGTTTACGCGATTGCACGGACCTTCCCGCTCATTTTCCTTCAGCCCGACAGCGAGGCGGTGCTCCGGCCGATGTTGGCGTGGGGTGCGGGGCTGACCATGGTCGTCGGTGTGCTCGGAGCCTTGGCCTACCGCGGGCTGCGGCGGGTGTTCTGCATGCTCATCGCCATCGGCGTGGGTTACGCGATGATGGGTGTTGCCACCGGGACGGGCGGGGCCTTGGCGGGGACGACGTTCTATATGGCCCAGTCCATGCTGGTGCTGGCTGCGGCCTTCATCTGCACCGGGATGATCGAGCAGATCAACGGCTCGTCGCAGCTGGCTGACGGCGGTGCGATGCTCAAGAAGCATGTCTGGCTGGGCGTGGTCTTTCTCACCATCATCCTCGGACTCGTCGGCCTGCCTCCGACCGCAGGCTTCCCCGGCAAGCTCATCGTCATCCGTGAAGCCTTGGGCTTTGGCCAAGTCGGCCTGGGGATCGTTGCGGTGGTTGCCGGTGCATTTACGCTGCTTGCGATGCTCCGGATCTGGGGCAGCTTGTTCTGGGGACCAGCCGCCGAAAAGCCTGAGCCAGCCGTTAACATTGAATCTGATAACACAGACCACGAGTTGACCACTTCATCTCACACCCCCCCTGCTTCTGCCAAGCTTGCTTTGGGGATGCTTCTGTTCGCAGCGGTCGCCCTAGGCTTCTACCCCCAGCCGGTTCTGCATGTCTCGGAATCGGCCGGTCAAGCCATCGCTCAAGCGAGCCCCTACATCGATGCTGTGCTCAAGAACCCGGTCTACCTTCGTGACCTTGCAATGCAGGATGCCGATCATTCGTCCGAGACAGAAGCTGACCAAAGATTGACAAACCCGTTGGCACAAGACAATCAGTCTCGACCTGAAGCCGATCCTGATGCCGACCCAAGCCAAACCCGGCAAGGCGGAGGGGGGCTCGAGCAATCCGGCGGTACCATCCTCGGTGGTTTCTCCGGTTCAACCACACAGGAGCCGCAACCATGATCGGCTACTTCCTGCTCAACCTCCTGCTCGCGGTGCTCTTCGTCGCGCTCATCGGCGAAGTCTCACTGCTGACGATCCTCGGCGGCATGATCATCGGCATGATCATCGTCGCGATGCTCGCACGGGGATCGGGGAAACGTGGCTACGGCAGCCGGGTGCTGACCGTCTGCAGATTCCTGGTGTATTTCATCTACATCCTGATCAAGGCCAACATCGAGGTCGCGATCGAGATTATCACGCCCCGTTTTACCATGAAGCCCCGGCTGATCCGTTATGACGTCTCCGACCTGACCAACGCGGAAACGACCACCCTCGCCAACGCGATCACCCTCACGCCCGGGACGCTCTCTGCCGACATCACCGACGACGGCAGCACGCTGTATATCCATTGCATGTACGCCGAAGATCGAGATGCAGCCGTGGCGGAATTAGACGAGTTGCGATGCAAACTGATGAGGGAGGTGTTCGGCCATGACATTTGAAACCCTCGATTTGCTTTCACATACATCAATACTGCTTGCCGCAGCAACCGACTACGCCGCGGCCGAGGGCAGCAAGCTGCCTGAGCGTGGCGAGATGTTCTGGCTGTTGAGTTGGCTGATCACGCTGGGCCTGGGCACGATTTGTCTGGGTATCGTGGTCTGCCTGATCGCGTTGGTACGGGGCCCGGAATTGGCGGATCGCGTGCTCGCCGCTGACCTGCTTGCCTTTCATGTGGTGGGGCTTGTTTTACTCTTGACGATTTACATGGGCGATTTGGATTTCTTTGATGCGGCTTTAGTGGTTGCGATCATCGGCTTCGTCAGCACCGTCGGCTTCGCGCAATACATTTATGCCCAAGCGGGCAAACCCGATGAGTCGGATCCGGACTTGGGTGAGTCCGATCCCTCAGCCGCCGCCGAAACGGGAGCCACGCCATGATGTCCATCATCATCGATTGCATCGCGGCGGTTTTCGTGCTGCTGGGCCTATTCTTTTTCGCTGTGGCAGGCGTCGGCGTATTACGGATGCCCGACACCTATCACCGCCTGCACGCGGTCAGCAAGGCTTCGACGCTGGGGCTGATCGGGCTACTGCTGGGCGTGGTAATCCACCTTGGCACCGGCGGGGTCGGCCTGCAGGCGATCACCGTGTTGATCTTCGCGTTCGTGGCCGGGCCGGTCGGTTCGCACATGCTCGCCAAAGCTGCGCTTCGTGCCCACCATCATCAATGGAAAGGCACGCTTAGCGACGAACATGCTGATGATGGCCTGAGTTGAATAAGGCTAAATCCGTCTCACTCACAACGCTGAAATTTTCGGGGCTGTCGCTATAGTGCCGACATGAATCAATTCAACGATAAGAAAAACGCCCTGATTGTGTTCGGCGGTTGGAGCGGGCATACTCCGAAAGAATCCGCCGAGCTTTTCGAGGGGGTTCTCGGTGACGAGGGTTACAACGTCATCATGAAGGATTCGCTCGACGCTTACACCGACGAGCAACTCATGGCTTCGCTCGACCTGATCGTGCCGATCTGGACGATGGGCGAAATCAGCAAGGAGCAATGGCAGGGCATGGATAAGACTATCCAGTCCGGTGTCGGCCTCGCGGGATTCCACGGCGGCATGATCGACGCCTTCCGCGCTAACACCGAATACCAGTGGATGACCGGTGCTCAATGGGTCGCTCACCCCGGCAACTGTATCGAGCGTTACACCGTTTACATTGAGGACGACACTCACCCGATCACAGCTGGCCTCAATGATTTCGAGCTGCCGGACACCGAGCAGTACTATTGCCACCACGACCCGGGTAACAACGTACTCTGCTCAACCGTATTCGATCAGGGTTTGGGCGATCCGAGTCTGTATACGACCAACGCCGTGCTGCCTTACGCTTGGACCAAAACCTGGGGCAAGGCTCGCGTCTTCGGTGCGGCTTGGGGACACACCTACAAGGATTTCGAGGTAGACGAAGCCAAAGAGATCGTCAAGCGCGGTATGCTTTGGGCATCAAAGTAAACTTATCATCACACAACAAAAAAAGCCCACGGATGGCCATCCGTGGGCTTTTCTAATTGCATCGCAGGAATCGGCTCTACTCCTCGAACTTTTCGATAAGCCAGTATTCGAGTTCGAGCGGAGTGGATCGGCCGAAGACGGTGACGAGCACGCGGACCTTGCCCTGTTCGGGCAGGAGTTCGTCGACGGTGCCTTCCATGTTCTCGAAGGGGCCTTCCTTGATCTTGATGTGGTCGCCAGGCTGGAACTCCATCTTGACCTGCGGCTGTTCTTCCGCGGGTTTGGAGGCCATGAGCATCTTCTCGATCTCGGGGATCGACATGGGCGAAGGTCGCCCGGCGGTGCCGATGAAGTCGCCTACACCTGTCGTTTCCTTGATGAGGAAGAACACGTCCTGCGGAATGCGGCCGTCGTCTTCAAGTTGCATCTCGACGAAGACATAGCCCGGGTAGAGCTTGGTCTCGACGACTTTGGCTTTGCCAGCCTTCATCGTCTTGGTTTTTTCAGTCGGCACGAGGATCCGATTGACCAGATGAGGCTTGCCCTCTTCCTCGCCGTCAAAGCCTTCGATCTTGATCTTTCGCAGCAGGGTCTGGCGGACGCTCGACTCTTTGTTGGAGGCGACGCGTAGGACGAACCAGTTCATGCCGGGGTAAACCAGCGGCTCTTCCTCATCGATCTGGCCCTCCACATCGGTCAGCGGGGCTTGATCGACTGCAGCGGTCGCTTCATGATCGTCGGCTTGGATTGGGGTGTCTTCAGACATGTGTTTTAGGTGTGCAGGGTCTTATTCAGACAAAGGCACGGCGGGTGCGGTCGCGGCATCCACGGTCGGGGCCAGGATGCCGATCTCGGTAAACACCCAGCCGAAAGCGAGGTTGATGACAAAAAGCAGGCCGGCCAACATGAAGGTCCCGGCGATCACCACCCAGGTCGAGCCGATGATTTCCTTGCGGCTTGGCCAGTTGACTTTCTTCATTTCCGCTTCGACGGCGATCATGAAATCGACAATGCGGGCACGGTTAAGCAGGACATAGATCAGAGTGCCAAAACCGATGATTGTCGCGGCGGCGACAGCTGCTTGGATATACAGCAGATTGTCAGATCGGCCAAAGTACATCGGCACGATGGTCTGATACAGCCAAAGCGCACCGGCCAGCGTCAGCGTCGCCGCACCGATCGCGGAAAGGACCCGCGTCCAGTAGCCTTGTCCCGGCTTGTAAATAGGCAGTGCCATTTAGGGCATCCAAAAAATGTGACTCGCGAAGAAAGCACGGGTGGAGGGACTCGAACCCACGACCTGCGGATTTGGAATCCGCTGCTCTAGCCAACTGAGCTACACCCGTAAGGAAAGGGGCTGAGGGGTCGAGGGGCCAAGGGGTCGAGTGAAAGGCAAAAAACCGCTTGGGCTTTGCACCTGGCCCCTGGGCCCCTTAGCCCCTCTACCCCTTTCGTCACTTGCGCTTGATCTTGTGCAAGGTGTGCTTGCGCAGGCGCGGCGAGTACTTCTTGAGGCCGGTCTTGAGCTTCTCGGGCATGCCGCCCTTGACGTTGACCGGGGTGCGGTAGTTCAGGTCGCCGGACTCGGTGCACTGGAGCCAGACGAACTCGACGGCGTCTTTGGACTTGGCCATGTCGGGGCCTCTTTCGATTCTCGGGGATCACCGGGCGGCTTCGACGGCCGGCATCAGGTTGTTGTTCTCTTCGATCCGCAACATGCGGATGTCTCGGACGGAGGCGGCGAACCAGGGCAGGCGTTCGGCCAGGGCCTGGGCGGCGAGCACGCAGGTCACGGCGTCCACGGCCGCGGAACCGAAATACACGCTGCCCTGCTGCCAATCGAACCCGAACTCGACGAGGACGGACCGGATTTCGCGGTAGGCGTTGTTGTACGGGTCGCCATAGGTTTGCCGCAACGATTCGATGTCCATGTCGAACGAGATGGCGTACATGCGTTGGTTTCCGAAAGGCGGTCGGCCCGCCGACGTGGTGTCGGCGAGGCCGGGCTGCTTGACGGAACTGGTGGCGGTAAAAGCCATTGGTTTACGCGGGGATCACTCGGTGATCTTGGTCACGACGCCGGCGCCGACGGTGCGGCCACCTTCACGGACGGCGAAGCGGACGCCTTCTTCCATGGCGATCGGCTTCTCGCCGA
>CAZFZS010000024.1:0-46215 GCA_964523485.1 uncultured Phycisphaeraceae bacterium | reverse complement strand
TATTGATTCGTCGCCGAGTGGGGCGTTGGTTTATTTGAATGATCAGGAAGTGGGGCGGACGCCGGTGTCGGTGCCGTTTACGTTTTATGGGGTGTATGACGTTCGGCTTGAGGCGGAGGGTCATCGGCCGTTGTGGACCGAGGCGACAGCCGAGATGCCCTGGTGGGAGTACCCCGGGCCGGACCTGATTGCGGAGATGATTCCCGGAGCCAAGTCGGACGTGCGGTGGGACTTTGAGCTCGAGCCAGCGATCGATGCCGAGGATGTGGATGTGCCTGCGTTGGTCAATCGCGCGGAAGCGATGCAGCGTGAGACGCGTGATTTCAGGGGGGAGTAGCAGTTTAAAGCCGGGGGATGGCCATCCCCAGGCTTTGTTTATTAACTGCAGGAATTCATGTCACACGAACCGATTCAGTTTGGAGGTGGTGAATCGCGCATCGACGCCGAAGCGGTGGGTGATGATGTGCAGCCGATCGATCTGGATCTGAAGCGCGACACGTCATTGACGGTGCGATGGGCGGACGGCCGGCTGTCTGAATACTCGATTGGCTTGCTTCGTCGGATGTCGCCTTCCGCAGAAACCAAGCAACTGCGTGAAGAGCAGGCGAAGAATCCGCTAACGGTGTTGCCCGCCTCGGCCCAGCATGATGGGCCGTTGACGGCCGAGTCCGCGGAACTGGTCGGCCGGTACGCGGTGCGGATCCATTTTTCGGATGGCCACGACACGGGGATTTACAGTTGGCGCTATTTGCGGTCGCTTATTGGCGATATTCGGGATGTTGGCGATATGAGTTAATCATTGCCGATATAGCCCTCACAGCACGCATTATCGTGCTGTAAGGACGTATTTACTGATGATTCATTCTGACCGGGCAAACAAGGCTAACGGTTTTCTCACAGTGACCTAACCGACGTTTCACGGTGCGGCTCTACTGTGCCGCGCAACAATCCCGGGCGTCTCGACAGATGCCTCAACTTTTCTGGAGATTTAGGATGCATGGTAAGCAAGTGACAGGCGTGATCGCCGCGTTGGCATTGGGTGGCGTTGCCGCCGTGCCGGCCTCCGGCGACACGAACGAAATGGCGCAGATGCGGGCCGAGATGGCCGCGATGCGTGCGGAAATGGCCCAGCTCAAGGGCGGCGACAGCAGCTACGAGACCGAGCGGCTCCAGGCTGCGACGGCTGCAGCGCTCGAAGATGCACGGACCCGCATCAACTACCAGGCCGACCAGTTCGTCGCCGGCCACGACGGCAAGGAGTTCGCCCTGACCGACCCGGAGGGCAATTACTACTGGTCGGCGAGCGTTCAATTCCAATTTCGATACATCTTCAACGACCGCAACGACTCGGGTGCCGACGACAACCTCCAGGGTTTCACCATGCGTCGGTGGAAATTCAAGGGCGACGGCTGGATTGCGGACCCGAAGATCACCTTTAAATACGCCTTCGCCGCCAACCGGGACACGAACAACATCTTCCTCGAAGAAGCGGTGGCCGGCTACAAATTCGACAACGGCGTGAAGCTCTCGGGCGGGCGGTTCAAGGGCCCGTTCAGCTTCGACGAGCTGACCAGCTCGACCCGTCAGCAGATGGTCGAGCGTTCGATGGTCAGCGAACAGTTCACCATCGGCTTCATGGAAGGCGTTCAAGCTGAACTCAGCCCGGTCGACGACCTGAAGCTCAGGTTCATGATCAGCGATGGCGCCAACGGCGGTGAAGCCGGTGACAACGGCGATTTCAACGAATCGCTGGCCGACTACGCCGTCACCGCCCGGGCCGACTACGTCATCGGCGGCGACGAGAAGGGCAGCTTCGCCAAGGATTACACCTCGTGGTCCGGCGACGAGATGGGTATCAACCTCGGTGCCGCGATCCATCACGAGGTCGCCCCGACCGGCGACGGCCCTCAGGACCTGGACAGCTTCACGCGGTTCACGGTCGACGCGCTCTACAACCACGCGGGCTTCAGCCTCGCAGGTGCCGCCTACTTCGAAACCCAAGACGCCTCCGCCGACGGCGGGGCGATCGAGTCCGATCCGTTCGGCCTGTTGGCCCAGGTCGGCTACACTATCGACGATACCTTCGAGCCCTTTGCTCGCTATGAGTACATCGACCCGGACGTCGCCGGCACTGACGAAGTCAGCTTCATCACCGCCGGGTTCAATTATTACCTCAAGAAGCACAACGCGAAGTTCAGTATCGACGTGATCCACGCGCTGGACCCGATCAACGGCATCATCGTCAGCGACGGCTTCGGGCTCCAGGCCGACGCGGCCGGCGAAGACGGCCAAACCGCGCTGCGTGCCCAGTTCCAACTGCTCTGGTGATCGAAATATCACCCGCACCACCTACAAAAAACCGCAGGCCCGAAAGCCTGCGGTTTCTTTAATGGGTCGCCAATACTCCGCATCGAGCGGGATGCCCGGCTTTCCGATCAGTCGATCAGCGGCATTACCCTGGAAATGGACGATGACAAGGAAATTCTCCGCCTGGAAACCCCCGCCGGAAATAAGCTGCTGCTTTCGGACGAAGACAAGTCGATCAGCCTGACCGACCCGTCCTGCAGCGAGTAGAGCGCGCCGACAATCTTGATCTTGCCCTCTTCTTCCAGCTGAGATAGGACTTCGCTCCGTTCGCGGATGTCTTCGACCGTCAGTTCAACATTGGTGTGGATCACCTCGTCGACGAAGGCTTTGTTCTTCGAATTCCGCTGGCCCTCGGGGTAGCCCTCGACCGCATCGATGGCCGGCTTGATCTGATCGAGCAGTTCGGTCAGGTTGCCCATCTCGACATCGTCGGTCGCGCCTTTCACGGCACCGCAGGCTTCGTGACCCAGCACCATGACCAGCTTCGAGCCGGCGACCTTGGTGGCGAATTCCATCGAGCCGATCTGCTCGGTCGTCGCGATGTTGCCAGCCACCCGGCCGACGAAGATATCGCCTAATCCCTGGTCGAAGACCATCTCGACCGGCACCCGGGAATCCACGCAGGAAAGAATGATGGCCTGCGGATACTGACCCTCGAAGCCGGCCTCAATCCGTGGCCCGATATTGGGATCGGACAGCCCGCCGTTGACATAACGCTCATTGCCATCCATCAGATCAGCCAGAACCTGATCGGGTGTCAGTTCTGCTTGTTGGGACTGACTGATCGGCAATTCCTTAGTTTGATCCCGATCCGCCTGATTGGAGGTTGCACAGCCCGTCAGGCCGGCGACTGCGAGGACGAGGCTACCAGCTACTAGTTGTTTCATCGTTCTGTTTCCATCAAAAATCACACCTGAATATGCGCCGCAGATACGATTTCCAGCGGCGTCGCCCGGGCATGTGAAAACCGGGTTAAGGGAGTATAGCGCCTCGGTCGCCGTTGGCGAGGTGGGCCTGAGTCAGACTCGAAGACCCCGACTGTTATTTTTGTGTGAGGCCTGTTGGCGATGTGAAAGCGTTTGCTACATTTGCGTGAGACTTATTTTCTATGGGCGATTCTCTATGTCATGCACGAAGATTTTGGTTGTTGAAGACGAGCGCGACCTGCTCGAATTGCTGAAGTACAACCTGGATCGCGAAGGATTCGAAGTCGATACGGCCCAGAGCGGCGAGGACGGGCTTAAGAAAGTCCGCTCGTCCCCGCCGGACCTGATCCTGCTGGACCTGATGTTGCCGGCCATGGATGGGCTGGAGGTCTGTCGCGGGATCAAGAGCCGATCGGACACGCAGGACATCCCGGTCATCATGCTCACCGCCCGCGGTGAGGAGAGCGACATCGTGCAGGGGCTGGAGATCGGTGCGGATGACTACATCACCAAGCCGTTCAGCCCGCGGATTCTCATGGCCCGGGTCAAGGCGGTGCTGAGACGGGCGGAAAACAACGGCGAAGACCGTCGGCTGATCGAGTCTGCCGGGGTCGCCATCGACCTGGATCGCCACGAGGTCCGCGTTGAGGGTGAAGCGGTTGATCTGACCGCGACGGAATTCAAGCTGCTGACCCTGCTCGTGTCCCGGCCGTCACGGGTCTTCACTCGGCAGCAGATCATCGATTCGCTGCACGAAGGTTTTGCCGCGGTGACCGATCGCAGCGTCGATGTTCAAGTCGTGGCTTTGCGGCGCAAGCTCGGCCCCGCGGGTAAGCGGATCGAGACGGTCCGTGGCGTGGGCTACCGTTTCAAAGATTAGCAATGTTAAGATGCGCGGCTTCGCCGTGGATGACCCCGGCAGTCAGCGGGAGCGTAGTCGATGCAACCGGTGTTTTGGATTTCGTTGGCCGTGGTGCTGTTGCTGTGGATCGGCACGGCAGTGGTGGCCTCGCGCCGCCGCCGAAGTCTGCAGGATGCACTGCAGGATTGCCGACAGCGTGACCGCGAGGTCAGCGATCGACTGACGCTGGCGGAACGCAAACGGGCCGAGCTCGACTCGGTGCTCTCGTCGATGGGTGAGGGCGTCATGGTGCTCGATACTGAGGAAAAGTTGCGCGGCATCAACAGTGCCGGCGCCAGGATGCTTTCGCTCAGCAGTGAAAAGGTGATCGGCCGACCGCTGCACGAGGTTGCCCGCAACGCGGCGCTGCAGGCGTTGACCCGGCAGGTGCTATACGACCATGCCACCGCCACCAGCGAAATCAGCGTCCGGGAGGACCTCTCGCGAAGCACGGACGACCGGGTGTTCCAGGCACGAGGCACACCCGTCCGCGATGACGATGGTCACGAGACCGGGGCCGTCATCGTGCTGCACGACATCACACAGCTTCGCAGACTCGAAAGCGTTCGCCGCGACTTCGTCGCCAATGTGTCGCATGAAATCAAGACCCCGATCAGCGCAGTCAAAGCCGCGGTCGAGACGCTGATCAGTGACCCGGATGCCCCGCTCGAGGCTCGGCAGAATTTTCTAGGCATCATCGCCCGCCAGGCCGATCGGCTGGATGCGATCGTCGAGGACTTGTTGAGCCTGACACGAATCGAGCAGGAGCAGGGCCGCATCGCCGACGAGGCCGAGCCCGCCGAAGTTGCAGCAGTTCTCCAAGCAGCCGCCGAGACCTGCGCCGCCAAAGCCGATGCCAAGTCGATCCGGCTGACGGTCGAGCCGACCCGTTTGAGTGTCAAAATGGTCCCGACGCTGATTGAGCAGGCGATCATTAATCTGGTGGACAACGCGATCAAGTACAGCCCCGAGTCGACCGAGGTTCGCATCACCGCTTCCCGCCGTGGCGACGAGGTGGTGCTTTCGGTGGTCGACCAGGGTCGGGGTATCGAGTCCGAACATCTGCCGCGGGTCTTCGAGCGGTTTTACCGAACCGACCGCGCCCGCAGTCGGGCGATGGGGGGCACCGGGCTGGGCCTGTCGATCGTTCGGCATATCGCACAAACCCATGGCGGCCGTACCACCGCTCAGAGTCAGCTCGGCCGAGGCAGCACCTTTAATCTTCATCTGCCTGCCTCGGGCATTCATCAAACACCAACCTTGATATGGTAAAAATGACGATATCGATTAAGGACAATTTCCTTTACATCTGATCTTCTTTCCGGACCGCCCATCGGAACCCAGCCATGCCCCTTTTTCTACAACGCCAGATCCAGACACTCAAGAAAATGCTGCTCAACCTCGGCGCCGCTTGCGAAGAGCAGGTTCGCAGCTCGATTACCGCCGTCGCGACGCGGGATGTCGAGCTTGCCAAGCGGGTGATCGAGGGCGATAAGAAAATCGACCTGTTGGAAGTTGATGTCGAGGAGGAATGCTTGCACACCCTGGCATTGCACCAACCCGTCGCGTTTGATCTACGTTACGTCGTCGCGGTCTTGAAGATGAATCACGACCTGGAGCGGATCGGCGATCATGCGTCAAGCATTGCCGAGCAGGCAAAATTTCTCAGCGGCGAAGGTGAAGTGAATGAGCCGCCGATCGATCTACAGGCGATGGGTCAGCGGGTCGAGCAGATGCTGCGTCACGCGTTGGATGCCTTGGTGAATATCGATGTCGAACTAGCCCGGGAGGTTCGCGTCCTCGACGACGAGGTCGACATCATGCACGCCTCGATGTACAGCCGATCTGTCGAGTTGATTCAAAGGCACCCGGGTCAAACCGAGCAGATCGTGCATTACATGAACGTCTCGCGGATGCTCGAACGCATTGCCGACCATGCCTGCAACATCGCTAAGGATGTGCTGTATATCACCGAAGGCGAAATCCCCCGGCACAGCCGACTCCGCCGCGAGACCAGCGAACGGCAGTCCACTTCGACGGTCGAAAACTAAGTTGCAAAGCAAAGCGTAAGGATGGCCATCCCTACGCTTTATTCGCTCTCCTTTGAATGCGCCTCGACCTCTTCGGGCGTGACCTGCAGCCATTCGAGCATGTGCTCTTCATAAAGGTCTTGATGGGCGGGGTTGGAAAAATCCAGCCGCAGCTCGTTGATGACCTTGGTCCCTTGGCCGATCCACTGATTCCAGGTGATTTGGCCGAAATGGTCGAAGATGAACTTGCCCATCGGCCCACGCATCGGCGGGTCGGCCAACCGCGGTTGGGGTTGGCCCGCCCGGCGATCCAAAACCATATTCCCGGACGACTCGACCTCGGCCTTCTTCGCCGCGTAATCCTCGACCTCCGGCAACTCCTCGCCCAGCCGCTGAAGCATCTCGGCGATCGACTTCTTTGGCATCACATCGCCACGCTCCGCGGCAACCTTGTAACCCTTCAGAAGCATCGGCCTCGCATCCGCTTCGCGGTCGGCTTTGATCAACGCTTTGCCAAGCAACTGATAGGCCCGGCTCATGCCTTGGTTCTCGGCGATCGCCTTGCCGAACGCCTTGGCGGCGTCGTCATAACGCTCAGCTTCGAGGTAGACGCTGCCCAAACTGAAGTAGGCCATGTCGTCCGGGGCCTCGGCGGCCATCCGTTCCCACTGCGCGATCCGGTCGTCGATAGTGCTCATGCGATGAGGGTAGGTCACAATGCCGCCGGGGTCTACCGCGTGGCAGGCATGGATCGGCAAGGTACGATCAGGCGATGGCCGACCGGCGAACATTTCTGGGCTGGGATCAGCCGATGCTGCCGCGCGTCGCGGAATGGCTGATCGATCGGTACGGCTCGGAGATGGGCGCAGCCACCGTTGTCCTGCCTGCCGCCCGGGCAGGCCGACGGCTCGAAGAAATCCTCGCCGAGCGGTTGCATGGTCAGGCCTGGTCGCCGTCGAACATCCTGACCACCGGTGCTTTGCCCGAGCGACTCTACGAGGCTGCACCGGATGGTCCCGACGACCTGACCGCGCTGTTGGCCCGACTACGCTCGCTGCGATTGGCCGACGCGGAGGTGTTGCAAACCGTCGTGCCCATGCCGCCCGAGCCGGGGGATATCGCGGGCTGGTGGACGTTGGCCGAGCAGTTCGCAAAGCTCAGCCAAGACCTCGCCGCCAGTCGGCTGACGCCCCAGGATGTGTCACGCCTCGCCGCCGACCGCGGCATCGACCTGGGGTTGAGTGCTCCACGATGGGACGCCCTCGCCCAACTCGAATCGGCCTATCACGAACTCTCGCCCGGCCCGGACCGTCAGCGTCAACGTCTCGACGCCATCCGCGAAAACTGCTGTCGGCACGACGGCGATCTGATCCTCGTCGGCGTGATCGATCCGACCCGGCAACTGTTGGCCATGCTCGACGCCATCGCAGATCAGGTGCAGGTGCTTGTGCAAGCCCCCGCCGAACACGCTGAAGGCTTCGATGTCTGGGGCGGGGTCAAGCCGAGCTATTGGCGGGACCAGCTGTTTGAAGTGCAGCAGTTGCATATCGTCGATGACCCGGCGGCTGAAGATCGCGCAGTGTTGCAGAGCCTGGCCAAGCTTCCGGGGGGTGAGCCGGTGGATGCGGTGACAATCGGGCTTGGCGATGAGCAGCGGGCCGGGGCGTTGGGCAGGGCGATGGACACGGCCGGCCTGCCGTCGCGTTTTGCTGGCGGTCGGCCCGCCTCCGTCAGCCGACCCGCCCGGCTGTTGCAGGCGGCAGCCGATTGGCTGAACCGACGTGACTTCGCCACGCTGGCGACGCTGGCTCGACACCCCGACGTCGCGGTCATGATCGGCAAAGCGATGAGCAATGGGTCATGGCTGACGTCGCTGGACATGCATACCAATCAATATCTTCAGGCCGACCTCACCCAGGCGTTGCGTGGCCAGGGCGACGCAGCCAAGCAGGTCGAACGCCTGATGAAAGCCATCGACGATTGGCTAAGTGTCGCCAGCGACGGGCGAACACAGCCGCTGCCTAATTGGAGCGAGCCCATCGCTACGCTCGTTGGCCAATGTTTTGGTCATGCATCACTCGATCGGCGGGCCGATCATTTCCTGATTGAGTCGCTCGAAGCGTTGGCCGCTGTGCTGCGTGAACAGGCGGCTCTTGATCCGCAGGCTGAGATCACGCCGCGGGTCGACCTCGCCGAGGCGATGAGCCTGACCGCTCGCCGACTCGCCCAAGCGATCCTGCCCGAGCCGGCGGACACACCCTCGATCGAAATGGTGGGTCTGCTCGAATTGCCGCTCGACGATGCGGCCTACTTGGTCCTGACCGGCATGAACGAAGGTCATGTCCCCGACACGACCCAGGGCGACGCCTTCCTGCCCGACAGCCTTCGCTCCGCACTCAACATGCCTGACAATGCGTACCGCTTGGCACGGGACCATGTGTTGGTAACGGCCGCAATACGTGGCCGAGAATCGGCCGTGCTCACCTGCTGCCGCCGCGGCCCCGAGGGCGACCCATTGTTACCCAGCCGATTGCTGTTGGCCTGCGATGACGAGACGCTGACGAATCGCTTAGCGGAATTTTTCAGCGAATCGCACGAACAGCACGCCGACCCCGGCATCCTTCAGCCTGGGCCGACCAACCAATTCATCATCCCCCGGCCGACGCTGCCTGCACCGACGATCGACCACCTCTCCGTCACGCAGTTCAAGGCCTACCTCGCCTGCCCGTATCGCTTTTATCTCGGCTACGTCCTGAAGCTCGACGGGATCGATGACCGGGCCGTCGAGATGGATGCGCTGGCGTTCGGCAGTCTCGCTCACGATTTGCTGGAGCAATTTGCGTTGTCCGATGTCGCGGATTCCCATGATCCGCGCGACATCCTGCATGTGCTGAGCCCGATGCTGGATGACAAGGTCAAACGGCGGTTTGGCCGACACCCGCGCGCAGCGGTGCAGGTTCAGGCCGAGCGGCTGCGTGAACGGCTGGAACGCTTCGCTCAAGCCCAGGCCAACGAGACCCGCCGGGGTTGGCAGATTTGCCGGGACCTGATCGAGCAAAAATTTGAAGTGCAGGTCGATGTCGATGGGAAGCCCTTCACCATCACCGGCCGGATCGATCGTATCGACCGCCACCCCGAGTTCGGCCACCGCCTGCTCGATTACAAAACAACCGAAGCCGGCCCGACGCCGAATCAAACCCACCGACGGGCCGGGCAATGGATCGACCTTCAACTGCCGCTGTATCACACGCTCGTTGCAGACATCGGCATCACCGACGCGGCCTTGGGCTACTTCAACCTGCCCAAGTCCGGCGACAAGCAAGGCGTCGTCCTCGCGAACTGGGACCCGGCACGACTTGATGAAGCAAAGCAAACCCGCGACGCGGTGATCCGTGGCGTGCGTGGCCAGAAGTTTTGGCCGCCCAGCGATGACCTGCCGATGTGGAACGACCCGTTCGTACGCATCGCGGCTGACAAAGCGGTGGACCGCCAAACGCTGATTGGGGGTGAGGCGTGAGTGATCTAGGGTTTGAAAATCTCGACATTCCGCATCGACTGATCCGCGCCTCGGCTGGGTCGGGCAAGACGTATCGACTGACCGGGCATTATTTGGAACTGCTCCGGCGCGGAGCAATGCCGGATGCGATCCTGGCGACGACGTTCACTCGCAAGGCGGCGGGCGAAATCCTCGGGCGGATTGTCAGCAGGCTTATTAAAGCTGCTCGCGGCGAACCCGAGTCGGGAGATACGATCGATCGGGATCAGGCGATGGTGCTGCTGCGTCGTTTGGCGGCCGTGCTCCACCGCGTCGGGGTCTCGACACTCGACAGTTTTTTCCATCGATTGGGTCAGGGCTTCCGGTTTGAGCTGGGTTTGCCGTTGGACCCGGTGGTGATCGATGAGGGCAGCGCGACGGCTAAGACGCTACGCGGTGACGCGGTCGAGGCGGTCTTGGCCGACGCGGCCAAGAGCGAAGAGTCCTTCAAAGCATTGCTCGATCTGCTGCGTCGGCTGCATCACGATGAGGCCGGCCGATCGGTCACCGAGGCGATCGACCGGATCGCGGTGACACATGCCGAGGTCTATCGGCAGGCCCCGGACGCCGAGACGTGGTCGACGCTGATCGCCCCCGATCCGCTGGAAGGCGAAGCGCTTGAAGCAGCCATTCAGCGATGGCGAGAAATGCGTCACGAACTGCCGGTGACAGGCAAAGGTTCGCCGCGAAAGCATTGGCAAAATTCCTGGGAGCGGGTTGGCCGACAGGCCGTAGCGTGCGAGTGGGAGGCGATGACCAGCAGCGGGCTGCTCGCGGCGATGACCGCCGGCAAGGATGCATTTGACCGGGTCGAGATCAGCGAGACTTGGATCGAGGCCGCCGCTCCGTTTTTGAAGCAGATCTCAGCCGTGCTCATCGGGCGTGTGGCAAACCAAACTCAAGCAACGCATGCGATGATGCAGCGGTTCGTCGAGCATTACGAAACGCTGCGGCAGCGGCGGGGAGTCATGCTCTACAGCGATATGACCCACCGATTGGCGGGCGGCCTGATCGGTGGGGCGGGCGATGACGCGACGCTTGCCGAGATCGCGTTCCGCATGGATCAGGCGGTGACGCATCTGCTGCTCGATGAGTTTCAAGACACCAGCCTTGACCAGTGGCAGGTGCTCAAACCCTTCGCGGATGAGATCGCGTCCTACAGCGACGGGTCGCGCAGCCTCTTTGCCGTTGGCGACATGAAGCAGGCGATCTACGGTTGGCGGGGCGGCTGCGCGGCGTTGTTCGACACGGTCGAATACCGCATCCCGCCCGAGGGTCGCGAGACGATGCAGCAAAGTTGGCGGTCCTCGCCGAACGTGCTCGATGCGGTAAACGCGGTGTTCTCACACATCGCCCGCTGCGACACGCTGACCGCTGACCCGGACGATGCCGCCGCCGCCGCGATCTGGGCTGACCGCTTCGAGCCACATGAATCCGCCAAGACGCTGTTGCCGGGCTATGTCCGCTTCGAGGCCACGCGCCTGCCCGACGTCAAGACCGAGGCGAGCGATGACGACGAAACCCCCGGTGACCACCTCGCCCAGGTCGCCGAGCATATTGCCGACCTTGCCCAGCGAGCGCCCGACCAAACGATCGGCGTGCTCATGCGGACCAACGCTGCGGTGCACCGGATGATCTACGAACTGCGGAAGCGCAACGTCCCGGCCAGCGGCGAGGGCGGCCACCCCCTGGCCGAGTCGCCGCCGGTCGCCGCGATGCTCTCAGCGATGGTCTTGGCCGACCATCCGGGCGATTCCGCATCCGCATTCCATGTGCTCAATAGTCCGTTGGGTCCGCTGCTGGATATGCATCGGCTCGACGAAGCTCCAAAAGTCGCGCGCTCGATCCGCAAGCGGCTGCTCGAACAGGGCTACGCAAAAACGATCGCGCAATGGATGCACGCTTTGGCCGATCGCTGCGATGCCCGGGGGTTGCGTCGGCTGCATCGGCTGGTGGACTTGGCCGAGGCCTGGGATCGTGGTCCGAACCCGGTGCTGCGGCCGTCGCGTTTTGTCGATCACGTCGAGTCGGCCCGCGTCGAGGAGCCCGGCGGGTCGGCGGTGCGGGTGATGACGATTCACAAATCCAAGGGCTTGGAGTTCGAGGCGGTGGTGCTGCCCGAGTTGGACAAGCCGTTCGACAATCAGTTCGATGTGCTGATCGATCGGCCCGACCCGACCGGGCCGATCCAGGGGGTCATGCGACACGCCAACGATGCGATCCGCGCGCTTTCGCCGGAGTTGCAGGACGCCTACAGCCAGCGCCGTCGGCAGCAGCGCGAGGAAGATCTCTGCACGCTCTATGTCGCGATGACCCGGGCGATGCACGGGCTATACATCTGGGTCAAGCCGACCGGCACGCCCCGGCTGTCGAAGCTCAGCCCCGCCGCGGTGCTGCGTGACACGCTGGGCGATCCGGACGAGGGCTATGCGATCGGCGACCCCGACTGGATGAATGCCGCAAAGCAGCCTGATCCTGAACCACGGACGTCAACGGATAGCGATGAAACCCTGACGATTGGCCTGGCAACACCCAGCAAACCCAGCCGACTGCGCCCGACGTTGTTGCCCTCGTCGCTGCACACCGGTGGACGAATCCAAGCTGGCGATCTGCTGCGAATCGATGATGAATTGGCGATGACCCGCGGCACGCACTGGCATGAACTGCTTGCGGAGCTGGACTACCTCGTTGAAAATCAATCGCCCCCGGAGCATTGGCCGGACGGCCTGCGGCAAATGTTTAAACATGACGCGGTACGCCAGGTCTTCGCACCCCGCTTCGGCCCGAATGAAACGCTCTGGCGTGAACGGCGGTTCAGCGTGATGGCCGACAACCGGCTGGTCCGCGGCTCGTTCGACCGCGTCGCCATCGACTACGATGGTCAAGGCGACGCCAAA
This sequence comes from uncultured Phycisphaeraceae bacterium, assembly GCA_964523485.1. Taxonomy (GTDB): domain Bacteria; phylum Planctomycetota; class Phycisphaerae; order Phycisphaerales; family Phycisphaeraceae; genus Algisphaera. Next base: position 33,559 of record CAZFZS010000024.1, on the reverse strand, counting down.
GCAGCGCACCTGATCGATTTCAAATCCGATGAGCTGTCCAATGACCCAGCCGCACTCGCCGAGCGAAAGGAGCGCTATCGGCTGCAGCTCGAAGCCTATCGCGATGCCTTGAGCCAATTGCTCAGGCTTGACACCTCGGCGATCACTGCGGAGCTACTGTTTCTTCAACCGGGCGTTTCGGTCGGGGTCTGAGCCTGTTTGCGGAATTGTGTCGGCGATAGGCCGGTGAGTGAGCGGACCTGCCGGGCGAGGGTGTGGGCGTTGGTGAAGCCGGCCTGCCGGGCGATTTCGTCCATGGGTAGCACCGTTGCGCGGAGCAGGTTGAGCGCGCGCTGACTGCGGAGCCGGGTGGCGTAGGTGTGCGGCGGCTCGCCGGTCTCGGCTTTGAAAGCCCGGCTAAGCGTTTCGCGGGTGCAGCCGACCTCGCCTGCGATGGTCTTGAGTCCTTCGTTCGTGTAGGGATCGCGGAGCAGCCGTTGCACACCGCGCTCGGCCGGGCTCAGCCGACGGTCCAGCCGCCGCTGGGCGAACTCGAAGAGCATCATGACGAAGGTGTGCACCGCGTGGGCGACGGTCGTCACCGGTCCGCGATGTGGGCCGACGAAGCTTTGCAGCTGGCCCATCTGGTCGATGAGCGGGTGCTGCTCGCCGGTGTCGAACACCGGGCCATGCCAATCGACCAGTGTCTGCATATGCGCATCCAGCCCCGCCCCGCCGAGCGTGACCCATCGGCAGGCGTAAGCATCCTGCGGGTGAATCTTGCCGTAACGACTGTCATCACCTTGTCGAAACAGCACCAGTTGGCCAGCGGTCACACGCCAATGCCCATCGCCGTGATGAAGCTGCATCCGGCCCTCGGTCGTCAGCTGGGCGGTCCATCGCCCGATGGGTCGACGCCCCAAGTTATGCCAGCGATACGGCCGACCCGCCCCGTGTCGCTCGGCCCCGCCGACTTCGACCGTCCACAGCGTCTCGGACCGGACATCATGTAATAGCGGCAGCTCCATATCACAATTTATACAGTCGATATCACGATTGCGTTCTTGGCATCGGCGGTTTTGTATGTCACAATCACCGTCTGTCCAATTTTCAATTAACCTCTTGAACCGAATCAATATCACGGAGCATCTTTTATGAGTGGTCAAGTCGTCACCGCCCCGAATCCGAAAACCGAGGCTCAGAAAGCCGGCCACGCCGGCCACACCAAGTCCGCCGACTCGCAGGAAGGCCTGCGCGGCGATATCACCCGGCCGATCAACGTCGTCTTTCTCGGTGCCGGCTCAGGGTTCTGCCCGACGCTCTGCCGCGACATCCTGATGATCCCCGGCAACGTCGGCGGCGAGTTGCGACTGGTCGACATCGACACCAACCGCCTGGGCGCGATGGAAAAAGTCATCACCCGCCTCATCAGCGAACTGGGCCTAAGCGATAAATGGTCCGTTAAGGCCTCGGCCGACCGACGCGACGTGCTGGGCGGTGCGAACTACGCCGTCTGCTGCGTCGAAGTCTCCGGCCTGGACTGCGTGAAGTGGGACAACGACATCCCGCTCAAATACGGCCTGGACCAGTGTATCGGCGACACGATCGGCCCCGGCGGTCTATTCAAGGGCTTCCGCACCGTGCCGGTCTTCCTCGACATCCTGCGCGACATGGCCGAACTCTGCCCCGGTGCGCCGATGCTTAACTACACCAACCCGATGAACATGATGTGCCTCGCCGCCGGCCGAGCGGTCCCCGAGGTGCCGGTCGTCGGCCTGTGTCACTCGGTCCAAGGCACCAGCCACCTGCTGGCCGGATACGCAGACGTTGAATACAAAGAAATGCACTGGGAATGTGCGGGTATCAATCACCTGGCCTGGTTCACTAAGCTCGAGCATGAAGGCAAGGACCTCTACGACAGCGTGCTGATGGATAAGTTCGCCAAGGAGATCGAGCTCGGTTACGAAGAGGCGGACAAAGGCATCGCCAGCTTCGACAGCCGCGACCCCAGCCATGGCAACAAAGTCGAGGTGGAAACCAAAACCAGCGATCTGATTCGCAAGGATATGTGTCTGCACTTCGGGGCGTTCATCACCGAAAGCTCCGGCCACCTGTCGGAGTACTTGCCGTATTACCGCAAGTCAAAGGAAGGCCAGAAGCTGCTTCGGCTGGGTTACCACGGCGGCAGCCGGTTCTACGCGAGCAACTGGCCGAGCTGGCGGGACAAGGCGGATGAACAGCGACGCAAGCTGGTCGACGGCGAGGAAAACTTCGAGTTTAAACGCTCGTGGGAATACGGCTCGTGGATCATCGAAGCCATGGAGAAAGATGCGCCGTTCCGCATCCATGGCAACGTGATGAACACCCCGGCCGCGGCTCAACGCAGCGGCGCAGACCACCCCGTTTCCTCCACTGGCGAAGCGGGCAAGCTCATCACCAACCTGCCCGGTGACGGCTGTGTCGAAGTCTCCTGTCTCGTTGACCGCAACGGCGTCCAGCCGACCCGCTACGGCGCCTTGCCGCCTCAGATGGCCCATATCTGTGCCAGCAATATGGCCTGTTTCGACCTGGCCGCCACCGCCGTGATTAACCGCAGCAAGGAATCTGCGGTCCACGCGATGCTGCTTGACCCGCTGTGTGCCGCAGTACTCACGCCTAAACAGATCCGCGATATGACGCTGGAAATGTTCGAGGCCGAGAAAGAATTCCTGCCGGACTACAGCTAAGACTTGGAAACGAATCCAAATTTCATCGAGAAAGCCTGCGTCGTTTCGACGCGGGCTTTTTCATTGAGTCGAAATGCGGGGTCGCGACCGCTCCGCAAACCATTGGCTCCAGGGAATCCAGAACAGATGGGCCAGTATGAATGTGGCGAACCAGGGCCCGATTAGCAGGCGGATCGAGATCAAGAGGCCGACCATCGCGATCGGGAAAAACCATCGCGCAGCTCGATTAAAAAGTGCGAGCGGATAAAGCGTCTCGATCAGGATCGTGCCCGCGGCACCGATCAGCATCAAGGACCGCTGCTGTGACAGCCAGAGGCCCCAGTCCAGCGTCGGGCCGAAGCCCGGCGGGCTTAGTTAAGCCTTGATGAGGATGATTGAAAGTGTATCGGAAGTTACCCACGTCCAGCCGCCATTGATGATTTTGGAAAGCCCGGCCGCGAAGAACACGCAGCAAAGCACGACTTGGGCCATCCGGATCGGCCAGCGGTATCGGTCATGCTGGGTCGACGCTTCGACCCGCTCGCCCCGTCTGCTTCTGTTTTTTAACCAGGCATCGACCGACCAGGCGTCGCCGCATCGACTCAGTGCGAGCGTGCCGAGCAGGAAAACGAGAACGCCATCGGTATGTTCTAGCCGACCGAAATGGTTCGGCAAGGCGAGCAGGTAGAAGCCGAGAATAAAAGTGGTCCACAGGCTTATCCGGGTGGCCAGGCCGATCGCCGCGGTCAGCAGCGATATCCGCCAGATAAGGACTGCGGTGTCCAGCCAGCCCGGCGGCAGCGGCCTAAAGGAGACCAGCCCCAACACCTTGATCGGGTTTTCAAACATCGGCCCAACCTGGGCCCAGAGCGCTAAGGGTCGATCGAAAAACAACGCGAAGACACCCAGGCAGAACAGCGCCCGGCCGACCGCCAAATCCCGGGCGGGCAGCGGTGTAAACCAGAACCGATTCCAATTGCGGATCAAACCGATCAGGACGGCCCACCTGACGCATCGGTTTCTGAAAGGGCGGTAGCAAGCACTTCGATGTCTAACGGTCGCCCGAAGTCTTCGTTCAACTCGGTCGAATAAGTCAGCGCGACGGCGCTCATGCTGATTAGAAGTGGGCCATCGTGATCGCCAGCCAGTCGTCGTTGTTCGTAGCGTTCGAGCAACTCCTGCACCGCTTGCTGCATAGAGGGATCGCTGGCGGGTCTGGCCGCAAGTTGCCCGAGCGAGGCGTGCAACTTGATGTAATGAAAGGGAGCAATCCAATCCGGGTCGGCTATCGGGATCGGAGGTCCGTCGGGGTCTTCGGCTCGTTGGGCAAACAAGCGATAACGAACCGTCGTGACGGGCTCCTCCACTTCGCTAAACATCGGGTATGGCGAGAACGGCCAATGCTCACGGCCGGTCCAGACCTCGAACCCGCAGCACAACAGAAATAGGGTTGCCACCAGGGACACGAAGAGCCGACGCAGGGGTTCGGGCAGAGCCATCCTAGGAATCTCATCGGGCGATTGATTGTAGGGCAAAAGTTCAACACTTTAATTCAGACCATACGTCGATTGCACGGGCCGTATAACCTGCAGGCATGGCCCGAGATGCGTCCCAAGTTCAACCCCGTCTCGCTTTGGCGATGGTCGTTCGGGACGAGGCGCGGTTCCTGCGTGAGAACTTGGCCTACCACCGCTATATGGGTGTTGATCGGATCTACCTGTTTCTGGACCGCTGCACGGATGAGACGCCAATTATCGCGGCGGATTTTGACCATGCCGTCACGCTGGACCGACCCCGCCGTGATGACGAAGCCTATATGTCGACCTTTCAGACTCGCTGCCTGAACGAGGCGCTGGAAATCGCGCGAACCGATGGCTACGACTGGCTGCTGCATCTGGATGCCGACGAATTCGCCCGCCCCCCCCGCCCCCGGAATTTTGTTTTCTGCTTTGGGAAGCGAAATGGCTTGGGTCCGTTGAGCGATGCCAATCGCTTGCCGAAGATGCTCCGTGACGTGCCTGACGAGATCGAGCAGGTTACGCTTCGGCCGCTGGATGTGTTGCCGACGCCGAGGCCGATCGGCAGCCCGTTCTATGAGCATCAGTATTTTCAAAATCGCGGCGCGATGCGGCGGGATATCCTCGACCCGACCTGCGATGAGGTCATCCGTTACGACAAACGGCTCGGCCATTACCACGGCAAGTCGATCGTCCGCGTCAGCGACCGCGTCGAAGCGGGCAATGCCCACTTCTGGGCCAGGCGGGGAGGCGGTAAATTGCCCAGCGTCAAACGCGGCTTGCTTTATCACTACATTGCGGTCGATGGCGAACTCTGGCTGACCAAACACCGCAAGTTCGCTGAATATCCTGCTCACTGGGAGAAAGGCAACCCCGTCCGTTTCCCCAAGCAGGCGTGGAAAGAAGCAAGCCTGGCGATGTCGCTCGAAGAAGCCCGGGCGTATTTCGACCGCTGGATCGCGTTGCCCGAGTCGCGATTGAGGCGGGCCTGCTGGACCGGCGCGGTGGTGAGCGATCCGTTTGTAAAACAAGTGATTGAGATGACGCAAAAATCCGACCCATCTTCCTGCGTATCACCACCACAGGTTTAGCGGCAGCGGCGAAGCCGCCCCCGACCTACCGCAGCAATCTCGCCACCCGCTTGCAATCCAACCACGCTTGTCCACCGCCCGGCAGACTTCGCCACGCGAGACAGTACACGCCGGCGAGCAGCGGCACGCTCCACAGCAATCGCAGGATCGCCCGGCCGTCGAGTTCGGGCAGTAGCCACCACGCCCCGGCCATCACCAACGTCGCCGCGGCCGGCCGCCAGATCGCCCGGCCGACATCGCCGGCTTCGATCTGTGAACCGCGCAGCCAGACACCCATCGATGCCGGGACCAGCAACACCGTTGCCGCGCAGAAGCCGACGGCCACGCCGGTCACGCCCCACCGCACACCCGCCGCAACACCCGCCGCCGTGACCACCGCCGCGATCGTGCCCCAGATCAACTGGGCCCGCGTCCGGCCCTCCGCCAAATAAAACCACTTGGTCGTATGGCTGACTGCCAACGCCAATGCCGCCACTGCAAGAATCCGTAGCAGCGGGATCGCCTCGATCCACTGGTCGCCGGCCAAGACCAGAAGCACCGCCTCGGCCTCCAGCCCGATACCCGCGAGCAAAGGCAGCATGACGCTCCAAACCAGCTTCATCGCTTGTCGGTAGTAATCCCGGAAGCGGGCCGGCTCATCGCGTAATCGTGCGAAGGCAGAGTTCGCCACGCTGCCGAGCTGGCCATAGATCATTTGACCGGGCATCGAGGCCCAACGATCCGCGAGGCTGTACAACCCGACCGAAGCGGGGCCGGCCGAGGCGCTCAGCAGAATCCGGTCGAGGTGTTTACCTAAGTGGGTCACGATGCGAAACGCCGTGACATCCGCGGCGTACCAGATCATCGACCACAGCCCCGTACCGTAGCGCGGTCGGCCCGGCACCCAGCGCGTCATAGCCCACAGCCAAGCGGTCCTCGCCAATGCTTCCGCTGGCGGATGCGCCGCCAGTGCCCAATACCCCGCACCGCCCGCCGCCAAAGCAAGGCTTGCCCCGACCCCAGCCGCCGTACCGACCAAACTCGCTGCGGCGTGGCTGCCGAACCGCATTTGTCTTCTGAGCAACGCTTCATGTTGCGCACCGATGCCGCTGAAGATCATCAACGTGCTCATCAGCCAGAACACTTCAACCAGCCTTGGCTCGTTATAGACCCAGGCGACCAGGGGCCCGACCCCGATGATGGTCACGCCCAGCAGGATGCCGAAGCCGGTGTTGATCCAGAACAGGGTGCTGACCTGCTCGTGGGTCAGCCGGGATTGAAACACTGTGCTGCTGGGTAATCCCAAGTCACGGATCACGCCGGTGAAGGCAATAACAGTCATCGCCATGGCAACGATGCCGAAGTCCTCGGGGGTCAGCAGTCGGGCGAGGATCATGACCGCCCCGACGATCAGGATGAGTTGCAGCCCCTGCCCCAGCATCGTGATGACCGCCGCCCTCGCCGACCGTCGGCTGAGGCCATCGCCGCTGCCGGGGGCCAGCATGAGTTGTGGACTTTTCACGTTGAAGATGCCTTCGCATCGGCTCGGCGTTGCTCGACGAAGTAACCCATGGCGTTGGCGGCCTGCGACAGAAACAGCAGAGCCGACAGCCGCCATGCTCGCAGCCCGCGCGAACGTCGCAGCGGGTAGCCGATCATCCGCATGTAGAACGACATCGGCTCGGGCCGCATCGGCGGATGACCCATGTCCTGCCGCACGCGGTGAAAGTGCAGCGCTCCGAGGCCGTAGTTGAAATGCTGCCGCAGGAACTGCCGCAGCCGCATCGCATGGGCGTGACGTACCACCGCCTCGGGCTCGAGTCGGATCGGCAGTCCCGCGCTTTGCCAACGCAGGCATAACTCGCGGTCTTCCGCGGTTGCGCCGTAGGCAAAGTGGAACCCGCCCATCGCTTCAAACTTTTCTCGCGACATCGCCATGTTGTTCGAGCAGAGCATGCGCTGGCGATCGTCGCCCGACTGGTTGAAATATTCGTAGAGAAACCCGACCAGTTGTTGGCTGGCCTCGGAGCAGGGCAGGTGGGTCAGTTCGTTAACGATGTCGCCGCCGACCAGGGCATCGGGTTCGGCTTCCAGCGGGACCTGCAGGGCCTTGAGCCAACCGGGTGCCGGCCGACAGTCGTCGTCGGTGAAAGCGAGGAATTGCCCGCGGGCCTGGCTTGCACCGTAATTGCGGGCCGGGCCGGGGCCGGCGTTGTCCTGTCGAAGGAACCGCCATTGCAGCGGCGGGCCGTCGCCGGTGTCCGCCGATTCACGCACCGTCGGCTCGAGGTTGGTCGGGCTGCCATCATCCACCACGATCAACTCGAATTGATCGCACGGGAAGTCCAACTCGGCGACGGCTTTGACGCAGGCGGCCAACCGCTCGGGTCGGCGATAGGTCGGCACGATGACCGAAAAGGTCAGGTCTGCGGTCGGTTTTTCAAACGTTGTTTCACTCATGCGAACGACTCCCGGTCGCCGCGACGCAGGTGACGCATCCGATCGATCTCAAAGGCGGAGAGCCGGTCGCGGGATTCGCCTGCGCCGAAGGTGTAGCCGATCATCTGGCCGACCGCATCCAGACCCAGGCCAAGTCCCAGCGCGAAGAGCAGCCGCGGCGTGCCGACCTGTTGCCGGACCGCACCGGACAGCCCGGCGATGACACGCGGCAGGCGGACCAACGGGATCAGCGGCGAGCCGAGGGCATAGCCCAAGCGTCGGCCGATGCCCCAGCGCTCGCGCTCGGCCCGGGTCGCTCCGTAGAGTCGGCCGGCGTCGATCCGCAGCGTCGTGGTGGACCGCAGCGTCGAAGGGTTGAGGTGATGCACCGCCGCGGCCTGGTCGAGATACATCGTCCCGCCGTCGGCCAGCAGCCGATCGTGCAGCCCGCTCTCCCGACCAAACAACACGCCCAGATCGCCACGCAGTTTCCGCAGAGCATCGAGTCGGTACGCGATGTTGTGGCCCGGCAGCGCATTCATCGTTTTGCCCGCGTCGGGCTGGGTCCACGCGCCGTAGGCGATGAGCAGGTTCGCCCAGCTCAGCAAGCTGTGGGGGTTGCCGTTCATCATGGCCGAGCCGACCGCGGCGTGGCCCTGGTCCACCGCGGCGCGGAGCCGCTGAGCCCACGTCGGTTCGGGGAAGGCGTGGTCTTCAATCAGCGCGAGCACATCCGAGCTGGCATGATCGACCGCCTCACCGACAGCCCGCTCGACGCAGGTGATCGGCTGCCCGACACAAATTCGCTTGACCTGAGCAAAGCCCTCCAATTCCCCGGCTTCCGTATCGTCGAGCGCATCGTCGGTCGGATGAACGATCAAGATTTCAAGATGATCGGCAATGGTCTGATCCCGTAGATGCTGCACGGTCCGCCGGATGGTGGCGAACCGGTCGGGGGTCACCACGACGACCGACAACGCGGGGGCGCGGTTTTCTGTGTCGGCTTGCGATGCCGGAGTCGGGGTCGGGGTTTTGGTTGAATCGGTCATGATGTTGCCCCCGCGGCAAGTTTGGATGATGGCAGGTTGCTCGCCGCAGTTTCTTCGAGCATCGCGCGGTACAGCGACTCGAATCGGTCTAGAAACAGATCCTCGCTGAAATATTCGATTGCCCGTGCTCGGCCGGCGTTGCCCATGCGTTCAACGAGATGGCGGTCGGTCAGGACACGTCGGATCGCGTTAGCCCAGGCCGCCTCGTCGCCCGCCGGTGCGAGCAGGCCGGTGTTTTCGTGTTCGACGATCTCGGCCGGCCCGCCGGCATCCGATGCGATGACCGCGGTGCCGCGGAGCATCGCTTCGACCGTGACGATGCCGAACGGCTCTCGCCAGGCAGACGGCACGGCCTGTGCCCACGCCCCGGCAAATGCCCGCTCGCATTCGTCGCGCGATTGATGACCCAGGAATTGCACACGGTCACGCAATCCCAACTCTCCTGCTCGGTTTTGCAGCGATCCGCGCAACGGCCCATCGCCAGCCAACAACAACTTCGCATCGCTCACCTCGGCTCGGGCAAACGCACTGAGCAGCGTGTCCACACCCTTCTCTTTCGACAACCGGCCGGCGTAAACCAACGTCGGTTCCGGCCCGGGGCCATTGCCCGCCCCGCCGTCCGGCACGCCGTTGTGAATCACCTGATCCACGGTCACCCCGGATGCTTCAAGGATATCTCGCATCGTTTCGCTGTTGGCCACCACCTTGCGGAAGATCGATCGTCCACGGTGCCAAAGCTCGAGCTTGAGCATCATTGCTGACCATGCCTGGATCGACAGGCAGCCTTCACGCAGGCAGGCCCGGCCGGCCGTGAAATGGCATGGCTGACCACCGGGCAACATCTTCAACCCGGTCGGGCAAACCGCTTCGTACATCACCGCGTGGTACACGCTGGGCACTTCGCGCAGCGGCCCAAGGATGGCGGGCGAGAGCTGCGTCAGGTGCATCCGCACATGGGCGACATCCGGCTGAAAGTCCTGGATCGCCGCAGCGACCGCCCGCCTTGCCGAGGGGTTCCAGGTCTGCCGAAGCATCTGCCTCGCGCCATCGGCTGCGCCTTTGCACAGGTAATCCGCATCGGGTTCGCCGACGTCGCTGGCCAGCACGCGGACCTCGTGGCCGCGTCGGGCCAGGCCTTGCATGAGCGTGCGGGTCATGATCTCGGCCCCGCCTCGGGGGTCGGCCACGTCGTTGATGAGCAGCAGTTTCAAGCCGCGGCCTCCGTGGGCGACGCCTCCGCCGGTCGAGCTTCGGGTGATGTCGAATGCGTTGCCGGTTCATCCATACCGGACTTCTGGGCGGCCAAGATCGTCTGCAAACAATCCAAGCCATCTATCGGTGTCACCGGGGCCTGCTCGCCTTGTGAAACGCATTGAATAAATGTTTCGAACGCGGAACGCCACGACAGCGTCATCGGTGAGGGCCGCCACGCCCGGCCGAGTCGAGCCAAAGCCTGAGCGGCGAAACCGCCGGCTTCGCGCACACGATCGGCTCGGCCGTATCCCGGGCGGATCGGCGTGAACTGCGGTTCACGCGACTGTTGCCATTGCACCGTCAGCTTGCCGCGGTCGCCGATGACCTCGAACACGTCCTGCTCGATCGCAGCTAATGACGTGAAAATGCTCACCGGCAATCCACCTGTAAGCTTGCCAACGAGTGCCGCGGTATCGCCCGGTGTGGCCGCGTCGTGGATAACCGCCTTGGCATCCTGCAGGGTTTCGCCAAAAAGGAAATTCAGCATGTCGACGTGATGCGATGCCAGATCGAGCAGGGCGCTGCCGCCGGTGTCTGGCTGACGCTTCCACGCGGGCAACTCACGCGTGGCCGCGGTGAACTGTGTGCGGACACCAACGGGGGTGCCGATTTGGCCATTTTCTAAAGCAGTTTTCAGCGCGAGATAGGCGGGCTCGAATCGATAGTTGAAGCCCATCATCGCACAGCGGTTCGACTGCTCCCAGGCATTGACGATCGCTTGGCCGTCGTCGAGATTCGCCGCTAAGGGCTTCTCTATGTACACATGCAGACCCGCTCGCAACGCGGCGGTGGCGCCCGCGGCGTGCAGGTGTGTAGGCGTCGCGATGACCACGGCGTCGGCGACACCCGCATCGATCATCGCCTCGAGCGTGTCGAACGGCTTGGCCTGCGGGGCGACCGCGGTCGCCGCTTCCAAACCGCTCGGGTCCGGATCGACCACCGCCGTCAATGTCGCGCCCCGCAAGTCCGCAAGCACCGGCAGGTGGATCGCTCTGGCGATCCGCCCGCAGCCTAACAGTGCGACCTGGACCGGCCCACTCACGCCGCCCGCTCCGTAACGCTGTCGGTGGTCGGCTCACTGACCGGCTCGACCGGCTCGGCCTGCTTCGCGTCCAGTTCGTCGTTCTTGCCCTTGCGGGTTGTGAAATCTTCGTGGTACGACCGCTCGACATTGACATCCCACACATCGTGCTCGGCCCCGAGCACGTTGCGGGCCGCCAACATCGCGGTCAACATCGAGTGGTCCATGTTGTTGTAGCGGTGCATGCCGTTGCGGCCGACGGTTTGCAGGTTGTCGAAGCTGTCGACGTAGTCGCTGATCGTGTCGACCGCTGCCCGGTAATTTTCGTCGTAGACCGGGTAGGCTTTTTCCTGCCGAATCACCACGCCGTCGCGGACGGTGCTGGCGGGCACGAGGTCCAACTGCTCGATTTCTTTCTTGGCCAATTCGATCAGGTCGGCGTCTTGCATGTTCCAAAGGCCATCGCCCTTGTGGCAGAAATATTCCATGCCCAGGCTGGTCATCTTCGGGTCGGGGACCATGTCCTTGCTCCAGCGCTTGAAGTTCTGGACGCGGCCGACCTTGACCTCCGGCGAGTGGATGTAGATCCAATTGTCAGTGAACGGCTCGTCGATCTCGCAGATCAGCCCGACGATGAGGAAGTCGCGGTACTTGAGCAGGCTGGCGGCTTCGAGCACCTCGGCCGGCGGGGCTGGGTCGAGCACCCGCATCAGTTTCGCGAGCGGCATCGTGTTGATGACCTGCTCCACTTCCTGCGTGTATTCGCTGCCGTCGGCTTTCCTGAAGTCGACAGACGTGACCTTGCCCTGGTTGTCGTGATGGATCGCGGTGGCAGCGGTCTCCATCATGACCTGCCCGCCCATGCGATCGACCTCTGCGGCGAACTTCTCCCACATCTGCCCGGGGCCGAGGCGGGGGTAGTCAAACGTCTTGATCAGCGACGTCGTGTCGTTGCGGCCGGACAAGGCGTTCCAGATCGCTTTTTTCAGCGACAGGTTTTTAATGCGCTGGGCCGCCCAGTCCGCACGGATTTCGGTGCAGGGGATGCCCCAGACCTTTTCGGTGTAGGTGCGGAAGAAATGCCAGAACAGCCGGCCGCCGAAGCGGTTGCTGACCCACTGCTCGAAGTTTTCCTCTTCGGTGCTGGGCTTTACTTTCCATTTGAAGTAGGAAAGCATGATCCGCATGCTTTCATACGGGCCGAGGTTGCTCAGGGCATTGAATATCTGCAGTGGGTAGTCGTAAAAGCGGTGTTGGTAGTAGATACGGGAACTGCGGGGCACGCGGATGAAGTCGTCACCGATGACTTCTTTCCAGAGGGCTTCGACCTCTTTGACTTTGGTAAAGAAGCGGTGCCCGCCGATGTCGAATCGGTAGCCGTGGTGCTCCTCGGTCCGGGCGATGCCGCCCACCAGGTCGCTCATCTCCACGACCAGCGGGTCACGTTCGGCCTTGGCCAGCATATAAGCCGCGGTCAGGCCGGCGGGTCCACCGCCGATGACCAGGTCCGCAATACGTCGATCCGTCAGTCGCAAAGTCTGCATAGCTGTATCTTTCAGGGGCTTACCGATAAACATCGGCTCCCCGGTGGAACCGCAAGTCAAGGCATCGGCACACGATGCAGCCCAATTGCGGGTCGGCGTAATGCCAAACCATTACACCTAAGTCATCGGGCGATACGGGGTTTGCCTTAAACGTCATGTGTCCAGGCAGGCCTGCGGGCGGCAGAGGCGGGGGACAGCTCAGTCTAGGTCGACATCCATGCGTTAGACCGCCGTCGCTAAACATATTATCGGTCTAGAGCGTCAGCAGCATCCATTCGGAGAGAATTGCTGAAGCAACCGTTGATCTTAGCGCGAAGCTAACATTCGATCCACGATGCCCAGCAGCCGCTCGGCCCGGCGTGGCCAGGCATAGTGCTCGACTTCATCCAGCGCTCGTTGTGATAATTGCCCGCCCAGGCCCGGGTCGTCGAGCAGTCGGCGGATCGCCTCGGCCAGGGCGTCGGGGCTGTCCGGCGGCACGAGCAGGGCGTTTTCTCCATCCGTGAGGATATCCCGCGTGCTGGGCAGGTCGCTGGCAACGATCGGCAGGCCCCGGGCCATCATCTCCAGAACTTTCATCGGGCTGGTGTAATGTTTTGCAATCGGGCAACCGCTGCCGGGCAAGGGGCAGACCCCGACGCGGGCCCGTTGGTACCACCGGCCGAGGTCCGCGGGATCGACCCGCCCGGTAAAAACAATTCTGTCCGGCCCCAGTCCTAGACTGTCTGCCAAACCGCGATACGTCGCGACCTCCGTATCACTGCCACCGACGATGCAGGCCCGTCCGTTACCGAGTGCCGCCAACGCTTGGATCAACACCGCAAGACCCTTGCGTTCGGCCAACTTGCCGACGTAAATCACGTCGAACGCGTCAGGGTCATCCGGCCTTGGGCGGTCTTGCGGAGCTTTTAACAGAGAAACGCCGCTAAACAGCACCGCTTCGTTGTCCGGGCGATAGCGGTAACGCTTAGTCAGCGTGTCGCGTACCCCCGGCGTCAGCCAGGCCACCGCATCCGCCCGCCGCAGGGCAAAACGCTCAAGCCGACGGGCTCGCAAGTACCTAATGGCTCGGCTCGGTCGAGCGAAGGCTCTCCACCCCGGCGGGTCCATAGTGGCCATATTCGGCCGATGCATCTCAAGAATAAACGGCACATTCGGAGGCAGGACCGACGCCAAGGACGTCCCCGCTTCGCCCCGCGACATGGCAAGGTTCGGCCCGTCGTGTTGCCGAAACAAATCATCGAGTATCCGCCGTCGATCGACTCGCTGATCGGGCAACGGGTAGAACGGACGGATGTCCAGTCGGGGGTTGTCGGGTAGGCCGTATTGGTCGAGCCAGGTCTGCCGGCCGATATTCACCGGCCCGGCAAAGACGGTCGCCCGCGCATCGGACCGCAAATCCACCAAAGCAGAAAGCGTCTGCAAGGCTTGAATGGTTTCGGCCCGGACGTTGGGCACCGGTGCATCGATGAAATAAGCCAGGTACAACATGGAAGAAGGCAAAATAAGGCCGGGCTGATTTTTTCGCGAATAGCTCTAAATTTGAAAATGCTAAACCGCGGATGAGGCTCTGCGAATCCGCGGATCAACACTTGCAATAACAGATGATAAATCTGCGTTGCCGCCACCCCGCTAAACTTCCCTCATGCCTGAAACGCTCATCCCGCCCGCTGAATCGACCGCCTCGCCGCTGACTCTCGACCGCATCGAACAGATGCGGGCCAACTTCCAGGCCACGCCCGAGTATCGGCGGATGCAGAACGCCGTAACCAAGACCCCGCTCGACGATGTCGCGCTGGACCGCCAGGTCGTGACCAATATCGACCACACCTTCAGCCACGTCCTGGACGGCTGGGAGGTCACCGCCCAGATGAAGTCCGGGCGGTGCTGGATGTTTGCCGGCCTGAATCTGCTCCGCGTCGGCGCGATGCAGAAAATGAATCTCGAAAAATTCGAGTTCAGCCAGAACTACACCTTCTTTTGGGACAAGCTCGAGCGGGCCAACTATTTCTACGAGCAGATCATCGCGACCGCGGATCGGCCGCTGGATGATCGCGTCGTCGCCTACCTGCTCGACCACCCGCTGGACGACGGCGGGCAGTGGAACATGTTCGTGAACCTCGTCAAAAAATACGGCCTGGTACCGAAGTCGGCCATGCCCGAAACCGAAAGCTCATCGAACACCCCGCGCATGAATGCGAACCTCAAAGCGTTGCTCCGAGAGGGAGCCAGCGAGCTGCGCGAAGCGATCGAGGCGGGGCGGGATGCCGAGTCGGTGCAGCAGAGGAAGGCCGAGCTGGTCGAGGTGATCTACCGGGTGTTGTCGATTCACCTGGGCACGCCGCCGAGCGAATTCGATTGGCGGTGGAACGACAAGGACAAGCAGTTTCACCGCGTCGGCACGATTACGCCACGCGAGTTTGCGAAGAAGTATGTCACGCTGGACCTGGATGACTACGTTTGCCTGGTGAACGATCCGCGCGAGTCATCGCCGTTCGGCCGAAGCTTCACGGTGGCCCATCTGGGCAACGTGATTGATGGGCAATACAGCGGCGGGGTTCGCTATGTCAATGTCCCGATGGACGTGATGAAGCAGGCGACGGCCCGGTCGATTGTGCAACGTAGCGAACCCGTCTGGATGGGTTGCGACGTCGGCAAGATGATGGACCGCAAGAGCGGTTTGTGGGACGCCAAGCTGTTCGATTACGAGGGTGTTTACGACGCCCGCTTCTTCCACGAAAAAGCCCAACGGTTGGCCTACCACCAGACGCTGATGACCCACGCGATGCTGTTCACCGGTGTGGATTTGGATGATGCCGAGGACTTCAGCGAAACCCGGCGTTGGCGTGTGGAGAATTCATGGGGGCCGGACAACGGGGTGAAAGGTTTTTACACGATGAACGACTCTTGGTTCGACCAGTACATGTTTGAGGTCGCGATCCACAAGGATTTACTGCCCGGGGAGATCGTCGAGGCTCAGAACGACGAGCCGATCGTGCTGCCGCCCTGGGACCCGATGGGTTCGCTGGCACGCTGATTAAATAGGGCGTCCACCCCCGGATTCGCAAAGCCTCATCCGCGGCTTGATGTCTTAAATCTGCCCGGCACGAAGCTTGTTGGCCGATAGGGCTTGCATGTCGGAGTCTGGTTCTTCCATCGACCGGGGGCAGCTTGAAACCGAAAAGCGGCTGGCTTCCGCGGCGGCGATCGATGCGCTTAATGTCAGCCAAACGCTGCAACTCATCAACACGCAGGACATTGAGGTCCCGCGGGCGGTGCGATTGGCGATCCCACAACTCACCAAGCTGATCGATACGGTCATTGCCGGGATGCGCCAGGGCGGCCGTTTGATCTATGTCGGTGCGGGGACCTCCGGCCGACTCGGTGTGATCGACGCCAGCGAATGCCCGCCGACGTTCTTCACCGAGCCGGGCGAAGTCGTCGGTATCCTGGCGGGCGGCGACGCGGCGTTTCGCAAGTCAGCAGAGGGTAAGGAAGACGACCCGACGGGCAGCCACTTGGTGCTGTCGAAATTGAAACTGACCGAGCAGGACACGCTGGTGGGCATCGCGGCGGGCGGCACCACGCCGTTCGTATGGGGTGCGATCGAATTCGCTAGAAAGGTCGGGGCGAAGACCGGCGTCGTGACCTGCGTCCGCCTGCGCAACCTGCGGACCCCGCCCAAACGGGCCGGGCTGGTCCCCGCGAATCAGCACATCGACCTGCCCGATCAGCCCGAAGCGGAATATCAGGTGGACTGCCCGGTCGAACTACTCGTCGGCCCGGAGGTCATCACCGGCTCGACCCGCCTCAAGGCCGGCACCGCGACCAAGCTCGCCCTGAACATGATCACCACCACGACCATGGTGCAACTCGGCAAGACCTGGGGCAACCTGATGGTCGACCTGCGAGCGACCAACACCAAGCTCCGCGACCGGGCGCTGCGGATGCTCACCCAGCAACTCGGCATCGGCCGTGAAGAAGCAGGCGATCTGCTCGATCAAGCGGATGGCCGTGTGAAGACCGCTTTAGTGATGCATCGGAAGAATCTGGATCGCGATGCGGCGACGGCATTGATCGATCAGCACGATGGAAAGCTGCGGCCGATCCTAGGTGCGCCGAAGTAAGTCGTTAAAGCAGCGCTTCGCTTTACGACAAAGACACAAAGAGCGCAAAGGGCACTGAGAAAGGACAGGGATTTTTCAAATCCCGAAACAAAAATTTCTTCTCCGTGCACTCCGTAATCTTCGTGGCTCTGTGGTGAAGCGAAGCGCTGCTTGCTCTCATATCAACCGGCGAGTTCGCGCATCTTGTTGACACATTTCGTCAACGCCGGCACCGGGTTATCCGCGTCGGCTTCGTATTCGATGACCGCCATGCCATCAAAGTTGGCTTCTTCCAACGCCTTGACGAATGCGGGCAGGTCGAGGTTGCCGGTGCCGACGACGACGTCGTTCCACATCGCGTTGCGGTCGAAGGTGAAGTCCTTGTAGTGCACGCCGAAGATCTGTCCTTTGTACTGCTCGACCCACTTGACCGGGTCACCTTGCCGCGGGCCGATCTGCATGCACCAAGCGGTGTCGATGTTCAGGCCGATGTTCTTGCCGCCGATTTTGATGAGGTGTGAGATGACATCGGGTGATCCGCCGAACATGTAGCCGCCGTGGCAGTGGATGCCCACGCGGATGCCGTATTCCTCGCAGAGGTCGGCGGTGGCGGGCACAGCGGTGTGGAAGCTGTCGACCCGGAAGTGGGCCGAGATATGCTTGGCCCCGGCGGCGGCGGCACACTCGAACCAGTTCTTTTCCGAGTCCTTGCCGGTGAAGGTCTGCACGCCGATCGAGACGATATCGACGCCGGCATCCTTGTAGATCTTCACGATATCCTTGAAGCCCTCGGGATCTTCGAAGTCGGCATGCACCGCACACACTTCGATCGAATCGACGCCGATCTCTTTCACCATGGAAGCGACCTTGGCGTTGTCTTTGAATTCGCGGAAGCAGTAACTCTGGACACCGAAATTCTGAGCAGGACTGGGCATGGCAACTCCGGGGGTAGGGTGGTTGAGGCGGTTAGACAAGCTATCACAAATCGCCGTGTTGTTGGCTGGGCTTGATATGTCGATTACGGGACGCCTACAGTCCATAGCTCTTTTCCCGACCAGGTTCCGCCATGTCACCCACCACGCTCGACCGGCCCGCCCCGGAAGCTCGCCATGCCCCGGAAGCCACGAACACCTCGCAAGTTCCTGGCCGCCACGATACGCTCGCCGAGAAATACGCCCAGGTCCGCGGCGATTCGGTCGCCCTCAGCGATCCGCTGCAGCCCGAAGATATGGTCATCCAGACCATGGACAACGTCAGCCCGACCAAGTGGCATCTGGCCCATACCACATGGTTCTTCGAGCGGTTCGTTTTGCGTGAATATGTCGAGAGTTATCAGCCGTACCACCCGCGGTACGAGTTCCTTTTTAATAGCTATTACAACACGATCGGCCCGATGCACTGCCGATCGAACCGTGGCGCGGTCTCCCGGCCGAACGCTTCGGAGGTGCTCGACTACCGCCGATCCGTTGACACCGCGGTTCACAAGTGGCTAGACACCTGCGGTGATCAACTTCCGGGGGAAGCCCGCGACCGCGTGATCCTCGGCCTGAACCACGAACAGCAACACCAGGAACTGATCGTCACCGACATCAAACATGTCCTGTCGACCAACCCGCTGCTGCCCGCTTATGACGCGGACCGGCAGCAAGTTGAAAGCGATTACCAGAAAGCTGTGAATCTCGATGACTTCACTTGGCAACATTACGACGCCGGCCTGATAGAGATTGGCCTCGACGCGGAGTCGGCCGAGTTTGCTTACGACAACGAATCGCCCCGGCATCGCGTGTTCCTAGAGCCCTATCGTTTGGCCGACCGGCCGGTGAGCAACGCGGAGTATCTCGCGTTTGTCGAGGATGGTGGTTACGCCCGACATGATCTGTGGCTAGCTGAGGGCTGGGCCTGGCTGCAGGACCAGCAGATCACGCACCCGTTGTACTGGTACCGAGACGGCGAGGCGAATGATGGGCCTTGGATGCAGTACACGCTGATGGGCCCCCGGCCCCTGGCGGCCGACGAGCCGGCGGTTCATCTCAGCTATTTCGAAGCCGATGCGTTTGCCCGCTGGATGAGTCAAAAAGTCGAGGGCGCTCGGCTGCCGACGGAGGCCGAGTGGGAGCACGCTGCGGCCGGGCTGCCGGTCGAGGGCCACTTTGCCGACCGCCGAAGCTTCCATCCGCAATCGATGGTTGCGGGGGAAAATCGGCAAGCGGACTCCGCTTCGCCCCGCTTCATGTTCGGCGGCATCTGGGAATGGACCGCCAGCAGCTACGCACCGTACCCCGGCTACCGCACCGCTCCCGGTGCGCTGGGCGAGTACAACGGCAAATTCATGTGCAACCAATATGTGCTGCGCGGCGGGTCCTGTGCGACCCCGGCTGGGCATGTCCGTCCGACCTACCGCAACTTCTTTGCGACCGACAGCCGTTGGCAGTTCACCGGCCTCCGCTTGGCCACGGACGCTTAACCCTGACCTTATTTGTCCCAACTCAAGCCGGGGATGAGGCTCTGCGAATCCCCGGATTACCCGCGGATTGACACCGGATCGATTCAATTTTCACCACCGAGTTTCACATGACTGCATGGACCACCACCGTTGACCTGCACGACCTAGAACCCGCAGCTGAGGACTTACAAGCCGCGGTCTATGCCGGGCTCTCCGGTCGGCCAAGGACACTGCCCGCCAAATTT
Source organism: uncultured Phycisphaeraceae bacterium (assembly GCA_964523485.1). Taxonomy (GTDB): domain Bacteria; phylum Planctomycetota; class Phycisphaerae; order Phycisphaerales; family Phycisphaeraceae; genus Algisphaera. The sequence goes on along the minus strand of CAZFZS010000024.1, from coordinate 14,187 downwards.
TTCTATGACGCCAAAGGCTCGGCGCTCTTTGAGCAGATCTGCGAATTGCCCGAGTACTACCTGACGCGTACCGAGTTGGCGATCATGGATCGGGACCTGCCCGCGATGGCCGACCGCATCGGCCCTGAGGCGTTGCTGATTGAACTCGGCTCGGGGGCTGGCACGAAAACCCGCCGACTGCTTGAAGCCTTGGATCGGCCGGCGGGGTACATGCCGATCGATATCTCGCGGTCGGCTTTGCTCGACTCGGCGGATCGGCTGAACCGAAGGTTCGAGGACTTGCCGATCCATGCGGTGTGTGCCGACTACGTCGCCGGCTTCGACCTGCCCGATCTGGATGTCGACCCCGCCAAGCGCGTCGTCTACTTCCCCGGCTCGACTTTGGGCAATCTGCACCCCGCCCAGGCCCGACAGTTATTTCGCACAATGCGTGATTTGGCGGGTGACGATGGCGGCCTGCTGTTGGGGGTGGACATGGTTAAATCGCCTGATGTCCTTGTCCCCGCCTACGACGACGCCAAAGGCGTCACCTCTGCTTTTAATCTCAATCTGCTGACGCGGATCAACCGCGAAGTCGGCGGCGATTTCGATCTCGGCCACTGGTCGCACCGTGCGCAGTGGAACCCTGAGGCGTCCCGTATGGAGTCGTACCTCGTCAGCGATCGGCCGCAGGATGTCCGCATCGGCAGCAAGCGATTCGCGTTCGCCAAAGGCGAATCGATCTGGACCGAGTCTTCTTATAAATACACGCTGGAAACTGTGCAGCAACTCGCATCCGGCTTCGAGCTGGTCGAGCAATGGCAGGATGAACAGGGCTGGTTTAGCGTGATGTATTTACGGGCGGTCTAATTTTCGATGTGTGCTGTTTAGCGGGTGCACCGAAGGTGCCCGTGCAGGGCGGTCCAACGAAAAAGCGGGACGCTTCGCGTCACCCGCTAAACGTCGTGCGAAGTCAATCAAAACCAACCGACGCCGATTTCCCACTCGGTGGGCACGGTCGGGCCGCCGTAGCCCGGGTAGTTGAGATAGAACGAACGGATCGCCTCCGCCAAATCGTTCTCATCGGCATAGACCTGGAGTCGGCCGTCGAACTGGTCGTAAAACACCTCGCGGACCGAGTCGCCCGGCGTGACGCGGGGCTCGCTGGGGACCCAGCCGTCTTCGCTGTCGAAACGGATGCCGTTGACGAACCGCCAATCGGTGTCCATGCGGGTATGTCGGTGACGCAACGGCCCCTCGAAGGCGTCATAGAGCGGGATGCTCGTGTCGTGGCGGACGTAGAATCGGCTGGATCGGCCCCGTGGAAACGTGTCGAAGTAATCGTCCGCCAGCGTCCCCGCCTGGCTGTTGTTGAAGCCCGCGGTGTTCCGCCAATACTCATGCGGCTCACGCGGGAAATAAGGAGTGGGTTCGTGGATCAAAGCATCGGCCAGATCGCCACCGAAGAACAAGCGATTCATATCGTTGACACCGCGGTTGTCCAGCCCGGCCGACGGGCCGGGTGCACGGGTTGCTCCCAGCCAGGACTCGTAGCGGTCCATCATCGTCGCCCGCTGAAAACGCTCCATCTGAAAACCGAAGTAAATAATCAACGCAAGTATAAAAAGGATGAACGGCAGCACGAGCACCGCCTCGACCATCGCCGCCCCACGGGATCGATTGTGATGTTGCCAATGCGTGTTCATCAATGCTCCAGAAGCTGGTCGCCCAGCGGGGCGATGGCGTCCAAATAGTCCTCGATCGAGCCGATCACATCCAGGTCCACCCAAGGCATTGCGGCCAGGTCGTCGGTCTCGGACATGCCATCGACCCACTCGTCCAGGTTGTCGATCGGCGTGAGCTGGGCATGCCACATCTGCGTCCATAAATCCCAGGAATGGTTGTTAAAAACCTCCGCCTGGGCCATAGCGACCTGATAGTTATCCGGGCGATTGCCATCAAACCCGGTCGGCCAGAGCGCGGCCGCGTTCGGCTGATAAGCGACGCCGAGCATCGTCAGCTTTGTCCGCCGATCAAATTCCGAAGGCGACATCGTGTCCGGCACGAAACTAATCGGGGCCGGCAGTTCGTCGTTCTCCGTAAAGTTGTTCGGATTGCGGATGTCAACCTGCTCGCCGACGTTGATTCCGGCGAAGACGTAGTACCGAAGATAGGTATAGGTGATCCGGTCGTTCGTCAGGCCATCAATATAAAATTCGACGCGCTGATCTCGCCAGATGTAGGGGTGGTAGGGTGTGAGACCCGGCGGGGCGGTGGTATTACTCGACGGGTAGTAGATGCCCCACTCCAGAAATTGCGGCTCGCCGCTGATGGCCCCTTGATCGATACGGAGAAAATCGAAGGTCAGGTATTGGCCATAGGCGACGGGTCGGCTGCGGTCGGCGACAATGCTTTCCGCCTGATTGAAATCGGTGATCCACTCCGGATCCAGGATCGTTGCCGCGGTGCCGGCCCCCTCGAAGAGATAGTTCATTTTCGTTTTGCTGATTTCGTTGACCCGCCGACCGAATTGGCTGGGGTGAAGCGGGCCGGCTGCCCGCGGTGGGTCGTCGACCGGCTCATCCGCTAGTTGGGCGGCGATGCGACGCATCGCTTGGAAGGTCCCGACGGTGCGGTAGCTCTGAACTTCTCGACGCACGGTCTCGAATTGCCGTTGATCACTAGGGCTCCAAGGCGAGTCGTAGTCATCATCGATCTGCCGACCCGAATCGATCTCGCGGCGGATGTCATTCGTCCGTGCGGACCGCCAACCGAAGATCGTATCGAAAGGCCCGCGATTGAATTCCTTGTCATCGATATCTTCAGGCAGCAGGCCTCGAACCACGGGAGGCTCGAAATCCTGAAAGCCGGTTCGCCGCCACTGAAATGCGGGTGCATAAGGCAAGGCCAACCCGCCATCGCCGGAACGGGCGAGGTTGATCTCGGCTCCGCGAGAGGCGCTTTGCTGCACGAGGTACGGCAGTTGCTCCATCGTGGCCTGGCTGAGCACATCCAGTGCGAGCATCGCTTCCCACAGCCGACCGCGGCCGACCGGGCCGTCGTAGAACGTCATCTCCGCAACGTCGTAGCCCGACTGATTGAACAGCACATCCATCGGCTCGAGCATCTGCTCATGGCGGGTCAACTCGCTGACCGCGAACTCGAGGGCGGGCTCGAGCCATGTGTCCGGGCCGACGCCGCGGCGCAACTGGGACTCGGCCGCCTCGCGTGCCGCTCGCTGATCTTCCAGCGTAAATGCGACCGACATCGGGATGCTGTCGAGGACCTGGACCAGCGCAATCAGCCGGGCCGTTTCGACGTTGTTCATCGCCACAGTGTTGAACGAGCGGGCGGTCCAGCCGGCCGCGGAGATGGCGGCGGTGTCCGCGGCGTTCTGCGTTTCAACCCGCTGTTGAAGATGCCGGCCGACGTTGAACACATAGAAAACCAAGGCCGCGAGCAGCACCATCGCGAGCAACGTGACGATGAGGATCGCGCCGTGTGGTTGACGGTATGCGGGCTGAAGCCCATACGCCGATTCGGCATCAGACTTTCTATAGTTCGAAATGAGATTTATTCGGTTTTGCATACTCAATCCAATTCCTAACTCCTAATGCCCAATACCCAAGCTTCACGGATCACGATCCACCTCGGGGCGAGGCGGGAGGTTGCGGTCGTATCCTTCGAGGGTGAGTGTGGCGGTGGCGGTGATGTTGGCGTAGGCGGTGTTGCCGCCAGCGGTGGCGTGGCTGCCATCGGCGAAGAGGGCAGAGGCGTACGGGATTGACAGGTGCAGGCGGTGGCCGACGCCGATGGTTACCGGGTCTTTCGGCCCCAGCGTGATGCCTTGGCCCTCGTTGAGAGCGCTCAGTTCGAGGTCGCCCTCGACAAATCGAGTGTCGAACACGGTGGTGCGGGTGTGGCGGAGGGCGTAGTTCAGGCGCTGCCCAGCGAGGTTGTCGACCCAATTCGGCGGGGTCTGGCCATAGGCTTCAAAGTATTGGCTCAACCCCGAGGCGAACTGACTGCCCTCGGCTCCCGCGTCGATCTTGCCGGACACCGGCGCCATCGCCACCGCGGCCGACCGCTCGACGCGGGCAAATGCATTGCCCTGGTCCTGGATCAGCACCCCGCCGCCGCCCCGATCGCCCGTCGGCGCGACGACGATCGCGGTCCGGGTCGCGGCAAAAGCGGCGTAGTGCACAAATAGATTGCCCGCCATCATCAAGGTGGTCTGCAGCAGCACCAACACCGTGAGCAATGCCACGGGAAAGACCATCACGAATTCTACGGTCGCTACCCCGCGGTCGTCGCGGAGCCGCTGGCGGACTTCCTTCAATGTGAACCCTTGCCGGTCAGTCTCAGGCCGCGACCGATGTAGAGCTCGCCAAGCCAGACCGCAGAGCAGCAGGGCGGCAATACCAACTACGATCAGCCGGATCGACAGCGAGCCGGTCAGGGCGGCGAGCCACCAATCGTTGACGGAAGCGGTGATGAAGGGCGGGGAGATATCAGCCACGGCAGGTCCGTTATTGTACCCGTCGCGGTGAGAATGACGAAGCGTCAGTTGTGGTGATTTGATTCGTAGATCGACTTATTGACTCAAGTTGATCCGGCGATTCGCAGAGCCTCATCACCGGTTTGTATGGGGTGATGCGAGTTGAGAGCTGGCAGGATGCATCCACGCATGCGTCGCTGCACGGTGTAGCGTGGCGTGGCGGTGAGCGAGCAACTGGCGGTCGTCGTGATAGCCGCCGCCGATGACGCAGGCGGTGGGGATGTGTTGCTCAAGGCAGGTTTCAATCACGTAGCGATCCCGCTCGAACAGGCCATCGTCGGTTAATGCGAGTCGGCCGAGTTTGTCATCGTGATGCGGATCGGCCCCGGCGTCATACAGCACGAGGTCCGGCTCGACACGCTCGATCAAACCTGGCAGCGTCTCACGCAATCGAGCGAGATAAACATCGTCTCCCGTGCCGATCGGCAGATCGATGTCCAGGTCGCTGTCGGCCTTCCGGGCGGGGAAGTTTTTACCGCAGTGCATCGAGCAGGTAAACACCCTCGGCTCATCCTCAAAAATGCGGGCGGTGCCGTCGCCCTGATGGACATCGAGATCGAGGATGAGCACCTGATCGACCCGGCCGATGGCGAGCAGCTCGGCGACCGCGACCGCGAGGTCGTTGAAGATGCAGAAGCCCGAGCCGAAGTCTGCATGGGCGTGGTGAGTGCCGCCCGCGAGGTTACAGGCCAGGCCATGCTGCAAAGCCAGTTGGGCTGTGAGCAGCGTCCCGCCGACCGCGGTCAATGTCCGGTTGACCAGGCCATCGGACCAGGGCAGACCGATCCGGCGGACCGCATCCGGCTGCAGCGTTCCCTTGATAAACGCCTCGACATACTCGGGCGTGTGCACACGGTGCAAGAGTTCGCGATTCGCCCGCGTCGGCTGATGCAGCGTCGCATCGTCGGCCAAGCCTTGTCCAATCAGCACGTCACGCAGCAACCCGAACTTGCTCATCGGAAACCGATGCCCGTCGGGCAAGAGTGTGACGTAGTCCGGGTGATAAATGAACGCGGGGCCGTTCACGCTTACGTCTGCCCCGACCAGTCACCGTCGGAGTCGGCGTCGCGGGCTGCTTGCCAGGCTTGGCGGATTTTTTGCACGACCTCGTCACGCAGCGGGTTCTTCTCGACGGCTGCGACGTTGGACTCGGCGTTGACCGTGCTGGTTGTGCCGCAGATCGCGCTGTGCACACCGTCGATCGCTTTGGTGAATTTCAGAGCGATCTCCGGCCACTCGACTTCGGGGTGGCCGGAGTAGCCAAGCTGGTCCGGCTTAATATCCATCAGCGAGAATCGGCGGTGGTATTCGGAGGCATAATTCTTGTACATGCCCGGCTGATCTTCAGGCTGCTTCCACGCGGCATTGGCGATCGGCCGCTTGGCGATGACGCCGCAGTCATGCTCTTTGCATATGGGCAGCACCGTTTCAATGTTGGCCTGATCGCAGAGATTGATCGATGTCTCGATGACACTGACATCTGGCAAAGTGGCGGCGTAGGCGGCGGCCTCATTGTCGCCGGAGTACCCCGCGAACTGCACCTTGCCCTGCTCGACCGCCTGAGCGACCGCTCCGAGGGCGTCGCCTTTTTTCAGCGTGTCCAGATCACAGGAATGCAGCAGCAGCACATCCAGATGATCGGTCTTGAGACGCTTGAGCGAGCGATCGATACTGGCGGTGATGGTGTCGGGCTCAAAATCTTTGTACTGCTCATCGCCGGCGTGGCCGGCCTTGCTGACCAGCACAAAGTCTTCTCGTCGATACGAGATCGCCTCGCCGATCGCTTCTTCCGAACCGCGATAGCAGGCGGCGGTGTCGATCAGGTTGACGCCGTGGTCCAGCAGGTAGTTAAGTACCCGCGCGATCTGGTTCGGCCCGGTTTCAAGAAACCCGATCGGTGCGGCCCCGTAACCCAGTCGGCTGACGGACAGGTCTGTTTTCCCGAGAATGGCATGATTCATAGACGACAAGCATAGCCCGTCAATCACGGCAGGCGCGGCCGATTGTGAAATTACTGTGAACCCTCCAGATCGCTCTGAATTCGCTCAGGCGTCACCCGCGGAACGCCAAGTCAGTTCGTCACCGGCTCGAAATCCATGCATTCGTCCTCGGCCGCTTCGTCGCCGAGGTAGTTATGCGTGATCTCCTCTCCGGGATGGATATCGCGGAGGGCGGCAACGGTCAGGTCGTCGTAGTACGCGGCGTTGGGCGTGTCGCTGTGGTTGATAAAACGCAGATCGTTTTCGACGCGAAAGCCACGTTCTTCATCAAGCCACAGCACATGCGGGCCATCGTCGGTGACGTGTTCGCCTTTGAGTTTGCCGATGACCTGCCCCTCGGCGATAAACGATTGCGCAAATAGGCCCAGGCCGTGGATATCGCTCGGACGGATTTCAGTCATCGTGGCAAAACTTCTTCGATGGCGGGGCAGGTCTGGGCGGATGATAGCGGAAGGGGTGGGGGTATGGCGATACCAGACGCTTCGTCGCTAGAGCTCCTCAGCGTCGGCGTGGTTTAATTCTGTCCATCTACAGATTTTGACTCAACCCGTGCCGGTCATCTCCGGGATCAGCGAGGCGTACCAGGCCATATTCAAACCCAACGGCTCGTCGACAGCGGGGTCGCGGTTGCTCACATCCAGCGAGGCCGCGTGCACGCCCAGCAGTTTCAGCACTGTGCGCCCGTCCGGCTCGACCAAATGCGCGACCACCGGCGAACCCGATGCCCCGCGATGCAACCGCGCATCGGTCACGAAGTACCGCTCGCCCTTGAATGGCAGGGGATACACACTCGCAATCGTCGCGTTGCGCACCAGTGGCAGGTGATGCACCGTGTCTTCAAAGCCCAGCGGAAACCCCACCACGTGGACCTGCTGGCCCAGCGGCAGCGAGCGGGTCTCGTCGACCAGATCGTCCGGGCCGAACGTATCCACATACCAGTTCGCAATCACCCCTGCGTCAAAAATCGGCACGGCCACCACGTCCGCTTTATAGCCCAGTTGCGGGTGCTGCCGCCAAATCGAGTAGCCCTGGCTGTTATAAAGATTCAGCATCAGTTGGCCGTCCTGCGTCAGGTTGTCCGCATTGGCGTGAACGACCACCCGCAGCTGATCGGGATAATGATCGCTCTTGGGATCGGACACCACATGCCCGGCGGTAATCAAATACAGGTAGCCGTTTTCGAGGTAGAAAAATCCCGTGGCATTCGAGAGCTGGTTGCCCTCCCGCATCGGATACACTTTGGCAACCCGGACCAGCCGACGATCGATTTTCATAAAAATTCAATTCTTTAGAACTTGTAACCACATGCCTGCAAGAAAACCCTTGCTTGACAGTCTAGCGCCGCTGCCGCGCCGCGATGACCTGATTCAATAAATACTAAGCCTACGGATGGCCATCCGAAGGCTTTATCGATCAAAATCGATGTGCGTATTTTTTTAAATCCACCCGCTGGTTATGCACAGCCACGCCCTCCCCGGTGAGCAGTTCAATCTTCCGGGGCAGGCCGTAGGCATAGCCGGTCAGTTTGCCGTCGCTACCCACGACCCGGTGGCATGGCGTGGCCGGGGCATCGGGATTGTTTCGCATCGCGTTACCCACCGCTCGTGCTGCACCGGGCGAACCCGCCGCCGCAGCAAGGTCACCATACGTCGCGACCCGACCGGCGGGGATCGTTCGGCAAATCGCATAACACCGCTGTGTGAAGTTACCCGTCATCGACCGTTCTTTCTGCAGTTAGTCCTGACCTGCCGGGCCGGTCGATCGCTTGTCGCGTTCCGTCACGGCCAACGCGAGAAACTCGCCCAGCGGGATTGCACCGCGGTCGCCCTCGCTGCGGTGGCGGACGCTGACCGTGCCCGCCTGCTCGTCCTTGCCGCCGACGACCAGCATGTAGGGCACCTTATCCTCTTGCGCATTCTTGACCTTGCCGTTGACCCGGTTGGAGGAATCATCCATCGAACAGCGGAAACCGGATTCTTTCAACGCGGCAAACACGGTCTTTGCGTAAGTATTGAATTTGTCGCTGATCGGCAGGACACGGACCTGTTCCGGGCTGAGCCAGAGGGGGAACGCGCCGTTGAAATGTTCGATCAGGCAGCCGATGAATCGCTCCATGCTGCCGAAAGGAGCGCGGTGGATCATGATCGGCGTCGCGGTCGTGTTGTCAGCCGTGACATACTCCAAGCCAAACCGCTGCGGGAGCTGGTAATCGACCTGCACCGTGCCCAATTGCCACTCCCGGCCGATCACATCCTTCACTACGAAGTCGATCTTCGGCCCATAGAACGCCGCCTCGCCCGGCTCCTTGCTGAATGGCACGCCGAGGGATGCGGCAGCTTTGAGACAGGCATCTTCCGCTGCATCCCAATCCTGCGGGGAGCCGACAAACTTCGAAGAATCCGGATCGCGCAGGCCGACGCGGACGCGGTAATCGGCCATGCCCAAGGTGTTGAAAACGATCTTGACCAGCTCGATGCAACCTAAAACTTCCTCCGCCAGTTGCTCGGGCGTGACGAAGAGGTGGGCATCGTCCTGCGTGAAGCCGCGGACGCGGGTCATCCCGCCCAGCTCCCCGGACTGCTCCCAGCGGTAGACCGTGCCGAACTCCGCGAGACGGACGGGCAGGTCGCGATAGCTGTGTTTATCGCTGGCGAAGATGCGGATGTGATGCGGGCAATTCATGGGCTTAAGCAAATAACCCTCGATATCACCGCTATTCATCGCCGCGCTCAGGTCCCCACAGGAGCAGCCCTCGTCAGCAAGCTTCTTGACCATGTCACGTTCGACCAGCGGAGGGTACTGCGAGTCGCTGTAATAGGGGAAGTGGCCGGATGTTTTATATAAGTCGAGTTTTCCAATATGCGGCGTGAAAACCTGCGAATAGCCCTGCCGTTCAAGGTGTTCGCTGATGAACTTTTGCAACTGATCGCGGATCACGGCCCCCTTAGGTTTCCAAAGGACGAGGCCCTGCCCAACCATCTCATCGATTTCGAACAGCCCGAGCTTTCGGCCGATCACCCGGTGGTCTCGAGCCTTGGCCTGCTCGAGGTTTTCGAGATAAGCATCGAGGTCAGCCTGGCTGAAAAACGCCGTGCCGTAGACGCGTTGGAAGCGGTCGGAGTTGACGTCGCCGTGCCAATGCGATGAGGCGACCGACATGATTTTGTACGAGCCGATTCGACCAGTACGGTCGACGTGGGGGCCTTGGCAGAGATCGTTGAAGAATTTCGAATTTCGAATTTCGAATTTCGAATCGTTTTCGATGGGGCCTGTGATGTACCAAGAGAGAGTTTGACTATTTTTCTCGATTGCTTTTTCAGCATTATCGATTTTGTATTTGTTGCCATCTTCGATGAGGCAAGCCATCCCCGCTTGAGGTGACAATTCATACCGAGTGAATGGTCGTTGCTCATTTACGATTTTCCCCATTTCCGCTTCGATCTTTCCGAAGTCGTCGGAGCTGATTGGAGAGTCGAGTTTGAGGTCGTAGTAGAACCCGGTGTCGAGCGGGGGACCGTAGGCGAGTTGGACTTTATCGCTGCCATACACCTGTTCAATAGCTTCAGCCATGACGTGGGCGGTGGAGTGACGCAGGAGGTAGAGGGCGTCTTTTTCGTGCTGCTCGTCGCGGAACTTGGATCGCCCTTTTTTGTCTTGGCGCGGGGCGGTGATGAGGGCGAGGGTGATGGAGGTATTTGATTCGGGAGAGCCGGCCGCTGAAGCGGCCTCCGCCTGGCGTAATGGCCGATGCAGGTCGTAGAGTTCGCCGTTGACGCGGGCACCGATGGCAGCTTTGGCGAGGCCTTCGCCGATGGTCAAGGCCACGTCATGGGCGGTGGTGTTCGGGTCGTCGAAAGATTTCTGTGAACCGTCGGGCAGGGTGATGAGCATGGCCGTCGCAGGGGGTCTAGGGTCGGGGGTCTTGTCTGAGGTGCGGGGTTTGGGATCAATCAGGTTATTAGAAAGTGAGGCGTGGCGTGGTCTGACGGGTTTTGGCGTCAGGCCACGGTGCAAGCCGCTTAGGCCATGGCCTGCTCAAAGCAACAGACCATGCCACCCGATTTTTCAATCAAAGGGATTCAGGCGTGGACCAAGCCTTGGGCGAAGGCGCTGAGCTCGGCCATGGTTTGGCAGGTGCGGAAGCTGTTGGACCGTTTGGCGTGGGGGGGGACGGCTCGGCCGCCGACGGCCAGGGCGGTGCCACGCTCACGCAGTCGGTCGGCAACCCGTTCGAGCCGGCCGGCGGTGACCGGTTCGCCCCGGCCGGTGAATGCCAACCAGGCGAGGCGAGGCTCATATGTATCGACCGCATCAAACAGCGCATCGAACGGCAGGTCTGCCCCGAGGTTGACCTCGCGGTAGCCCGCCTCGGCCATGACGCAGGCAGCCATCAACGAGGGCAGCGTAAACGGATCGCCCGGCGGGGCCCCGCCCACCGCGATCGGCGGCGACTCATCGCCCTTGGCTGCCGAGCCGTTTTCTAAGGCCGCGGGTTCAGCGGACAGCGTCTTTCCGTCCGGCCGAATGATTTGAAGGATCTGCGTCAGCGTTTCCTGAATCGTATTCGTGGCCAGATGCTCAAGGAACACGCCACAAGGCTCGCGTCGCCGCCAGATCTCGCCGACAGCATCCACCGCGTCTCGTATAGGACCATCGCACATCCAGGCCACGGATCGGCCTTCCATGAACATGCGTAGCAGCAACGCTTTGGCATCGTCGATCCGCCCTTCAATCAGCAGTTGTTTTAGCAGTACCGCTGAATCACCGGTAAGCATCTCCGGCGGGGCGTGGACTTCGGGCGACAGGCCAAGCTTTTCCGGATTCTGAACTTGCAGGCCCGACTCGCGAACAAAGCGAAGCGCCTCCTGTAGATCGATACGGCGATGCCCCCCGATGGTACGTGTGACGATCAAACGCCCACTATCCGCCCAGCGTTTGAGTGAGGATTCACTCACGCCGATCGCAGCAGCCAACTGTTTGGGTGAGAGCTTACTCCGCATGATTGAAGTCCATGCATACCGTGACTAAGCCCCGGTTCGGGACACTAGCCCGCTCAAAATGAATTGGCACTGAAAAGGTACGAGTTATTTAAAAAACTTAGGGTTTTTACCGCTCCCGCCTGCCGTGCGCTGAGCGATGAGTTATGCTCAAGCTATGTCGTCTCCCGCAAAGTCTGCAAATGCTTTAGACACCACTGGATACGGTCTTTCACAGGATGATCTGCCTCCGTTGGAACACGGGTCACTGGATTTGCGCCAGTGGATGAATTTGGATCCAGGCCGCCAAACTCGGTCAAATCGACCAATGGATTTAGAAATTGGCTCTGGCAAGGGGACGTTTCTCGTGCAGCAGTCCGCTCTGGAGCCGGACACGGATTTTTTGGGGATCGAATGGGCCAAGGCCTACTGGCGTCACGCGGCGGATCGGCTGCGGCGGCGGGGCTGTGAAAATGTCCGCATACTCTGGGCCGATGCCACGGTTTTCGTGAAGTTTTACGTCGGCGATGCCGTGCTGCGGCGGGTGCATATCTATTTCCCGGACCCCTGGCCGAAGAAACGCCACCACAAGCGGCGGTCGGTCCAGGCTCCGTTTCTCCGTGAGCTGCACCGGGTGTTGCAGCCCGACGGCGAGGTGCGGTTGGCGACAGACCATGCCGAGTATTTTCAGTGGATGGAGGAACACGCCGCCCATGTCGCGGACCTTTTCGACCGTCAGCCGTTTGAGAAACCCGGCTCGGAGGGCGAGGGTGAACTGGTCGGCAGCAACTTCGAGCGGAAATATCGTCGGGAGGGTCGGCCATTCCACGCGATGCGGCTGATCAAAAAATAGCTTGGTGCAAGTCAAAGCATTGGGCTGGTCGATACCCAAAGCCGTGGACAAGGGGTATAGTGCACGCCTATCCGCATCCGCTTTCGGAGTTGATTATGTCGCAGAATCATTATCGCTTGGTGTTGCTCGTGTCTTTGACCGTCGCTTTGATGGGCTGTGCCCAGCCTAAGAGTGATGGCGACAATGACATGGCGGTTGCCGATCCTGCGATGGATGCTGCGGTGATGCAGGATGTGCGAGCGGTGCCGATCCTCGGCAAGATCGCGGGCAATCAGCTGCCGATTTCGATGTACAGCCTGGTGCAGTTAAACGAACAAGAGTTCAACGAATTCGATTTAGCCCGTGACGGGTTTCGGCCGAACTTTGACAAGCACTCGGTCATTCTGCTGAGCCTCGGCGAGCAGCCGACCGGCGGGTACGCGGCGGACATCGAAGCGATCCAGCTCATTGAAGATGAGCTTTATGTGCAGGCGGTTGCTTCGGCACCCAAGTCCGGCGAATCGGTGACCCAGCAATTGACCTACCCTTTCTCCGCGGTGATTGTCAGCAAGCTGCCTGAAGATCTGACGCTTCGTAGCGATATCACGTCGGTCGATTAAGTTGCTGAGAATTATTATTCAATAGAAGCAATTGCAAAAGCCCACGGATGGCCATCCGTGGGCTTTTTCGATGACTTGATTTTTGCAAAAATTCAGCCCGTGGTCGCGACCAGTTCATCACGGCGGCGGGGCAGGTCGAAGCGGTCGTTATCCATCACCTTGGCGAAGGCCTCGGCGAAGTCTTTCACAAATACGGCCTCGGCGTCGTCGCAGGCGTAGAACTCGGCCAAGGCCCGCAGCTGTGAGTTGCTGCCGAAGACCAGGTCGGCCGCGGTGCCGGTCCACTTAACGTTGCCCGTGTCGATGTCCTTGCCTTCGTAGAGGTGTTCGCATTTTTCATGCTGCTCCCAGAGGGTGTCCATCGCGAGCAGGTTGACGAAAAAGTCGTTGGTCAGTTGGCCGGGGCGTTTCGTGAACACGCCCAGGTCGGTCGTACCGGTGTTCGCCCCGAGCACACGCAGGCCGGCGAGGACGACGGTCATCTCCGGGGCGGTGAGGTTGAGCATCTGGGCGCGGTCGATCAGCAGCTCGGCGGTGGGGCGGGTGTGGTCGGGGTGCTGATAGTTGCGGAAGCCATCGGCGGTCGGCTCGAGCGGGGCCATCGCCTCGGCGTCGGTCATGTCCTGCGTCGCATCGGTCCGGCCGGGGTTGAAGGTGACCGTGATGTCATGGCCGGCATCCTTCGCGGCTTTTTCAACCGCGGCCACGCCGCCGAGTATGTAGAGGTCCGCCAACGAGACTTTCCTGCCCCCGGATGCCGAGCCATTGAAATCGCTCCGGATTTTTTCGTAGGTCGGCAGCAGCTTCACCAAGCGTTCGGGATCATTGACCGCCCAATTTTTTTGTGGCGACAAACGCAACCGGCCGCCATTGGCTCCGCCACGCTTGTCCGTTTCGCGGTAGCTGGCCGCGGCGGACCACGCCACGAACACCAAGTCGCTGACCGACAGCTCCGAGTCGAGCAGCTTGGATTTGAGCTCGGCGATTTCTGAATCGCCGATCGTTGGGTAATCCGCTTCCGGGGTCGGGTCCTGCCAGAGCTGGGGTTCGGGCACTTCCGGGCCGAGCAGTCGGCTGTGCGGTCCCATGTCGCGGTGCGTCAGCTTGTACCAAGCACGGGCGAACGCATCGGCAAACGCATCCGGGTCGTCGTGAAAGCGGCGGGAGATTTTTTCGTAGGCCGGGTCCATCTTCAGCGACAGGTCGGTCGTGAACATCATCG
>CAZFZS010000023.1:9347-49909 GCA_964523485.1 uncultured Phycisphaeraceae bacterium | reverse complement strand
ACCTGATGATCGTGTTAGCAAGGAGGGTTTCTACAGGACAGGTCTGACCCCGTTTTGATACTACAGGGCAGGTCTGACCCCGTTTTGATACTCCCCTTCCCCCCCCTATTCCCCGAAGCTGATCTGGCGTAGGGCCGGATGTATCCGGCCCTACCTGCTTAACCATCTATCAATAAAAACATTTATAGCTGGGGCGTTGGCCTCGTTGCGGTCCGGCTGAGACTTGTGAGGGGGATTGAGTCAAGGGCAGCGCTGCTATTGCTTGTCGATATTTCGCTGCCATTCCGCTTCACGTGCTTCTTTATTGGTGGCGGGGGTTGCATCGAATTCGACGAGGATTTCTGCATGTGAAACTTGCTCGAAGGGGTCGTTGGGATGACCCACAGCAAGGCGGACTAGGCCGCCGGGCACCTTGTCGCTCAGCCATTTGGTGGAAACTAATGGCGTTGAGTATAGGTTGGTGGTGTATTGCGTTTGTTCGACAATGCATCGCAATTTTTTGCCATCCACTTTGATGCTGGCGTTGTGGTTGATCAAGCGACCTTGCTGGAGGCTGGTTCGCACCAGGTTGTCGTCTTGAAAACCCGGCTTTCTATCGAAATGATAGTCCCAGCCCACTGTCCCTTCGGGCAATCGAATCTGATAGTCTGGACCCCGCACATGGCTTCTCGCTTCTATATCGCGGGCAAAAATCTGTGGCACTCGTTTTGCGATATATAAAACTAATACTTCCTTGGCCAAATCGGTTTCGCATTGATAGGTCAGTTTTTCGCAGGCGACCGTAGAGCGACCCACCTTTAACCCGGCGGTTTCGGTTTCGATTAAACGGAACCCTAAGCTGGTGGGCGTGCTGCTTACCGAGACATTTGAGCCAAGAAGTACCCCCTCGGTGTCTTCGGTCGGATCAAACACCTCGATTGCGGAAGCCTTGGCATGCATCCAGTGCGGGTCGAGATAGGCTTGAAGCACTTTTTTAATCTGTTCATCCCCAGGCTCGCCTCGCTTGAATCGCTCGACATCTCCCTGATAAATGCTGAAGGTCACGGACGAGCCCGGCTCGAAAACGGACCAGTCTGATTGTTCAGCGGCCTGTGGCTTCTCAGGAACCTGGTTCGTTTCGGCAGCGATGGAATGACTTGTCAGGAAGACCAGGCCGATGAAGATCATTGCGAAGAAAAGACGATGTCCGGAAAAATTCATTTTTCTTAATCTCAAAAATTTTAATTCAGTTCATGGAAAGCCGGGGACTGGGTCGCACCGCGGGCCGGCTTTGAAGGTGTCGGCGGGCGTTTGATTTTATTGAGTGCTTACTGAACCAAGCCTTTGGTGAGACGCATGAAGGCGGTTTCGAGGTTGACTTGTTCGTGTTCGAGGCGAGTGAGGGGGTAGCCCTTGGCGATGAGGGTTTTGGCGATCTGGGGGATGAGCTGATCGTTGGCGTTGGCTTGGGGGTCGAGGGTGACGCGGAGATGATGATCGGTAGGTTCGACGGCGGTGACCCCTGGAAGCTGTTTCAGGAGTGCGGCGGCGTGGGCGGTTTTTTCGGCGACGGCGATGCGGAGGGTGCGGGCGCCGCCGGCGAGGGTGTGGGCGCGTTCGATGATCTGGTCCATCGTGCCGGTGAACTTAAGTTCGCCCTGCTCGATGATGCCGACGACGTCGCAGAGGTCGGCCAGCTCGAGCAGGATGTGCGAGCTGATGAGGATGGTCTTACCCATCAGGTGGAGCTCTTTGAGCAGCTCGCGCATCTCGATGCGGGCGCGGGGGTCGAGGCCTGACGCGGGCTCGTCGAGCAAGAGGACCTTGGGGTCGTGCAGGAGGACGCGGGCGACGCTGAGGCGTTGCTGCATGCCGCGGGAGAGGGCGTTGACCTCGGCGTCGGCTTTGTAAGCGAGGTCGGTCAGGTCGAGCACGTCGGCGATGACTTGTTTGCGTTGCTCGCCGGTGATGCCGTAGCTGGCGGCGAAGAAGGCGAGGTATTCGCTGACGACCATGTCGTCGTAGCTGCCGAAGTAGTCCGGGACGTAGCCGATGATGGAGCGGACCTGCCGGGCGTTGACCGGGCCGACGGACAGGCCATCGATGCGGGCCTCGCCCCAAGTGGGCTTAAGCAGGGTCGCGAGGATTTTGATCGTGGTGGTTTTGCCGGCTCCGTTCGGGCCGATGAACCCGAAGCATTGACCCTTCTCGATGGTGAGATTGAGGTTCGACAAGGCCATCAGCTCGCCGTACCGCTTGGTGAGGTTGATGGTTTGAATCATGCGAAAAGTCCGGCGAATCCCGTATCGATTCTACATCAGTTTCGCCCATGCTAGATCAGGGTGACGCCTCTGGCTTAGCCCGTCGCCCTTGCTTTGACTTTGGCCTTGCGGGCGCGGTAATGGCTTTTTGGAGTCACGTGGAAAGTCGCTTCGCAGTTGCCCACACGCCGTTCTTTCTCGTCTTTGTGATGGACCGCTTGGAGGATGACCATGTCCACGGTGATGTTGAACTCATTGCCGGTGGCGACAAGTTCCTGGATGTCCTCACGCGGGACGATGCGGTAGATGGCTGGGCCCATGCAGGGTCGGCGGAAACGATAGTCCAGATGCTTGCAAACGACGGTGTAATCACCGCCACAGGCTTTGAAGATGTACATCCCGCCGGCGACTTCGGAGTTGGCAAGCAGCGCAGCGCCAGCCATCGCTTTATACCAGTTCTTATTAAATCGGCTGAAGGGTACGACGCATTCGAACGGCTCGCCTTCGACCTGTTGCTTTTGGCCGAACTTGATGCCCGATCGATAGGCGAGCGGCAGCCAGACCCAGGAGCAGACGCGGTGCCAGAAGTTGTTGCGGGTCGAGAGCTTGCTGAAGCGCTTTTCCCATTTTTGGATCATTTTCCCCCAGAAGCCCGCGGCTGGCTCGACGGACTGTTCGCGGACGGTAGCCGGGGCTGCGAGGACATCCTGATGCACAATCTCAGGCTCAACAAGTTCAGGCATGTCAGTCACAGCGGGTTGGGCTTGAAGGCTCGGGGTCTGCGTATCGGTCATTGCTGTGGCATCTTAGGCAGGTCAGCGAAACGGGTTATGCGGGGTGTAAGCATTTCCCGAATCTTCGCCATCTTCGTCCGCCAATCGGTCGGCTTTCTCTTCCATCCAGCCGGCTTGGATCGCTTCGAGGATCTGCTCGTTGACGCGATGTTCTTCATCGGCGTCAAATTCGTCGAGCGATTCGACCATCTTGCGTAGCTCGGTAAACCGCACCGCAGCGGGGTCCTGCTGCGGATACTTTTCATCCAGTGCGATCGCGATGTCTTCGATGTCGGTCCAGTTCATTACTACTGCAGATTGACCGGCATGACGACATAAAGAAAGTTCGCTCCGGTCCGCATGACGCCGGGCTTGTTCGAGCTTTTCAGTTCGAGGTGGATCTGGCTATCATCGACGACCTTCAGGGCATCGAGCAGGTAGGCGGGGTTGAAGCCGATCTCGACCGCGTCGCCGGTGTACTCGGCCATCTCGACATGCACCTCGGCCTCGCCCATCTCGGGAGCTCGGCTGCTGATGGTCAAGCCGTCGCCCGAAAAGCTCATACGGACACCCTTGCTCTCTTCATTGGTGAGCAACGCGGCACGACGAACCGCGGAGATAAAGCTGTCGGTCGCAAGGGAAGCTTTCTTATCGCCGTCTTTCGGAATGACATCCTGATAAGGCGGGAAGTTGCCCTCAACCAAGTTGGACACCAGCACCGCATCATCGGTTTTGAATAGCACCTGATTGTCCGTCAGCTTGACCTGCACGGTCTGCTCTGCATCGTCAAAAAGTCGAAGCAGCAGATTCAGGGCCTTAGTCGGCACGATGGCGGAGCGAGTTTCGTCATTGCCGCCTTCGCAGGAGCCTTTAGCCAATGCCAGTCGGTGGCCGTCGGTGGCGACGACGGCGAGCTTGTTGCCGTTGCGTTCGATGAGCACGCCGTTGATCGCGTAGCGGGAATTTTCCCGGGCGGTGGCGAATAGCGTTTGAGCAATCAGGCGGTGCAGTTCGCCGGCCGAGACGGAGAAGTCCGGATCGCCCTCGAACGCGGCGGTGGCGGGGAAATCGGTCGGCGGATGGCCGAAGATTTTGAACTTACTGTCTTGGCCGGTGATATGGGCGACGTCCTGCTCGGTGGCAAGCGTAAGCGTCGGGTCGATCGACTCACGAACGATGGACTGGAATTTATCGGCAGGGATCAGCGCCTCGCCCGGCTCGCTGACCTCGACGCGTGGCGTCGACAGCCGAACCGAAACTTCGGTGTCAGTCGCTTCGAGGACCAGACCGCCCTCTTCGCCGGCCGAGAGTTTTACACAGGTCAACACCGGCTTGGGGGTGCGTGCGACGACAACGCCACCGACCAGACCCAATGAATCTACCAACGCTCCGCGATCACAGATCACTTTCATCATTCGACTTTCAGCAAGATTGAATTAAGCGTGCAAAATACACGTCCAAGCCGGTCCCGGCAACTTCGCTCAATTGTCGACTTGCCGCCTTTCGCCTTGACCTCAAGCCTGTTGGGGAGTCTAATATAAGTAGATGTTAATCCCCGCCCCGCACCGGGAGCTTGCCGCTCTCCCCGAGCGTGCTTCCAGCTTAGTCTCAGCTTACCTTTCAGGTTTAATCGCTCCTTGCCCGGCTTGCCGGACGCGGGTTTCAAGCTAGCTGAGCGGCGGCCCATCACGGTCTCTCATCTTTCGTGGAGTTGTGCATGTCGAAAAAGAACGAAGCCTGGGGCATCGATCTAGGGTCTAACGCGATCAAGGCGATCAAGCTTGGACGGTCCGGCAACGACGTTCGCGTGCTTGACTTTGCCGTGCTGCCTTTCAAGCACGTCCTGACGATGCCGGACCTGAACGTGGACGAGATGGTCCAGGTGCAGCTCGACACGCTGATCCAGAAGTACGACATCGAAAAATCTACCGTGGTCACCGCGGTGCCGGGCAACATGGCCTTTGCGCGGTTCGCCAAGCTGCCGCCGGTCGAGCCGAAGAAAATCCCAGACATCGTCCGCTTCGAAGCCCAACAGCAGATCCCTTTCCCGATCGAGCAGGTCGAATGGGATTATCAAGTGTTCTCTCAAGCGGATTCGCCCGATGTCGAGGTCGGAATTTTCGCGATCACCAAAGAACGGGTGATGACCTTTCTGGAGAATTACCGCAATGTCAATATCGATGTCGATGCATTGACGCTGTCGCCTCTGGCGGTCTATAACGCATTTCAATATGACAACGCTGGCGTCGACTCGGGCGAGGGCGTGGTCTATATGGACATCGGCACGGTCTCGACGGATGTCATCATTGTCGAGGAAGACGGCATCTGGCTTCGGACGCTGCCGATCGGCGGGAACAACTTCACCGAAGCCCTCGTCAAGCAGTTCAAGATCAGCTTCCTGAAGGCAGAAAAACTCAAGCGGGAAGCCGCCACGAGCAAGTATGCGAAGCAGATTTTCCAAGCAATGCGGGCGGTTTTCGCGGACTTGGTTCAAGAGGTGCAACGGTCGCTGGGCTTCTATCAATCGATGAACCGGGATTCGAACCTGACCAAGCTGATCGGCGTCGGCTCGACGTTCCGATTGCCGGGCCTGCAGAAATTCATCAAGCAGCAATTGCAGATCGAAGTCGTCAGACCCGACTCGTTCGAGCGGCTTGAAGTCGAAGGCAAGCGGGAGGCCGAGTTTGCCGGCCACGCTTTGAATTTCGCAACCGCCTACGGCCTGGCATTGCAGGGCCTTGGCCACGACAAGGTCTCAGCCAACATCCTTCCTTCGCACATCCTCGCCTCGCGGGTTTGGCGATCCAAACAGCCTTGGATCGCGGCCAGTGCGGCCTGCTTCGTGATTGCGGCTGGCTTGGTCGGTGCGAAGTATTTCATGGACCGTTCTGCCTACATCTCGAACGCCGACGAAAATCGGCAGTACATAAATAATGTCATCAACAAAGCCAACGCTCAGGCCAACTTGTGGAGCGAGATCGAACAGGAATCGGATCCCCGCCAATCGATCGAGAACCTCCGCCGTGTGCTGGACCACCGCAATGTAATGTCCAGCCTGCTCGAAGACCTGACCAGCGGCATCCTGGCACTCGACCCACAGGAAGAACTGCTCGGGTCGGATTATGAGGCGTTCAAGTCGATCAACCGCAGTGATCGTCGACGGATTTATCTGGATTCCATTACGTTCGACTATGAACCCTTGCCCAAAACTGAACAGTCGAGCACCGGTACCAGCTCGGCCAGTTCAAGCACTTCGCTCGAATCGATCGCTTCAAGCAATCCGACACTGCAAACTTTCTTCACCGAGGAATCCGCGCCGCGGTTCCTGGTTACGATTAAAGGGACGACTCCGCTGAGTCAGCCCGACATCTTCCTCAATGACCGTCTGATTGAATGGCTGAAAGCTAACGCAGATGATCCGACTCGGCCATACCGATTTGAGTTCGACGCAGGTAACCCGATCCGATCGCTGACCGAGGTGACTGTTACGAGTGCAGCGACACCCACTAAGCCGGAAACCATGCCGCCGTCCGGCTTCTCATCTCCAACGCCTTTCCGAACCTCGCAACCCACGCCCCGGCGGAATGCGACATCGAACGCGGGCCAATCAGAACTTTCTTCGATCAGTGCATTATTACCCAAACGCCCTGATGCGATCGAGGATCGAAAAGGGGATTGGGAGTTTGAAATTCAGTGGTACGCCGTGCTTCGTACACCTCAGGAGGCCCGTCCCAAAGTGACGACCCCCTCTCAACAAGACAACCTCGAGAATGACGGCACACCGCCGGGTAATGAGCCCACAACGGATCAGCAGGCCAACCTCGGCAGCACGGAGACCGACCGATGAAACAAGCCATCGCCTGGATGAAGTTGAATCCATTGACGGTGATTTCTGCGACAATCATCCTGCTTTCGCTGGGATTTATCGCCTACGTCTGGCTCTTTATGAGTCCTTCTTTGCAGTCTGAGATGTCCGAGCGTGAGCCGGAGATCCGCAAGATTCGTCAGTATCAGCAGCAGAACATCAGTGTGCCGCCAGAAAACGCGGATGACCCGCCGCGAAATCTTGCTGGCGTGACCATTAACGAAAAAACCGTCGAGAAGCTCGAAACGATCTACGCGAATCTTAAAGGGCAAAACACGCAGATCCACCGCGTGGCAGTTGAGATCAACGATCGCAGTAGTCAACAGTTGGTCGAGGACCTTTTTCCCGAAACCCCATCGACCCTGCTCTTTGGTGCACGCGGTAATTATCGATCGGCTGTGGCGTCTTTGTTGGCTGATGCCGCTGCCGCTGCGAATCTGGCGACTTCAACCGGTATTGTCCAGCCCTACCTTAACGCGGGATTGCCCCTCGACAAAGATACTCTTCAGGCGAAGCTCGATCAGAAATATGCCGAGGCCAGCAGCGACGGCATGACCGAAGCACAAGCTGAGGATTTTCGCGAGGAACAGCAAATCCTGCTGATGAACAGCCTGATCGACCACGCCAGAACGATCAATATCTACGCAGACCCGGTTCTGGGTGACCCGACTTCGCCTAACCCCGCATTCCCTTTGCAGGTGGCGACGCTCGGCCAAACCACCGCATCGCCCGACCCCGCGACAGTGTGGGAAGGTCAACTTCAGCTCTGGATCTTGCAGGACATCATCGCCGCCATTGCTCTTGCAAACGATGTGCTGAACGAGAAGGACCATGGGATGACCGCCAGCGGTGAGCCGATCCCATCAAGTGTTCTTAATGCGCCGGTCAAGCGGCTGCTGGGCGTCGAGGTGCTTCCCGGTTATGTTGGGCTGCACACGATGGGCGGCGTCGATACGACGGGTTCTTCCTCGAACACTAGGTCGGCTTCCACATCCGGGGCCGGTTACGCTCCGCCGCCGCCCGGCGCGATTTCTAACGCGAATGTTCTCCCGCCATTGTTCTACTTCAGCCCCACCGGACGGGCATCGAATAGCCTGTTTGATGTTCGACATGTCCGACTGTCCGTGTTTGCGGATTTCCAGAAATTGCCCGACCTGTTCAATGCCATCAGCTCAGTCAATCTAATGACGATCATCGATGCCCGCTATGAATCGCTGGATGAATACGGCGACGAAGGACTCGCCAATCTGTATCTCTTCGGTCAGGGCGATATTGTCAAAGCGGATTTCATCATCGAAACGATCTGGTTGCGTGAATGGACCGTACCGCTAATGCCCCCGGTGGTCCGCGAATATCTGGCCGTACCTGAAAATGCAGCATCGTCGCTCTGAACTGTGATTCCTGATCGCTAGGAAAGGTGTTCTATGAAACCCGAAGATATGGGCTTTTTTGCCCGCTACGCAGATAAAATCGCAGTTGGCGTCGGGGTTTTCGTACTGCTGATCGCAGTCGTAACCCAGTTCCTTTTAGGTGAGCCAAATGGTGTTGAAATTAACGGCACCTATGTCGGGCCAGGTCAAGTCGAAGAGATTGTGATGGATCAGGCTGAGCAGCTGGAGCGAAAGCTCCAGGCAGGCGATTCCAAGGTTCCGGACATTGATATCCCGCCCTATGCCGAGAGTTTCAAGAAGCTGTACCAGCGACCCATCGCGAGCCGCGAGCCATTGGCGGTCATGATGGAAAGTCAGTTCTTGACACCGATCAAGATCCTCGAGCCGGAGTACCCAGAGTATTTTGTGCCGCGTCCGCCGGTGCCGGACAATTTGCTCGCCAAGGCCGGCAACGGATTGCTCCCCAAGCGTAATGAAAACGATCCGCAGATCGGCATTCGCCAGGTCATCGGTGACCGCGAACCCGCTGACTTTCCATACGTTTCGGTCTCCGGCACTTTCGATTTGCTTCAATGGAAGCTTCGGCTGGAAGCAGCCGAGCGGCCCAAATCCGAGCGTTTGCCCGATACGTATTGGACTGATCGCCTGATGCTCACCTCGGTCTATCTGCTGCGTCAGGAATTGGACCCGAAGACCGGCCGATGGGTTCCAGAACAGCCCGAGCTAATTCAACCCCTTCCCAACCAATTCGCGGTGCTCCCTGACTCCGATGCCAGTTACACTGTGAGTCAGGCGGAGAACCTGCAAAACGATCTCGTGTCGAATCAGCCGCTGGTCGCCCGTCCACGTTTTCCAGAGTTGGCTAATGGCCGATGGACACCCCCGGATGTCAATGACAAGGTGTTCACCGCTGAAGAATTGCGACTACAAGACGGCTTACGTCGTGATATCGCCAGGCTTGAACGACTTTTGGAGCGTCAAAGTAATCCGCGGCTTCAAGAGCAGCGTCTAGAAGAACTTCAACAGAAGCGACGCGATCTCGAGGCAGCGCTGGGTGTCGAACTGCCGCCCAGCGAGTTCGAGATGCCCTCGTTTGATGGTCCGGAGAATTTCGATGCTGATCCGCAATTCGAGGAGGATCCGCGTTTCAACGATCGTCGTGAACGGCCCCGCCTTCGCGACAACCGACTAGACGCCGCTATGGGTGGTGATTCCCGTCCAGTCCGGTCCCGACAATTTAATGAGAATTTCCGTGGTCCAGGAGCCGAAGTAGACTTTGGGCGTGGCAATCAGCCCGGCCAGCCAAATACCGATAGCGACCGCGTTTCTGTGTGGGCTCACGATTTGACAGTGGAATATGGCAAAACCTATCGGTACAAAATCGTTGCTACCGTATTTAATCCGCTATTCCGAAAGAGTCGGATCTCAAACGAGCAACGTGAAGAATACTTCAACCTCGCGGCTCTCAAACCAACAGAAGAAGAAATCGCCAAGGCTTCTTGGTCCTCGCCGATCTCGATTGATCCCAAGTATTACTTTTTCGTGACCGGCGGGAACATCGACTCGAAGCGAGCGACCATTGAAGCGTGGACGATCTTCGATGGCATCTGGCGGGATGCAGAGTTTGAAGAGCGTCCCGGCAATGAGATCGGTGGCTATGCCCAGATTCCCGGGGTGCAGGCCGTCGCAGCGAAGGGTGTGCCAATCCGGGTTGGCCATATTCTGCTGGATGTCGACAGCGTCACCGGCGGCGGCCCGGGCGGTAACAAGTCAGTTGTCCGAGCGGTCATCTTCGATCCGAAGTCCGGCAAGATAGAAAGTCGGCTGGTCGACAATGACAAACGCAGCGACAAGAAACTTCAACTTGAAAATCTGCAACGCGAACAGCGTCGAGCTGCTGAACAAGCGGACAGTACGGGATCGGCCGGTTTCCGCGGCTATTAAAAATGTCCGCTCAGCGTACATACTCAGATCATGTGGTGAACCGCTCATCCGATAAATTGGCTCCGCTGGGCATCATCGCAGGTAATGGTCGTCTGCCCCTTCTGACGGCGGATGGGATGCGTCGAGTCGGCCGAGAGGTCATCGGCGTCGGCCTCGCGGGTCAATTCATCAATGAAGTCCCGCAAGCCTGTGACCAATTTTTCGAAGTCGGCCTGATGCGTCCGGGCGAGTGGGCCAAGCGGCTGCGTCGCTGCGGTGTAAGCCAAGCGGTCATGATCGGCGGGGTCACAAAGAAGAATCTGCTCTATGAATCCTGGCTGTCCCGGTTCCGCAAAACACGCCCGGATTTTAGAGCGATCAAGCTCTGGTATCGCGTTCTGCGTTTCGATCGGCGGAGTCAGACCGTTCTTGCAGCGCTGGCCGATGAGTTGAACCTCGCGGGTGTCTCACTGATGGACAGCACGACTTATATTGCGGACCACATGGCCGACACTGGAAAGATGACGAGCACCGGCCCCGGCGCGGAGCAGATGGCCGACATCGAATTCGGCTGGCCGATTCTGATGGAGATGAACCGCTTGGAGATCGGCCAAGCCTTGGCGGTACGCGGCCGAGACGTGGTCGCGGTCGAGGCGATCGAGGGGACAGATGCGATGATCGAACGTGCGGGCAAACTAGCCAAAGGCGGCGGCTGGACGCTGCTCAAGGGGGCCGGCCCGGACAAGGATCGGCGATTCGACGTGCCGACCATCGGCGTCAGAACGATCGAGGGCCTCGCCGCCGCGGGAGCCGTTTGCTTGGCGCTCGAGCCGGGCGGCGTCATCCTGATGGACCGCCTCGCCGTGCTCGCCGCGGCCGAGAAAGCCGGAATCCGCGTCTACGGATACGCGTCCTGAGTAATTTGCTGCATCACTCGGCCAGGGGGTCAACAGGAGGTATTTCTCGTCTTCCGCGGCTATAAGATCAGCTTTTTCAATAGTTAAGTATCGCAAGAAAACTAGCCTGCAGCGCAGGGGTGCCTATAATTCGGCGTATCTTCACTAGAAAGTGAGGTCGTTATGAATAACTCCTTCCCCGGTACGTCAAAACGCTTTCCTACGTTTTTGGCTTTCGCCATCGCTTGCTTGCTTTTCTTTGCGGGCTGCGCTGCGCAGCAGCATCGTGACCGCGGCCTCGCTGCGATGGAGCGTGGTGATCCGGTTGCTGCGCGTTATTACTTTGAGCAGGCGGTCGATCTCGATCCGGGGCTGCGTCGCTCGAAAGGATTTCAGGAGAACTACCGCATCGTTCGGCGGGATGCCGCGATGGTCGAAGCCGACGCCGCCATGCAGGCCGGCGACTTTAGAACGGCGATCGAGCGCTATCGCCTAGCTTTAACCGCTGAGCGGGACTACCGCCCCGCCCTGGCAGGGATTGAGAAAGCTCGTGGCTCTGCTGCGGATGCGGCCTATCAACGGGCAATAGCTGCCGCCGATCAGGGCGACTTGAGCCGGGCCAAAACCCAACTCGATCAAGCCCTCGCCTACGATAAAATCCACCTTGATGCCAATGCAGCGATGCAAAGTCTTTCGCGACCGAAGACTGACGCACCCGAAAGCTATCGCCAAGCCCTCGCTGCCGCCGAGCGGTCGTCGTGGGATATTTCGCTGGAACAACTAACGGCTACGGTCGCCACCGAGCCGACGTTTCTGCCAGCCCGTGCGGAGCTGTCCACGCTGCCCGCTCGTGCCGCCGCCGACTTGACGTACAAAGCCGATGCTGCGTTGTCTCGCGATGCGCTCGATGAGGCGCAATCGCTTTATTTGAAGGCTTTGCGATTCAATGCAGATTCTAATGAGGCTCTTTCAGGTTTGTCGGATTTGTATGTCAGGCAAGGCAATCGCTTACGAAACGAAGCCCGACCTGGTGCCGCGTTATTGCAGTACCGCAAAGCGATGCATCTCCGACCCAGCCGAGCCGCCAGCGATGCGGCGGCGGAGGTTCGGCGTGAAATCTTGGCCGACCACGCTATGGCTATCGACTTCCAACCCACCCCTGTCGATAACGCCGAAGCGAGCGAGCTTGCGGACCTGGTCCGGTCTTCCCTGTCAGCAGGTTCTGAGCTCGACAGTTTTCGAATCGACCCCCAAGGCGTACCGCTGTCAATCGACCTTCAGCAACTTGAGGTCGCTCCGACGCAAGTCACCGCCGAAACCCGCCAGCACCCTTACCCCATCGAAGTCGAGGTGCCGAACCCCGATTTGCCTTACCTCGAAGCCGAGGTGGATCGCGCCCGCGATGACCTTGAACGGGCTGAGCGTCGATATTACAGCTACCGCCCCGCCGTCAGCTACGGAGTTGGCTATGGCTACGGATATGGTCATTACGGCAGCTATCGCTACAGCAACAGCGGTTTGAAATTCGGCCTGTACTTCGGCGACCGTAAGAAATTCCGGTGCAGCCGACATGGCTACGGCTGCGGCGGCTGCGGGTATCGCCACGGTCATTCCGGCGTCCGCGTGACCTACAGCGGCCACTATTACTCCCGCCATCGACACGACCGGCTCGTCCGCGCCCAGCGGGACTACCGCCGAGCCGTCGAACGGCTCTCGTCGGCCCCCCGCACTGTGCTTGAGACGCAGACCGCGTACCACACCTACACCGCTGAAATTCATCGGCAGACCGGCCGGGCTGTCGCGGCGTATCGATTGTCGACCGAACCACAGAGAACCGTAGCGGAAAGCTACTCCACCAGTGATGTCGTGATCGATGCCAATCAACCGGAGATCGGCCTCTATCCGGACCCGCTGAATCTGGCCTCGCCCTCGGTGGTCCGAAACGAGTTGATCGAAGGGTTAGCTGACAAGGTCGTGATCCAAGTGCGTCGTGCAGCGATCCAATCGAAAGCTAAGGATCTGCGGGAAGCAAGCAGCGGCGACCCGAACCAGCAACTTGAAAACCAAGTCGCTGCCGCGGTATTGATTCACCGCATTGACCCCGACGTGTCGCAGCAACTGCTAATCGCGCTCGATAAGTAATCAAGGATCGCTACGCGGCGCTACTTCGGTGGCGGGGTCTTACTGAAGATATAGCCCCGGCCGGTCACCGTGTGCAGGTATTCCGTGTCAAAAGGCTTGTCGACCTCGGCCCGAAGTTTTGAAATCGTTACTTCGATGACATTGGAAAACAGATCGAGGTTGTGATCCCAGACGCTCTTGCTGATGCGTTCACGCGAATGCACCGTTTCGGGATGACGCAGGAAAAACTCCAGCAACGAATACGGCTTGCCCTTTAGGTTCAGTACCTTGCCCTGCCGAGTCGCTCGCATCGGCGGCAGGTCGATCTGAACATCCTCGTAAGTCAAAGTGTCGCCGGGCGTCGGATCGCATTGTCGGAGCAATGAACGCACACGGGCGGCCCATTCGCGATTGGATGCGTTGCAATCAACGACTTGATCCGCTCCGGCATCGAAAGCCTTGACGATATTCTCACGATCCTCATTGTCCAGAATCACAAGCACCGGGTCGTTCGATCCAGCTTTTCTGAAATCCCGCAACAATTCTGCCGCGGTGAAGTCTTTGCTGTCCATGATCACCACGAGATCATGCGGACCCTGGCCCGCGCGCTGCCGTGCCTGCTCGACATTTTCAATGAGTTCGTACGGATAATCCAAATCATCCAGACATTGCATGAATGACTCAAAAGGTTTTCCGTGTTGACTGATTAGCAGGACACGCATGTTCCGAGTTTCCTTTCAGACACCATCTTAGGGATAACCGACACCGGCATGTTAATCATGTCTTAAAGCAACGATCGGGTCTTGCTGTGATGCACGGACAGCCGGGTACAGGCCGAAAGCTATCCCGACTAAAACCGCGAATACGAATGCGACCACGACTGGCAGGGCCATTACCACAGGCGGCTCGAGTCCGCCGTACCGACCCGCCCACCACGCCAGCAGGATCGAAACGGACAGCCCGCAAGCGATGCCGATCAAGCCCCCGGCACAGGACAGTGTGGTCGTCTCGACCAGGAACTGGGCGATGATGTGTCGGCGGGTTGCACCCAGCGCTCTGCGGATACCGATCTCTCGGGTCCGCTCCGTGACCGAGGCGAGCATGATATTCATGATGCCCACGCCGCCGACGAACAAGCTCAACGCGCCGATGACGATCATCAGGACGTTGCTCCTGAACTGGACGCGTTCCGCCTGCTCGATCAGTTCAAGCGGGACGATCAGGCTGATGTCGTTTTCCTCGGCATGCCCTAAATCCATCAGGCGGTCAATCTGGCTTGCCACGGGACGGACATCGTTTTGATCGGGTACGCGTAAGATCAGTTCGGTAATCTCAACTTGGCTGAAGTCTCGGCTGCCTGACCCCAGAGAAGCACGGATATCGCCAAAGCGTGTGTATGAAGCCCGCATCGGGATGTGGATGTCGTAGTTCAAGTCTCGGCCGACCAGAGCGGCTCCCGAGCCGCCTGCGAGTCCGATCCGCTGCAGGATGCCGATGACCTCAAACGCCTGACCCCCGATCTCGATGCTTTGGCCAATCGGATCGCTCAGGGGAAAGAGGATATCCGCGACCTCGGCTCCGACGACGGCAAAATTTCTGGCGTTGGTTTCATCCGCATCGGTCAGATAGCGTCCCCGGGCAACGTTGAGCGATGCCGCTTCCAGTAAGTCCGCAGTCGTGCCGTATACCTGAGCCGGCGAGACGCGGACGCCGACCGAGACGCGGTCAGCAACCTGTTTAAGCGAGACGACCTGCTCGATGGGGTGGACGGTTTCTTCGATCCGTCGGCGATCCTGCCGCGTGATGCCGTACACATTGAGATTCGATCGCTCGCTGTCCCCACCGCCACCCGCCTGGACCGCGGGGGGCTTGACTGAGCGGACGATGATGTTGTTCGCACCCAGCGAGAGAATGTCCTTGATTGCGGCTCGCTTTGTGCCTTCGCCATAGGCCGCGATGGCGACAACCGCGCCGACGCCGATGATGATGCCCAGCGCGGTCAGCAGCGACCGCAGCTTGTGCAGCCAAAGATTGGAAAGCCCGAGGCGGAGAGTTTCAAATAGGAAATTCATGGCGTCAGCCGGTCGCAGGTCTCGCGGGGGACGCCAGCCGTTTCAACGCGAATATCAGCAATCTCTTCGATACCAATCAAGTGACCCTCGACGATGAATCCTTCCAGTTGATCGTTTCCTGTGTAAACGACTTCTTCGACAGCGAAAAAACAGCGATCCTGTGTCCGCCGAATCGCAAGGCCCGGCAAATCGACATCGCGATACACCTGCCAATCGATCCCAGCGAGCTGATCTGAAACCTGACTCCGCATCGCTGCTATTTTACAGGCATGGCAGAGATCGAGCTTGGCCCCGAAACTCCCCTGGCCGATCCGCCCGGCGGATGGTCCTATCCGGTGACCGTGTTCGCAGATGGCCGAACCCATCAACTGCACGTCACGCTGAGCTATCAGGACTATGACTTTTGGAGTCATGGCCGGGTCGGGCCGTCGCGTGTCGTCGAGGCGGTGGTGCGTTATCTGGTGGATCAAACTTCGGCCGAGTCGGTCATGCAGAAGTTCGACTGCTCGGTCGCACGTCGGGTCTATCCCGACATCGATCGTGACCTGCCGAGTTTGTTGTAGTGATCACGAGCTGACTTCCTCGACCCCGCGCACTTCGCGAGTCGTCGATTCGATCGTCTTGATCTCGCCGTCGGCAGGCAGTTCTTTAGGCGAGTCGGCGCCTAGCTCTTGGAAACGGCGGGCTTGAACGAGAACCTGCGTGTCGTAGCTGCCGACGAATTTGTTGTAGTGCTCGACGGTTTTGCCCACCGCTTTGCCGAGGTTTTCGATGTGCTGGGTGAGCGTGGCGATGCGTTTATGCAATTCCTGGCCGAGGTCGCGGATTTTTTTGGCGTTGTCTGCGAGTTGTTCCTCTCGCCAACCCAAAGCGACGACTTTTAGTAGAGAGATGAGAGTGGTCGGTGTCGCGATGACCACGTTGCGGTTCATCGCGGTTTCGATCAGGTCTGGCTTGCGTTGAGCGGCGGCATAGAGGAAAGATTCTCCGGGTATAAACAACACCACGAAGTCCGCCGAAGCGAAATGGTCCTGATACCGCTTGCTGGAGAGTTGGCTGACCTTGTCCTCGATGTGCTTGACGTGACGGATCAGGTTCTGCTCGCGTTCGCTGTCGGATTCGCTTTCGGCGGCGTCGATGAAGGCGGTGATCGGCGTCTTGGCATCGACCACGATCTCTCGGCCCCCCGGGAGGGAGACAACGAGGTCGGGCCGGAGACCGCCGGATTCGCCCTCGATGTGGGTCTGCTCGGTGAAATCGCAGTGGGCCGCCATCCCGGCCAATTCGGCAACGCGGCGCAACTGCATCTCGCCCCATTGCCCACGGACTTCAGGGCGACGAAGCGCCTTTACGAGATTTGCAGTTTCCGCACGCAGGGCTTTTTGATCGCCGAGCATGGTGATCAATTGTTGGCGAAGCCCGCCGAAGCTTTCCTTGCCGGACGCTTTAAGTTCTTCGACGGCGGAGTTCGTCTTGCTCAGCGTTTCACGGATCGGCTTGAGCATCGTGTCGATCGCGACTTCGCGTTGTTTTAGCGCTGCCTCGGCTTCGCCTTGTTCTTTCTCGAAGGTCTTCTTGGCGAGTTCAAGAAAATGCTTGTTCGATTTCTCTAACGAATCGCTGGCAAGATCGTTGAGGCGGGTATCGATTTTTTTGTGCAGGTCCGCAAGGGCATCGCGGTCGGCGGTGAGTCGCTCGACCTGTTTGACCAGTTCCGTGTTTTCCTGCCGAAGTTTGTCGTACTCGGCCCGCTCGTTCGCCTGATCTTCGATCGCATGTTTGCTGACCGCCAACTCGGTATCGAGCCGGTGGCGCTGACTTTCAAGGTTTCGCAACTCCGCATCCGCCTGGGCAATATTAAGCTGGAGCTGGACCCGGCTACGCTGCAGCAGGATGGCCACCACGAGCGTGACGACGAGCAGAACGATCAGGACGGTGCAGAGGATCGGCCACATTCACCACATTGTATCCGCCGATTGGAGTGGGCTGAATATCACAGGGCCGTGAGCTGGCGTTCCCTATGCTTGGATATCGATGTGGCGGTACAGCGGCTCTGGCTCAGAAGTCTTACTGTCGGATTGATCCGCGTCAGAATCTCGCGGTTCCGCCTCTTGG
This sequence comes from uncultured Phycisphaeraceae bacterium, assembly GCA_964523485.1. Classification (GTDB taxonomy): domain Bacteria; phylum Planctomycetota; class Phycisphaerae; order Phycisphaerales; family Phycisphaeraceae; genus Algisphaera. Next base: position 32,513 of record CAZFZS010000023.1, on the reverse strand, counting down.
GGTTGGTCGTAAAGCATTTCGTATCCCGGCGCGGCGTGGTCCGGCAATTCCGCATCAGGGTCGTCGGCCTCGCTTGCCGCGGTCAGCTTCTTGATGAACTGGTCTTGCTCCGCTGCACGGGCGTGGTCGAGATCGCCGCCAGCCTTAAGTTGGCTGCGCGCGGTCTTCTGCGCAGTGTGGGCCGTTTGTGCGACGGCGGCGGCGGTACCGGTTCCCATGACGGACATACGAAAAGCTCTCGTGATAGGGATTCATGTCCTACCTTATTCATATCGGCCATATGCTTGACAAAAATGCCTTCGCGGACAGTTTGAGTCTGAATAAATCCAGCCTTATCGGTGCATTCAATTGATTTCACTGACAGGGAAATCAATGAAAAGAGCCTGCCGAAACGCTCGGCAGGCTCTTTGTGAAGTTTGAAAGAGTTTTACAGGGTCAATCCTGCTTGACCTCATATTCCGCATCGATGACATCATCATCCGAGTCGGCTTGTGACGCATTTTCCGCATCGGCGGGTTGGCCTTCGCCAGCCTGATTGGCTGTGGCTTCATATACAGCTTTGCCAAGCTCTTGGGCTTCCTGATTCAGCGACTCGAGGGCCGCCTTGATCGCATCGGCATCGTCGCCCTTAACCTTGTCCTCGACATTGGACAAAGCGGATTCGATCTTGCCGCGGGCTTCGGGGGAAACTTTCTCGCCGTACTCTTCAAGTTGTTTGCGGGTCTGGTGGACGACCTGCTCGGCCTGGTTCTTGAGGTCGACAAGCTCACGCTTTTTGGCGTCGGCCTCGGCGTTGGCTTCGGCGTCGGCTTTCATCTTCTCAATCTCGTCTTCAGACAGGCCGGAGCTGCCCTTGATCTCGATATTCTGCTTCTTGCCGGTGCCTTTGTCGGTGGCTTCGACAGTCAGAATGCCGTTTGCATCGAGGGCGAACTCGACTTCGATTTGCGGCACACCGCGTGGCGCGGGGGCGATGCCGGAAAGATTGAACTGGCCCAGCGTCCGGTTGTCCTGTGCGAATTCGCGTTCTCCCTGGAGCACGTGGATCGTCACCTCGGACTGGTTGTCCGCAGCTGTTGAGAAGGTTTCCTTCTTACTCGTCGGGATCGTCGTATTTTTCTCGATGAGCTTGGTCATGACCTTGCCCTGGGTTTCGATGCCCAGGCTCAGCGGGGTCACGTCCAGCAGCAACACATCCTTGACGTCGCCCTGCAACACACCGCCTTGAATCGCGGCACCTAATGCCACGACTTCATCGGGGTTAATGGACTTGTTCGGCTCCTTGCCGAAGATCGACTTAGCGATGTCCTGCACCTTCGGGATCCGCGTCGAGCCGCCGACGAGGACGACCTCATCGACTTCGCCCGCCGATAAGCCGGCGTCAGACAGAGCAGTCTCGCAAGGCTTACGCAGCCGCTCGAAAAGGTCGTCGCAGATCTGCTCGAACTTGGTCCGGGTGATGGTGATCTGCAGGTGCTTCGGACCTTCGTTTGTGGCCGTTATGAACGGGAGGTTGACGGTGGTTTCCTGGGCGTTGCTGAGCTCCATCTTTGCTTTTTCAGCGGCTTCCTTGAGCCGTTGCAAAGCCATCGCATCCTTGCGTAGATCGATGCCGTCGGATTTGCGGAATTCTTCAGCAAGGTAGTCGATCAGCTTCTGGTCCCAGTCGTCGCCGCCGAGGTGGCCGTCACCGTTAGTAGCAAGCACCTCGAAAACGCCGTCGCCGACATCGAGGATCGACACGTCGAAGGTACCGCCGCCGAGATCGAAGACCGCGATCTTCTCGTTGGACTTTTTGTCGAGTCCGTAAGCCAACGCAGCAGCAGTCGGCTCGTTAATGATCCGCTCGACCTGCAGCCCGGCGATTTCGCCAGCTTCTTTCGTTGCCTGACGCTGACTGTCGTTGAAATAGGCCGGCACGGTAATGACGGCTTTGTCAACGGTTTCACCGAGGTAGTCCTCAGCAGTTTTCTTGAGGTTCTGCAGGACCATCGCCGATACTTCCTGCGGCGTGTAGTCCTTGCCTTTGACCGAGACTTTGACCAGTTCATCCTGGTTGCCGGTCACTTCATAAGGCACCATTTTCTCTTCGCTCTCGACCTCGCGGTGGCGTCGGCCCATGAAGCGTTTGATTGAGAAAATTGTCCCGGTGGGGTTAGTGATCTGTTGTTGACGCGCGGGCTGGCCGACGAGTCGTTCGCCCTTGTCGGTGAATGCGACGATGGACGGAGTCGTGCGATTACCCGAACTGTTGATGAGGACCTTGGGCGAGCCGGCTTCCATTACCGCAACCACGGAGTTCGTGGTGCCCAGGTCGATGCCGATGGTTTTAGACATAGCCTGATTTCCTTTAGCAAGTTGATACAGAATGGTGTCGGCACGCACGTACCGATTCCTGTTTAACAATCGCAAATGCAGTGCCAGAAACGGGCGGATTGAGGCGTACCAGACCTATTTCATTGATTCCTCTACTGCCACCCGCACCCGGTTGGTAAATGTCGGCTGTCATATTGGCAACACGCTTTGACGCTGTAAATCAAGCGAGTTCTGGGGGGTCGGGTGGAAAATTGCAGGAATTATCGGCATAATCCGATGGACTATGACCCGGCGTGTGCCGGTCACCCATGTGAGGCTGCGTTTTCCACCAGCCTCAGAACGTTTCCGACAGCCCCTCATTTGGAGAACCCATGGCTAAGAAGAAAGCTGCTACGAAGAAAGCCCCGACCAAGAGCGAAGTCTACACCTCAATCGCCACTGCGACCGACCTGCCCAAAAAGAAGGTCGCCGAGGTGTTTGACGCACTCGGCACCGAGATGCAGAAGAGCCTGAAGAAGAACGGCGTTTTCAACCTCGTCGGCTTGGCGAAGATGACCGTCGTTAAGAAGCCCGCCACCAAAGCACGCAAGGGCATCAACCCGTTCACCAAGGAAGAAGTCATGTTCAAGGCCAAGCCGGCCAGCAAGAACGTGCGCATCCGCCCGCTCAAGACGCTCAAAGAAATGATCAACTGAGCACGGCTGAATGATTGAAATTTTCAGCCCCCGGCTCAGTCGAGCCGGGGGCTGTTTTTTTACGATTACAATCAACTGCCTATGAACCCCACTGATACCACTCAAACCGTCATCGAGCAGCATGACAATTACCTTTCACCCAACTATCCGCGATATCCCATCGCGATGGTGGAGGGCCGAGGGGCGAGGCTGAAGGACGCTGACGGAAAGCACTATCTCGACTTTTTTGCGGGGTTCGGCGCACCGGTGCTGGGCCATTGCCATCCCGATCTGGTCAAGGCCGTCAGCGACCAAGCTTCAAAGCTTTGGCATGTCGGCAATCTCTTTCATACCCAGCCGCAAGTCGATGCAGCCCGAGCCATCGCTGAACTCGGTTTCGGCGGGCAGAGTTTTTTCTGTCACGCAGGGGCGGATGCAAACGAGGCAGCGATCAAGCTCGCCCGGCTCTACGGCAAAGCACATCGCGGCAAAAGCTCAGGCGGGTTCGGACGATTCAAATTAATCTCCTGCACCCGCAGTTTCCACGGCCGATCGTTTGCCACGATGGGCGCTACCGGCAATGCCAAAGTTCGCGAAGGCTTCGGTCCATTTCTGCCGGGTTATGGCAACGTGGCCTATAACGACATCGAAGCGGTAAGAGAGGCGATCGACGACGAGACCGTCGCAGTCATCGCTGAACCCATTCAAGGTGAGGGCGGGGTGCATGTCCCGGATCCGGACTATTTCGCGAAGCTTCGATCACTGTGCGATGAGCACGACCTGCTACTGATCTGCGATGAGGTCTGGACCGGCGTCGGCCGCACGGGTAAATACTTCGGTCATCAGCATTGGTTCGATGAGGCTTCCGGGGGGCCTGACATCATGACGCTGGGTAAGGGCGTCGGCGGCGGATTGGCGGTCGGCGTGATGTGCGCTAGGCCGGAGCTGGCTGAGTTGTATAACGCCCGGACTCAGGGTGGCGTAAAACACGCGACGACGCTCGGCGGCAACTGCCTGTCGATGGCGGTTACCGCGAAAATTTTTGACGTGATCCAGCGAGATGGTCTGGTCGAGCGAGCCGCCTCACTGGGCGATCGGATGATGAATGACTTACGGAGCTTTGCGTCATCACACGATGTAATCCGCGAGGTGCGTGGGCGAGGCTTATTTATCGGGGTTGAACTCGATCTGGCATCGTCTGATACCGAATTGCAAAGTGGCAGCGTGGTCGTCGACCGCTGCCGTGAGCATGGCCTGCTTATTAACGCAGCCTCGGCCAACGTCTTACGATTGGCCCCGCCGATGACCTTGAGCGATGCGGAGGCAGATGAGGGCCTGGGTATACTCAAGCAGGTGCTGGCAGGTTGACCCGCTGAGGTTTCCGCTCATGACGCTTTTGCGTTTCAGTGTGATTCTGCTTTTGATGGCTTTGCTGGTTGTTTCGGGTTGCCAAGACCCGAATCCGGTAAATCCTGATATTCAGCACCGTGAGCTCACAAATTCACCCGGCGGTGAAATTTTTGAGATCGAGGACCCGCCACTTTCCGATTCGCCAAGAACTACGCTGCTCATTCGGCGACTCAAACTCCCGCTGAACCCTTCCGTCGAGTCGATCTGGCAGGTGGCTGACCCGGACGTCATCTCGCCGATTGCTCAGTTGATATGGAACGGCAACGGCCTGCGGGTGGCCAAGCTGACGCCTGACCGGCGTAGTGATTTCACCGACAGCGTCGTCGGGGTGCTCGCCGTCGCTGACCAGAAGCTGACTGTTTCGGATCAGTTGACATCCCTGCGTCAGTCGCCGCCGCTGCAGGCGGAGTTCTTTGCCGACTTGACCCGGCCCGGCGGGGCCGCGGTGCGGGAGCCGATTCAGCGAGGCCGATTGCAGATGCTGATTTCGACCCGCCCTCTCGCGGCCGGCGGGATTCAAGTCACGCTGATTCCGCAGCATCATCGGCTGGGCGTAAGTCTGCTGCCACGATCCGCTGCTGAAAAAGAATTGGCAGGCCGAGTCTTTGATGAGCTGGCGATTGATGTCGGTCTTGCTGCCGGCGACATTTTATTGTTGGGCTACGCCTCTCCGGCATCAACGGTCGAGGATGTAGAAAATTTCACAGAAGATGCGCCGCTGAACCTCGGACGAGGCCTTTTCACGACCCGCGACGATGCCCAGATGATGCTGATGATCCGTGCTGAATGATGGGTGGTTTCGCTGAGCAAGTTCACGGCTTCAGGTACGGACTCGCTCGATCGCGGCGGCGTCGGTGACGCCCAGTTGCTCGTAGATGCGGCGGGTCGCATCGGATTTGTTGAGCGTGTAGAAGTGCAGGCCTGCTACGTCGTGGTCGAGCAGGGCGCGGCACTGCTCGGTCGCCCAGTGAATGCCGACGTTGCCTACAGCCGACTCATCGTCGCCGCATCGAGCCAACGCTTTAAGCAGTGATGCAGGGTAGCGGGCGCCCAATGCTAATTCAGCCATCCGCTTAAGCCCTTTTGTCGACGTGATCGGCATGATGCCCGCGATGATCGGCACCTTGATGCCCGCAAGATCGCAACGCTCACGGAAGTCGAAGTAATCCCGGTTGTCGAAAAAAAGCTGGGTGCAGATGTAGTCGGCTCCCGCATCGACCTTGGCTTTCAGCCGATCGAGTTCGAGAAGACGATTAGGCGTGGAGGGGTGGCCTTCAGGAAAGCCCGCGACGCCGACCCCGAACCCGCGAGGGTCGGGGTGGCCTTTGAATTCGCGGATGAAGCGAACAAGGTCGGCGGCGTACTGAAAATCGTCGTCAGCCTTGTTGTAGTTCTCCACATCGCGAGGCGGGTCGCCGCCCAAGGCCAGAATATTATTCACACCCAGTTTTGCGTAACGCTGCAGAATTTCGCCGACTTCCTGCTCCCGGTGGCAGACGCAGGTCAGATGTGGGATGGCAGAAATGTCGGTTGTCGACTGAATCCGTTCGACCAGGTCGTGAGTGAGTTCCCGTGTCGAGCCGCCCGCTCCGTAAGTAACGGACACGAAGGATGGCGACAGTTCGGATAGATCGCGGATGGTTTCGAATAGAGCTTCCGACGCAGATTCGGATTTTGGTGGGAAGAATTCGAAGCTGAACGTGGTTGTGTGTTTATCGAAGATATCTTGGATATGCATGGGACTTGATCTCAAGCTTTATGATAGGCCATCGGCTGGCCGATCCCCGCCGGGGGCACGGCAATTGGATTATGAAACATTCTTAAGACGACCCCGGCGTTTGCTCATGATTATTGACATTGTTATTCCTGCGAAGGACGAGCAGGATAATATAGAGGCTCTCGCCGCAGCGATAAGCTCGCTTCCTGCCGGACTGATCCGGCAGGTCGTGCTCTGCGACAACGGCTCGACCGATTGCACGTCCCAGTTGGCACAGGCCGCGAGTTTCCAAGTCGTTCAGCACCAACCGGCGGGATATGGCGGGGCGTGTCTGACAGCGTTGAGCCATATTAAAGCCGACCCGCCGGATATCGTTGTCTTTTTAGACGCCGACCTCGCGGACGACCCCGCCCAGGTCCCCCGTCTGGTGCAGCCGATTCTCAATGGTGAGTCAGATTTTGTGCTGGGCCAGCGCCGAGCCCTCGCCGAGCCAGGCGCTTTGGACCCGCACCAGCGGTTAGGTAATGCCATGGCATGCACCGTACTGCGGTGCACGACTGGTTTTCGATATCGTGATCTGGGCCCACTGCGTGCGATCCGATGGCGGAGCTTGGAGCAGTTGGCGATGGTCGACCAAACCTGGGGCTGGACCCTGGAAATGCAATACAAAGCGGTCAAGCAGGGCTTGAGGATCAGCCAAATCGATGTGCCTTACCGCAAACGGCATCGCGGTAAAAGTAAGATTAGCGGCTCGATCAAGGGCAGTTTCAAAGCGGGCGTCGTCATCTTTTCAACCTTGGCAAAGCTGTGGTGGACCTCATCGCAGCCAGTCGATCGAAAAACAGCCGTAGGCGAAGTCTGAACGGCTGGTAAACTGGATGATCTGTGGTTTTCATCATCACAAAGGTCTGAATATGAGGCTTGCCGGGGCCGGTCACATTGTTTTGTTCTACGCCTGCCTATTTGCTTTCATCGCAAGTGGTGGCGGGCGATTATCTGCCCATCAAGTGAACCAGAAACCGGAGGCCGACCCATCGCCTACGCGATCGTTCGACCCGCCGGTCCGCGTCACGGTCAGAACACTCAAGCGTGAAACCATCCGCGGCTTCGCTACCGGACTCAGTCTTGAGCGGCTGTGGATCGAGGCTGGTGAAAATGAAGTACGTGAAGTGACTTGGCGCGATCTAAGTCCGCGCGATGTGATTGCCATTCACACAAAGCTCTTGGATCAAAAAGATGCACGCGGCTGGCTTGCTGCTGGGGCAGGCTTGTATATGCGTGAGGATGCCCAGCAGTACGCAGAGTCTGCATTTCGTCGGGCTTTGGCGATCGACCCTGAACTTACCGAGCTAGTCGACCGAATTAAAGCGGGCGAGCAGGTGGATGCCGCTCGGCTTTTGGACGCTGCAGCCCCCGAAGGCTCAGACGCGGGCACCCCTTGGCCGCCTGACGATACCGAGGGGATCGGTGGCCCGGTCACGCAGGGTGTCACGCAATCGAGATATTGGGGTGATCTGTCGCCGGAGTTGATGGAACAGAGCGTAGAAGAGTTGCGAGCTTTTGCTACGAAAACTCGCGAGACGATGCAGATCGACATCCGGGAGTACAACGACTCGGAAATCTTTCTGTTCTACACGGACCTGAGTGCCGATGAGGCCCGGCGGTGGTCCGGGGTACTGGATGCGATGTACAAACGGCTATGCGAGACGTTCGGCGTCAGCAGCAAGGTCAACGTCTTTCGCGGCAAAGCCCTCGTTTTCGTGTTTCAACACCCCGAAGACTATCGCCGCTTTCAAAATACGATGCACCGGACCGACCCTGGCGGCAGCGCGGGCATGGCTCACGGCTTCGGGAACGGCTACGTCCATATCGCCTTCTACCGCCAGAAACGGGAGGAGCATTTCGCGGGCATCTTGGTCCACGAGGCGGTACACGGCTTCCTGCACCGCTATCGCAATCACCCGCACATCCCATCATGGATCAATGAGGGTTTGGCCGAGTACGTCGCGGGTGTCATGGTCCCCCGCCATCAGGATCAGGACGATGTCAGGCGGGACGTGCAGGCATTGCTCAAAGAGCGAGGCAACACCGGGCAAATCATGAAGGATGGGCGGATCGAATTCTGGCAGTATCCCATCGCCCAAGTGCTGTGCGAGTTCATGATCCGGCAGGACCAGAAGCGGTACAAGGCATTCGTCGATGCCATCAAGGATGGCAAGCCCTGGCGGGAAGCGTTGGCAGAGGATTACGGGGCATCGCCGGACCGGATCATCGAGGGCCTGCGTGTCGACCTCAGATTACGGGAACTGGTCCACTGATGGATAAGCACGCGACCAAGCCCATCGTCGGCCTGCTGGGTGCGCCCGGCTCGGGCAAAAGTACCGTCGCCCACTGCTTTGAGAAGCATGGTGCGGGCGTGGTCGACGCGGACCAACTGGCCAGGGCGGCACTTAACAGTCAGGCCGTGCAGGATGAGTTGCGATCGGCATGGGGCAATGATGTGTTCAGCGAAACAGGTCAGGTCGATCGCGCTGCAGTCGCGAAAAAGGTTTTTCAGAACGACGAACAAAAGAAGTTTCTAGAAAGTTTGGTCCACCCCCGCGTTGCCGAGGGTAGAGCTGAACTGCATCGTGAGTTCGAGGCTGATCCCGCAGTCCGGCTGGTGGTCGAAGATTGCCCGCTCCTTCTGGAAACCGGGCTGGATGAGCAATGCGATGTGCTGCTTCTGGTCGAGGCTTCGGAGGCGGTCCGTTTGGGCCGTGTCGAGAAAAATCGGTGCTGGGGCCGTGCTGAACTTGAGCAGCGAGAGAAAAATCAGTGGTCACTTGACATCAAGCGTCAGCGTGCAGATTATGTCATTGTCAATGAGGGCAGCGAAGCGGGGGTTTGCCAAGACGTGGAGCGACTCATTGATCCGATCTTGAAAGATCACCGCGATCGCTAGACGACCGCACTCCGATGCCTGACGGATCAGGCTGTCTTGCGAGGGCGAATCAAGGATTCTGTTCTCGCTCAATCAACAACTTACAACACGCTAAGCCTATCCTCCAATCTTCGGGACACGATCTTTACTTGAAAGATCTTCACGCCCCAATTTCCCCCTCTTTTCTCTTTCCCCAGCATCCCACTCGTGCATCGACGAGCGGGACCCCGCCTAGGAGATCATCCACCGATGCCACCTAAAACCACAAAGAAAAAAACCACCAAAAAAGCCTCCAGCGAAAATCAAGCCGATGCTGATCTCGTAAAGGAGGAATCCGGAACCGACAGCAATCCTAAGGCTGTGCAGACCGATCGGGAACTTGAAGACGAAACTCAGGAGCGGTTTGAGAAAGCTAAAAAGTCCGATCTGACCGTGCGCGATCTCGAAAAGTACGAGATGGATGAGCTGCACAAGCTCGCCGATCAAGAGGGGGTCAAGAACTACAAAGACCTCAAGAAGCAGCCGCTTATCTTCGAGATTCTTGAGAAACACAGCTCCGCACAGGGGCTGATGTACGGCGAGGGTGTGCTCGAAATCCTGCCGGACGGTTTCGGTTTTCTGCGCAGCCCGGAATTCAGTTACCTCGCCTGCCCGGATGACATCTATGTCAGCCCTTCACAAATCCGACGGTTCGGCTTGAAGGTCGGCCACGTCGTGGCCGGCACGATCCGCCCGCCCAAAGAAAGCGAGCGATACTTTGCCCTGCTTCGCGTCGATGCGATCAACGGTGAAGCGCCCGACCACCTCAACGACCTCAAGGATTTCGACGACCTCACCCCGCTGCATCCCTATGAGCGGTTCGTCATGGAAACGCCCGGCGACGACTCGAACTTCGAGATGCGCATCGTCGACATGGTTGCCCCGGTCGGCAAAGGTCAGCGCGGCCTGATCGTCGCCCCGCCCCGTACCGGTAAAACCGTGTTGCTGCAAAAGATGGCCAAATCGGTCATCAAAAATTATCCGAACTGCAAGGTGTTTGTGCTGCTCATCGACGAGCGACCCGAGGAAGTCACGGACTTTAAGAACAACACGCCCGATGAAGTGGAAGTCGTCGCTTCGACGTTTGATGAAAACTCGACCCGGCATGTGCAGGTCTGCGAGATGGTCATCGAAAAATCACGCCGCATGGTTGAGTATGGCCACGACGTCGTGATCCTCATGGACTCGATCACCCGCATGGCCAGGGCCTACAACAGTGAGATGCCGCACTCTGGCAAAATCCTCACGGGTGGCCTCGACTCCAACGCCCTGCAGCGGCCCAAGAAATTCTTCGGCAGCGCCCGCGCTATCGAAAACGGCGGGTCGCTCACGATCCTCGCCACCGCACTGGTCGACACCGGATCGAAGGCAGACGACATCATTTTTGAAGAATTCAAAGGCACGGGTAACTCCGAATTGCACCTGGACCGCCGACTGGTCGAGAAGCGGGTCTACCCCGCAATCGACATCGCCGCTTCGGGCACGCGACGCGAGGAACTGCTGATGGACGCGATGGAGTTGAAACTCGTGTACCGACTCCGCAAGGTCCTCGCCGACATGAACGTCGTCGAGGCGATGGAACTGCTCAAGAGCCGTCTGATGAAATTCCCGACCAATGCAGAATTTCTGCTGAATATGAGCAAGGAATAGTAGGCGTCGGGCTTGTGAAAATTACTCGATTTTGCGCGACCCTTACCTTCGCCCTGATTTGACAGGTCATGGGATAACGCTAAACTTATCGGTTCGCTTTTGAGCGGCAGGAACTTATTTATGAACCGCCAGACCACCCACGCCAAGAACCACGAAGTCGCCCGAGAATGGGTTGAGATTGACGCCACGGATCAGATTCTGGGCCGGCTTTCAACGCAGATCGCGACGATTCTGATGGGCAAGAACAAACCCACTTACACGCCGCATCATGATGTGGGCGACTTTGTCGTCGTCATCAATGCCGAGAAGGTGAAAGTCACCGGCAACAAGCTGGATCAGCGTTTTCACGAGCGTTTCTCCGGCCACCCCTCCGGACGCAAGCTCACCAGCTTCCGCGAGGTGTTGGAGCAATACCCCGAACGACTGATCGAAGAGTCCGTTCGTCGGATGCTTCCCAAAAACAAACTCGGCGTTGCCCAGGCGAAGAAGCTCAAAGTTTATGCCGGTTCGGAACACCCGCATTCGGCGCAAAATCCTAAAACTTACGAAACTGTCGGCGCCTGATTGATTAGCCGATCAGCGACCACCCAGAAATTTTACCGAGATTGAACTGATGGAAGATACCGGCATCGCAACACTCGACACCTCGATCGAGGCTGGCAGCGAAACGACTGAAACCGAATCCACCGCCGAGCCGCGTCCGCTCCGCGACCCGGCCAAGCCCGATCAGGGTGGCTTCGTCTGGGGCACCGGCCGCCGCAAGACCTCGGTCGCCCGCGTTCGGATCAAGTCGGCAGAAAATGAAGGTGCCGGCCGCTTCATCGTTTCCGGGCCGAAGGCCAAGAACAAGGAAGTCACCGAATTCTTTAGCGAGCCTCAGCATCAGAAAGCTTGCACCGCCCCGCTCGAAGCGACCAACACCCGCCAAGGACTGGATGTGTTCGTGACCGTCCATGGCGGCGGCATCACCGGCCAGGCCGAGGCCATCCTGCTCGGCGTCGCCCGTGCCTTGGTGGGATACGACCCTTCTCTCGAGCAGAAGCTCCGAGACGAGGGCTTCATGACCCGTGACCCCCGCGAAGTCGAGCGTAAGAAATACGGTCAACGCGGCGCCCGCCGACGGTTCCAGTTCTCGAAACGCTGATCCAGCGAATCAACCTTTTACTCTGAAAAGCCCACGTCGCGAGATGTGGGCTTTTTTCGTTATGATTTTGATGCCATGAACAACGTTAAAACCGCTGAACGTCGCAAAGTTCATTTCGAGAATCTCGATGAGATTCTCCAGGATGCCAAAGCCGTGACCGCGGGGCCGCACCGGGTCACCGGCAACTGGACCGCCGCTCAGAACATCCACCATGTCGCTTGGACGATCGGTGCGTCGAACAATGGTTTCGACATCAAGATCCCCTTGGCGATGAAATTGTTTGGCAAAACGCTGCGTGTCTTAGGCAAACACCTCAAGCCGATCAACCCCGGCATCAACCCGCCGAAAAAGGTCGCCGAGGCTTTCGCGCCACCCGATCAGGTCACACTTGATGACGCATTAGGCCTGCTCGATAAGGAAGTTGAGGCCGCTAAAAACGGCGGGATGACTTATCCGAGCCCTCTGTTCGGAGACCTGTCACCCGAGGAATGGGAAGCGGTGCATTGCCGGCACGCGGAATTACATTTGAGCTTCATCCACCCGGACGCTTGAGCAGTACACGCCGATCTTTTAAGTCCGGCGATTCAGACCGCCATGTCGCAGCATGTACGTCAGGATGATGGTCACCGCGGCAACTATAAAGGCGAAAGCAAAAATCGCGGCCCCGCCGAAAGCGCCCTTCCAGTCGGTGGTGAATTGCCTGCCATCAAACGGGCCGATGGTCAGCTTGAATTGTTGATCGGTTTCGATCTCCTCGCCGAGTTGTGTCTTGATACGGTAGTCGCCGGCCGCCGGGGCATCGAACTGCCATTCGCTATACCCCATCCGGCCGGGCGGGTCATAAATCGTGTGATGCTCAACGCGGAAACTCGGCACGACTTCTCCCAATGCCACTGACGTCACCTGCAAACTCATCTTCGGCAGCACCGGGAATTGCTGCGTCAAATCGTAAGGTTCGCCATCCAGAGTCCCGAATTTCTCGTAAAACACGAGATGCAGCCCCGACTCTTCTAGAGTGACGGTGGTTTCGCCGGGTGCGGTCAGCGGCTGAAGCCGATTGACTAATTCCTGAACCTGCAGCTTGCCGGCGTTAATCGAGGCGGTGTAGGCAGCCAACCCGATCAGGAAGATGACGAAAGCCAAGCCATACCAGCCACGCGAAGGCCGGAAATCTTTGTTTACAGTCGAGTCATTGGCTTGGGTTGACTCTGTCGCGTTCTGTGCTTTTTCAGTAGATGGCATCGAGGTAGTTTATGTGTCTTTTTTTGGCTGAGCGATGTAGAAGAAGCTTTCGTAATCGACGCCCGCGGCTCGGTTGGGGATGGTGTCCACCAGAGCGAGGCCGAGGTTTTCAAGCATGGCAATCACCTGATGCTTTGGCGTGGTGTGCATCTGCATCTTGGCGGCAATCTCTTTTTTTGCGACCCGATGCCAAACTGACTTGATCGGCTTGGGCGTCATTCGCTTCCATGCCGGCAGCGGTACGGCCCGTCCGCTGGGCAATTGAAACGCCAGTAAACCTTCAGGACGAAGCCGATCTGCAAAAGCCCGGAGGTAACTTTTCGCCAATGACCAAGGCATATGCTGTAGTGTTATCGTGCTATAGATCAGATCGAATCTTGTTTCGACTAGGGCGTCGAGATGATCGGCTTCGTTCAGCTTGTAGTGGCAGCGTTCGGGGAACCGATTGAATCGATTGGCCTGCCGAATCATTTCTTGCGAGATATCCAGACCGATGACGTGCTGAAAACGCGAGGCCAGTGCTTGCGTGATTCGGCCGACCCCGCAGCCGAAGTCGAGGGCTGAATTTTGGTTCACTTCGATGCCGAGGCGGTCAAGTTCGCAAAACAGCCAACGCATTTCCTGCTCGCCATTGGCAAAAAAATCGTCAGCCTCCCACTGCCCATCTTTTTTGTTGGCGTCAGTCAGGACAGCCCACATCGCGTCGTCGACGGCGAGCGCGTCCCAATCCTGCCGCAGCCGATCGATCTGGGGTTTCAAGGCCCGGTCAGACATCGAGATTCTTGACTTCGAGCGCGTGATCTTCAATGTACTTGCGGCGGGGTTCGACGTGTTCACCCATAAGTGTGCTGAAGAGGGCTTCCGCTTCGCTGGCCGTGTCCCATGTGACACGCATCAGGATGCGGTTCTCCGGGTTCATGGTCGTCTCCCAAAGCTGGTCGGCGTCCATTTCGCCCAGGCCCTTGAATCGCTTGACTTCGAGGCCTTGTCGGCCGGCTTCAAGAATGGCTTCGGCGATCTCGCCGAGGCTGACGATCGGCTGCACCTTCGGTTCGCCGCCGCTGGTGCGGGTCACCAGTTCGTACCGCGTCGGGGCCATCGCGCCGGTGACAGACTGACGGGGCTTGAGAAACCAGTCATTGATATCGAACCGCAGCCGTTCGAGCTCGGCGAAAGACTCGTTAAGGTCGTCGACCTCATGCAACTCACGCTGGACGGCGAGACGGGTGCCGGGCTGAGGATCGGCCTCGCCGGGCAACTCGTCATCGTCCAGCCGCAGATGATGCTGTTCGCGGAAAGCGTCGGCATCATGCTGTGACCAGAAATGATGCGTGCCAGTGATCCCATTACTCCGCTCATCGGCCGGTACGATGATCTGTATCATAGGAAGCCGGCCTTGGCCTTCGGGGTCCTCCTCGCGGGTCTTCATCAGGTCGGCGAAAGTCATCCCCCGACGCTGCACAATTAGTACGAGGTCGTTCAGGCGATTAAGCACAGCCAGCAGCTCGGTCAGCGCTTCGCCGGTGACGCGGAAAGCTTCGCTGCGATCAGCGGAGTCATGCTGGTTATAGATGATCAGTTCAGTGCCATCCACGCCCAATTCGCCGAGCACTTTCCGCATACGCCGTTCGTTGAGCACATACTCGCTCTGCTTGCCACGGATGACCTGATAGAGCGGCGGCTGAGCGATGAACACTCGGCCCTGCTTGATGAGTTCGGGCATCTGACGGAAAAAGAAGGTCAGTAAGAGAGTGCGGATATGGCTGCCGTCGACGTCGGCGTCGGTCATGATGATAATTCGGCCGTACCGCAGCTTAGTGAGGTCGAAATCGTCGTTACCGATGCCGCAGTTCAAGGCTTGGATGATCGTGCGGATTTCCTCGAAGCCGAGGATTTTGTCCAGCCTGGCTTTCTCAACGTTGAGGATTTTACCTTTGAGCGGGAGGATTGCCTGGGTGTTGTGGTCCCGGCCGCCCTTCGCGCTGCCCCCCGCGGAGTCGCCTTCGACGAGATAGATTTCGGATTCCTCGACGTTTTTCGATGTGCAGTCGTAGAGCTTGCCGGGCAGACCGCCGGAATCGAGCGCACCCTTGCGGCGGGTCAGATCGCGGGCTTTACGGGCGGCCTCGCGTGCCTCGGCCGCCATCACTGCTTTCATGCAGACTTTCTTGGCCTCGGTCGGATGCTCTTCGCACCAATTCGTCAACGCCTCGCCCAGCGCGTTGCTGACCATGCCCTCCACATCGGGATTGAGCAGCTTGGTCTTGTTCTGACTTTGAAATTGCGGGTCAGGAATTTTCACGCTGACCACGGCAATAAGGCCCTCACGCCAATCATCGCCGGTGACGGATGGGCCGTTGCCTTTGATGACGCCGGAGCTTTTAGCGTAGTTGTTCAACGTCCGCGTTAAAGCGGTCTTGAAGCCGGACAGGTGAGTCCCGCCGTCGGGGTTGTTGATGTTATTGGCGAAGCAGTGGACGACTTCGTTATAGGCATCGACATACTGCATCGCGACTTCAACGGTGCTCTGCCCTTCGTCGAATTCTGCTGTCACCGCGATCGGATCGCTGTGAATCGTGCTCTTGGTTTGCACGATATGCCGGACCATC
This sequence comes from uncultured Phycisphaeraceae bacterium, assembly GCA_964523485.1. GTDB lineage: Bacteria > Planctomycetota > Phycisphaerae > Phycisphaerales > Phycisphaeraceae > Algisphaera. The sequence goes on along the minus strand of CAZFZS010000023.1, from coordinate 16,789 downwards.
TCGGTGATGCCTTCGTCGAATTTGAAGGTCTCACTGCGAGGCCCGCCCGGGACGTCCTCAGTCGCCGGCCGCTGGTCCTCAATAACCAGCTTGATGCCGGGGTTGAGGTAGGCCCGTTCGCGGAGGCGGTTGGCGATGGTGTTGTAGTCGTGGATCAGGTCACCGAAGATTTGTTCATCGGGCTTCCAGGCGATTTTTGTGCCGGCATGGTCACGCTCGCCGACCACGCGGAGGTTTTCACTGACGTCGCCACGCGCAAAACTCATCGCATGAAGCTTGCCATCACGGCAGACCTCGACCTCGCACCATTGCGAAAGAGCGTTGACGCAGGACACACCGACGCCGTGCAAGCCGCCGGAGACTTTGTAGCTGTTCGAGTCAAACTTGCCGCCGGCGTGCAGCACGGTCATGACGATCTCGACCGTTGGCTTGCCATTAAGGTTCGGATTTTCGTGTTTGTATGGGCCGACCGGGATGCCGCGGCCGTTGTCTACGACGCTGACAGAGTTGTCCGGCTTCAGCGTGACGTGAATCTCATCACAATGACCCGCGAGCGCTTCGTCGATCGAGTTGTCGACAACTTCCCAAACCAAGTGGTGCATACCCCGGCCATCGGTACCGCCGACATACATGGCGGGTCGTTTGCGGACCGCTGCAAGGCCCTCGAGCACCGAGATGCTCTCCTCGGAATAGGTCGCAGGGTCAGTCGAATCGCCGGGTAAACCTGCGGCCTCGGCCCCGGTCAATTCGGGGTCGGGCGGTGTCTGATCAGGCATAGGCGTGAAGCCTTCCGTGAACGGGCAAATGGGCCCGCGGGGGGTTATAAATGGGCCGCAAAATGGCGGTAGCGAGACGAATTATTATAGCACAAAATCAGCCGAACGACGACCCGGCCGACGCTCAGATTTGACTGTCTAGCAAGGGATTTCAGCCTAATATCGTAAGCCGGGAAGAACCCCCGGAAACCCCGATTAATTTTCTTCGATAGCAGGGGCAATCGCCTCCGCAACCGCGGCCACCGGGGCGGGCTGCCCATCGGCGACCGCCTGCATCTTGGCAGCGAGTCGATCGTCCAGACCCTCCAATTCGGGGTCGGTGAACATCTCTCGATGATTTTCTAAAGCGTCGGCCGCCTCTTTCCATGAAGCGACCGCTTCGCCCTGTCGACCGAGACGGTAAAGCGTATCGCCGAGGTGGTCGAGAATGACCGGATGCGGGATTTGCTGCAGAGCGCGAGACTGTCGAAGGTAGTTCAGTGCTTGCTCAAAGTCGCCGAGCTTGTAAAGCACCCAGCCCATCGAGTCGAGATAGGCAGGCTCCTCCGGGCTTTCTCGTAGGGCGGTCTCGATGAGCTTGCGTGCCTCCGGGAGATTGATGCCTTCGTTCGCCCATGCGTAACCCAAAGCATTGTTCAGGCCTGCGTGATTCGGGTATTTCTCTAGAGTCTCCCGCATGACTTGTCGGGAGGCGGGTGTGTCGCCGCTGATTTCGAGGACCATCGCTAATTCATAGGCCAAATCGCCGGCGACCTGCGGATGGGCATCGATCCCTTCGCGCAGCGAAGCCATGGCCTCGTCAGTTCGGCCGAGCTTCGTCAGAATCTGCTTAAGAAATGCGTAGTAGGTGGCGGGGTCCTGGTCGATCAGGCCTTCCGCTTTTATGGAATCGAGGACTTCTAACGCTTTCTCATAATCTTCCTGTGTGAAATAAATCGAGGCGAGCATTCGGCTGCGCTCAAAGCTCGGCGGCTGAGCGGTAACCCGCCGAAGCATAATTTCGAACATACGATCACGGTTTTCGATACTGCCGTAGTAACTCTCGGCAAGTTGAAGCATTTCTGCATCAAGCTGATCATCGGGCTTGCTAAGCTCTTCAGCAACGAGTGCGTCGATGGCCGCCGCCCGGTTGGTGCGCACAAAAACTTCAAAGAGCAGACGTCGTGCAGCGGGATCTTCCGGAGCTTGTGCGAGAACGCGTTGCAAGGCTTGCTCGGCCGAAGCGAAGTCGCGTGAAGCGATTTGTAGCCGGGCTAGTTCGAGCTGGGTCACGCGGGCCTGCGGGATGGTGTCGATCATCCGGCGTACCAGCCGTTGGTAATTGCGGGTCATATTGCCGTTGTCGTTGTAGAGCGCCAAAAGCAATGCATAGATCCGTTCATCCTGCGGATTCGCATTCAGTGCGTCTAGCAGAGTTTGCTCGGCTTGCTCATGACGCTCCATGCGGATGAGCAGCTTCGCTTTTTCCAGAATCAGCGGGCTGTCCTGAGGGGCGTCTGCCAGAATGTCATCGATGAGGTCGAGCGCTTTTTCGTCTTGGCCCGACATGACCAGAGCACGGACACGCAGCGCGGCAACTCTCGGACTGTCCGCATCTGCGAGCGGGGCGAGCATGGCGTCCGCCTGCTCGAATTGCTGCTCGGATAGCAGGTGCGCGGCGAGTTCGAGCCGGGCGATCGCAGACGACTCATCTAAGTCCAACGCTTGCTGCAAACTATCGCGTGCTGCTTCCGACTGGCCGTTGCGTTTTTCCAGCAGTCCGCGGAGCGTCCACAACTCCGCGGCGACAAGATCATCTTCACTGGGCGGATTCTGAACCAGAAATTGCAAAGCTTTTTTTCCGTCGGGGACGCTGTTCAGAAAAAGCAATGCGTAATCAGGCGCGTGTTTGCGGTGGTCTCGCATTGCTGCTGCGCTGAGTCGGACGGCTTCCGCGAGCGATGCTGAGGATTGAGATTCGGCTTGCAGCAGCAGTTCAATCAGCTTCGCGAAGGCGGCGTGGTCTTCGGGTTTCTGGGTCTGGTGTTCGCGTAGAAGTTCGATCGATTCTTTTCGGGGCAGAGTTTCTGCAATCGCGATAACCAGTTTCTCGGGTCGACCCTGGGCTTCGTATGGCTGACGCAATTGCCTCGAGAGGTCCTTGGCGGATGCACCATTTTCGATGGCATATTGCACTAGGCCAAGCGAAGCGAAGTTTTGCCGAGGGTGAGACAGGATCGATTGTGCCGCGAGTTGGCCGGCCGCGGTCGATTGCCCGAGCCTTAATCGGGTGTAGATGAGCCGACGCAGCAAGTCGTCGGTTACAGCATCCGCAACTTGGGAAGCAGTCGCGTAGGCCGACAGGGCCGATTTCGGTTGGCCGAGTTGGTGATAAAGATCGCCTAAGGCGACCAGCGTCGAAGCCCGCTGCGTGTCGATCGCCATGAGCTCTCGGCCGTAAGCCGACGATCCGGTGTAGACCCGAGGCAATGCCAGGTATTCCTCGTACTTCTCGATCGCCGCTGCGGTAAAGCCCGCCTGTCGAAGTGCCGTGGCCAAGTAAAACGCGACAAGGGGACGCTGGGCAGGGTCGGCATTCATTGATGCTGGGTCAGATGCGGCAAGCTCCCAAGCGCGATCCATAATGGCGATCGATTCATCCCACTGGCGATTGTCCATCGCGTGGCGACCGAGCATGAGCAAGCTCATGAAGTCTTCCGGGTCAGACTGAATGGCTTGCCGCAGATAATTCGAAGCGGAGACACGGTTGCCCGCCACCGCCCAAGCCAATCCCAGCGAGCGCAAAATCTCGGGCTCGCCCGGTACGAGTCGTAACGCCTTTTCATATTCCTGGACTGCTCGGAAGTGGTCGCCTTCGCGAGAGGCCTGACGCCCGGCGGCATAGAACGATTGGGCAGCGAGCGGCGGCTCCGCAGGTTGGGTGGCTGTGGAGCCTTCATCACCGATGGCAGAACGGTTGCCCCCTTCCAGGAAGTCCGGCTCGCGAATTTCAGAAAGAACCTGCTGATATTCCGTTTTGGCTCGATCCAAGGCGTCACCTTGGAGAGTTTGGAGCAGGTTCGGGTCGACGCCTGGCGGCGGTGGCACTTTGGTGATGCGGATCGGCTCGTTGCCTACTTCCGCTGCAGAACGCTCGGCTGCTGGGTCATCTGAAGTGCCGGCAGGCGAGTTTTCGCAGCCTGTTGAGAGAATCAGGATCGCGGCGAGAACAGCAAATGCAACGCGGAACGCTGAGTTACGGAGTAGCGCAGTCGGCATGGACGCATTCTAGGTCAGCTTGCGGTATGGATGCTCGAAATCACTTGGTGACTGCCTGAAAATCGAGGCAAGCGAACGCGGAACACAGCCTGCTCGTTAAGCAATAACTTTATTCAGCGGATAGCTGAAAATCGCTTTGCCCCCCGCTCGCGACAGCTTGGGGACTAGGTTCCGTTCAACTTGGCGATCAACGACGACCTCAATCGCGACCCAGTTGGGGTCAGCCAAATCGTTAACCGTCGGCGAATAAGCAGACGGCATCAGCCCAAGAATTTCATCGAGCTGCGAACGGGGAATATTGAGTTTCAGACCGACCTGGCGACGGGCGGCGATCGCCCCCTTGAGCAATAAGGCGATATCTTCGATCCGCTCGCGTTTCGCGGGGTCCGCCCAGGCGGCCTTATTTGCGATCATGCGGGTGGTCGACGTCAGAATTGTGTCGATAATACGGAGCTTGTTGGCCCGGATGGAACTGCCTGTTTCGGTGATATCCACAATGGCGTCGATCAGACGGGCTTTGACTTCGGTGGCACCCCATGAAAACTCGACTTTTTTGATCGGGATATTGCGTTCTTCGAAATATCGCTTCACGCTCTTTTTCAGTTCGGTGGCAATGATGCCGTCGGCCAAATCTTCAGGTTTTTCAACGGAAGACTCTTCCGGGACACAAAGCACCCAGCGGGCGGGGTTCGAGGTCGCGCGAGAATATTCGAGTTCGCAGACCTCGACGACATCGCTGTCGTTCTCGACAATCCAGTCATGGCCACAGATGCCGAAGTCGATCACGCCGTCTTCGACGTAGCGGGACATCTCCTGACTGCGAAACATGACCGCGGTCATCGCATCGTCATCAATGGTCGGATAATAGGATCGGCTACTAATGCCGATGTCGTAGCCGGCCCGGCGAAACAGATCGACCGTTGCATCCTGAAGCGAACCCTTTGGGATACCCAGTCGAAGCACATCGGAATTGGAAACGGGAGGCGTCATGAGCTTGGGTTATTTCTTCTTGCGGGTGGTTTTCTTTTTGCTCGATTTACTCTTCTTTGTTGGCTTCGTGCTGGGCTTGGCAGAGGTCGCGGCCTCTCCCGGGTCGTCCTGTTGGTCGGCCCATTCCTGCATAGCGCAGTGGGCAGCCATGGCGTCGCCAGCTTTGATTTGTCGCTGGAGGTAAGACTCGGCTTCCTGCGGCGTCGTGCCTGGATCGAGACAACCCTCGGCGATCAGCAGGCTGCAGAGCTTGTCATCGACGGGCATGGCGTGGCCGCCGAAAGAGAGCAGTGTCACCAACGCGGCGACATAAGGCGGCGTGCCGTCGAGCGTGTCGAGGTAGTTGCGCTGTTCTTTCTTGCCTTTGCCGGCAATCGAGTTCATGTGGATGTCGTGTTCACGAGTGTAAACATCCAGCAAAGCTTCACGCAGCCGCAGAATCCGCTCGGTGGTGAGCGGATAGTCATCGCCGAGAAACGAAGCGAGCTCGTGGGGGTGGCTGACGCGCAGATCGTTGGTGTCGATGTACGCATCCATCATCGCGACGAAAGCATCCTCTGCCTGGGCCCGGGTGGCGTTCCATTGAAGGAAGCCGACGATGAGCTGGGCCACCGGATCGCGCGGCGGCGGCTCTTCTTCTTTCGCGGCGGAGAGACACATCTTCAGCAGAGCATCAAATTTTTTCTGAGCTGCGGGGTCCTGCTTGGCCAAGGCTAATCCTTATGGTCGGTTTGAGTTTCGGGGTTTTCGTTAGGCTGCTCGATGGCTGATTCGTCAGCGGCCGACTCGCCGCTTCGCCTCAAGCCTTCGTCGATATCAGCGAAGATTGCCGCTTGTTTCTTGAGCCCCTCGTCGAGCTTGAATTCAAGATGAGGCACAAGTCGAAGTGCGACACGTTTCTTGACGCCGTGCTGCACCCGCATGGTGGCGTCTTTGAGGCCGTGGATGGTGCGGGATTCGTACTGCTCGGGCAGCACCGAAACATACACGCTGGCCCGCTTCAAGTCCGGGCTGGCCTCGACGCGGGTGACGCTGACCATGCCTTTGATTCGTGGGTCACTCAGGTCACGCAAAATCACCTCGGCGACGGCTCGCTTCAAAAGGGATTCGACCTGGGGTTTGCGGGAAGGCATGTGGGGGTATCGGTTAGCTAAAGATCAGCGGCCGGTGATCAGTTCCTTGCGGTGATCTTTAAGTTCGAAAGTGGTCATTTGTTGTAGTTTGTCGAGCACGCGGTCAAGAACCGATTGGGCATAGGCCACATCATTTGAGGCGAGCACGATGCCGAGGATCGATCGGCCGTGGTCATCGAGCAAACCGACCTCGGCCACTGAAATCTGGTGCTCACGATGCAGTCGATCCTTGACACTCTTGACCACCCGCCGCTTGTCCTTGAGCGACTCGGCCCCGTGGATAGCAATCTCGACTTGTAAGGTTCCGATGACCATCGGGTCGGCCCGGGCGGAGGGTTAGCTCAGCGTCCGTTGGATCTCCTCAACCTGGTAGAAGGTCAACACATCATCGGGCTTGATGTCGTCGAATCCAGCGACGTGGACGCCGCATTCGGTACCTGCACGGACTTCTTTAACCTCATCTTTGATACGCCGAAGCGATTCGATGTCTCGATCGTCGGTGACCACGACACCATCTCGGGAGACGCGAACCTTGCAGTCGTTGCGGGCCGAGCCTTCGGTGACCAGGCAGCCGGCGATGTTGCCAACCTTGGAGATGCGGAACACTTCCTTGACCTCGGCGGTGCCAATTTCGGTCTCGCGTTTCTCGGGCGTGAGCATGCCTTCGAGGCCCTGCTTCACATCGTCAGTCAGGTCGTAGATGACGCGGTAGGTGCGGATATCCACATCCCGTTCCTCGGCGATCTCGCGGACAGCCGGGGTTGCCGTGACATGGAAGCCGAGGATGATGGCGTCCGAAGCGTCGGCCAACAGCACGTCGCTTTCTGTGATGCCGCCGACACCTGCGTGAAGCACCTTGACGGTGACTTCGTTGTTACCCATTTTTTCCAGGCTGGTGCGAAGCGTCTCGATCGAGCCTTGCACGTCGGCCTTGAGCACGACGCGGAGGTCCTTGATGTTGCCCGCAGCCACTGCGTCGGCGAAGTTATCGAGCGTGACCTTGGTCTTGCTGGCCAGAGTCTGCTGTCGCTCGGTTTCACGGTATTGCAACGCGACGCTCTCGGCTTTTCGCAGCGAGTCAGTGACGAACAGCTTGTCGCCGGCGTCGGGTACTTCGTCGATACCGGAGATTTCCAATGGCGTCGCGGGGCCGGCGTTTTGCACTTGGCCGCCGCGGTCGTTGGTCATGTCGCGAACCCGGCCATACGCTCGGCCGGACACGAGGAAATCGCCGACTTTGATTTGGCCATCCTGGATCAGCACGCGTGCCACGCTGCCTCGGCCG
>CAZFZS010000023.1:0-9337 GCA_964523485.1 uncultured Phycisphaeraceae bacterium | reverse complement strand
CATCTCGGCCTCGATCACTGTGCCGCGGGCCGGCCCGCCATAGTCCGCGGTGAGTTCGAGCAGTTCGGCCTGGTAGTCGAGGATTTCGAGCAGCTCGGTAACCCCCGTGCCGTTGATCGCAGAGGTTTTAATGATCTCGGTGTCACCGCCCCACTCGGTCGGGTTCAGTCCGTGCTCAGCCAGTTGGCCGTAGATTTTGCGGATGTTTTCTTCGGTGGCCTGCGGGGTATCGATCTTGTTCAGAGCAACGATGATCGGCACGCCGGCAGCCTTGGCGTGGTTGATCGATTCGATGGTCTGCGGCATCACGCCGTCGTCGGCGGCACAAACGAGCACGACCAGGTCGGTCATCTTGGCACCGCGTGCACGCATGGTGGTAAACGCGGCGTGGCCGGGCGTGTCGAGAAAGACGACGGTTTTCTTCTCGCCATCTGAGCCATCGACCGAGACGCGGTACGCACCAACGTGCTGGGTGATCCCGCCGTCTTCGTGCGCGGCGACGTCGGCTTGGCGGATGCGGTCGAGCAGCGAGGTCTTGCCATGGTCGACGTGACCGAGCACGGTGACGACCGGCGGGCGAGGCTGTTCATCAACCTTTTCTTCAGCGGTTTCAAGCTCTTTGACTTCGAGCTCGATGTTGTATTCCATCGCGACTTCCATCGCGGCTTCGGTGCCGATGGCCGAGTTCACGGTCGCCATCACGCCCTGCTTGAACAAAAATTTGATGATCTGGGCAGTTTTTATACCGGTCGCGGCGGACAGGCTTTTGATGGAGATTGGTTCCTGGACTTCGACCTTGCCGCCGGTCTGAACCGCGGTTTGGGCCTGGGTGCCTCCCCCGCCGCTGCCGGTTTTGCGGAGGTCACGCCGCCGCTGCTTCATGTAGCCGGTCGAGCCCTTGAGGCGGGCGTCGAGTTGCTCGGCGTCGGCTTTACTGAGTTGCGTCGGACCGGTGAGCAGGGAATCTGCGGATCGGCCGCGTCGCGAGTTCATCGAGCGTCGCTGCTTGCCACCACCGCCTCGGCCAGAGTCCGGCTCGCCACCGCGCACACCGCCGCCACGGGCCGGTCCACGCGATCGGCTGATCCCCGGGACTTCCCCCGGTGCGGAACCGGATGGCCCCCCACCGCCGCCGGGCCCACGTCGTGGCCGGGGTGGACGGTCCGGCTCGGGCTTCTCGACGCGGATCAGCTTTGGGCCTTTCATCGTTGCCTTCTTGGGCGTGTCGAGTTGCTCGCCGACGGGCTTCACCACATCCGGGCGGTCCGGCACGTTCTCGACGCCGACCGGTGCCACCGGACCGTCCTCTTGATTTTTGTTCGCTTCGGCCGGTGCTTCCGATTCCGATTCAGTCGAATCGCCTGCCTCGGCTTTGAATTCTGCTGGCTGCTCTTCAGCTTTGTCAGCGTCGTCGGACGGCGAAGCCGCGGCAGCCTGCTTGGGTTCTTCATCTTCAGCAGGCTTTTCGAGCGTTGCCGTGGCCGTTGTGCCGTCATCGCTTTCCGCAATCTTCTTGCCGGCCGCTTTGGTTTTCTTGGCAGCGGCTTTCTTGCGGGGTTTGCGGACTTTCTTCAGGTCGACCTTTTCAGCGGTTTCGACAGCGTTGTGCGCCTCGCCCTCATCGCCGTCGGCGAACCATTCACGCACCGTTGCCGCCAGCCCGAGCTTAACCACGGACATATGGTTGGTGATGCCGGGGACACCCTCGGCCTCACATTTGGCGACGATGACCTTGGAATTGACTCCAAGCTCTTTTGCCAGTTGATGGACGCGTAACGATTTGGCCAAAACAAACTCCGCTGTTTCTTTGCCGACTTTCAAGCCGGCGGGTTCTTACTCAGTGCAATGCCTGCTGATCGATCTTCGTTCAGCGTTCCTGCTCGTCGGTCGACTCCGTCGCGGACTGTGCACCCGCAAGGGTTCCGGCGTCGGAAGGGGTTTCGTCGGCGAGTGCTTCTGCGGCATCGCCTTGCTGTGCGGCCTCGACTGCATTGACGGCTGTTCCGTCGCTGCCCTCGACCATGTCGTTGTCGATCGGATCGCCGGCTTCTGATTCGGTCTGAATCGGCGACTCGGGTGCGGTTTCCTGGCGGGCTTCCAGCAGGTCCATGATCGATCCGCCCCCACCATCGCCGCCGGGCTGGTCTGCAGGTCCACTCGCGGGCGGGTTGGCCGAACCGCCGAGCAGGTCGTCGATCCCGCCACCCGCACCGGCAGGGCCTGCCGCCATCGCGGCCTGCTGCTCGGCTTTCTTGCGTGCCTCGGCCTCGGCTTTCTCTTTGGCTTGCTCCTCGGCGACGACCTTCGCCCGTTCGCCGGAGATCGCCACGATCTCGACCGCCTTAGCCTCCTCGAAGCCCAGTGTTTCAGCGATATATTCTGCACCGACCTCTTCGAGGTCGAAAACGCTGATGAGGCCCAACGCCGCGAGCCGGTCGACATGGGTCTCGTCCACGCCGTCGATGCCCGTGAGCGTCTCTTCCATCGTGTCGATGCTCTTGGTGAATTCCTGCGGCGTGAGGATATCCACGTCCCAGTTAGTCAACCGGGCAGCAAGGCGGACGTTCTGGCCACGCTTGCCGATAGCCAGCGAAAGCTGATCTTCATTGACTACGACCGTCGCACGCCCCAGTTCGAAGCAGAGCGAGGTTTCCACGACCTCGGCGGGCTTGAGCGAGTTCTGAATCAGGATCTGGCTGGACTCATTCCAGCGGACGATGTCGATCTTTTCACCGCCGAGTTCATCGACGATATTTTTGATACGGCTACCACGCACCCCGACGCAGGCACCCACGGCATCAACCTTCTGGTCGGTCGAGGCGACGGCGATCTTAGTCCGATGGCCTGGCTCGCGGGCCATCGCGCGGATTTCGATGATCCGCTCGGCGACCTCGGGCACTTCCACTTCGAAAAGACGTTGGATCAACTTGGGGTCGGCTCGGCTGAGCACGATCTTGACCTGGTTGCCCGCATCGCGGACATCGAGGATCAGGCAGCGGACTCGCTCGCCCGGCTGATGCTGTTCGCCTGGAATCTGCTCGCTGCGTGGCATGAAGCCCTCGGCTCGGCCGATCTGCACGACCAGAGCACCGCCTTCGTATCGCTGGGCCATTCCGGTGGTCAGCTCACCGACGCGGTCGATGAATTCGTTATAGATGCTGGCCCGCTCGTCTTCGCGGAACCGCTGGATCATCACCTGCTTAGCGGTCTGGGCGGGGATACGGCCGAGGTCTTCCAGGGCGATTTCTTCGTCTTCCCGCCAAACCTGAATCTTGCCGTTGGTCCGGTCGATCTGGCAGATGAATTCTTCGGTATCGACGGCGTTGAAGTGTTTGCGAGCGGCGGACACCATCGCCTGCTCGAGGTCGACGAGCAGCGTTTCTTTGTCAACATTGCGGTCGCGAGAGATCGAATCGACCAGGCGTAGCATTTCGGTGCCGTTCATATTTTGTTCCTGCTATTTAGTTTCTGTCTTCAGATGTAGGCCGAGGTTCAAATAAAAAACCACGAGGCATTGGCACTCGTGGCTGAGGTCGGGTCGCTCGGGTCTTGACCAGACCTGAGAACCGGCGGGATGCACGCGGGGCGTCAAGGCAAGGCCGCGCCCTCCTTCATGGAGTCGAGCAGCCCTTGGAGGCGGGGTCCGAGATGGCTTCTTGCGAAGCCCATCACCGGGTGGTCCGTTCCGAGCCAGGATTTCCAAACGTGTAAATCATCCTTACACCTCAGCCGCCTGGACGACCCCATGCCGTCCAGCGAACCATTAAGGGTAGAGTCCCCGACAGCTTTGTCAAGGTGTGCAAGCCGCCACAGCCTGCCGAGTTCCCAGAAAATTGCCGGTGTAATTCAAAGCACAGGCCGCGGAATCCCTCGCCTAATCCTTACAAACTGCAAAACTTCGCTGGGACGATCAATATGTTCCGCCCAGACATGGCTCGATTGCCCGGTTTGTTCGATGTAACCGGAAAGGACCAACGCGATTTATCGCCTTGCGCAATCGATCAGGAGAAAGCATTGTCATCACCACTTTCATCATTTTCACCCGACCCGCTGCCGAACCTGCAGCACGGCGTGCCGGGCATGGACCTGAATCGGTCGGCCAAGGGCAGCTCGGGCCGATCCGCTATCCGCGCGGATGTCGAGTCTGTCGGCTTCTACCTGACCATGATTACCGCGATCGCCTTGGTGCTCCGGCTATTGGTCGTCCTGATCGGCCCCTTCAGCGAAGTCGAAAATGCGTACTTCGATCAGACCGCGACTCAGCTGGCGATCGCTGACAACATCGCCGAGTCCCAAGCTTTCGCATTGAGTCAGCAGCCCGCCGGTTCAGTTGAAGCTCAGTTGGATGCGATGCGGATCGAACGAGGCGAGTTGCAGGCGGAGACCTTGCGCCCGGAAATTTATCAGCCGCCAGGCTACCCGGTTGTCTTGTCGCTGTTTGCCATGACCGGCTTATCTCATAAGTGGTTGTTATTCGTGCAATGTGCAATCGGAGCGGCCGCGGTGCCGCTGGTGTTCTTCGTTGGCCGATCGCTCTTGAGAGCAAATAAGCCCGCGCTGATGGCTTCGGTGTTGGTGGCGATTCATCCCGCAATGGTGCTGAGCCCGGCCATGCTGACGGCCGATGTGATCGTCATCGCTTTGGTCATGCTCGGGCTGGTCGGCATTGCCTGTACCGAGGAAAGGACATTCCGCTCATCATTTGGAAGCGGCGTTGCAATTGGCGCAGCGGCCCTGTTCAGCCCGCTGATGGTTTGGCTCACGCCGTTGGCCGCGACGTGGGTCATGCTCACCGGTCGACGGTTCCGATCGATCGGGCTGGCTGCCATGCTGGTCGTCGGCACCGCGATCCCGGCTGGGGCGTGGATATACCGCAATATGGAGCTAGGCATGTTGCCGCAACTGACGGCCGGCGTCGCGGTCGATCGGTTGTTCGATACGGTCGCGATGATGAATGCCACCTCGGACGACCCCCAGGAACTGAAAGAAATCCACAACGCGCTGTTGGTCGAAGTCCGGGCTCAGGGTGCTGTGGCAGAGAATGCGGACAAGGGCGTCATCGACATCGTCGACACGCTTGGCAAGGAACGAGTGCTGGCCGATCGGGCGCGACATCTCCAAGTTATTCAACAAGCTTCACTGGTGACCGCGTTCGATCACTCGGTGGACCAAGCCTTTCAGGTGATGGGAATTGACTACTCGCCTGGCGGACATGCTGAGCAATGGCTCGGGCGGGTGCCGATGGGTCAGTCGGCCTCCGACCCCGCGACCGCCTATGCAATCGACGGCTGGGTTGCGATCAATGCGTTGGTCCTGCTCGGGTGTGCCTTGGGGCTGGTTTTGATGCTCTGGCGCAGGCAGTTCGACGCCGCGTTGCTTCTGGTCGCGTGTTTTGGGTTACTGACATGGATGAGCACGACGGGCCCGGGTGAAACTGTGCGGCTGCCGTTCATTGGCTTGCAGGCCATCCTTTGCGGCGTGCTATTTGCCTCGGCTCCGCAGCGGCTCAAGCGCGTGAAAAAGCCCAAGCTGCGCAAGGCCGAGAAGCTCGAGGATGTGTCGACCTCATCGCTGCAGGACATTCGTAGTACACGCGACACGCCGCATCCCGCATTGAATGCTGCGTACAACGCCCCGGTCCCCGAGCCAGCGGATAAAGCCGAGGGCGAAGATGAAGAGGCGGATGATGCGCGAGATGAAGAGGTCGTTCAGCCGGTTGCGATGGGTCGGCCGATCTGATCGTCTCGCGTGAGATACGACGGCCGTAGTTGAACTGCCTTACCGCATCGCGTGATAATCACGGGATAATGGACGCAGCTGCCGAATATTCAGCGGATCAATCTCGCAAGGCCGCGGTGGCGGTCATCCGTCGGCTGCGCGAGCATGGCCACGATGCCTACCTCGCCGGCGGTTGCGTCCGTGACCGATTGCTGGGGTTAAAACCACAGGATTACGATGTCGCCACCAGTGCAACGCCCGATGTGGTGCAGGCTTTATTCACGCGAACCCGGGCAGTCGGCGAAGCCTTCGGCGTCATCCTCGTCTATCAGGGATCGACCGGCCATCGTTCACCGCAAACGCCGTGGATCGCCACCGAGGTCGCGACCTTCAGAAGCGACGGCGACTATCACGACGGGCGTCGGCCCAGCGCGGTGGCATTCACCGATGCCCGGCAGGATGCCTATCGCCGGGACTTCACCATTAACGCACTGTTTGAAGACCCGCTGCACTCTGAAATACCCAATGCTGATGCGGACCCCCAGGGCATCATCGATTACGTCGGCGGGATGACGGACCTCAAGGCGAGCCGCCTGCGAGCAGTCGGCGAGGCGCAACAGCGGTTCTCGGAAGACTATTTGAGAATGTTGCGGGCGGTGCGATTTGCCGCCCGTTTCAACTTGGAGATCGAATCACGGACGGCTGCGGCGATCCGCGAATCCGCAAAAAATCTCGGACGGATCAGCCGAGAGCGGATCGGCCAGGAGGTGCGGGTGATGTTGGTGCATCCTGCTAGAGCTGACGCGATTCGCTTGCTGCAGGACCATCGTCTGGATGGTCCGGTATTGCAGGACGATTGTCAGGTAGGAGATGACGTGGTCGTTCCTGCGTTGCCAAATGAATGTGATTACCCAACCGTACTCGCGGGTTGGGCGATCGACCGCGCGATCGGTTCGGCGGCCAAGCCCGACTCGCTAGAAGCGTTATTGAAAGTGCTGCCGCAGCCACGCCAAATCGCGCAGTGGCGGAAAGCGCTGGTGCTAAGTAATGACGAGCGGGATGCGGTGAAAGCCATCGCTCAGCGACTGACCGACGCTACGCAATGGTCCCGCCTGTCGACCGCGGGCCGAAAGCGGGTGCTGACTGCCCCCGACTGGGAACAAGCGGCTGTACTCCTTCAGGCCATCGGGCTTTACGATTGCATGGCATGTGAAATTGAAAAACTGACCAACGACGGCATTGGCCTGACCCCTGAGGCGTTCTTGGATGGGCAGAAATTGATTGCGCTCGGCGTCAAGCCGGGCCCCCGATTGGGCGAGCTGCTAACAGAAGTTTACGATCTGCAACTGGAGGGCGAGCTGATTACAATGAGCGATGCTGAGCGATGGATTGAGCAGCATAGATGAGAGCTAAGATTCATCAATCGATTGTCTTTAATACAGGGTCAATAACCTGTGCATCACCTTGCGGAATCTTGCGTGATTTCGGGTGACGGCTTAATCTTCGGCATGGCTTCAACGCGAAAAGCAGGGTCGGCCAAGTTGCAGGACGCCTTTGAACAGGTCCGTGATCGGATCGGCGAGGCGGCGGAGCGGTCTGGACGCACCGCGGACCGCGTGGCATTGATTGCGGTCACCAAATACGCCAGCCCGGATCAGATCCGGCAGGCGGTCGAGCTCGGTCAGGCGGATCTAGGCGAAAGCAAAGTCCAACAGCTTGCCCAGCGGGTGCCGCAGTTGGCAGAGTTTTTGAGTCGTAAGAAAACACTCGCCGGGGCAGGCTCGAAGCCTGATGAACGGACGCCAGATCAGGTGCGCTGGCACATGATCGGTCACCTTCAGCGCAACAAGGTCAAGCAGTGCGTTCCGCATGTCGATCTGATCCATTCGGTTGACAGCCTGCGGTTAGCGGAGGAGCTGCACAATTACGCCTCGAAAAACGACACCGTGGTCGACATCCTGATTCAGGTCAACGCTTCAGGCGAAGCGAGCAAATCCGGCGTGGCGGCCCCTGCAGTCATCCACCTCATCGAGCAGATTGATTCGATGATGCACCTTCGGCCGCGCGGCCTGATGACGATGGCCCCTCAATGCGAGGACCCGGAAGACGCCCGCCCCACCTTCGCTCGCACCGCGGAAATTTTTCACGATGTGCAGACCGCCAAGTTCGGCGGCAAGGATTTCAACCTGCTGTCCATGGGCATGACCGAGGATTTCGAGGTCGCGATCGAGGAAGGGTCGAACGTCGTCCGTGTCGGTCGAGCCTTGTTCGGCGATGAAGAAAGCTGAGTCGGCGATCGGCGATCGGCGACAGGCCCGCGTTTCGAATCCTGCCAGCAGCCTTCTGATCGAAAAATCAAGCTTGAATAGCCGTTCGCTGGACCGCATCGCCGTTCATCGCCGATATAGTGACGCCACCTGCTGGCCTCCTATCCCCAGGCGTTCCCGGTGAGATCATGCCAAAGAACTCGAGTATTCAAGTCCATCGCACCCGGCAGAAGTTCAGTTCCGATGACAAGCGCGTCATCGCCCGACACTTTCAAGTCGGCGGCGAACAACGCATCAAGAACGTACTTAATCGCGTTGCGTCATTGAGCGACGACCACGTCGATCGGCTGCTGCATCAGGTCTGCGAAGATTTTGCGGAGCGTCACCGCAATATCGATGCGACTTTTGAACGGCATTTCGGCTACATCAAAAAGCACGTCGAGGACCCGGACAGCCTGTCCGCAAATCGCCGGTTGCTGATCGGCTCGTACTTCACCATGGAATACGCGATCGAGTCGGCGGCGCTGTTCAACCCCTCGATTGTGCCGCACCCCGATCAGTCGCAGGCCGGCCCGGGCGAGCTGCGCTTCATCCTGTCACTCCGGGCGACCGGCGAGGGCCATGTATCGTCGATCGTGTTCCGCACGGGCACGATCGACAAGGATGCGAAGATTCATTTCGATACGCCGACGCGATACGCCGCGAAGATGCGTGTCAACCCGGACCGCCGATACGAGAAGAAATTGTTTTTCCTCAAGCTGATTGAGATGGCGGCCTACACCGATGCGGCTCGCGTGGTGCTCGATGAGTTGCCGGACTATTTCACCTATGACGAGTTGGATCACAAGGTCGCGCAGGTCCGGAATCGGCCGAACTGCCCCAAGCCGTTCAATGAGACGGCGGAGAACATGCTCTGGCTGGCCCGGTCCAACTACACGCTGACCGTTCCGCCGGATGCCCAGCCGCAGGAGATCGTGATCTTCCCGACATCGGAGAACGAGTCGCGAGGCATCGAGGATGTCCGCCTCACCGCATACACCGGCGAGGACGGGCAAACGACCTACTACGGCACGTACACCGCCTACAACGGCTTCCGCATCCTGCCGCAACTCATCGAAACGCAGGACTTCCAGACGATCCGCATCCATACGCTCAACGGCAAGTATGTCCAGAACAAGGGCATGGCGCTGTTTCCGCGGAAGATCAACGGCTTCTATCACATGATCTCCCGCCTTGATGGCGAGAACATGTTCCTGATGAAATCCGACAATGTGAATTTCTGGAACGAGTGCCAGAAGCTCGTCGAGCCAATGTATCCCTGGGAGTTCGTGCAGATCGGCAACTGCGGCCCG
>CAZFZS010000022.1:0-53794 GCA_964523485.1 uncultured Phycisphaeraceae bacterium | reverse complement strand
TCGAATCCCACCCCGGTCACTTTCTTGTCATTTGTGGCGACAGAGCTCAAATCATTCACGAGACCTGGATTCGCTTGCGGTAGGCGGAGGGTGTTTCACCTGTGATGGCGACGAAGGTTTTGGTCATCCGATCGCCGGAACTAAAGCCGGATTGCGTCGCAACCGCTTCCAATTTGGCTGAGGGGTCTTCAGCAAGCAGCGACTTGGCGTGTTGAATCCGTCGCCTTTTGATTTCCTGGCTAATCGTTCGGCCGACGTGTTTCAAAAACGCATCGTGTAACCGCCGACCCGACATTGGAATCGCATCTGAAATATCGCCTGCAGTCAACGGTTCACGGAAGTGGTTCCAGATGAGTTTCAAAGCGGCGGCGACTTTCGGATGGTCGATGGCGAGGATATCGGTGCTGACCCGTGTGACGACCTGTCGGGGCTTAATCAAAGTGCGATCAGGCGGCTGCTTGCCTTGCATGAGTTGGTCGAGCAGGCGGCCGGCCTCGTAGCCTTGCGATCGCTGATCGTCATCAACGCTGGAGATCGGCACGGGTGCAAATTCGCAGCGCATTTCGTCGTTATCGACTCCCAGCACCGCAACCTCTTCGGGAACCTGCAGGCCGGCTTCCCTGCAGCCTTCGACAATCTCGATCGCGCGGTCGTCGTACTCGGCGAGCACCGGCAACCAGCGGTGCGCGTATTGCACATGCGAATGCTCATCGACAATGTCGAACAGCATCATCTCGGCGGACTCCATATCCCCGCCGGCCTTGAAGTCTTCATAGGCCTCGCGTTTGACTTGGAAGTGACCGTTCTCCGCGATCATACCGATGTAAAACACCTCGTCGTAGACCTGCGATGGTGTGAGAGGCTCGGCCACACCGCTGGCGGGCATGGCGTCTGGCTGGTCATCTTCGAGTTGCGGCAGCAGCGAGAAGCGGTCGGTGTAAGGGTCCTCAGGGTCGTAGCTGAGGTAGCCGATCTCCGACAAGTCGATTCCGAAGTCCAGCAGCCGGGATCGGCCCGAGTCGCCGTGCCGACTCTCGTCCCACATATGCCGTGACACGTCGTAATGAAAATCCCAAGCCATATACGGCGTCTCATAAATCCACCGCAACTGGTCCATCGCGAGATTCATTTCGTTGGCATAACCCGAACACCAGAACAGGCGGCGGGCTTCGACATCGGTTTGAAAGTCCGCGAACATGAAGGGTCTGAAATCGGCTTTGGGCTCCGAGCCGGCGGGTCGGCCGGCGAAACGCGGCATCTGGAAGGTCGTTTTCGCATCGAGCCCGACAGGCTTGGCCGGCGGGTCGGTCGGGGTCAGCGGCAGGGTCAGATGATCCAAATCGATGAGGATCGACTCGAATTTTTCGAGGTAGGCCTGATCGCCGGTGTAAGCGGGATACCGCCGGCGGAGCTCGCGCAGCCAGAGCCGGTACTGCTCCTTCTGCGTCATGATGTCGTTAAGCAGGTCCAGCGTCGGCGCATCGTGCACAGGGTGGGCGGCAATGGCGTAATCGGCATAGGACTTGAGCATCGCGCCGTTGAGCAGGCTGTAGATCCCCTCGATCGCGTCGCTCTGGGTCGGGGCACACAGGACATGATTCACCAGCGCTTCAAGCCGATTGGATACCGGCTGATCGAGGTTCTTCTTACCGCCGGGGAATTGCGTGAGCCGATCCCGCAGCTTGCGGATGCACTCGGCCTGCGACCAGATGTGGTGATGCATCACCGTGATGTCTTCCCATCGGCTGAAGAACCGGCCCCACGCACACATCAGCCGATGAATCTGCCGTTCGAGATACTCCCAATCACGCAAGCGATCCATACTGCGTGGCGTGTTGCCGGTGGTCGCATCGACTTCAACGGTTCGGACAGCGGATCGGTCTCCAACGGTGCTGACACTTGACATCATGACTCCTTCGCCTGTGTACGAAATATCTTTGAAAATACCGAAGCCTTAAATTTTACAATCAATGAAGCCATGATCTATGTCGGGATGAGTGCGATTTGTGTAAAATTTGAGCATGTCGGTTGCATCCGCATCTCATTCCAGCCATATCGCGGGGTACGGACCGCTGCTTCAGGACGGTCTGGAGGCAAGGGTTTTGCAGACCCGCAAACTGCAGATCGATGCCAAATGGCGGCATAGAGGCGTGCGGTCGAGCTTTTCGCGGCTGTATGTGAATCGGTCGGCGGGGGCGACGCTGACCGGACCTTGGGGCAGGCTGGACATCGCCCCGGATCGGCTGGTGATCGTGCCGGCCTGGGTGACTTTCAATTGCAAAGCCGAGACCGCGGTCGATCATCTCTATGTTCACTTCGACATGGTCGGCGCAACTCAGGACTGGACGACCAGGCATCTGCCCCAGCCGATCGCGCTGCCGCTGGATTCAGCGATGTCCGAACTCACAGCCCGTCTGAGAGACGGGTTGTCGAAAGATGCTTACGATCTCAAACGGCCCGCGGCTTTGGCGTGGGCTAAAGCGCTCATCCTCACAGCGATGGGGGACGTGCTGGACACGCTGCCAGATGCCGCAACCCGGGAGGTGCTCGGGATGACAGCGGCGCATCGCGCGGTGGAGCCGGCACTGATCCGGATACGCTCGGCGATCGGCGAGCCATTGCCGGTCCCGGACCTCGCCGGCTTGTGCAGGATGAGCGTGAGCCAATTCATCCGTCGATTCAAATCCGCGACTGGCCAAACCCCAGCCAATCACATCCGCAAGCGCCGCCTCGCCGAGGCCGCCCAGCGCCTCACCCGCACCGACGAAAGCCTCGACTCTATCGCACAATCGCTGGGCTTCTCCGACCGATTCCACCTCACGAAAGCTTTCACTCAGTCCTGGGGCATCCCGCCTGCGACCTACCGCAAACAGCAGCAGGGCGAGTACATATGACTGATTTTCGGGCCATCCTTCATCTACGAATGCGAATGTCCATGACCAAGTTGAACATTGGCTAACAATCAAGCCGTCATTCATTATCAAGCAGATCAGGTCAGGTAAGTATAGCCCGACAGGCTGCTTTCATAGAAGCGATTGAGCGCCCGGCTTTCCTCTGGCGTGACCCGCTCGGATAGCTCTGCCAGCTTCAAGCTATCGCTCAAACGCTGTCGGAGTTTGTCGATGTCGAACTGCACATAGCTCAAGACCTCTGCAATCGTGTCACCTTCCACAATTTCATCGACGTTGACCTTGCCTTCCGCATCGAGCATTACATGGACCGCGGTGGTGTCGCCAAAGAGGTTGTGCAGGTCGCCAAGCGTTTCCTGGTAAGCCCCGACGAGAAACACGCCTAGCAGATAGTCGTCGTCGTCAAGCGGGTGCAGATCGAGGGTCGGGCGGTAAGGTTCGAGCGATCCACTGGCGTCGATGAATCGATCGACCGTGCCATCCGAATCGCAGGTGATGTCGGCCAGGATACCCTGCCGAGTCGGCCGCTCATCCAGACGCTGCAACGGCATAATCGGAAAGAGCTGATCGATCGCCCAGCTGTCGGGCAGCGACTGGAAGATTGAAAAGTTGCAGTAATAGATATCGCAGAGTAGCCGATCAAGCGCGGCCAGTTCGGGGGCCTCTTCATGATTAAGTTGGCTGACGCGGTGGATGTGTTGGCTGATCGCATGAAACGCCCGCTCACCGATGCCGCGCTGTTCCAAGTTGCAGTAGCCGAGGTTGAACAGCGTCAGCATCTGCTTGCGGGCGACCTGAGCGTCGTGAAACGCTTCGCGCGGATCGCATTGATCGATCTCGCGATGCGTCTCGACCAGGGTGCGGATCGGCTCGGGCAGGTCTTCGTCAGCCGGGCCCGTCTCATGCGGTTCCGAGCCGTTCGCACGCTCCGCCTGGCCGAGCACATCCATGATGAGCACGCTGTGGTGGGCGACCATCGCTCGGCCGGCCTCGGTGATCAATGTCGGATGCTCCACGCCGACCGCATCGCAGACCTCGCCGACGTGATAGACCACGTTGTTGGCGTATTCTTCGAGCGAGTAGTTCAGGCTCGACTCGTTGCCGCTGCGCGAGCCGTCGTAGTCCACGCCCAGGCCGCCGCCCACGTCGAGCATCTCAAGGCCCGCCCCGAGCTTCTTGATTTCGGCATATACGCGGGCCGCCTCCATCATGGCCGGCTTAAGCGCGCGGATGTCGCTGAGCTGGCTGCCAAGATGCGAATGGGTGAGCTTCAAGCAGTCCAGCATTTGCGCATCACGCAAGCGGTCGACGACGCCGACCACCTGGGAGATGGTCAGGCCGAACTTGCTCTGGTCGCCGCCAGTACTTTCCCATTTGCCAGCGCCGCCACTGGCGAGCTTGACCCGCACCCCGATCGCGGGGCGGACCTGATGAGCCTTGGCCTGGCGAATGATCAGCTCAAGCTCGCCTTTCTTTTCGATCACGGGGATGACGTTGCGGCCGAGCTTCCGAGCGATCATAACGGCTTCGATAAATGCCTCATCCTTGAAACCATTGCAGATCAGCAGGGTCTGCGGATCATCGATCAAAGCCATCGCCGCGATCAGTTCGGGCTTCGAGCCGACCTCCAAGCCATAACCCATCGGTCGGCCGTAGCGGATCAGGTCTTCGATGACATGCCGCTGCTGATTGACCTTAATTGGGTAGACCCCGCGGTAACCCCCGCGATAGCTGAATTCCGCCCGGGCCTTTTCGAAAGCTTGCTGAATGGCAATCAGCCGGTCTTCGATGATCTGCGGGAAGCGGATGAGCAGTGGTGTCTGCAGCCCCCGCTCGCGAAGTTGACGGGTCAGCTCAACGAGATCGATGGACCGTTCCAATTGTCTGCAGGGGTGGACGCAAACGTGACCCTGCGGATTGATCGAAGCATAGCCGCCGCTCCACCGCGGGACTCCGTAGAGGTCCGCGGACCGGTCAATGGACCAGCTCTGTTCGGTATCGTCGTGTTGAGTCCGGTGTTTGACTGCGTCGATGCCGACCGGGAACGGCTTGACCCACTCAGTCAACGCCGAGCTCGGATTTAAGCTGGGCGACCCAATCCTTGACCCGCTGCTCGGTCAGCTCCGGCTGACAGTCGTCGTCCAGAGCAAGCCCGCAGAACTTGCCGTCGATCAGCCCCTTCGATTCTTCGAAATCGTGGGTATCGGTCTCGGTGAAGCCGATCTTGCCCTCCGCCCCCTGCTCGAGCATGCGGGTGTAGACCATGCCGATCGCGTCCTGGTAGGTGTCGGGGTATCCGCCCTGATCGCCCATGCCGAACATCGCGATTTTCGTGCCGGCCAAGTCGACCGAATCCAAGGCGTCGTAGACATCCTGCCAGTCGTACTGGATCTCGCCGACGTCCCATGTCGGAATGCCGCAGATGATGAAGTCGTACCCCGCCAAACCCTCGACGCCGACTTGGGCGATGTCTTCGTAGGTTTCGAAAAAGTCGTCGCCGAACTCATCGCGGATCAACTCCGCGGCGGCTTCGGTCTTTCCGGTACAGGTTCCGTAGAGAAGTGCTGCTTTCATCGTGGCTCAAACTTCATTCTGGGGTTTACTGTTCTAGATCGATGGACTTAGGGCGAACAGTATAGAAGCCTTAATCAGCGGATGCACCAACTGGACCCTGCTAAATTTTTAAGCTTTAATCAACTTGAAAACCGCTATCTCCGGTCGGCAGTTGAACCGGACCGGTTTCACTGATTACCAATACGAATGTCACTTACTCTTGATAAGTAGCTTAACGGCAGGCAAAACTGAATATTTTAATTGACCAGATATTAATACGACTTCGGAATCTTCTGACGTAACGATTACATCGGCTTATCTTCCACCGTCGCGTCGTAGACGGCAAGCAACTTCTCTTTGTCGAAGATCATTTCCTGGCGGGACAGGCCGGTGATGTCGTAGGTCGGCGTCAGCTCGATCGCATCGACGGGGCAGGCCTCTTCACACATGCCGCAGAAGATGCATCGCAGTTCATCGATGTCGAATTTGATCGGGTACTTCTCGCGGTCGGACCAGGGGGCTTCCTTGCCTTCGATGTGGATGCAGTTGGCGGGGCAGGCGGTGGCGCACATGAAGCAGGCGACGCAGCGGACCCGGCCGTCTTCGTCGCGATTCAGCCGATGCACGCCACGGAAGTTGCTGCGGTTAATCCCGCCCTGTTCGACTGGAAGGTCTTCGCGACGCTGCTCGGGGTATTCCATCGCGCGATTATTCGGCCGACCCGATCCGCCGATCGCCCCGGCCAGGTGGCGGAAGGTCGTGCCCAAACCCTTGAAAACCTCGGGCAGGAAAAAAGACTCGGCCGCGTTGAGCGGCGGCAGATCGACATTGACATAATCGGCATCGTTGGCTGGCATGACTTCATCTTATCCAACCTGCTACAAGCGTGGAGCGAGAGGGACGGCCTTTCCTGCAGTGAAAAAACCGACTTGCAATCTTTTGATAACTGATTATCATCCAGGTTGTGAGCCGTACGAGCAGATATCAAAATGCCGTCGAAGCTGCGCTGCGCGGTGCGGACGGCCCGCTCTCTGCAGCGGAGTTGCACGCCGTCCTGTCCGACACCGGTATCGGCATTGCGACGGTCTATCGGCTGTTGAATCAGGGGGCGGAGTCGGGCGTTTTGGCTGAGGTGGAAATGCCCAACGGCCCGACCCGTTATGAGCCCGCTGATCGGCCGCACCATCATCATTTTGAGTGCGTGACCTGTGAGCGGGTCTTCGATGTCCCGGGCTGCCCCGGCAAAATGGATCGGCTCGTGCCTCAGGGGTTCAACCTCGAATCACACGAGATCCTGCTGCGTGGTCGATGTGCCGATTGCGGGGAGGGGGCCGCGGCGTGAACGCTCGAAATCTTTCAACGTGGATTCTGGTCTGCGCCTTAGCGATCGTGTTCAGCGGGGCGGGGTTGCTTGGCCATCAGCACGATGAGCATTCGGCGACGGCTGTCGGCTCACACGCTTTCGGTGACACATCGAGCGAACATCACGGCTGTGCTTCCGATTCATCGCATCCGGACAAGTCCGCCCCTGCCGAGCAGGAATCGGATCACTGCGGGACCTGCCATCTGTTGCACCATGTGCAGGTCGATCCCGCTGATCTGAATCACGCGGTTGTACCCTGGCCAACAGTTTTCACGAGCTTGGTTCTCATCGCCGACACAGAACCGTCGGCTCTCGCCATCGATGCGATCCGCGGTCGCGGCCCCCCGGCCCCCCTCTCCTGACCCGGACCTCTTCTCTCCAACATCCCTGCTCTCCTGAAGGACCGCGTCATGCGCAGGCGCGCCGCATTTACGCTCATCGAGCTACTGGTTGTCATCGCCATCATCGCCCTGCTCATCGGCATCCTGCTGCCGGTGCTGGGCAGCGCGAAGGCTTCGGCGCGACAGGTCCAATGTCTGTCGAATCTTAGGCAGGTCGGCCTCGGCATCGCGATGTACGCCCAGGAGCATCGCGGTTGGTTCCCGGAAACGACCCATACCACGAGTGTGGCATTTACCCGCTCATGGGTTTGGACACTTGCTCCTTACCTACAGGATGTCGATGAGATCCGTATCTGCCCCGAAGACCCCAAAGGTCAGCTTCGCCTTAACAGCCCAACGAAAGCGACAAGCTATTCGGTAAACGAATACGTCGCGGTCGACGGTCCCGATGCACAGCTGAATCTTTGGAATTTGCAGGAACCGACAACGACGCCGACGGTATTCGAATTGGCCAACGACGCCACGACCTCGGTTTTTAATGACCACACCCACAGCCGAAATTGGTTTGTGCCAGCCAACGGAGCCGGGCGTTGGAACAACATTCTTGACGACATCCAACCCGATCGGCATCTCGGCAATGTCGATTCGGGCGATCACACCGCCGGCGGAGCCGGCCAACTCTTTGGCGATTCCCATGTCGCTACGGTTCAGGCCCAGCAATTGCGAACTTGGGCCGAGGATAATTTTAATTTCGCAATCCCTAAGTGACTTGTGAACGAACCTAGTCAAGCCAACCTTTTTTCAAGGAATTTTGAGTAATGCTTTTTTTCAGAAATAGACCATCATGTTTCAATTTGGCGTTAGCCTTATGCGTTTGCTGTGCCGGGCCTCACGCTGCAGCGACTGTGACCACACTCACCACCGAACATGTCGACATCGGCCTGGTCGAAGGTGGTGCCTTCGGGCTGCACTGGCATGATGAAACGAATGACGCTGAATATGAACCCGGCGAAGCGATTGCCACGGTCAATCCAGCTCTCACAACCACCCATAACAGCAAGTCCTACTACCTTTTGCCATCCAGCCAACTCGCGCAAACACTTTATCTCGGCATCGGTGCCGAGGATGGATTTGACGAGAATGCATTGGCTTTTGACAGTTGGGACACGGATGATACCCGGCTCACCAGCAGCTTTGATACGGGCACTTATCTTCGTTTGAATCTGATCAGCGTTACGACGTCAACCCCGAACGCCGAACTTGCGGTCTGGGACTCGCTCGGCGATTGGTTTGATACCAGTAACGGCGTACAGACCGGCACCGATGGGGATGTTTTGTACGTCACCTACGGTGGTCACAGCCACTTCAACTGGGGCTTCACTGAACTCGGCACCTATGATGTCGAACTCAGCGTCAGCGGCACGGTCAATGGCGTGCTAGAAACTAGTGACTCGGCCACGTTTCAATTCGTCGTTCCCGAACCAACCAGCGCCGCTTTGCTGGCTGGACTCGGCGGCTTGGCGTTGATCCGTCGTCGCAAGGCTTAATCAACCCAGATATACCTGCGTCGGCCCGTTGGAAGGCGGGGCGACGCTTTAATGAACTTTGTGAGGACCCGGCGGCTTCGCCGCTCGGCTAAACGGGGGCGGGTGAAAAATCCACCTTATTCGTCTTCCGCGGGCTCTTGCATGATCTCCGGTTTGGGGGGGGCATCGGAGATGGTGGGGCCGGGGACGATGCCTAGGCCGCGGAGGCGGTCTTTGGTTTCTTCGAGCTCGGGGTTGACGTAGTAGGCGTACTTCAAGGCCTGCACCGTGTTGTCGAAATCGTCAACCTCCTGATAGAAGTCCGCGATCTTCAGGTAAGGCTCGGCATCACCCATCGGGGCGAAGTAGGCGGCTTTCTGCAGGGCCAGCTTTTGGCCGTCCGCGTCGCCGGCCCGGCCAAGGAACTCCGCCTGCCTGAGGAAGTCGCGTGTCTGTTGGCCGTTGGCCTGAACCATGCTGTCGAGAAAGCCGTAGAGCGTTTCGGTTCGGCCCTGATTTAGATAAGACTCCGCTAGAGCGTCGGCGATCTTTGGCGTCCACTGCGGGTCCTCGGGACGCAAAGCCAGTGCCTGCTCGAGCGGGGTCTGGGCTTTGATTGGCTCATCCAATCGCAGATAGCTCAGGCCCAGGTAGTACTGGCTTTGGTAGTCGCTGGGTTTCTTGTCGACCGCTGCTTGGAAATCCTCGACGGCAGACGCGTAGTCGTCATTGCGCAAATCCTCGAATCCCTGCTCACGCAGCGTGACATTCGTAACGCAGCCGGTCATGAACAGGCAGATGGCGGCAAGGAAAATCGGGTTGGACTTGAGTGATTTCATCGGTGCTGATCCTTCGCTGGTGGACGATGCTGCAAGTCAGCATCATGTCATCATTGCGTGAAGCTATTAATCTAGCGGTTTCCCGAGCGGCTGACACCGGATGGCGTCGGCCCGGCGAGAGCCATGCTGCATACCCCCACCACCCTACTTTATCACGCCATGCCCGGCCGCCCGCACTGGGACTGGCTGTTCCCAAATCCCGAGGCCGCGGCGGACCCAACGAGTCGGCTTAGAACATTTCGTTGCGACCACCATTGGGATGATTGGCAGCGTTTGGGTCGGGTTGAACTGACCGCACTGCCGGATCACCGCAGCCGGTACCTGCACTGGCAGGGGACGCTCACGGATGGTCGCGGCTGGGTCCGGCAGGACGGGCGCGGTTGGATGACCATCCATCGGTCCGCTGAACCATGCTTGCTGATGTCACTGAATCTGCCGGGCGGATCGATGGAGGGTCGACTGCTTCAGATCGCGGACGATCGCTGGATGATGACGATGGTTTAAGGCGAAATGGATTGGATGTGTGACTCTTAAAGCTATTCACCGTCTTAACCAATCGAATAAAGAATCTGCAAAATCCGCTTGCCTGCGGGGTTTGCGGGTGTAGTTTTTAATGGAGCGTGAGGGGATTAGTGCGCTGCGTGTTCGTTCAAGCGTCTGGGGCTTGTCCTGCAGACGTGCTCTGCTGCAACCACGGGATGAACGACGGAAACGGGCAGTGGGAGAAAGATGAAGGTCCTGCAGGTTCACAATTATTATCAGCAAGCGGGCGGCGAGGACCGCGTTGTCGAGGATGAACGGCAACTGCTGGAAAGCCGGGGTCATCGCGTCATCCAATACCTGCGACACAACGACGAGGTGGCGGAGATGAACCCGGCCCGGCTCGCGGCGACGACGCTGTGGAGTCGGCGGTCCGCTTCCGACTTGCGGAGGCTGATTCAGGAACATCAGCCGACGATTGCACATTTTCACAATACTTTGCCACTGATCTCCCCGGCGGGATACCGGGCCTGTCAGTCTGCGGGCGTCCCGGTCGTGCAGACGCTGCATAACTACCGCCTGGCCTGCCCGAAAGCGACACTGTTTCGAGACGGCGAAGTCTGCGAACAGTGCCTGGAAAAGCGATTCAAATGGCCTGCCGTTCGGCACGCTTGCTATCGCGACAGCAAGGCGGGCAGTGCAGCCATCAGCGTGATGCTCAGCGTACATGGCTTGGCAAAAACCTATCACTCCAGCGTCAACGCATACATCGGCTTGACGGATTTTGCGAAATCAAAAATGGTCGAGGCAGGGCTCGACGAAGGCCTGATTCATATCAAGCCAAATTTCATCATGGACGACTCGGGGGTGGGATCGCATCACCAAGGTTACGGCGTATATCTCGGCCGACTATCCCAGGAAAAAGGTATCCGCGAATTGGCGGCGGCGGTCGAAAAAACGGGTGGCGAGGTTCCGATTCGGATCATCGGTGACGGTCCTGAGCGGCCGGTCATCGATCGGTTAAGCCAACAGCCCGGCGTCACGCATGATGCCTACATCGAAAACACATTGCTCGGTGAAATACTCGGGCCGGCGGGATTCCTCGTGGTTCCCTCACTGTGGTACGAGGGCCTGCCCAAAGTCATCCTCGAAGCTTTTGCTTACGGGTTGCCGGTGATCGCCAGCGATCTTGGTTCGATGCGTGATGTCATTCAGGACGGCGTGAACGGTCGGTTGTTCCCGGCAGGTGATGTCGATGCCCTGGTCCATCTCATGACAGAACTGCACCGCGATGACGAGCAGCGTCAACGATTAAGCGACGGTGCAAGGCAAAGCTACGAGTCGCTTTACACCGCTGACATCAATTACGGCAGGCTCATGTCGATTTACCAAGCGGCCCATCAACATTTCCTTGGCAAAACCAAATCGCATGCAAGTGCATCGGCAGCGACTGCATGAGTGGATCTACACCCCCCATGACGACAATCTCACGCGCCCGACCCGACGCCGTCGGCGCAGATGGCTCCGATTGCCCGACGAAGAAAGACCTCTTCGGTGTGGGGGTCAGTGTGGCCGGCCCGCAGGAAGTCGTCGATCACATCATCGATTGGGCTCATGAGCACCGCACCGCCGCCATCGATTTCATGCCCGTGCACAGCCTTGTCACGGCGGTGCGGGATGCGCAATATCGCGAAGCGATCAAGCGGTTCGACATCGTGGCATGCGATGGGCAGCCGGTGCGATGGGCGATGAATCGCTTTCACCATGCGGGTTTGCGTGAGCGGGTGTACGGCCCGCACGTTATGCAAAATCTGTGCGTACGCGCCGCGGCCGAAGGCTTGCCGATCTATCTGTACGGCGGTAAGCCGGACGCCTTGGAACAGCTGACGTATCGCTTGAGCCAACGCTTACCCGAACTGAAAATCGTCGGTGCCGAGTCACCGCCCTTCCGTCCGTTGACGGATGAGGAACACGCCGCAGCTGCCCGCCGAATCAATGCAAGTGGTGCGCGGCTGGTGTTTCTTGGCATCGGCTGCCCGAAGCAGGAACTGTTCGCTCACCGCCACCTCGACGATGTTCGAGCCGTGATGTGCTGTGTCGGTGCGGCGTTCGATTTCCATGCCGGGACATTGAAGATGGCTCCGGCCTGGATGCAGCAGCGTGGGCTGGAATGGCTCTATCGGCTATGCAAAGAACCCCGTCGACTGTGGAAGCGATACGCCACGACCAACGCGATCTTCCTCGGCCTCGCTGCCCGCAAAGCAATTACCGGTCGATAAAACCTTGAGACTTCACCCAGATTCTCGCTATGCCCGCCACCGCTCCGACCACAAACTTATCGAAATACCCCGCCGACGCGATCGGTCCGGGCGATGCGTCGTGGCGGTCACGGGTGTTGAAGAAGCAAACCTATCGCTGGCTTTCCATGTTGACGCTGGCACTGATGGGGTTAGCGGTTTTTGGCCGGGGGTTTGCCTACCTGGGTCTGCCACCGCTGTTTGTCACCGAGATCGTGCTGGCGTGGGGTCTGGGGCTTACCCTGTTTCTCCCGCGGTGGTCGGAGGTATACAAATCTACGGCAGTGCTTTGCATGCTGGTGCTGATGGCGTGGACAGCCTGGCGTACATTGCCCTACCTCGCTGCCCACGGTATCGATGCGCCACGCGATGCGGCCATCGTAGGCTACGGGCTCTTTGCCATTGTGATCGCGAGCGTCATCATCGCGTTTCCACAAACCCTGGCTTGGCTTATTCAGCGTTACCGAACGCTTGCGGCGGTCGGCCTTGTGGCACTCTTATTCGCTATCGCCATCCGGGCGGTACTCGGTGATGCGATGCCGAGTTGGCCGTGGGCGAACGTGAGTATCGTCAGCATCAAGCCCGGCGATGTTGCGGTCCACCTCGGAGCGGTTACAGCCCTGGGCATCGTTGGCCTGTGGCGACCCAAAGGCTTGCTCTGGCCGCTGTTGATCTTCATCCTCATCGCGGTGCTCGGCTCCCAGTCGCGGGCAGGCCTGCTCTCTTGGGGGTTGGCATTTTGCATCGCCTTCGCTTTGCGGCCCAAGGGGCGGCTGGGTTGGGAGATCGCTTTGGTGGGCCTGGTCATCATCGTCGTGGCACTGGCGATCGACCTGCGTGTCAATAACCCCGAGCGGTCTCGCGATTACTCGGCCAGACAGCTGGTGCACAACGCGATGAGCGTGATTGCGAGCAAGGAATCGGGAGACCTGCAGGGGACCAAAACATGGCGGCTGAATTGGTGGACGGATGTGGTCAATTACACGTTTTACGGCGAATACTTCTGGATGGGTAAGGGCTTCGGCGTCAACCTGGCCACCGACGATGGCTACCAGGTCACCTCCGATGAAGCGTTACGCGGCCCACATAACGGGCACATCACGATCCTTGCCCGGGCGGGCGTACCGGGGCTGGCGATGTGGATTCTGATGCACCTTGCTTGGCTGATCACAATCTTCAACGGCTACCTGCGATCGCGCCAACGCGGCGATCTTCAATGGTCCGGCGTGTTCATTTGGCTGCTCGCGGTATGGGCCGCAATCATGCTCAACGCCTCATTCGATGTCTATCTCGAAGGGCCGATGGGCGGGGTCTGGTTTTGGGTCATCTTTGGCATCGGCATCAGTGCAGCATGGATTTATCAACGATATCCCGAAATCTTGGCAGATGATCTAGCGGAGGTGCATCATGCCTGATGCGCATACCGCTGAGATGGCAATGCTCAAAGATACGGCCCACAGGAGGACAGCCAATTCCGCAGAGCGTCGGTTGCGAATCCTGCTTTCTGCATGTGCGATCACGCCCGGCGAAGGGTCGGAAAACGGTATTGGCTGGAATTATGCTCTGCAGCTCGCCAAACATCACGATGTCCATGTCCTGGCGGGCCGCGGCATCGACAATCGCACGGTCACAAACTATCAGGCCTATTGCCGAGAGCATGGGCCGATCTCTTCGCTGACCATGCACTTCGTGGATCAGCCCGCGATGAGTCGCTGGCTGCAGCGTGAAGGGGCATGGCAGCGGATGTTCTATTACGCGGGCTATGCCTCTTGGCAACGTGAAGCCTTGGCCGTCGCGCGGAAGCTGCACGCGCAATTTCCTTTTGATCTGGCACACCACCTGACGATCACCGGATTCCGCGAGCCGGGCTATCTCTGGAAGCTGCCGATCCCATTCTTCTGGGGGCCGGTGAGCGGAGCGCAGATGATGCCCTGGTCGTATCTCGAAATGCTCAGTCGGCGAGACCAGTTGATGCATAGCTTCCGCAACGCCATCAATAAGTGGCATATTTTGAGCAAGCGGCGTTGTCGATCCGCGGCAGACCGAGCGGAAATGATCTGGTCAGTAGACGACCGAAATGCACGGATGGTCCGCAAATATTTCAAGGCAGATTCCGAGCAGCTTTTCGAACTCGGTTGCGATCCCAAGCCCAACACGAATCCCCGCCGTTTCGATGGGAGTCGGCCGCTGAATCTCATCTGGAGCGGCATCCACGAAGGTCGCAAATGCATGCCTCTGCTGCTGCATGCGATGGCTAAGCTTCAACATATTGACCCTGGTATCAATTTATCCGTGCTCGGCCAAGGCTCGGCCACCCGGCAATGGCAACGCTTGGCCAACCGTTTGGGTATCTCCGATCAGATCGATTGGGTCGGCTTTGTGCCGCTCGATCAGGCCCAGAACTTGATGGATCAGGCGGATGTCTTTGTGCTGACCAGTCTGTTGGAAGGTTCGGCCAGCGTGGTGATGGAATCGCTTTCGCTTGGACTGCCGGTGATCTGCCACGACACCTGTGGGATGGGTGTGGCCATCGATGAGCGATGCGGGATCAAAGTGGCTATGACCGATCCGCAGACCAGCATCACGGGATTTGCGGAGGCAATTCGTCGGTTGCTGGAGCAACCCGAGCAAGTCGAAGAACTCTCAGCCGGTGCGATCCAACGGTCACATGAGCTGACTTGGACCAGCCTCGCCGAGAAGATCAGCGACGCCTATCGGGCAGCGGTCCCGCGAGTTGATTGACTTGTTGATTTTGCTCTTCGTCACTGTCGCGGATCAATCAAATCGCTATCGATTTCAAAACCAAGTTGCTTCTGGATCGTGGTGAGTCCTTCAAAGATTTCATCATTATAACGGTAAATCGCTTTGCCGATGAAAGCATTGTTGCGGATCGTAAGTGACTTAATTTTAGTCGCGGTCCTGGACCAGTCGCCGAGCGAGGTTTGAATGCGGGACTGGTCAAAACGGTTATGAGTTACAGCGATATCGTTCAAAGGACTTGGAGAATCGCGGACCATATCGCGGAACTCGAGTTCGTCGTTGGTCATGCGGTTGCGTTCGATGTTGACTTGCGAGCTTTCCGCGACGAGCAGGCCGATTCCTTCGTTGTCTTGAATGGAGTTACGGACAACCTCGATCAAGCTTTCGGGGTTGTACTCAATGAAGATGCCCACGCCTTGCCAGGGCTCGTTGAGGTTGCGATTGTTGCGGGCGGTGCAGTTGCGGATGGTCGCGTGAGTGTTTTTGTAATCCAGCCAGATTCCGGGGCCGAAGTTCTCATAGGCCTCGACACCGTCCAACAGGAGATGCGTCGTGCGGTGAAACTTCGTACCCCCCGCTTCCCAGGCGGAATTGATGTGCCATCGGCCCTCGTGTTCAAGGGCGATTCCTGGGTCGGCTCCACCTTTCAGCAACGCCTCGCGTGAGATAAAGCCCGGGTTATTGCCGTGAATTTTGACATCGCGGATCGTCACATGGCGGGAATCGGACACCGCGAGGCCGATCTGCCCGTTGCCGCGGATTTCGCCGCTCTGCACGGTAACGTGCTTGGCTTGCCGTATGCCCAACCCCGCCCCGAGGGCGTTTTCGATGATGCAATCTTTCAGCACCCAATGGTCGCCGGGCTGCACCATCGCCTGATGGGCCTGCACACCGTTGACCGCGTTGCGGAACACGATGCCTTCGAGGTGGATATATGTGCTGCCTTCGTGCTTGATCGCATAGGGCTGATCGGTTGCATCGACAATCGCTATGCCGGTCGGCACGCTGCGATAGGTGATCGGCCGATCGGCCTCGCCGGAGCGTGGTGGGCGGAAGCGACCTTGGTATAAACCTTCATGCAGGATCACCACATCACCGGCCCGCGCTCGGACCGCCGCTCGGGCCAGCGTCCGCAGCGGATCCTCCGCCGTGCCGACTGCGTTGTCGCTGCCCTCAGGCGAGACGTGAATTTCGCGGGCCTGTGCGGACATGGGGAAGAGTCCAAGTAACGCAACAAGAATCAATGGCAGTACCTTGGCCGCTTGCGGCATCGATGGCTTACGCTCTTCATCAACAGGTCGTCGTGACCGCCGCAACTTCTGCAGGTGAGCCGACTGCATCGCGATCTCTCGCCACGAAGCTGGCCATATGGCGAGTAACCCGACCCCCGTCAGGCTCCACCATCCCAGCGTCTGGAAGAACATCAGCAAACTGATTGCCATCGCCCAGCCCAGCGGGACCGCGAATCGTGGCGAGCCGCCTAGCACTTTGGATGTGATGCGATGCAACACAAAATATGTCGGGATGCTCGCGAGCTCCGCCCAGCCATATCCCAGCCAGCCGATCTGCTTTACCAGCACATACGACGCCGCGAACATGACGCCGACCCATAGCACATGAAAGGACGCGACCCGCCATGCCCGGCGGTACATGTACAACACTGATGCGTGCAGCGAGAACAGCCCCATCGCCACCGCACCCGTGCCCACATACGGCAGCAGCTGCACCATCGGCCTCCACCGCTCGCCGAATGCAGTCGGCACCAGCCAAGGTGAAACCAGCACAAATATCAGCACCGGTAGGCCCACGCAGATGACATGCAACTGCATCCCCTCGCCTAACAAGTCGCGAATTTTGTCACGCTGTTCCTGCACTTTGGCCAAGGCCGCCACGGACATCTGTTGCGAAATCATGCGGATGATGCTCAGCCGGGTGATGAGCTGCACGACCATACCGACATAGCCGACCGCTTGCGGCCCGGCGAAAGGTGCGATGATCAGGGGATTAATCAGCGTCCTCGCTTCGTTGGTACACATCGAGGCGGTATACCCCGTGCCGTGGCCCAACATATCCCGCATAACGGGTCGGTCGATGTTCAGGCGTGGCCGATACCGGGCCATGCCGAACGTAATCCCAGCACCCAGAAACTGGTTCATGACCCACGACAGCGTCAGCGACCATGCCCCCCAGCCCAGGTAGGCCAGCAGCACCGCAACGGATTGGAATTGGATCAGCGTGATCAACTCAGCGATCGCCAACTTGTCGTATGCCAAATCACGTTCGAGTTTCGCGCGGGGCACCGCTGCCAACATCGCGACCGGCAGCATCAGGAAATACACCGCCATCATCGATTGAAAATTTTCGAGGCCAACCCAACCCGACAGCAGCGGGAGGCTGGCCAGACCCGCTAGCAATCCAAGCAGCGAGATCGCCAGCAGCAGCGTCGAGGCGATATCGAACCGCTCTTCGTTGTGGTCCGACTCTGCCGCGCGGACGAGATAGAGATCGATGCCCCAGCGGGTGATGAGAAAAGTGAACGTGAAAATTGCAAGCGTCGCAGCGAATAGCCCGTAGGCGGCCGGCCCGATCTCGCGAGTGACCAATACTACCCCAACGAGGCTGATTACCATCCCCATTGCCTGCCGACCGACCAGAAAGGCCCCGCCACGCATAACCCTGGCACGCAACCCGCCCTGCTGTTGCGATGGCCGGGTCATGTCACGTTTCCTGCAGCAGCCGGCCTCGACCGGCAAGAATTGCAATCAAGAAGATTTCGACGAATTTTCAACCGCCTGGTTGGCCGAAGCAAACAGATCGTCAACCGAGGGGGCAAAGACCGTGTCCGGCTTCTTGTCGTGCGCTTGCTTCACCTCATCCGCATCAGGCGTCCAGTCCGACCGCTCATTTGTTTCCTGATCCGAAAACACCGCCGCGGCGAGGACACCCGAGCCGGCTGCACGATCGCTTTGGAGAAACGCATCGTCCGACAAATCCTCGTCCTGTTCGGAAACCATCTGCTCTTTAAAATTAGCGTTCGCTTCAGCCGCTTGAGACTGCTGAGGATTGGCAGTCGATTCACGATTGGCCGCCGGGCTGTTGAATACGGTGCCGAGCACTTTCGCCTGGATGACTTTGAGGTAGGCCATCGTCTGGCTGGTGTGGGCCGGGGTCTCATTCTCCGGCAGGACGAGCACCACGCCGTCCGCCTGGCCGCAAACCAACAGCGCCTCGACGCTGCCGGGGATCGGGCCGGTGTCAAATAGGATCAGGTCATAGTCGTGCGTCGCCTCGTCGATCAGTCGGCGGATGAATGCATCAGACAGCGCACCGATGTGTCGGGTTTCCGCATGGGTCGCCGGCAGCAGCCAGAGGCCCGGGACGGTTGCTTCGATCACGCATTTATCCAGCGCCCCGCCGTCCAGCATTCCCGCTACGCCTCGACGCTGGAGGTTTTGCTGACTGGTCAGTTCGGTTGTATCCGCATCGTCGATATACCCCTCGGACATTGCGATGTCGTCGAGCGAATCGTTCTCGGGCGACGAGCCTTGCGTGTCGATCGGGCCGAAGTCCTGCGATTCGACGGGGCTGCCGGTTTGGCCACGTGCGATTCGGCCGGCCAGGTCGCAGTCGACGACCAGCGTTTTCGTGCCGGACATTGCCAGCGAGGTCGCCACGCCGATGGCGACGCTGGTCTTGCCCGCCCCCCGCCTCGGGCTGGTGAAGGCGTAGGCTGCATTCTTGTCCTGACGGGCGCGGATTTCCAGCACCGCGCGAACCTGGTGGATACTTGATGCCGAGGCCTCGAAGTTCGGCGAGGTCAGGCGGCGGCCGGATGGAACCTGCGGCACCACACCCAGAACCGGCGTACCCGCCTCCACAACCGACTGCTCCAGCAAATTCATCGGCGGGGCATCCGCCTGAGCCTCGGATCGAGCGGGTGCAACCGTTACCTGCCGTGCGGCCGGCGTGGCCGGTGCGGGCAGCGTTTCAGCAGCGTGCGAGGGCATCGCTTGCCCGGCTCGGACTTCGAAGTAGGTCGCCAAACCGATGCCGCAGAACAGACCGAGCACGGTCGCAACCGCCATCGTTTTGACTACCTGCGGGCTGACCGGCTTGCGATTGATCTTCGCCCATTCGATCACTTTGATCGGTAGCGGTGTTTGGGCCGACGCCAGCGATTGTTGCTGGTCGAGCGTTTCCAGCAGCTCCGCCTCGCGATCCGCGGTCCGCTTCGCTTCGTCGTTCAGAAGAGTGATCATGCCCTGCGTGGTGACATCGCGCAGCGTTTGCAGTTCCGCACGGATGCTGCCGGCTTCACGTTCTACCGGGGCCCGTTGATGATGGTCCGGGCCCCAGCCCGAAGGCATGCTGTTGAGTGTCGTATTCAATCGAGACAGTTGGAACTGCAGGTAATTCATTTCACGCAGACCCATGAGCTGTGTGTCGATGCCCGCTTCATTCAGAAGCTGGTTCATCCGCGTGACGTTCTGCGGATCGATCTCGGCCTGCCGCAATCGGTCTGCCGCATCGCGGGCTGCGAGTTGAGCCGCCGCCAATTCACGCGACAGCTGCATCAGCCGATCGGCCGACATCTGGTCCGCCAACGCCGTTCGAAAGCCGCTGTCCGCATCACCGATCGGCGAGCCGGCTTCGATTTCCATGCCCGGACGCTGACTTTGTAGATATGCCTGCACCACCGCGTTGAGCACGATGGCGGCCTCCTCCGGATCGTGAGCCTGCAGACCTACCGTAAACGTTTCCTCTTCCTCGTCCGCATCGGTCTCCAGCATTTTACGAAGCGTCATCACCGGCTCATCCGAACCGCGGAGCATCTCGCTCTCTGCGACGCCCGGCAGCAGCATCGCCCGCTTCAGAACATCCGTACTTTTGAGGATCGCGGCTTGCGTGGTCGGCAGACTCGCCGACAATCCCGACGCCCGCAGCGGAGAATTAGGCTTGCCCGAGTCGTGTCTCTCAATAAACAGTTCGGCCGAGCTGCGGTACTCCTTGGGCACCATCATCTGATAGAACATGCCCCCTGCCAAAGCAACGAACAGACAGGCCAGAATCAGCGCTTGATGCCGCACGATAATCTCGAATAGCGTCTCGGCCGGCCGAGGTCTCGGTCGTCTGGAATCTTCAGGGCTGGGTGGCGGTGCCGTTCCCGCTGCCCGTACAGGAAGTGAATTGTCTTGCATCGCCTGTTTCTCTCCCTCGGCCCCATCGAAAGCCGGATGAAGCCTGACCACGTCATCATTCACACGCCGTGCGCAAAAAAGCACGGTCTGCAACCACTGCCCCACGTCTGAAAGACGCCGAGATGTTAAAACCTACCCCCAAGTCGGCCGGGGTCAACTATTTTTCCTGAAACCCGCCATAATCGTCGCAGATCGACCTCATATGGACAGCTTCATGCCTGAACCAGCCCACGCTTCACACGATACACAGCCGCTTTCAGCCGACGAACTGCCGGCGATCGACCTGCGGCATCTGCACCGCCTGACCGACGACACCGGCCTGTTTCAGCACGCGCTCTACGCCACGCCCGACCCGCATCATGGCTACTGCATTGATGACAACGCCCGCGGCCTGATCGCAGGGTTGCTCTACGCCAAACTGCACGGCCACGACGAATCCAAGCTGCCGCTGCACCGCTACCTCGCCTTCATCGCCTACGCCTACAACGCCGACACCGGCCAATTCCGCAACTTCATGGGCTACGACCGGCGGTGGCTGGAGACCGAAGGCAGCCACGACAGCCAAGGCCGAAACCTCTGGGCGATGGGTCTGGCGATCCAGCTCGGTCCGACCCCTGCCATCCGTGGCTTGGCCCGCGAGCTCTACGACCGGGCGCTCGTAGCAATGGACGATCTACTCGCCCTGCGGTCCTGGGCGTTCGCGATCCAGGGGATGACGGCATTTTTGCAGGCCGAACCGGGCCATGGCCAAACGCTGGAGCTGCACGCCAAGCTCGCCGACCGACTCTTCGAGTTCTATCAAGGCTACGCCACCGACGATTGGCCGTGGTGGGAACAAGTCGTGACCTACGACAACGCCAAGCTGCCGCACGCCCTGCTGCTGAGCGGCCCCGCGCTCAACCGGCCCGAGATGACCGACGCGGGATTACGTTCGCTGCGCTGGTTGATCGATCAGCAAACCACGCAGCGCGAGGACGGCTCGCGACACCTCTCGGTCATCGGCAACGACGGTTGGCTGAAAAAAGGCGGGCAGCGGGCGATGTTCGACCAGCAGCCGCTCGAAGCCTACGCCATCGTGGATGCCTGCTTGGAAGCCGCACGCATCGACCCGGATCATCGCGAGCAATGGGAGGCCGATGCACGCATGGCGCTCGACTGGTTCCTGGGTCGCAATGACCTTCACCAACCCCTATACGACTCCATCACCGGCGGCGGCTGCGACGGTATCCAGCCGGAGCGGATCAATCAGAATCAGGGGGCAGAATCAACCCTGGCTTATCTGCTGTCTGTGTTGGAAATGCACGATTATGTGATGAACGGCTGAGCGGATCAGGCCGGCAGCATCCCGTTTTCTCTCGCATAAGCAAACACGCCGCCCGCATCGATGATCGGCTTGGCGTCGCCCAATGGGTTGAGGTCGTAACTTTTGCCGGTCGTGTGGTTGGTCAGTGACCCCGCCTCGACATCAACGGTGCATTCGTCGCCGGTGCTGATTTCTTCGACCAGCCGGGTCGGCGTTTCGCATGGCAGCAAATAACCGCCATTGACGCAGTTGCGGAAGAAGATGCGTGCATAAAACTCCGCGACAACAACCTGCGCCCCCGCCTCAGCCAGGGCCAGCGGGGCGTGTTCCCGCGAGCTGCCGCATCCAAAATTCTTCCCGCCAATGACAATTGCATATTCACTTTTGAATTCGCCTTCGGGCACGAACCGCATGTTGCCTTCGGGCAGCCCGGACTGGGCCGGGGGCACGCCGACGTTGGCATACATGCCGAAGAACTTCCGCTCTTCAGGGTCGGACGGGTTGTACGCCAGATATTCCGCGGGGATGATCTGATCGGTGTCGATGTCGTCGCCCAGGACGAACGCTTTGCCGGTGATGGTGGATTGCATGGCGACAGTATAGATAGA
Organism: uncultured Phycisphaeraceae bacterium; assembly: GCA_964523485.1. GTDB lineage: Bacteria > Planctomycetota > Phycisphaerae > Phycisphaerales > Phycisphaeraceae > Algisphaera. The sequence goes on along the minus strand of CAZFZS010000022.1, from coordinate 31,617 downwards.
AAGGAAGCCCGCACGGCAGGGTGCGGGCTTCCTCTGGAGATTGATCATGTTGCGGATCAGGCGTGTTGCAGCTCATGCTTGCCTTCTTCGACTTCTTCGCAGAGCTTGTCGTTAAAGGCGGGCAGATCATTCGGGTTGCGGCTGGTCACCAGACCCTCATCGACAACAACCTCTTCATCAACCCAGTTCGCGCCGGCGTTGACCAGGTCCTGCTTGATGCTGTGGTAAGAGGTTACGGTTCGGCCATTCAGGACGCCGGCGTTGACCAGCGTCAGCGGGCCGTGGCAGATCGCCGCGACAGGCTTGCCCTGAGCGAAAAACAGCTTGACGAATTTCAGCACATCGTCATCGGTCCGCAGCGTGTCGGGATTGATCACGCCGCCGGGCAGCACGAGGGCATTGAAATTCTCGGCGTCGGCTTGGTCGACGGTCATATCCACATCGAAGCTGTCGCCCCAATCGCCATCCTTCCAACCTTTGATCTGGCCGGATTTCAGCGAGACGATCGTCACTTGAGCCCCGCTGCTACGGAGCGCTTCCACCGGCGACTCGAGTTCAGACTGCTCAAAACCATCGGTCGCCAAAACAGCGACGCGTTTATTGGAAAGATCGTAGCTCATTGTTCAAATTCCTTTCAAAAGAGTCAAAAAACGTCTACGGGTAATTACTAAGCGCCTCGATGACGTTTTTCTTCTCGAATTGCGGAATTTTTCTACTTAGTGGCCGTTTAAGTGGCTAATTCGAGCATCGAGGCGTATTTGGCGAAGCGTTGGTCGATCTCGTTTCGATCCAGTTCTTTCAGGCGGGCGACACTGAAAGCTTCGATGGTAAAACTGGCCACCATCGTGCCGTAAGCGATCGCCTGCTTGAGCTGGGCAAAGTCGCTGCCGTCCGCATCGTTTGCGGCGAGGTGGCCCATGAAGCCGCCAGCAAAAGAATCGCCCGCCCCGGTCGGGTCGATGACGTTGTCCGAGGGCCAGGCCGGCAGGGCAACCACGCCATCGGCGTGACGCAGCACCGCGCCGTGCTCTCCTTTCTTCACAATCACGAAACGTGGGCCTGCTTTAAGCAGATGATTCGCCGCACTCACCGCATCCGCCTTGCCGGTCAGCATTGCCGCCTCATCATCATTGATGATGACCCCGTCGACCTTGCCCAGCACCTCATCCAAAGCATCGCGGTTGTTCTCGATGTAAAGGTCGATGGTGTCCGCCACCACGAGCTTTCGCTGCGGGAATTGTTCGAGCAGGGCAAGCTGATTCTCCGGGCTGGTCACCGCAAGAAAAATATGACCACTGTCCTTGAAGGATTCCGGCACAGGCGGCAGGTCTTCAATCAAGACGTTGAGATCCACCGAGACCGTGTCGCGGTGGTTCATGTTTTCGTGGTATCGGCCATGCCAACGGAAGGTCTTCGATCCCGCCCGCCGTTCGAGGCCGGCAGTGTCGATCTCAAAATGATGAAACGGATCGATAAAGTGATCCGGAAAGTCTTCGCCGACCGCCCCGACCAGTCGGACCGGGCCGAAGAAGCTGGCGGCGGCCCCGAAATAAATGCTCGACCCGCCGAGCACCTCATCCGCACTGCCGGTGGGTGTCTCGATGGTGTCGATCCCGATACTGCCTGTCACGATTAAGCTCATAGCTAAACCCTTTATGGCCACAAAGAGTCACAAAAATCACAAAAAATTAGATGACACATTGCCAATCTTTTTCTTTTGAGCATTTTGTGACTTTTTGTGGCTAAATGTTATGATTTGAACCCACCCATATTGCAAATCAGCTTAAATTCTTTCGCGGTAACCGGCTGCACGCTCAGCCGGGAGTTATTGACCAGCACCATGTTTTCGAGCTTCGGTTCCTGCTTGATGTCATCAAGGCTGACGGGCTTAGGCATCGGGCCGACAGCTTTGACGGTGACCATGCCGAAGCCCTCGGCCAGTCGGCCGGTGTTGTCGGTCGGGTCCGGTTCGTGTTCCTTAGCAACCTCGACGACGCCCACGATCTCGCGGGCTTTGACCGAGTGATAAAAAAAGCCGCGGTCGCCTTTCTTCATCGCTTTCATGAAATTGTTGGCCTGGAAGTTGCGGACGCCGTCCCATTCCGTGGTTTGTTTCGGTGCCGAGGTCTGGTCGTCCCACGACCAGGTGGAGGGTTCGGATTTGAATAACCAGTATTTCATGTAAGAGGTGTTTTCGTTCGTAAATTTGAAGCAGCGCCTGCGCGGCGGGCGGTCAGGGGCTTTGCCCCCAACACCCCCAAAGGCGATCAGTTAGCGGCGTGATGTGTAAGGCAGTCGTCGATGCGTTGAAGGGTTTCTTGTTTACCCAGCAGTTCGAGGGTCGGGCCGATTTCGGGGGAGATGGCGTTGCCGGTGAGGGCGACGCGGAGAGGTTGGGCGACGCCGCCCATGTGTTTGCAGCCGAGCGTGGGCCAAAGATCGTCGAGGGTCTGGTGCAGTTTCATTGCGGACCAGTCCTCGACGCCGGCCAAGGCCTCGCGGGTCGCGGCGAGGTGCTTCAAGCCTTCACCCTCGTTTTTGGACAGGTTTTTCTTGACCGCCTTGGCGTTGTATTCAGTCGGCGCGGTGAAGAAGAAGCTGCCGAGCTGCGCGGGGTCACTCAGGGTCTTGCTGCGTTCCTGGTACATGCTCGCGAAAATCGGCAGATTATCACCGAGCTGCTCATGAAATTCAGCATGATGCGTTTCGAAATGCTGACCTAAAGCCGCGGCCCAATCTTCCGGGGGCATCTGGAGGATGGTGTCCTGGTTGAACGCATCGAGTTTCTCGCGGTCAAACTTGCTATTCGACTTGCCGATGCGGTCGAAGCCGAAGTGCTGCGATAGATAGTTCAGATCGAAGCGTTCGAGGTCGTTGCCCGGGTTCCAGCCGAGCAGTGCGATGTAGTTGAGCAGCACATCCGGCAGATAACCCGCTTCGCGGAAGTCAGCGACGTTGATCTCGGGGAGGTTGATTGGATAGAAGATGGATGCAATACCTGAGAGAAATGCGCTATCGTTTTCTTTATTCAGGAACGCCTCGTACGCCGCTTGCACTTCTTCCAGAAACGATTCCCCCTCTGGCCGTTCTACATCGCCGCCCCACATTATGTATGAGACGCTGGCATGATCAAAACCATGTAGCGTTAGCTTTCCGGGTTTATGAATCAATTCATCCAAGTGTTTCTCTGGGGGATTTTGTAGGATATGCCGTAAAATGCGTTTTGCCGCTTCTTCAGCGACTTCACTCGCACTTATGCCTGAATCGAGTAAAAATTTGCGGGCCTGCTTCGCCTTGTCACGCTTGCTCATCTTCGAGCCATCGGGGTTCATGATGCTCGGGGTGTGGCACCAGATCGGACGCTCGGCACCGAGCGCGTCGTAGAGGGCGGCGTGTTTGGCCGTATTGGTCAGGTGTTCCTGGCCACGGATGACGTGGGTCACGCCCATGTCGATGTCATCGACGACGACCGCGAGGTGAAACGTGGGGAAGCCACCCCCGGAATCGCCTTTTCGGATGACGAAGTCTTCGAGGTCGTCCGCCTCGACGCGGATGTCGCCATAGACCGCGTCGGTAAACCCGACAGGTTGATTCATCCTGAACCGGACCGCGCCGCCGTCCTCGTAAGTCAAACCGGCCGCATCGAGCTTCGCCAAGGCCTCTTCGTAAAGCGGCAGACGCTCCGATTGCCGGGGGATGCTGTCCTGATTGTCCGCGGTCAGACCGAGCCATTCGAGGTCGCGCAGGATATTGGCTTCCGCCTGCTTCGATGAGCGTTTCTGGTCCGTGTCTTCAAACCGCAGCATGAACTTGCCACCCTCGGCGGCGTGTCGCTTGGCGTAAGCCCAGCTGTATAGCGCGGTGCGGGCCCCGCCGATGTGCAGCTCGCCAGTGGGCGAGGGGGCGAAGCGGGTGACGACGGGTTGAGGATTCGTTTGGGGGTCGGCCATGGGGCGGGGATTGTAGCCCATGGCAATTATTCAGCCTGATCCGCTGTGACAACCCATCGAATCCGTACAATCCTCGAACCCAAGCAGAGGAATTGACCATGTCGCAGGACGCGAACGATTCGAAGTTGCAAGACGACGGCCGACCCAGCCACTTCATCGCCCAGGCGATCGAGCAGGACCTGAAGGACGGCCGCTACCCGCACGTTGTCACCCGCTTCCCGCCCGAGCCGAACGGCTACCTGCACATCGGCCACGCCAAGGCGATCTGCATCGACTTCGGCATGGCGAACGCTTTCGGCGGCAAGACCAACCTCCGCCTCGATGACACGAACCCGACCCGCGAGAGCCAGGACTATATCGACGCGATCCAGCGCGATGTCCGTTGGCTGGGCTTTGAATGGGATCGGCTGACCTATGCCTCCGATACGTTCGACCAGCTTTATGCTTGGGCGAAGTTGCTGATCGAGCATGGCTATGCGTACGTCGATGACCAGACCCCGGAAGCGATCCGGGCGAATCGCGGCGACCTCAATTCGCCCGGAATAAACTCGCCGTTCCGCGATCGGCCCCCGCAAGAAAGCCTCGACCTGTTTGCACGGATGAAGGCCGGCGAGTTCCCCGATGGCTCGCGGGTGCTGCGGGCGAAGATCGACATGGCCTCGCCGAACCTGGTGATGCGTGACCCGACGATGTACCGCATCCTCCACGCCCACCACCCCCGCACCGGCGACGACTGGTGCATCTACCCGATGTACGATTGGGCCCATGGCCAATGCGACTGGATCGAGGGTGTGACCCATTCGCTCTGCGACCTGAGCTTCGAGATCCATCGTCCTCTCTACGAATGGTGCATCGACACCCTGGCCAAGCTCGGGGCTGCCCCGGAAGGTGTCGATTACAAATCGCGACAGATCGAATTCGCGCGTGGCAACATTACGCACCTGATCACCAGCAAACGCAAGCTACTCAGTCTCGTTGAGGATGGCCACGTCACCGGCTGGGACGACCCGCGTATGCCGACGCTTGCAGGGATGCGACGACGGGGGTATCCACCGCAATCGATCGTCCGCTTCTGGGACGAAGTCGGCGTGGCGAAACGCGAGAACAACGTCGAGATCGCCAAGCTTGAAAATATCCTGCGGGCTGATCTGAATGCGGTGGCCCAGCGTCGCATGGTGGTGCTCGACCCGCTCAGGGTGACCATCACGAACTACCCCGAGGACCAAAGCGAGCTTTGCGAAGCGGTGAACAATCCGGAGAGCGAGGCAGATGGGACGCGACAGGTGCCGTTCGGCCGATCGCTCTGGATCGAGCGGTCGGACTTCATGGAGGACGCCCCCCGGAAGTTCTTCCGCTTAAGCGTGGGCCGGGAGGTTCGGCTGCGTTACGCGTATTGGCTGACTTGTCAGGACGTGGTCAAGAATGAAGCGGGCGAAGTTATTGAGTTGCTGTGCACGTACGACCCGCAGACCAAGGGCGGCGAGAGCCCCCCGCCGGACGCCGAGGGCAATGTGCGGAAGGTCAAGGGCACGATCCACTGGGTCAGTGCCGAGCACGCGGAGGACGTCGAGGTCAGGCAGTATGACCATTTGTTCAAGACCGAAGACCCCGAGGCGGGCGGCGACTGGCAGGCGAATCTGAACGAGGAGTCGGTCGTGGTGATCGAGCGGGCCAAGGCGGAGCCGGCGGTGGCGGAGGACGGCGTCGGCAAGCCGCTGCAGTTAGAACGGACGGCTTATTACGTCCGCGACATGCAGGACAACCCGCAGGGTTTGCCTGTCTTGAATCGCACCGTGACCTTGCGTGACTCGTGGGCGAAGCAGAAAAGTAGGAATTAAGCGATCCGCGAAGCGGAGGATTGCGTAGAACATTTAATAAAAGCTAAGGCTTTATGGAGAGCGAGCCGATGGGATGGGTAGGGGCCGGGCCGCGCAGGGCTCGGTTGAGTCAGGCGTATCGATAACGCCCCCACCCGAAAGCCACCCATGCAAAATCAGATGATCGGCAGCATCATGTGCGAAGCGGGCCTGCTCAATCAGCGGCAGGTCGATGCGGTGCTCAACGCCCAGCAACTCGAAGCCGAGCGTCAAAGCTTCGGCTGCGTGGCGGAGCGACTTTTTGACATCCCTGCTACGGTGGTCAATGAAGCCTTGGCTGAGCAGGCCCGGCAGCACTCCGCCTACGTCAAGCTGACCGAGCAGCATCTGGATCGCAACTGCCAATACCTCATCAGCCCGGCCGACGCCTGGGACCATCTCATCATGCCGCTTCAGTTCGATGAGGACCGCGAGTTGATCTGCGCGACCACGGTTGAGACGCTGCCCGCTGCGATCGAGTTCGTGCAGGCGAACCTGACGATGCCGGTGCGGTTCGTCTTGGCAGACCTTCGACTACTCGAACAGTACATCGCTGAGCAGTACGATTACGAAGGTGTCGAAGTCGTCGAAGAGGCAGCGTAAGCCTGTTAATTTTAAGCTTCGCGGCTCTACCGCGCGGATACAGCGCGGCAGAGCCGCGACGCTTCGCAACTTTCATCACGCCAATCGTTTGCTCGCCACCGTGCCCTCTTTGGTGGTTTTCACTTCGTAACCCGAGGCTTGTAATTCGTCGCGGATCGCGTCGGCCCGGCTGTAATCTTTGGCGGCACGTGCTTGGTCGAGTTCCCCCGCCAACCGCTCGGCCCATGTTGTATCGCTTGATCCTGACTCACTTGATTCCAGTACCGCCAGCACCCGGTCAAACTGCCGCATGACCGCCAATGCCTCAGCTGGGTCATCAACAGGTTGGCTGACGAACCCGAACACAACGCCCAATGCCCCCGCGGTGTTCAGGTCGTCCGCCAAGGCCGCTTTGAAATTTACGACTGCTTCGTGCGTGTCCACCTCAGGCATCACTTGATCGCCCGCCTCACGCTCCAGGGTTTCGACAAAGTCACGCAGCTTCCGCACGTTGGCGGCGGAATCTTCCAAGCCACGCTTCGTGAAATTCATCTGACTGCGGTAGCTGGCCTTGATCATCTCCAGCCGCAGCACCGCGGGGTCGACGGCTGACCCGGTGAAATCACCGTTGAGAATCTGCCGAACCGTGAAAAAATTGCCCTTGCTCTTGGACATCTTCGTTCCCTCGACCATGAGGTGGCGCGAGTGCATCCAGAAGCGGGCGAAGTGCGATTCGCCGGAGCAGCCTACGGATTGGGCGATTTCGCATTCGTGGTGCGGAAAGATGTTGTCCTCGCCGCCGGTGTGGATGTCGATCACATCCCGGCCGAGCACCTTGCGGGCCATCGCGGAACACTCGATGTGCCAACCCGGGTATCCCTCGCCGACGTCCAGCCCCCACTCCCGGGGGTCCCACTTCATGAGATGGCTGGCGTCGGGCTTCCACAGGAGAAAGTCAGCCGGGTGTCGCTTGCCTGCCTGGTTTTCGGCCACGACGCGGCCGCCCGCCCCGCCCTTGAGGTCTTCGACCTTGTTGCCCGACAGTTGGCCGTACTCGCCGTAGGACTCGACGGAGAAATAGGCCGCCCCGTCGTCGGCGATGTAGGCGTGGCCCCGTTCGATGAGATGCGTGACCATCGCCGCCATCTCGCCAACGAAGTCGGTCGCCCGCGGCATGTTTTGCGGGTACTCGTCCGCGACTTTAAGCCGAAGCGATCGGGCATCTTCGAGGAAGGCATCGATATAGAACTGCGCGACTTGATAGGGGTCGTGAGGATTGTCGATCGCTTGGGCGTGGGCGGTGCCGGCCTTTTTCGCTGCCGCCAATCGCTGGGCCGCAACCTGCATCTTGTCCTCGCCGCCGCCGTCGGCCAACTGGTCCTCAGTCATGTGGCCGACATCGGTCAGGTTCATCACCTGATGCACCTCGTAGCCGCACAACTCCAGCGTCCGCCGCAGCACATCCGCAAACAGGAACGTCTTGAAATTGCCGATATGGGCGAAGTCGTAAACCGTCGGCCCACAGTTGTACATCGATACCCGCCCGCCCCCGGCAGGGTCAGCCTCGATCGGCTCAAACGATTCGACACGGTGTGTCAGCGTGTTATAGAAACGCAGATCAGCCATAGGCTGAGCAGTTTAGCCAGTCTCACGAAGATGATTCAGCCGTCGCTTTTGCACTTTCCAATCGCTTGACCGTCACGCCGATGACTTTGGTACGCTCGGCCTCGTCCACAGTGACTTTTACGCCATGGGCCTCGAAGCTTTCGCCCGCATCGGGGATGTGGCCGAGGTTGGCGAACACGAACCCGCCCACCGTTTCGTAATCCTCATCTTCCGGCAGATCGAGGTCGAACTGATCATTTAAATCATCGATGTAGACGCGTGCATCGACCTTCGCGGTATCCGCATCGACTTGTTCGATGGTTGGCGGCTCATCGTCCTCAGCTTCGTGTTCGTCCTGAATATCGCCCACGATTTCTTCGAGGATGTCTTCGATCGTGATCAGACCGGCCGTGCCGCCGTATTCATCCAGCACGATGGCGAGGTGTACTTTGGTTGCCTTGAACTCCCGTAGCAAGTCCAACACCGGCTTACTCTCGGGCACAAGAAACGGCTCGCGGAGCAGCGACTTGAGATTGAAGCCCGCTGCGACCGGCTCTTTTTCATCGATCAGTTCGATCAAATCCTTGGCGTAGAGTACGCCGAGGATGTCATCGAGATTTTCGCCGTAGACCGGCACGCGGGAGTGGCCATATTCGAGCACGCTGGCTTTGACCTGCTCGAGCGTCGCTGCGATATCGATGCCGTCCACATCGGTGCGGGGCGTCATGATTTCGCCGGCGTGGGTGTCGCGCAGCTCGAAAATTGCCTCGATCATCTGCTTCTGCTCGGGGTCGACGCTGGCCCCCTCCTCGTGATCTTCAACCGCCGCGATGACCTGATCCGACAGGTCTTCGTCGTCGTCCCGCAGGTCGATGCCTGAGATTCGCCTGACGACCGGGTCGAACAGACTGAGCAACGCAACGATCGGGTAGGTCACGATCAGCAACGCTTTCAGAATCGGCAGCGACCAGACCAGCAGCAGTTCATTGCGATACCGCGCCCAGCTCACCGGGATCGCGGTGTTGAAAATGCCCAGCAGGACAAGGCTGATGCCGAACGCGGTGGCATACTGCCAGAACACCTCGCCGGCCAGCACAGTTGAAATCTGCGCCGCCCAGTAGAGCGTCAACAGTACGATCGCCACGCTGCACAACGCCCGCCACAGCCCCGTCATCAGCAGCAGCTGCGGTAAGGACTCGGTCACGATCGCCAGTCGCTGAGGCTTGCCCGCCTCTTGCAGCAAATCGGTTAGCCGTTTTCGTGAATAGATTTTGAGGACCGCGTGGCAGGCCGAGAAATAACAGGCTAATACACACGCGAGCATGATGAGCAGGAGCACGATCATGGCCGATTCCCCCCTGCCGTGGTCAGGGCGGGCTCATCGCCGACCGCCTGCTTTCCGCTGCCTCGCTCAAACACATCTGCAAAACCGAGCTCCGTCAGCACCTTGTTCTCCCGCTGGTGCATTTGCTCGAATGCCTCGGGCGTGCGGTCATCTTCGCCTACGAGATGAAGCAGGCCATGCACCGCATAAAGCAGTAATTCCACTCGGGCTTCATGCCCCCGCTTGGCCGCCTCTCGCTCGGCAACCTCACGACCCAAAGCGAGGTCACCCTCCAACAAGCCGCCCGGGCCATCGCTGAGATCGAACGTGATGACATCCGTTGTCGTCGGATCGTTGTGATACCGCTCATGCAGCTCCGCCATGGGTTCGTCGTCGAGCAACTGCATTGTGATTGACCCTTCCGCGATGTCAACGATCTGCATCGCACGCACGAGCAGCGGCTCGATCCATCCCGCGGCGGGTGGAACGACATCCCGTCCATCGAGGATCAGGTCGACGGCGAGGCGGTCCTGGGTTGAGTGCTGCCCGGACTCCGCGGGGGCGGGGCCGGGCGTGGTCGGCTCGGGTTCGATCTCTTCGTTCAACACATTCAGCCTGAAGCGGCCCGACCACCATCGTCGGACCCGGGAGAGTATTTGCCAATAACCTGCGAAGTCTATCGGAAATTTACAGATCAGCAAGGGATAAAGCAGCTTATCCGGGCGTGCACTACGATGGCTGGCCCTCATTCGCCTGAACAAGGAGCCATCCGTGGCCGACCGACCCTGGGTCAAGACCCTCCAAGCCAATCAGTACACCGACGGCGTGTTCGCCATTCAGAACGCGCAGTTGGGCATGACCAAAAACGGTAAGCCGTTTTTGAAATGCCTGATCGCGGATAAGACCGGCCGCACCCCCGGAAGAATGTGGTCGATCACGGAGGACCATTTTGCCACCCTGCCAACCGACGGTTTTGTCTGGATTGCCGGGCAGACCCAGCCCTATCAGGGCGAGATGCAGATCATCATCCAAGAAATCCGCGCTCACGAGCCGACCGACCGCGAGTTGCAGGACCTGCTGCCCAGCACCGAGCACGACATCGATCAGATGTTCACGGATGTGCTGAGCCTGCTGCAATCGCTCGAACACCCGGCGATCAAATCCTTGGCGGACCGCTATCTCGAAGACGGCGAGCTGATGGGCAAGTTTTGCCAGGCTCCCGCGGCGATGACGCTGCACCACGCCTACCTCGGTGGGCTGCTCGAGCACACGCTCGGGCTGATGCGGGCGGCTGATGCGATGCTGCCGCTTTACCCGAAGCTCAACCGCGACATCGTGCTGATGGGGTTGTTCCTCCACGATCTGGGCAAATGTGAAGAATTGACCTGGCTGCGCGGCTTTGGCTATTCGCGGGACGGCCAGTTGATCGGCCACATCGCCCGCGGTGCGATTATGCTCGAAGAAAAAGCGAAGCTCTGCGAAGATGAGGATTTGGGCGAGGCTGCCTTAAAAGTCCCCGCAGCGATCCTACAGGTGCTCACCCACATCATTCTGTCGCACCACGGCACGCCGGAATTCGGTGCACTCAAGGTCCCGTCCACGCCCGAAGCGATCTTCGTTTCCGCGTTGGACAACTTGGACGCGAAAATGAATATGGCTATCGCCGAGTCTCGCCCCAGCGAAGACCCCGACCCGCAGGGCATCAAAGGCGACTTCACCGAAAAACTCTGGGCTCTCAATACCAAGCTCTACAAACCCGATCCGACGATGGTCGGCGACTAGCATATAGAATACAGCTCATTTGCCTTGCCAGCGACAGTTGTTACACTGTTCGGCTCGCCACGGTTTGCCGTGTCGCGGTTTTTTGCAATTGGAAGTGACCCGCCCCGCGGTTTGAAGCGCGGCCCGACAGGACCCCGGCCATGGCCAAGAAAGAAATCAGCACGCAGTTCAAGATCCAAGCCCCAGGCGGCTCGGCCACCCCCGCACCGCCCATCGGACCCGCCCTGGGTCAGCACGGCGTGAACCCCGGACAATTCATTCAGCAGTTCAACGAACGCACCCGCCAACTTAACGGCAAGGTCGTCGGCTGCGTCATCACCGTCTTCAAAGACCGCTCCTTCGAGTTCGAGGTCAAGAGCCCCCCTGCCGCCGTCCTGCTCAAGGAAGCGGCCGGCGTCGATAAGGGCTCTGGCGTGCCCCACACGAACAAGGTCGGCTCGGTCACCGTGGATCAGCTCAAGTCAATCGCTGAAGAGAAGGCTAAGGAACTGACCGGCCAATCTACCGAAGCGCTTTGCCGCACCTTGGCAGGCACCGCACGCTCCATGGGTATCACGGTCGACGGCGAGATTTAATCCAAAACATTTAAAGGTCAACCACGAACCTGAAATCGTGGGAGATGATCACCCCCGCGGTGGACTTCGACGAAAGGCAGAACATGGCAGGTAAGAACGGCAAGCGGTACACCGCTGACGCGCGCGTCGCGAATGACGACCAGCTCCCGCTGTCCCAAGCGGTGGAACGACTCAAAGGTTTCCGCAAAACCAAATTCGACCAGACGGTCGAACTGGTGATGCACCTGGGCATCGACCCGAAGCAAGCCGATCAGGCTTTGCGTGGGTCGATCTCGCTGCCGCACGGCGTCGGCGGGGCTGAGAAACGCGTCATTGCGTTCTGTGCACCGGAAAAGGTCGACGCCGCCAAGGCAGCTGGCGCGATCGAGGCGGGCGGCGAGGACTTGGTCAAGAAGATCGAGGACGGCTGGATGGACTTTGATGTCGCCATCGCCGAGCCCGCGATGATGCGGGTCGCTGCCCGGTTGGGCAAGGTGCTGGGTCCGAAGGGCCTGATGCCCTCGCCAAAGGCCGGCACGGTCGACCCGAACGTCGCGGATGCGGTCAAAGCATTCGTAGCCGGCAAGGTCGAGTACCGCAACGATGACGGTGGCAACATCCACGTGCCTGTCGGCAAGCACAGCTTCGATCCCCAGCAGCTGGTTGAGAATGCCGAGGCGTTGATTAACCACATCACCAAGATCAAGCCGGCCTCGACCAAAGGCCAGTACATCAAAAAGGTCGCGATCACCGCGACGATGACGCCGTCCGTCCTTGTGGCGGTCTGACCCAATTGCATCTAGCGCGGCCGCTTGCGGCCGATCGCGAACCCGCGGCCGCAAGTGGCCACGCTAAGAACGGAATACGAAATGTCCAAGCCCGTTAAAAACCTCATCGCCTCGGTTTATGAAGACAAGTTCCGCGACCTCAGCGGCGCGGTCCTCGTCGACATCCGCGGCATCGACTCGACCCAGACCACCGAGCTCCGCTCTGACCTTGCCGGCAAGTCGATCAAGATCACCGTGATCAAGAACAGCCTGGCCCGCAACGTCTTCAAGGACTCGCAACTCGCGGGTCTGAACGAGATGCTCGACGGCCCGTCGGCCATGGTCTACCCGACCGACGAAGACACCTCCGTTGTCGGCGTTGCCCGTGAATTGATCGACTGGGCCAAGAAGGTCGAGAATCTCGAGTTCAAGGGCGCGGTCATGGAAGGCATGACCTTCGGCCCAACGGAGATCAAACGCCTCAGCGAATACCCGACCAAGGAAGAAGCACAGGCCCAGGTCGTGCAGATCCTGCTCACGCCCGGCCAAAAGCTGGTCGGCTCGATCCTCGGCCCCGGACGCAAGATCGCGAGCATCGTCAAGGCCATCGAAGAGAAACTCGAAGCCGGCGAGGAGATCGCCAAGGTCGCGTAATCACTTTTTACCTACAGCCGCCGCCCGACGGGCGGCAGGCCCTACCCTTTTTTTCAATGATCCTTGACTGGCCCGGAAGGGTTAAATCGCCGATGGTCGGCGGCCTCTTGAGGACACTACGTTTGGAGTTTTAGTTATGGCAGATGCAGCAATTGCGGAACTCGGCGACAAGCTCGTCGGTTTGACCCTGAAGGAAGCCGTCGATCTGGGCGACTACCTGAAGGAAACCTACAATATCGAGCCCGCAGCGGGCGGCGCGGTCATGATGGCCGGTCCGGCTAGTGGCGGCGAAGAAGAGGCCGAGGAGAAGTCGGAATTCGACGTCGTCCTCAAGGCCGCCGGCGACAAGAAGATTCAGGTCATCAAAGCCGTCCGCGAAGCGACCGGCCTGGGCCTGAAGGAAGCCAAGGAAATGGTCGACGGCGCCCCCACCACCGTCAAGGAAGCCATGCCCAAGGAAGAGGCCGAAGCCCTCGCCGAGAAGATCAAGGAAGCCGGCGGCGAAGTCGAACTCAAGTAGTTTCAACTTCTGCACGTTTCAAAAAATAAACCGCGTCGACCTCACCGTCGACGCGGTTTTTTATTTGCTGTTTAGCGGATGCGGCGAAGCCGCCCGTTCTGATTCAACACATGCGTGGGAAGCTTCTCGTCGCCCGCTAAACCGTAAGTTGCATCAATTTCAGAATCACGCCGGCGGGTCCGCCTCGGGTTGTCGGTCTTTGTTCTTGTGAGACTGCCCGTCGCGGATCGCGTGCTCGTTCGGGTCGATGCCCTGGCCATACAACTGAGCCCGGCTCTGGGTGACCTCGGCCCCGAACAGAAGGATGATCGCCGAGTAATACACCCAGACCAGCAGCACGACCAGCGACCCCGCCGCCCCGTAGGCCGACCCGACCGCAGAGTGTCCGAGGTATAGCCCGATCGCAGACTTGCCGACCACGAACAGCACGCCGGTGATGACCGAGCCGAACAGCACATCTTTCCAAGCGATTTCGACATCCGGCAGCATCTTGAACAGCAGCATGAACATCGGGATGTAAACAATGAGCGAGACGATCACCGAGCCGACTCGGCCGATCACGCCGTTGGAGGGCAATATCCAATCGATCAACGCTGAGACCGCGAGCGACGCGAGAAGAATAAAGACCAGCCCGCCGACCACCCCGATCGACAGCAGCCGGGTCCGCAGCCAGCCCCAGAGCCCTTGGCCGGGCTTGGCTTTGACATCCCAAATTTTGTTGAGCGCCTGCTGGAGTTGTGCGAAGACACCCGAGGCGGAGAAGATCGTGACCGCAAGGCTCAGCCAGAACGCCAGCATGCTCTGCCCCTTGTTTTGCTCCGCGTTCTGGACCACCGTGTCCACGACCTGCGAGGCCTGTTCGCCCATCACGTTGCGGACTTCGTTAATCAGGCTCTGCTGCGTATCCGGCCCGAGCCATTGCCCGATGCTGATCAGCAACGTCATCAGCGGTGCAAATGACAGCGCGGTATAGAACGCGATGCCCGCCGCCCAGGTCATCGCGTTATCTGCGAGAAAATCGCTGATCGAGGTGCTAAGGACTTTCCAGGTTTTTTTTATCACGCTGATCATGACCATCGTTCCGCAAATTGGTTGAGTTTCCTCATGACTCTAGGGACCAAACGGCCCGACGGCTTAGGTCGCGGGTCCCACATCGCATGATCCGCCGGCACATCTTCACCCGCCCAAAGCCGCTTGGCGGTCCAGTCCCGCGGCGGGTTGGCCCAGAACGGATGCGACACCGGCAAGCCCATCGGTAAGAACGCATTGGTACACAGGTAGCCCGATCCCCGCGAAATATAGTCCTCCCCGACCGACGGCTGATGGCCGACCACACCGATATGCAGCCAACCGTTTTCGTCGAATGTTCCGGCCGGGTCCAGCGTTCGGCTGATCATCGCGGTCATCGCCTCGCGCACCTGCCCGGCCGGCAAGTCTTCAGGCAAGCGGTCCTGCAGCACCGCTTGGGCAAGATGCTGAAACACCCCGCAGCGATACGCCAACGACCGCCCGATCGGCGGGTAGCTGCCATCCGGCCCGATCATCCGCTCCTGCACCTGCGCATACCTCACAAACCGCTCACGCACCGCGGGAAGCATCGGATGCTCTGCGCCGCGGATCGACGCCAAGCCTTCGAGTAGGTCGATCAGCATCGGCTGGATCGTGATGCTGTTGTAGTAGTCGTGGGCGAGGAACATCCCGTCGCCGTAGCCGCCGTCGCCGAGATACCAATGATCAAACGCGTCGATCGCACGTTGCATCCGATTTTCATCATGTGGCTGGTCGTGCGTAAGCAGATAGAGCTCGACCATTGCCGCGAACAGCAGCCAGTTGTTTTCAAACGGCTCAGTATTTCGGCTTGCTTTCAAGGCTTGAAACAATCGATCGCGGGTTTGGCTATTCAGCGCCGCATCGATCGAAGGGGCACGCAGCAAGCCATGACAGAGAAAACCCGCCTCGACCAGCGGTTGTCGTGATTGCTCGAACGGCCAACGATCCGGCCCGCCCTGCTCGACGCCGTGGCCGATCGCCGCTACGCATAACTCGCGATAACGCTGCTGCGTTTGCTGCTCATGCTCAGGTAGTTCATCGCTTTCCAACCAAGGGGCCAGCCCTACAAAACACCGGCAAAACGCCTCGGCCAACACCTGACCCTCGACCGGCTGATCCGATCCTTGTACTTGAGGAAATACCGCATGCAAACGCCCCTCACTCGCAGCTGATAACACCGGCTCCGCAATACACGTCAGCCATCCCAACCATCGCGATCGGCAATCCGAAGCTTCATCGGCCTGTTGCATCGACTTCAGTTTATGAATTTCGCCGGATACTGTTCGTGCGTGGTTGCAGCAGAGAATTGAACCACGGAGGCACGGAGGTCACGGAGCAAGCAATTTGGAAAAACAATTTGCTTTCTTTGTGAACTCCGTGCTCTCCGTGACTCCGTGGTGAAGCGAAGCGCTGCCTTGCTTCTGAAAAACTTAGGCGAGCAATCCCAGAAACCCGATCCCGAAAAAGAGCAGGAAGAAGAACACCGCGATGAGGCCGAGGATGGTACCGATGATGCCGGTGACGTAGCCGGCGGTGGCGATCGATGCGGAGCTGGCGCTCGCCTCATTGCTGATCATTTCCTGCCGGGCTTTGCGGGCGAAGTACAGGGCCAGCGGCCCACAGACGATCGACAGCAGGCCGTAGCTAGCGCAGCCCATGATGGACACGATGCCCAGCACCAGCGATGCGACGGCCTTGCCGGAGGTCGGTTGGCCGACGGACATCAGCCCCGAGCCGACCCGCAGGCCACACTCCGGGCACTGCTCGCCGATCCGCGCACCGGTCAGGTTGTAGCCGCATTGCGGGCAACGCAGCAGCGAGCCGTAGACCTCTCGGGCTGTACGCTCGTCCACCGGATGCTGCGGCGGAATATGGTCGTGATAAGGCTCTTCCGGAAACTCACGCGGCACATGCTCGCTGGGCGGCGGGCTGTCGTCGCTCTCCCGACCCGGGTCCTTCCGCCACGCACTGAAATCTTCATCCGGCATGATCTGGCCTTGATCTAATCATTCGCGAACGACAGGAGAATATTGAGCCGCAGATGAACGTTGATACACGCAGATGAAAGATAGAAGTCTTTAACCCTAATGGCAATACATCCGCTTTCATCCGCGGCTAAATCACCGCTTTCTCAAAACTGCCGCAGGAATCGCACATCGCCTTCGTACAGCCACCGGATGTCGGCGATGTTGTGTTTGCGCATGGCCAGACGCTCGATACCCAGGCCGAACGCGAAGCCGGTCCATTGCTCGGGGTCGTAGCCGACCTGTTCGAACACGGCCGGGTCGACCATGCCGCAGCCGCCGACCTCCATCCACTCCAAGCCGTTGCCCAGATCGATCTTGACATAAAGCTCGGCGCTCGGCTCGGTGAACGGGAAGTAGCTCGGCACGAGTTTCACTTCCGCATCCTCGCCCCAATATGCCTTGGCGAACTGGATCAGCGTGGTCTTGAGATCGACCATGCTGACATTCTTGTCGACGTACAGCCCTTCGATCTGGTGGAACATCGAACTGTGCGTCGCGTCGTGTTCGTCCGGGCGGTAGACCCTGCCGGTCGATATGATCCGCACCGGCGGGGCCGTCTGCTCCATCACCCGTATCTGCACTGTCGAAGTCTGCGACCGCATGAGGGCAGCACTGTTCGGCGTGGCGGCTTCAGCCGCCATGCCCCCCGCCAGATAAAAATTATCCAGCGGATCCCGCGCCGGATGCGTTTCGGGAATATTTAGCGCAACGAAATTGTGATAGTCGTCCTCGACCTCCGGCCCGACCTGGGCGTCGAAGCCCATCCGGCCAAACACATCAATCAACTCATCGATCGTCTGCGTGATGACGTGCTGTCGGCCAAGCTGCGGGGCGTCGGCAGGCAGCGTCAGGTCGAGGCTCGGCCCGCCCGCTGCTCTGCCACGGTTCTTCGACGAATCAACGCCGTCGTCCGCCGACCCAGCTGACAGCCTTTCGGTAAGGTCTTTAAACCCCGCCTCGATCGTCTGGCGGGTCGCGTTTGCCTCTTGGCCAAACGTTTTCTTCAACTCCTTGGGCACATCCTTGATCAGCCCCATTAAGGCCTTGACCTGCCCTTTGCTGCCCAAGTATTTGATGCGGTACTGCTCGAGCGACTCGGCATCGGCGACCTTTTCCAGGTCATCCGCCGCGGCCTTTGCAAGCTTGGTGATCTGCTCCAACATGCGATCAGGATACCGCAATTGCCCGGCCACGACTGTGATGGTTCACGCCCACATAACCAGACGAAACAACAACCCGGATCGAAGCGTCATGGCCGCGATGCGGAATGTTCCTTGAGCCATTCAAACACTTTCTCGCCGCAGTAATCCTCGCCGCCCAGCAGGTTCCAGTCCTCGTCGACCATGATCGGCTGATGCTCGGTGTCGTAGGTAAACGCCGTCCAGCTCATGCCGTTTTCTTCGAGAAAGTTGTAGAACGCTTGGCCCCACCCGCTGGTCGTGCCGCGAATCGTGTAGGTGGTCTTGCCCGCGTTCTGCCAGCCGAATTCGGTGACGAACACGGGGTACTGCGCGGCGACGTCGGCCGCCTGCTGCCAATATTTGCGGTCGTGTCCGGGATAGAGATGCGAGACGTATGCGATGTTCTGCGCGTCGATCGGGTCATCGAGAATGCCCTCGAGCTGATGGCTCCAGGCGGGTGCACTGACCAGCAGCAGCGTCTCGGGGGCCCGTTCACGGGCGATATCAACCACCGGCTGGATCAACGATTTGAATTCACTCCAGCTTCGGCCCTTCTTGTTTGGATAGTAGCTGTCTTCGTTGTACAGCTCATAGATCACGTTGGGTTGATCCGCATACAGCGGGGCGATCACATGCCAGAAGTAAAAAGCCTGCGGGACATTCTTGGCTAGGTCGTCGATTGCGTGAAAATCGACGATGACATACAGGCCACGCGCTGTCGCGTGCTCGACAGCGGACCGCAGGTATTTCTCGTCCGCCCCCATCGGGTCGTAGGCGCGGTGCTTGGCGTAGAGCGGCAGACGGATGACATTGGCACCGGCATCCGCCACCCGGTCGATCCGCTGCTCGACGGTCAGCGACCGAGGCTGGGAGAGGTAGGGCAAAGAAAGCCCACGCAGCACGACGGTGTTGCCATCCGGGTCGACTAGGGTATTGCCCTTGGCGGTCAGCCGGGGCGGAACGTCCGAGACCTCGCTCGCCGCCGACCACGCCGCGGAGGTCATCAAGCCCAACCCGATCAGAAAGAATGAAAGCATGCGGAACTTCATCGAAAAATCTCCGTAAAACAGATTTAAATTTCAGGGTTTAGAAACAGGTACTGCGAGTCTTGTGTTGAGTGGGGCCGGCTTCCCGCCCCATCAGAAATTCAATGTTTTTATCTTGGCGGCCTTTCCGAACAGGTTTAATTGGGCATATTCCAAGGCAGCCGCATTGGTCGCAGTTGGCCCCGCAGCAGCGTTCCATGGCGCAGCGATTCGGCGTGGCCGTCCGCGAAAAGAAAGTTGCCTACCGGGTCGCCCTGGGTGCCGAAGCTGCCGCCCTCCCGCCAGCGGATCCGGCCGGCGCCGGCGGTCGGCTCGTTCGGCCCCAGGCCGACCGGCTGAAGGATTTCGACCGACGCCGGGTCAAACGCCTTGCCGTATTTGATCGCTGAACCCGATTCGTCCCGGTCGATCCAGGTCGCGCACGGCTGGACCTCGATAAACGCACCGGTCTTGAAATTGCCATCGACCAGCATCACCACTTCGCTATCTCGGCCGATGTCTTCCTGCCGCAGGTTCAGCGGGTCACCCGAGCGGTACTCGCGCATCACCGCGGGGTTGGTCGAGTAATGCCGATCGTCCTCAAACGCTGCGCTCGGGCATTTCCAGACGTTGTCATTGTCCACATAAAAATTGACCTGTTTGCGGTAATCCAGGCTATGCGACGCGATGCTGCCGATCGCGGCGTACTGCACCGACGGCGGCAGCCAGCCATCGTTGTCGACGAGGTAGGCGTGCGTCGCGATCCCCAGTTGGCGGTGATTCGATAAACAGGCGATCGCCCGGGCCGAGGTTCTCGCTTTCTGCAGGGCCGGCAGCAAAACCGCGATCAGCAACGCAATGATCGAAATCACCACAAGCAACTCGATCAGCGTGAAACCATGCCTGGGCCTGCACGACTTTGAAATCGCTACCGATGAAGACATTCGCTGTGCTGCTTGGATGCAATGCATGGGTCTGCCTCGATGAGTCTCGTCGCATCGCAGATAGCACGAGCGAATGCAAGACGTGAACGTTCTACAAACTCGATCAGTCAATCCGCAGACGGCCGACCGTCAACAGCACGCCCAACGCGATCAGCCCCAGCGTCGCCGGCTCGGGGACCGCGGTGACGACGACATGGTCAAAATCGACATTCAGCCCCACCGTGTTTGTGCCGCTGCCCGCGTCGGCGTAGGCCTGCATCAGTAAACCGAAATGCGAACCGGCCAGCGGGGTCGCGTCCGAATCGGTGACGCTGATGCTGTTCACCCCGTCGGTCAATGTGCCCAGCAGCGTCAGTGTCCCAGCGGTCTCGACCGCGTCGAGCGAGAGCGTGTAGGTCGTCGCCCCGGACGTGTCCGCCGCCAGCGTGCCGGTCGAGACGGCCGAGACATTGCCATCGCCGCCCTCTTCAACCAGATAAAGCGACAGCGCGGGATTTGCGCCGGTATAGCCCGGCCCCTGACTGAGGTCGTAGTACAGCGCGTACCGGCTGCCATCGTTCAGGTCGGCGACGCTGCCCGCCGCGCCCAGTCCCAGCCGGATGAAACTCCCGCCGAGGTTCGCGTTGTTGCCCTTACTGTTGTTGAAATCGATATCATCGATTTCGAACTGTGTCGTAAGCGTCCACGGAGCAGCCGCGGCCAGGTTCAGCGACGATGACAAGTCGGCCCATCCATCGGTGGTGCCGGTCGTGATCTGCGACTGGGCCTGGTAATCCTGCCCGCCCCCATCGGTCTGCAGCGACCAGTCACCGGTCGGGGTCGTGCCTTTGTTCGCCTGCTGGACCCGGAGATCGACCGTTTCGGTAAAGCCGGTTTTGTTAATGTCGAAATCGTTGCTGTAAAGCGGGGACCCGAAAGCGACGCCGGTCAGCGAAAGCGAGGCCACCGCGCGTATCGCAGTGCGGACGGGAATGAGTCGGATGTGAAACATCATCAAGCGGTCTCCAAGAAAAATGAATATCGAGTCAGGAAGGGTCATTGATCGGACCCCAAGCCGAGGCTCCGACGTGAAGCGCGTTGGGTTGAAGCGATGACGGACAGGCGTTGGCACCTTTGTCGATCATGCGTAAAGCCATCGCGGCCGCCGCCTTGCCCATACCGAAGCGGTTGAAGCCGACCCGGGTCAGGTCGGGCCAATACCGGTTCAGGTGCTGCCAGTCGTCTGTGCACATCAGCCCGTAGTCGTGCCCGGGCCGAAGGCCGAACGCCTCACTGATACGGTGCAGACGCTGGGCCTGGTAGATGCTGTCGGCGATGACCAGCCCGCCGCAGCGCATGTACCCAATCAAATCAGAGTCTTGCCGCGGGTCGTCCAAGACGCTCTCGGGTTGAATCGAGAGTCCGAAGCCTTTGTTCTCGAAAACCCCGCGCAATCCGTCTAAACGCTGTTTGGAACTGAAGTGCGTCGATTTGACCTCCGGGCTGTAGGTCAGCCAGTGCGCCTCGCGGTAACCCAGATCGATCGCGGCTTGGCCGATCAATCGGCCGGCCTGCCGCTCATCCCGTCGGATGCAGCCGACGTCCCGCCAGACATTTGAATCGCACCAGACATTGCAGGGAAAAAGCTGACTGAGCCGCTGCTCGATCGCCTCGGGCATGTGGTCGATCACGATCATCGCATCCAAGGCGTGCTCCGCAAACACCCGCGACTGCTCTTTCAGATCGGTTTCGACATCGCCGATGCGAGCTAGGACCATGACGAAACCCTGCTCCTGCAAGCCCTCGTTGATACCGAGGATGTATTCGTAAGCCAGCGGGTGCGTGAAGCGGTCTTCCGGCCGGTTACGGATCAGCACGCCGACCTGCCGACTTCGCTGCTTCCGGAGATTGCGTGCGGCAGACGACGGGCGGTAGCCGATCTCGGCGGCCGCTCGATGGATCTGCTGGATCCGCTGCTTACTGATCCGGCTGCTCGGCCCCCGGCCGTTCAACACGACCGAGACGGTCCGTACCGAGACACCGACGTGATCCGCGAGTTGTTTAAGCGTGGCCAATCCAGTCTCCAAACAAAGCTGGGAGGATTATGCATCAATCGTTTACCCTAGTCAAGCTTATTTTTTTTCGGGGTTCACATTCAGCAGGACAGCGTGCGGATCGCCGTTCCGAAGCAGCCCGAAGTCACGTATCGCTCAGCCTGAAAGCCCGCTCCATTGAAATCTGAGAGCAGCCCCTTACCCATGACTTCGTCGTGGCGGGGCGCTTCCGTAGCTGGCCGCGCCCTACGACTGCGTATGGCGTTCGAGAACCGCTCGCCCGATAACCCAGCCCGGTCGTTTCATTGCTGAGTCGACCCCAGCGATCCAGTAAACCCTTACTCTATAGGTAAGTTATGAAACTCAAAACCCGCTCTTGACGTTTGGAAAGCATTCGGTTAACGTCTACCGAACAGAATTGCCGATGACCTTTCAAGGATAAGACGGTGGATCGTCGAATAACACATTCGAACACACAGGCAACACCAGATGTTGGGGTGTTGCCGAAATTCACCACGACCTATCGGGATCGAGCTGCGGTACGCGATTTTGCGTCAGACCGCCTCGGCCCGCTCAGCGAAAGGAATTCGGAAGATGCCTACCCCACTTGTTATGCTCGGTCCTGGCGGGGATTACGCGACACGCTTGCAAGCCAAAGGGACGAAAATCACCCGCCCCACCGCCGCCTCGGCGCAAACCGATCCGGATGCGGACGCCCGCGGATCGCTGGGGTATCACCAATCACCCACTCATACCTCGGCGCAAACTACAACAACGCAACGCGTGACAAAGCCTGTGCAGCGTCAGCCGGATCAGTTCCTGCATACCCCCGCCGACACCACGCCGGGTTACGACGCTTCCGGCCGATCGACCGCCACGCCTTGGGCGACAGCGGCCGCGGCCTGGCTGCACCTGCAGACCCTTACGCTGGGCGACCTCGCCCACGACCACGAGCAGCACCGCCGCTGCATCGCCAGCCCGACCCCGCCGGTCACCGTCGTGGCCCCGGCCAAACCGGACCTCACCTATATCCCCCCGCACTGGAGACGCCCGCACCATGAATCTCACCCCCAAACAGCTCAAGATCCTCAACATGATCCGCGAGACCCGGCTGACCCGCGGCTATTCCCCCACCATGCAAGAGATCGCCGACGAATTGGGCGTCTCCAAGGTCACCGTCTTCGAGCACGTGGAAGCGCTCATCAAAAAACGGGCGCTGCTCCGGCAGGCCAACAAAGCCCGCTCTTTGGAGGTCAGCCCGCACCTGGACCTGCCTGACGAACGATCCAACCTCCGGCTGCCGCTGGTCGGCTCGATCGCCGCCGGTCGAAGACCGCGAGCACCTCGACCTGGGCGACCTGTTCGCCCCGCCCAAAGGCACGACCGGCGGCAACACCTTCGTCCTCAAAGTCCGCGGCGACTCCATGATCGACGACCACATCGCGGACGGCGACTATGTCATCTGCGAAAAACGAAATGCCGTCCGCAACGGCAACACCGTCGTCGCCCTGCTCGACACCGGCGAGGCCACGCTTAAACGCTTCTACCGCGAAAAGGATGGCCGTATCCGCCTCCAACCCGCCAACGACAAATACGAACCGCGCTACGTCCAACCCGACGAAGTCCAAATCCAGGGCATGGTCATCGGCGTTGTGCGGACATATTGATCGTTATTCGATCGTGGTCAAATCACCCTTCCATGTTTAGCTAAGGCGAGGAAGCCGCCCGCTCTGCCTGATCACGCAACTACAACCCGAGAACCACAATGCAGGGCTGGTTTGGTCCGCACGTGTTGAAAAACCACCCGGCCAGGTAAATCCACCCCTAAAAGCAAATGAGAGTGGCAGGATTGCAGCGATGGGCGAGCTATGACGATAATTTGCAATATCGTTATGGCTTACCGATAAAGCCCGTCAGACCATGCTGTCCGATTCTTGCGAGCATCTTGAAGAGACTTTCATGGATCACAATCGCCGTTTAGGCAATTTCCATCAAAACGCATTGGGGTTTGCAAGCTATGTGTGGCTTACATTGGTCTGCGACATGTTCCGCAAATTTTGAACTTTGTCCCCCGCCCATCTGTTTCAGGATTTGTCGAGATAGCCGAGTCGATTCATGAGCGGACCGCATGTTTCTTCGATCTGCCGGACGCTCGAATCGCTTAATGCTTCTCGCCATCCGCCAGCCTTGGCTGAGCGGATGAACGGGATATCCGTTCGTCCCTTGCTTACCGCCTTGAAGGCAGTAGGGTCTTTCTTTTCGATGTTACGCATCGTATCGCTACTGCTACGGTCGATGGCTTCAGCCAATTTCGAATCCGGGAGATTCAATCCCATGAAAGAAGTCAGCTGACGGGTATACTGCACGGGGTCTTCCAGCAGGTCTTCATAACGAAGCAGGAAAAAACGATCCGAGTCCAAACAAGCCCCGAGCCAACTACCGACGTTTTCCCGCCAAGTTCCGATAGGGTCGGTTCGATCATTGAGCCAACTCTCGACAAAGTCGTCAATCGGAAATGTTTCATCGAACGCCCGCTTCTTCAGCTTGTAGTAGTAATAAGAAACAGCGACATCCCGAGGGTCGCGGACGATATAGATGACCCTGGGATATCGCGGGTCAAAGTACTCATGGCTTTTCAGATACCGAGGATTCGACAATGCATCTAAAACATACGCTGGATTTTTATAGATATCCGGCACGTAAGTTTCAATTTCTGAAAACTCAATCGGCTCCGGCTTTTGCGCAATGAGGTTGGCGATGAGAAACCGCAGCCAGGTGTTCCCCGATTTGGGATACGACGTGATGAAAATATCATCAGGCCTGACAAAGACATCGCGTCCGGCTGATCCAGTCTTGCCAGAAAGTCGTGCGGTTAATGCGGAAATCAAATACATCGCGTCCTGCCAGTTAATCAAGTCGCTTGGAACAAACTACAAATGTTAATTAGTCAATCGAAATTTTAACGTTTCGTCCCCAGGACGGGGGGCTGAAATCAAGGATGTGCTCGCAGAGTAAAGGAGTTGCGGGTCCGAGGCGTGAATCAACATCCTGCTGCAATCATCTGGCGGCGATTTTATTCACAAAAACGGAGGCCGTCACTTTTCAAAACCTCGTAAAGATGTTTCAACTGACCCTGGCTAGCTAGCCTAACAAAAATCAAAATCATGAAGCCGAGATTTTTGATGCTGACCTTTATGCAAACGATCGAAGGTTTTACTGCATATATGAATACATCTTAGCTGTTTGCATATATATCATTGTCGATTTCAGCTATAGAGCAGGCTAAGAAAATTTTTATACATAGCATAACCGGGCTGTATCTTTCTACAGAATCTTAGACCGTGTGTAAAAAGCCCCTCACCCGGCTGTAGTCGGTGGAGCATGAAGGTGGTCATGGCGAACTGAATTATCGCGATGATGCTGGTCACCAGGCTCTCGTCGTCCTTGCTCAACCGGCGGTAGCGGCCCAGCCACGCGAATGTCTGCTCCACTATCCAACGCTTGGGCAGCACCTGGAAGCCCTTTAAATCGTCATTGCGTCTCACGATCTCGATCTTCCTGCCTAACTGTCTGGCCGCCTCCGCGAAGTCGTCGCCCGAGTGACTTGCCCGCGTCGTAGCCGTGGCTCCCCCTTTGCTCGGGGCGTGAGTCTTCACCGACTGGCTGTCGAGCACGCCCGCCGATGGTGTGGGCTTCCGGCCGTCGCGGCGCCGCACCTTCTCACGCAGCTTGTCGTGGATGCGTTGCCCGGTGCCGTCGTCGCGGAAGGTGCGAAATTAGTGGTACACATTGCTCCACGGCCCAAAGTTGCGTGGCATTATCCGCCAGGCGTTGCCCGAACGGTTGAGGTAGAGGATGGCGTTGACCACCTGCCGCATGTCGAGGCTGCGCGGCCGGCCGCCAGGCAGCGGCTTGGGGATCAACGGCTCGATAAGAGCCCATTGCTCATCAGTCAGGTCCGAGGGTAAAACGTCCGTGTCATACTGGTCGATCGGCGAGACAGGGGCTTTTCGTACACGTTCGTAGCACCGCGGGGTCAGAACAACATTGGTCTGTCCCAACTCGTTGATAGCCTTGAGATCAAGTTGTTTTAACTTTCGACCGATCTCTTGAATTTGATATTTTGAGTTTATCTGCAGTAATCGCCGAACCCATTCGTCGGCGTCAAATCCAGCGGCCTGCGATTGCTTTGGATTGATTTCGCCGACAACAACCGGTGGGCGATTAGACAGTAGGCAATTTTTCATGCCGGTCACCACCAGAGGTTCTGCACCTTCCACATCTATTTTGATGAGCTTGGGCTCTCGCCCATCAAGATGGTCGTCCAGAGGGAGGGTTTGGACCTGATAGCAATCGGTAGGCTCGGATTCGCCCCGAAATATCGAGGTCGAGCCATGATTGCCACCACCGCCTGAATCCCCAAAGAAATGAATTGTCGTCGAACCGACTTGATCTGAAAGTGCTTGGGAATGAACGTGAACGGCTTGTTGCAGACCTGCGCGGTCGATGTGATGCTGCAACCTCTTCCTGTTTTGCTTTGCCGGTTCAAACGCATCGACTCGGCCATCTGATCCGACCAATTGAGCTGCGATTAGCGAGATATACCCGATATTCGCTCCTGCATCGATCACATGATCGCCGGGCTCGAGAAGTTTTTTGAGTAGACGCACCAGCGAGACTTCGTAGAGGCCGAACGCCATGCAGCAGTCGGGGTAGACGCTTGTCACTACTGATCCCGATGAATCCTCGTGTGTGGTTCTGTAAGATGTTGTCAAAGCCGACATGCGGCGTCCGGCCAAATCTTGCTTTCCGAAAGACTTAAATTCAGGTATGGGAGCGTTTTATTTCTCTGCATTCATGATCGATGGTCAACCAAATTGTCTCTAAAATCAAGAGTTTGTTGCCACGGTTTTTGAGGAAACGGATCGGTCGATTATGCGCCCCCATCACGGTACGATTGTGGCGTTTTCAAGATGTTCTGGCGATCGGGGCAAGCGATCGGACCGTGATGGCGGGTCCATTTGCGGGCCTGCAATACCCGGTTTCAGCGGTGGGCAGCGCGCTGGGACCTAAGCTCCTGGGTAGTTATGAAAAGGAATTGCACGAGGTGATCGATGATATTATCGATCATCAATACACAACAATCATTGATATTGGCGCGGCTGAAGGTTATTACGCCGTGGGTTTACTCAAGCGGATTCCGCAAGCTAAGCTCATTGCTTTTGAGCAGGCTGAGTCGGGTCGTGAATCGTTACATCACCTGGCGAAAATCAACGGTGTCGCTGATCGTTTGAAGGTAGAAGGCCACTGCGCTATCGATCAACTCGCGCAAACAAAACTCAATGATGACTCGCTAATTATATGTGACGTCGAAGGGGCTGAGATAGAGCTTCTCGATCCTACGAAAGCCAGAAACCTTCATCAGGCCGATATTCTCGTTGAATTACATCAGCACATCGTCGCTGATGTCGAGAAAGAAATTTATGATCGGTTCAAATCAACTCACGAAATCTTAAAAATCAACAGTGAGCCCAGGACACCTGCGGACCTGCCGAAGGATCTGAAAAATTTCAGGCGAATTTATTCATGGGCTGCTTCCGAGAGACGGCTGGTCGAAATGTCTTGGTATTGGATGAAAGTAATCAATACCCAGGAACTCGATTGAGAGAATGAAATAGCCTCAGATCATTCTCGATTGGATATTTTTTTTGCCGGATTGCCCGCGAAGACGACGTTGGGCGGGACATCTTTGACAACGACCGCACGCGCTCCGACCACGCTGTTGTCACCCACGCTCACACCCGGGCCGACGAACGCCTCGGCCGCAATCCACACACCATCACCGATCGTAATGGGCGGGCGCATCAAGGGCAGGGTGGGGTCGCGGTAGTCGTGCGTTCCCGCGCAGAGGTGCACCCGCTGACTGATGACGGTGTGTTTGCCGATCGTGATTTTGCCGAGGTTGTAGACTTCGACGCCGTCGCCGAGGATGCTGTGCTCGCCGAGTTCGAGCAGCCAGGGATGCCAGATCCGGGTGGTGGGTCGGATGCTGCCATTGCCCGTCATACCAAAGCGTTGCAGCCAAAAGCGACGCCAGCGGTAGGCGCGGGGTAGCGACGGGCGGATCAGTAGCAGCTCAACGATCCGCCAAACGGCACGCGTTAAGTAATGCTTCCCGCTGTATGGCCTGATATCGCATTTATCAAGTTGCTGCATCGGTTGCTCAAACTCTTGGAATAGCATCAAATCTTCAACGCAACAGAACTGGCATAGGCGTTCTTCATCTTAGCTGCCAGCGTCCGACCATCGAAGCAGGACCTCGCCCACGCTTGGGCGTTCTTACCTCGCCGTTCGAAATCACGATCAGGCAGATTGAGTATCACAGCGGAAGTTTCCTCCAGACTTTCTGCACCCTTTTCAATTCGCCAGCCGGCTTCTTTATTTTCAAGCTCCGGCCAGGGGGCATCTTTCGTGGTCAACACCGGCGTACCCACGCTCATGGCCTCGAGCATTGCGATCCCAAATGCTTCGCTGTGCGTTGGCAAAACAAATAGTTCCGCCTCGGAAAGCATGCCCCATTTTTCTTCTTCGTCGACTTCCCCGAGGAAAATCGTACTTTCATCATTGAATTCGGCTTGAAGCGATGCCAACCTTCCGCTCGGGTCTCGGCCGGCGACGACCAATTGCCATTCGGGATGTCGATGCTTAATGCCTTGCCATGCGAGCAACAGGTCATCAATACCTTTGCGGGGATCAAGGGTGCCGAAATACAGCAGCCATCGCTTATCCTGTAATGCCAAACCGGAGCGAAGGCTTTCACGCGAAGCAGGTGTGATCGTTGATGACAAATCCAAGCCGATCGGGATGACTTCTGTCCGCACTTTCGGGTACAAGTGCTTGATGTGTTGCGACTCTTGCTCCGACATCGCATGAACCCAACGGCATTGTCGCATCCAATGGTCAGTCCAAATAAAATCCAGCAGTCGTTTTCGTATTCTTCGCTGTTTCATCAGCCAGGTGTGCAATTGGCCATGGGGCGATATGACGATAGGGATTGATTGTCGCTTGGCGATGCGACATGCGGCATTTGCGAGACGACTGCGAAGCCCGTGAATATGAATCAAATCGGTTGACGCGATTAATCCCGTCAGTTTTTGCTGAACTCGAGCAGATAGCTCAAGCTCGCGTTGCTTACCGGCGGGTAAAACGATGTATCGTGGATCATTTCGATCGTGATCAAGCTCGCCCGGAGCCTGCAAGCCAAAGATGGTGGAGGAGACATTTAAGTTGTCCAGATATTGCGTGAGTTGCTGGAGGTAAGCCGCTACACCGCCGCCGCTGGGGCCGGGGGTGAGTGTCACGTGCAACACCCGCAAGGCCTTTGTTTCCGGAGCAGGATACGCGGTCCCGCTAGGTTTTTCATCATCAGCGGTGTGCATGCGTTTCAGTGTACCGCCGCTTAGCAAGCCGCCGCGGACTTGGAGACCGTTGTTAAGATTACAGATTGCAGACCGACGATAGGAACTGTCCACGCATGGCATTACTGCATCAAGACGATCGTTCAGATTCAGGCACACACCCTTCGTCTGAGCCTGAGGTATCGACTGATAATCGCACCAATCTCGACGTCATCATCATCACCCGCGATGAGCAGGCAAACCTGCCGCACTGCTTGAAAGCCCTACAGCATTGGGCGAAGCAAATTTTCGTCGTCGACTCGGGCAGCACGGACCGCACGCCGCAGATCGCCCGCGAATACGGGGCCGAGCTGATCCATCACGATTGGCAAGGCTACGCCGCCCAGAAAAACTGGGCCCTTGACCACCTGCCCCTCACCGCGGATTGGGTGCTGCTGATCGATGCCGACGAGGTCATCACCGACCCACTCAAAAGCGAAATTGAGACCATCGTCGATCAGCCGGTCGACCGCGTCGCCGAGAACGGCTACTTCCTCAACCGCATCACCTTCTTCCTCGATCAGCCGATCCGACATTGCGGGTACTTCCCCTCGTGGAATATGCGATTGTTCAAGCGAGGCCAAGGCCGATTCGAAGACCGCCTCGTGCACGAACACATCGTCATGCCTGACCCGGTCGGCTACCTCGCCGAGCCGATGACCCACCACGACCGCCGCGGCCTGGAATACTTCTACGCTAAACACAACCGCTACTCCACGCTCGAAGCTCAGCAACTCTACAGCGAAATCACGCAGCGAAAGACCATTTCCGCCCCCGCCAACATCACCGCGGAAACCCGCCGACGACGCTGGCTCAAACGACACGCCCTCCGCTGGATCCCTCTGCCCGGCCTGTGGCGGTTCATCTATATGTATATCTACCGCCTCGGCTTTCTCGACGGCAACACCGGCTACCGCTTCTGCCGATTCATCGCCCACTACGACAGCATGGTCGCCTTCAAACTCCGTGCACTGCTCGGCAACTCAAGCCCCCAAACCCAACCTCCCAATCCACCACCCCTGCCACTATCCGACACCCCAGCGCCCAACTCCCAACCCCCAATCCCTAACACCCCACCCCAAGACGCCAGTCGCCAGACCCCAACCCCCCTCGACAACGACCCCATCCAGATGCACCCCGAATCCAGCCCTTGGACGCTCGGAGGCAAGATCACCCGTGCCCTCTGGATGATGCTCGGCCGACCGCTCTTCCGCCTGAGCTTTCACAACTGGTACGCCTACCGCAACCTCATCCTTCGCTGCTTCGGGGCGACCATCGGCAAGCGTGTCTCCATACGCCCGACTGTCCACATCGAAATCCCCTGGCAACTCGACATCCACGACGACGCCACCATCGGCGACCGGGCCATCCTCTACAGTCTCGGCAAAATCACCATCGGCCCACGCGTCATCATCAGCCAATACGCCCACCTCTGTGCCGGCAGCCACGATTACACCGATCCGACCTTCCCCCTGCTGCGACCGCCGATCACCATCGAACGCGACGCCTGGATCGGGGCCGACACCTTTGTCGGCCCGGGCGTCACCGTCGGCCACCTCGCGGTCCTGGGCGCCCGCTCCTCCGCCTACCGCGACCTGCCCCCCAAACAAGTCTGCATCGGCAACCCCGCCAAACCCGTGAAACCGCGCGAACTGAAAGCGAGATAGTAATGCGTGGTGCGTAGGGATTAGGGGGTAGGAGGCAAGGGGCGAGGGTTTGGGGATGAGGTACGAGTGGCTCGAACTCTTCAACAAATCCCCCATTACCCCTCGCCCACCGCCAACTGCTAACCGCCAACTGCTCAATGCCAGTTGCCAGTTGCCTGTTGCCAGATGCCAGATGCCAGATGTCAGATGCCAGATGCCAGATGCCAGATGCCAGATGCCAACAATTAAATGCCAACGACCAGCCGCTAGCTGCCCCCCACCCTTGCGTCTTCCTAGGCCCTAGGCACTACGCACTCAATCACGCCGCATCTAACAATCCCATCCCGCCATCCCCCTCCACCTCGGGCAGCGCTCCACCAATCGCCGCGCCACCCTCCACCTTCCGCCACACGGCATACTTCGCCGCGCACCCCAACCCGATCAACCCCGGCCGATCCGCCACCGCCTCGCTCCACCGGTCGCGCAGTTCCCTTGAAAACGCCAGCAACCGCGGGTCCGACTTCCGCCGCGCCGCCTTGGCCGCCGCCTTCGCCGCACGCTTGCGCTCCGCCAGTTCCCGCTTCTTCGCCTCCGCCGCCTGAGCTTTCGCCGCCGCCTCCCGCTGAGCGATCACCTCCGGCGGGGCGGCGAACCCGCTCG
>CAZFZS010000021.1:0-56647 GCA_964523485.1 uncultured Phycisphaeraceae bacterium | reverse complement strand
GCGCGACGTGACGCAGGAACTGCTCCCACTGGACCTTGAAGGCGTTGTCGTATTCGATGTTGTCCGGCACCTTTTCCCAGCCGCCCATGAAATCGATCGGCTGGGGGATATCCGGGTTCCAGACCGGCTTGGGCGTGTTGGCGGCGGCCTGGGTGTACACGTCCCTCAGGCCCGCGACGGCCGAACCCTTGGTCCCGTCGACCTGCACGGTCAGCAGGTCGTCTCGGCGGACACGGGTGCACCAAGAAGAGTTGAATTGGCACATCGTGCCGTCCTCGAGCAGGAACATCGCGTAGGCCGAGTCGTCGGCGGTGGCCTTGAAGGGCTTGCCGTCCTCGGCGCGGCGCTGATCGATGTCGGTGCTGCCGTAGGCGACCAGGCTTTTGATCGGGCCGAACAGGTTGCGGATGACGTAGTCCCAGTGGCAGAACATATCGATCATCATGCCGCCGCCGTCCTCGGCCCGGTAGTTCCAGCTCGGCCGCTGGGCGGGTTGGTCCAGGTCCATGCCCGTGAACACCCAGTAGCCGAAGTCGCCCTTGACGCTGAGGATATCGCCGAAGAAGCCGAGCTCTTTGAGCATGGCGATCTTGCGGAAGCTGCTCAGCCAGAGCTTGTCCTGCACGACGCCGTTTTTCTTGCCGGCGTCCTCAACGAGTTTGGCGAGTCGGACGGCTTCTTGAGTTTCGGTTGCGGTGGGCTTTTCGCAGTAGATGGCTTTGATGGAATCGGATGCCGCGGCTTTTTCTAGGAAGCCGGCGCGTTGCAGCGTGCCGGAGGCATCGAAGAAAATTTCGTAGTTGCCGTGATTGCCGGCGATCGCGCCGTCGACATCGGTCGTGAACTTGTAGGGCTCGCTGCCCGGGTTCGACGCGGTGCCGGGCTTGGCGAGGGCTTCGAGCTTATTGGCGTTGCGGCCAGTGAGGATCGGGTCGGGCATCAGCGTCAGGTCGGGGCTGATCTTCACGCCGCCTTGTCGGATGATGGCGGTGATCGAGCGGATCAGGTGCTGGTTGGTGCCCATGCGTCCGGTGACGCCGTTCATGATGATGCCGATGCGACGGGTTTCCATATTGAATCTTTCGGTTAAGGCTCGAAGTCTATTGAAGAATATCGCGAATCTCGTCGCGGAGAGAGTCGATTGAGGACACTCTGTTTAGCGCAAAATGACACCGCCCCGAGGCGGATGGGCTCCGGGGCGGTGGTTCATCAGCAAAGAGATATTTGAGACGAAATGGGCTTATTCAATATCGCGAATAATCACTTTTTCCGAATCGCTACGGATGCGGTCGCCGTCCACGTAAAGGTCGGCGCTGATGATGTATTCACCTGGCTCATCGAATTCGATTTGGGCGGCACTGTCCTGCTCAAGAATGTCCATCACTCCGCCTGTGGTTTCCCACTTGATCTCGGCATCGCGGCCAAGCGTGTTAGCGATATCACTTGTGAAAGTGACGGTTTCGCCGACATAAGCGACACGCTGCGAAGGCATGATATTGAATGCGATATCATCAAGCGCTGCCGGCTCGGCCCGCGGCTGACAGGCGGCAATCATCGCGGTGATCGCTAAGGCAGAGAGCAGGGAGAGTGTTGTACGGCAATACCTAGCTAATCGAGCGTCGACCATTTCGTTAACTCCTTGTAAAAGATTTGAAAAGCATCCAATAGAGTGCGAAACACTCTGACCTATCAGAACCATAGGCATCAACCTAAAAGTTAGCTAGAGAATCCCCGGGTCTTTACGGAAGACGGTCGGGCTCATACCCGCCTGCTGGGTAAACCAGCGCGAAAAAGCCGCAACGGAGGCGAATCCGACCTGCTCAGCGACTTGGCTGAAAGATAGTCTTTCCTGGCTAAGCAATTGTTTAGCCGCATCGAAACGGCGGGCGGTGATGTAGGTGTGTGGCGAGCAGCCAAACGCGGCGCGAAAACGTCGTGCGAAGTGTCGGCTGGAAAAATGAGCGACGCCTGCCAACTCATCAAGGCTGGGTGGCTCAGAGATACGCTGCTCGATCAATTCGACAGCGGCTTCGAGTCCGCGTGCCTCGGCTTCCGGCGTGTCGTCCGAAGCGGTCACCCGGGGGTCCGAATGGGTCGGCCACAATGCAAAGGCTTCGGCCAATCGGGCGAGCATCAGCGGCGGGGGGGGCTGGCCCACCGCGCCGAGTCGGGCCACTACACGCATGGCCGCCGTCAACGCCGGGTTCTCCGCCGTCCCGGTCAATATGCGAGGCCAATCCGGCAATACACCGTCGATACGCAGCCTGACGTGATACACCCGAGCTTCCTCGCCGCCCGGACGAAGCCGATAGCCATGCTCTGATAGGGCGGGCGACATGAGTAGCGTCGTTCCCGATAATGCATACCAGCGATCATCGACCTTGGCCCGGCCTTCACAGCCGACCAGCAGATCGAGCTGAATCAAATCTTCATGCCGATGCGGGGCGATATCGAAAGGTTCCGTTAAACGATGGCTCAACGTCGCTTGGAGGCATCGCGGTTCTTGAAAGAGCTGCGAACAGATCGCGATGACCGCTTGAGCCTGACAGTCGGGCGAAGCAGATGTCTGGTGCTGGTTAGCCATTGCGAACGATTTTACCGTCGCGTCATCGTCCTTTATAGAGCCTAAGTCGCTGATCGGCCGATAAATAGGAGGCATCGCCGTATGTTCGTCGCGGCTGGGGCGGTCTGATGTACAATTATTTGGGGTCTGACCGTCATCTAGCCTGTAGTTTGGGATGGCTCTATGCTTTGCCCCGGGTCATACCTGCATTCCCGCACGCTGAGCGTTCATGCCTGATCCACCGAACGACCATTCCGATACCAAGGTCCACGGCATGGATCATCCTTCGGAGGCATCCGCTCCGGAAGGCAATCACGCCCGGCCTGCGGACGGTCAGGCCGACAACAGCGAGCAGGCTTCCGATGCCCCGCCCGGTTGGCGGCCTCCTGACCCGCCGCCGATTCCCGATCGAATCCGCAAGGCGACAGCGTCCGGGAAGCGCACCACGATTTTGCCGCGTGTGCTGCGTGCTCACCGGGGACACAAGCGCAAGCTGTTGATTCTGCTAATCGGAGTCGCAGTTATCGCATTGGGCTACCGCTATATCCGCCCAAGCGATTTCGACGAGCAGGCCCGCACGCAATGGGAGCAGCTGAACCTGGATTATCAAAATTGGTACCAGCCTCTACTCAACCGCATCACGGATGCCGACCGCGTGGTCATCCGAGAGATGGGCATGGGGGATTTGTTGGCCGACCTCGGCCAACCGCTCTACGACCCACGGCTGATCGCGGGGGTATCGCAAAGCACCTCTTTTCGTGAACTCGCCGACGAACCTCCCGCCTCGGTGAAAACAGCTGAGGCGATTGCACGGACCGAGTCGGCCGCGGCAGGCCTGGACCGGGTCGTCCGAAGTTTTGCCCGCTGGCCCGTCCGCCAATCGCTGGAAGAGAAGCGTGATGTTTTCGATCAGCACGGTTGGGACTTCGCCGCTTCGCATTTGAGTCATGTGCTTGAGGATGCCCCGCCGCACAACGAGTC
The DNA here is from genome assembly GCA_964523485.1 of uncultured Phycisphaeraceae bacterium. Lineage (GTDB taxonomy): Bacteria > Planctomycetota > Phycisphaerae > Phycisphaerales > Phycisphaeraceae > Algisphaera. Next base: position 53,103 of record CAZFZS010000021.1, on the reverse strand, counting down.
TTCCATCGCGAAGTCTCTACGGCGGATGCATCGCAATGAGCAGTTGGCCGAGATGTTGCTGGCTGACCATGAAGCGATTCAAGGCATCAGCGAGCGATTGGCGGCCACCGACGACCCGGTGCTGCAGGATTATGCGAATCAGTCAGGCCGATTGAGCCACACCTATCAGCCGGGGACCGAGAGTGATGGCGAAGAAGCATTCAAGGAACTCGCGAATCTGATTAAGACGCGACGTGCCTACGGCGACCGACTCGTCAGCATGATCGAGCAGCCTAACTGGCAGGCGATGGATATGGAAAGCTTCAGGCAAACGGGCAAGGCTTTCGATCTGCTTGAGAATCCGCCGGAAGACCATCTTGAAATCTACCGTGCCTGGCTGGATGAGGCGGGCAGCTTCCGACGGGTGGCGGACGATTGGCGTCCGGACTGGGCCGCGACGCAGCGAGCCGAGCTACGCAAGATTTCCAGGCAGGTCGAGGCGCTGCGCGAGGTCGATCATCCCTCTGCCGACCTGTTTCAAGAGCGGCACGACCAGGCGGCCCAACAGATCGCCCAATTGCTCGAAGCTCCGCTGGTCAGCGGCACGCGGGCCGAGTTGACCGCCGAGCGTTCCATGATCGAATCGGCGGTCAGTGACTTGAGTCGCGCGGCGACCGCTTTGCTCAAAGCCGACGCTTCAGAACGGGTTTTGGCGGAACTCGATGCGATTGACCATGTTGGCCCTCTGGAACTGAGGTCAACCGCAGTCGATCAAGCTTGGCAGGCACATCGCGATGGATTGATACGACGGGCCCGGCAATCCGGCGAAGTCCAGAGCGCGAAACAGCATGGCCAAAACGCATTGGCGTTTCTCGAAACGCTCCTCGATCCCCAGCACGAGCGCGGCCTGATGGCTGCCCCGGATTTCGCAAACGTTGAACACGATGAGGCCATGGTAGGGCTGTTCGAAGCCCTGACAAAATATGCCGCCCGACAACGCGAGGTAACCTACGAGCAGGCCTTAGCGGATGGCCTGCCTCTTGAAACGCCCGAATGGGAATTACACCGCAATCGCTATCGCGGTTCGATCGATGAACTCGAACGCTTTGCAGCATTCGCCCAGGATGTCGAACGCTTTCTCGATGGCTTTTACGCCCTTGACGAAAACCACGCCGAGCAAGGATGGGTTGACCTGCCGGGGCGTGCCGAGGCATGGCATAATGCAGAATTATTAGATCATGCCGACATTGCAAATCCTTCGGAGCCGCTATTTAAACGCTTGGAAGCGGTGCAAGCCATAAGTACATTGGACAGCTACGACGACCTGACTCGATTGGCGATGGAGGCTCGCGACGGGGCGATTGCGTTTGCCGCCTGGCGTCGGTTGGGCGAAGTGGAATGGCCGATGTCGGCTGAGTCTTTGGATCGGGAATATAGCATTCAGCGGCGCCTAGGCGGCCTGATCGAATCAGTCTCAGACGATAAACGAAAAGCAAAGCTGCGGGGTACGCTGAATGAATCGCTGCCCGACCGTTGGGATCGGTTGGCCCAGCGGGCGGAAAACGAATCCCAACTTTCGCCGTTATTGGAGCGGCTACAGGCGCTGGGTATCGAGCCTGCTGAACTTTCAACAACTTCCGCGTTCAACGCCCGGCTTTACCGACTTAAACAGCAGGTCCATAACGCCCAACGCTTCAGTGACGAACAACGCGTCCGCGAACTCACGAGCGGATTCATCCGTTCGACTCGGCCGCTGGAGGAACAACCCGAGATCGCTAAGCTGATCGATCGGCTTTCGGCACTGGTCCGTAGCGATGCGCCGATCCGGGAAGATGTGGCGACGGCTGGGCCGGCCACGTGTGGCTGGACGCTGCACTCCGGCGAGAGCGGGGCAGAACGCGTGGTATTCACCCGCGGCGACCAGACCCTGAAATTTATTCGGATTAAACCCCCGAATGGCCCGGCGACGTATCTTGGCGAAACCGAAGTCTCGATTGCCGATGTACGAACCCTCGCCGCTGAAGATTCGGGCTTGGGTCTGCTGCTCAAGTCCGCATTGAAAGGTCTGGATGACGGCCCGATGGCTTGGACTTTGGAGGGCAATGACACGCTCGGGGTTGCGAGTGACTGGTTCGATGCAGACCCTGGCTACCCCGAGAAGTTGGAGGTTCTCCCGCCTACCGAAGCTTCGCCGATGCATGGACTGCCGGTCGCGGCCGCCTGCTACATCGCCGCCAAACTGGGTTGTTCGCTGCCGACACAAGAGCAATTTGCTGCGGCCTTGAATCGGTACCCCCCCGATTCCCGTCGGCCGCCGAATTTACGCGATAAATCATGGTTGACGTTCTACCGGGCAAAGAACCAAGCAGCCTCGCCGCAACAGCCGACCGCTCTAAATAAAATCTTTATACCTGCAGATTTTCAAGCGACCAAGCCTGCTGATGCGGTCGGTTTTAACGATCGTCATCTGTGGTTCGCCCCGGTCCAAAACGGGGCCGAACCGGTGAAAAATCTCGTCGGGAATGTGGCCGAGATCGTCACGCGGGTGCCGGTCAACGAGGGGCTGCTGCTGGACCCAACGCTCGGCGATATCGATACCCGCAAGCAGGCATTCGAGCAGGCCTACGCCAATGCCTTCGCCATCGTTGGCGGGTCAGCTCTGTCGCCGCCGGAGTTGCGAACAGATCGGCCCCAGCCGATCGATCTGCTGACGCAGTCCGATGGGTGGAAAGACGTCGGCTTCCGATTGGCGTTCGAGCCGAACCGCCAGACGCCTGCCCAGCAAATCGAGCAGATCATCATTAAGCAGCCATATCTCTATTGATCGTTCGACTCATTATCGCCCAGCCACTCGGCATAAACCCAGCCTCTTGGGGCGTCAAAAGTCAGCCGGAAATGTCGGAGCAGACTGTTGCCGATGCGGCCGTAGTAACGGTCTCGCGACCGCATCGTGAGCGGGGGCTGCTCGAAGCTGACCGGCAGTTGCTGCAAAGGCAAGTTGAAAAGATCAATACGATTCAGCCAGGTCTGCGTGTTGCTGACGTTGCCGCCCACGCCACGCGACCAGCCCGTCCCGGACTCGGCGACGGCCCGGATGCCGGGGTGGTCCCGCAGCAGGTTGGCGGGCAACGTCAGCGGATGGTCCGCGCCGTAATCGACGATCAGCCAGACCTCGACACGTTTTTGTCCATCGACGACCCACGCCCGGACCATCGGCAGTTGCCGAAACCGATGCAGTCGATGGCGGGTCACGCCAGGTGGCGGCCGAAACCGGTCGGCACGATGAACTGTCAGCAGCGATGCCGTGGAGTCTAACGTGAAGGGCTGATCGCTCAGGTCCGTAAAGCCGACGATGCCCGCGATGCCGCCGCCGAAGCGGTGCAGGTTGATACCCGCCATCTGTTCCGCGAGTAGGCGCAATCGGACCTCAGACCCACCGAGTTCCAAGCGGTCAATTCGGTGGTAATCGAACGACTCGACCCCGCCGATGCCGACGGTTCGGCCCTGTCCATCGACCGGCAGGCCCAGACGACCCGCGATGCCTTGGGCCACCACGCTCAGTGTCGCACCGGTATCGATCATCATCGCCCCGATTGGCGAACCATCGATATGCCCCGGCACAAACAAATAGTGATCGCGCTTAGTCAGCGGCAGCACGATGCGGTCCGGCCAGTCGTCGTGTTCATCGATCGAATATCGTTTGACTGTCTCGGTCGCGGGGATCTGCGTACTGATCTGCAGATTCGGGTCTTGCTGACAGCCGACCACAATGATGGACAAAAAAGCAAGCGAAAATTGGAACCGCTGATGAACGTCGATGAACACAGATAGATACAAATTTGATTTTGAAAATACTCGAAACAATGTGTGTATCAATGTAAACAAAAACGAGCTTTAATCAGGATGATCCGTGTTTATCAGTAGTTTCAAAAACCTCAAGCCCGGTGGAAGTGTTTCTCGAGGTCGCGGAGGGTGAGGCGGATTGTGGTCGGGCGGCCGTGAGGACAGGAACTGGATCGCTCGATCTCGTGACGCTTGGCGAGCAGCGAGGTCAACTCATCCGGGCTTAGTGCATCGCCCGCTTTGACCGCGGCCTTGCAGGACATCATGTCCAAAACCTTGTGCAACGCCGCCTCGGCCTGGAGCATGTTACGGTCCTGCAGATCCGTTTGATTCGAGGCTGAGGGAGCCGAGTCATCAGACGGTTGTTCCGACGCCGAGGGGGGCAGGCTGTCGGGTTTCAGCTCGCCGCGGTCGACCTGGTCGAACAGGTCGGCAAGGAAGGCGGCCGGCTCGACGCTGCGGTCAAACAGCAGGCTCGGGAAGGCGTGAATCGCAACCGCATCCGGGCCGATGGCGTCCGCCTCGATCCCGAGTCGGGTCAGCAATGGTTCAAGCTCTTGAAGTATCGCCTGACGCGAAGCATCCGCATCACACACCGCGGGCATCAGCAGACGCTGGCTTTCAAGGTTTTTGCCCTCAACCAGAATACGCTTGCGCAATTCCTCAAACATGACCCGCTCGTGCAATGCATGTTGATCCACGATGATCAGCCCCGGCTCGGCCGAGGGGTCGTCGTCCTGCGCAACGAGGTAGCTGTCGCGGAATTGCAGCACGGCATTCAGCGGCGAAAAATTCGGCGACGCTTTCTCCGGGCCGGAAGGCGTATCCGCGAACATATCCTCGGCCGCCATCTCGCGCTTGACCTCTTCGTAGACTAAACCTTTCTGCTTCGGGTCCATCCGCTTGAAGTAATCGACAAACGCCCCGGGGCCTTTTGACTCTCCAAACGCAGCCCCCGCCACATTTGCCAGTTCGCTGCCTAGCCCCGAGCCCGGAGTTCCGAGACCCGCCTCAAGATTTGGCGTCAGGTCGGTCGCGAGCAGCCGCTGCCGGACCTGGGTAAGCACGAGGCCATGCACTCGACTGGGCTGGCGGAAGCGGACCTCGGCCTTGGTGGGATGGACATTGACATCAACCTCCCGCGGATTGAGTTCGAGAAACACCACCGCGACCGGCTGACGATCTGGAGCGATGAGGCCGCGGAACGCTTCCTTGACAGCATGGGCGAGATTGCGGTCCTTCACCGGTCGGCCGTTGATGCAGTAGTACTGAAACTTCGCGCTGCCACGTGCGATCGAAGGTTCACCGACCAGCCCCCAGAGCTTCGCGGGCTGATCTGCAACTTCGGACTCGGGGCGACGCAGGTCTTCGTGGTCGATTTCAAGCAGGGCGGGTTCGAGTTCCTTGCCGAGGATTTCGATACACCGGCGTTTGCGGTCCTGACCCGGCGAGAGGTCGAGCGTGGTTCTGCCGTTGTGGCTGAGTTTGAAGCCGACCTGTGGATGCACCATGGCGGCACGGTGGATTGTGTCGGAGATATGGCCGAACTCGGTGGCGGCGGCCCGCATGAACTTGCGGCGGGCGGGTGTATTAAAAAAAAGGTCGCGGACTTCGATGACCGTACCGGGCGGCATTGCGGCGGGTTTAGGTGAAGACTGGTCGTCCCCGGCTTGTTCGATAACCGTGCCGGCCTCGGCGTTGAGAGTGCGGGAACTCAGCCGAAGTCGGCTGACGCTGGCGATCGAGGCGAGCGCCTCGCCGCGGAAGCCGAGCGTATCGATGGCGGCGAGCTGTTCAGCGGTTTGCAGCTTACTTGTAGCATGAGCGGTCAGGGCGAGCGGAAGTTCATCGGCGGCGATGCCGTGGCCGTCGTCGGCGACGCGGATCAAGTCCTGCCCGCCCGCCTCGATCGCGATCTCGATCCGGCTGGCCCCAGCGTCGATACAGTTTTCGATCAATTCCTTGACCACCGACGCGGGTCGTTCGATCACTTCGCCCGCTGCGATTTGATTTACCAGCAATGGCGGTAGCTTGCGGATCGGCATCCGCATAGTGTAGCCACACCCCCGCCCTGTAAGTCCCCCGGATGGCCCACACAAGTCCCCGAAAGGTCACTGCACCTGATGCACGACACCCAAATCCAATAATCCGTGACACCCGACGCTTCGTTGCCAAGCCGCCTCAGCATCGGCGTGAACGTATCATGTCGCACCCCCAAACCCCAAACCCCAAACCCCAGACCCTGAAACCATGATTACATCGCAAGACACCCTACTGTTCCAGGGCGACTCCATCACCGACTGTGGCCGAACCCGCGAACGCAAGCCCGCGAATGACCCGGATGCACTGGGTTTTGGTTACGCCCGCTACGCCGCCGCTTCGTTGCTCGTCGATCAGCCTGGAATCAAAATTTACAACCGGGGCGTGAGTGGCAACCGTGTCACAAATCTGGTCGACCGGTGGGAAGCAGACTGCCTGGCCCTCGAGCCCACAGTCATCTCGATCCTCATAGGGGTCAACGACACTTGGCATGGGGTGGCCAAAGGAACGCCCGAGAACGGTGTGCCGCTCAAAAAATATGACCAGACTTACCGCGAGTTAATTACCTCAACCCGCGAGGCATTACCGGGGGTGAAGATTATTCTTTGTCAGCCATTCGTGACCGAATGCGGGGCGGTTGCCGAGCTTAACTTCCACCCCGACATCGACGAGCGGCGGTCGTTGGTCGATGCGATTGCAAGTGAACATGCCGACGCTTACGTCAAATTCCAAGCGGTTTACGATGAGGCAGTCAAGCGTGCCGAGCCGGCCTACTGGGCGGCCGACGGCGTCCACCCGACCTTGGCTGGACACATGCTGATGGCCCAGGCTTGGATCGATGCGGTGCAAACAGATTCAAATGGCTGACCACTGTTTTGTCGCAAACGCTTTCACAAATCAAGCAGTTGCTTACCGAGCAGGGGCTACGCCCTAAGCATCGGCTGGGGCAGAATTTTCTGCACGATGGCAATTACATGCAGCGGATCATCGCCGCGGCCGAGGTCCAGCCGGGGCAGCGGGTTCTTGAAGTCGGCCCGGGTACGGGGGCATTAACAACCCGACTGCTGGATGCAGGTACGTCAGTCATCGCAGTGGAGATCGATAGCGATCTCGAGCCAATCCTGCATAAACAATTCGCTCAAGCCATCGCAGATTCCCGATTACAACTCATCATCGGCGACATTCTCGAAAGCAAGCATCAGCTGAATCCCAACGTTATACAGGCGATCGGTGATAAACCCTTCAAGCTTATCGCGAATCTGCCGTACCAGATCGCGTCGCCGCTGTTGGCGAATCTAGTTTCGGATCACCCGGCCATGACCGATGCGGTGGTGATGATCCAGAAGGAGGTCGGCGAACGGCTTACCGCTTCGCCGGGCGGGAAAGATTACGGGCCGTTGGGCGTGTTGATGCAGGCGATGTGCGAGGTGCGTGTGGTGGGGACGCTGCCGCCCGGCTGCTTTTGGCCGCCGCCGAAGGTCGCCTCGGCGATCGTGCATCTCAAGCGTCGGGCCGATCCTTTGACGCGGGACCCGGAGGGGCTTGCCGAGTTGTTGCAGAAAGTATTTTCCCAGCGTCGCAAGCAATTGGGGACCATCCTCGGCCGAGACTTCGATTGGCCGGCCGGGGTGTCGCCGGACGCCCGCCCCGAGTCGCTTTCGGTCGAGCAATTGATTGCCTTGGCTGAGCGATAGAAATTTGACGTTGATCCGTCGGCCCGCCGGGTCTATCGTCTTCATACTGCCCGGAGCCAATTTATGAGTCCCCAGCCGCCCGTCCACCGCTCGCGAACCCTGGTTGCCGTCCCGGTTTACAACGAGCAGAAGCACATCCAAAACGTGATCGCCAAGATCGCGGAATATGCCAAGGACGATGTGCTGGTGATCGATGATGGCTCAACGGATTACACACCGATGCTGTTGGCCATGCAGCCGGTCGATGTGATCCGCCACCGGACCAACCTCGGCTACGGCCGGGCCATCCGCGATGCGTTTCGCTGGGCGCAGACCTATGGCTACGATTGGTTGATCACGATGGACTGTGATGAGCAGCACGAGCCGGAGAGTTTGCCCGCGTTTGAAGCCGCCATCGCCGAGGATGACGCCGATGTGATTTCGGGCAGCCGATACATGTGCCGAACTCGCTGCGGCGACCCGCCGCCGGAGGACCGACGCAAGATCAACCAGACCATCACCGGCTGGATCAATGATCAACTCGAACTCAACATCACCGACGCCTTCTGCGGATTCAAAGCCTACCGCGTGTCCCGGCTAGACGACTTGGACCTCAATGTCGACGGCTACGCAATTCCCTTGCAAGCCTGGGTGCAACACGCCGCAGCGGATCATCGTGTAAAAGAAATTCCCATCAAGTTGATTTATAACGATCCGAACCGATCCTTCGGCGGCCCGCTCGACAACCCGGAGGAACGGCTGAGCCATTACCGCGAGGTGTTCGAGCAAGAGATGTTGAAACGCTCTGCCAAGTCCAACGGAGCGACCTTTGGCGTGCGTCGTGAACTGATCGCATCCAAGAGTCCAGTGCAAGATTGAACCCGCTCCGCCGCCTGTTGATCGATCCGCCAATAACGACGGTCGAGGTCAGGGCGGATCGCCCGGCAATGACCGGCCATCAGCCTTGGCTCTGGCACCCCGGCATCCTGACCAAGTATTTACTCGCCGATGCGGCCCACAGTCGACTCGAACGATCATCGCCTATCCCGCATGTCGTGGTCGATCAGGACATACAGGATACGCTCCGTCTCGACCTGCCGATTCAACTCAGCGATGTATTGCGTGTTGAGACGATCCACCTCGGCCAAGCCCGCGTCGATGTTCCAACCGGCTGCCAGCCGCCGACGCCTTTGAGCCTACCGGCGGAAGATTTGCCGGGATTGGCGGTCGACCTGCAGCCGTTGCGTGAGGCAGTCGAGCAGGTCGAGGCGATGCGGTGGGGGGGCGATGACCAAGTTTTTCGAACGCTGGCTGAGCAGATGTCAGCCTTGCTGGCGTTGTTGATGAATCCCTATTTAGACCATGAGCTTGAGCCGATTTTCGCGAGCCAGCTTTTTGAGTTGGCGGATTTTAAAGCGGTCGTCGATGGCATGTTGGCTGATGCTGAGCGTTGCATCAGCCTCTACAACCGAGCGGTCAGTCAGCGACCTTCGGCGGGCGTGGCGAAGTTGCTGGTCGAGCCATTTCGCGTCGAATTGCCGCTTTGGAAACTCGGTTGGTTGAAACCACGTGAGCGGGTCTACGCCGACTTAGCCGACTCCACGCCACTGCTGACCACCGCCGCCGGCGAGCCGATCGATACCGATAATCCGCAGGTACAACTCGCACCGCGGGCACTGCTGCTCACTGCCTGGCTGCGGTCCCGACACCCGATATGCGTTTTTATTCACGGCACGGGGGGCGGCGTATACGATCGCATCACTGAGCAATGGTGGTCCGATTGGCGGGGCGAAACGCTCGCACCGCTCGGCGTCGCGACCGCCGATCTACACCTGCAATTCGATGCACCCTCAGCAAGCCAAGCCGATCTGCAACACGCGGTTTGGTACCGACATCACCTGCCGCACAACCTCGATCGCGAACTTCAACTTTCCGGCTCTCAACCTGACGAGAAACAACAGCTACTCAGCGAGATGGATCGCGACCGTGACGCAAAACGGCGGCGAACTGCATTTCTGAGATTGCAGGAAATCAACGGCCATTTCCAGCGTGAGCATAACGAAGCGATTGAAGCGGCCCAAACCGCACTCGACCGCACCAGGCTGGGCCTGACCAACGCACAAATCGTGAAGCGGCGGGACTGGTGTTTCGCGATTCATCCTCCTGAATCGCTCAACGCACTTCGCTTGGAAATCGCCCGCTCGGTTTCATCCTGACCAAGTCCTCTGCGATTCCCGCCTAGGATAATGCCATGTTCAGATTCATCACATTGACGCTGTTGGTTTTCGGTACGCTCACGACTGCGGCGATTCAAGCTCAAGAAAACGTACAAGCCGTCGAGGTCGGCCAAGACGAGCTTTGGTATGTCGTCATAAGCGATGGCAAGCGGATCGGCCACATCCATCAGCGGATTGAGCGGGGCGAAGAGCGTATTGAGACCGGCCAACGTGTGAAACTCGCCGTCGGCCGGGCCGGGGCGGCAATGACCATCGAGATCGAAACTGCCTTTACCGAGACCCATGACGGCAAACCTATTCAAGCCCGCTCGAAGGTCAACCTCGGTAGTTCGCCGATGGTCACTCTCACGCGGTTCCAAGACGACGGCATCTTTATGACGACGGGCGAGGGAACGGCTGAAAAAACCCGCAAGCGGCCACTGCTAAAACATGACTGGCTGCCACCCGCCGCGATGCAGCGGGAGATCAGCCGACAGCTCGAAGCGGGTGCGACCGAGATTTCGATCCGATCGGTCGACACCTCGATGGGCATCACGCCGATTGAGATGACGATGAAAGTCATTGGCGAAGAACCCGTCGAAGCGTATGGCAAAACCGTCCCCGCCATCGTCTGGGACATGACCGTCTCGAGCGCTCCGGGCATTACCCTGCGTGAATACGTCGATGAAAACGGCGTGTCGATCAAGTCGACGTTGCAGCTGCTGCCGGGCGTGGAGTTCACGATCCTGCGGGCGGATAAACAGTTAGCGCTCAGCGCGGTCGAACCAACAGAAATGATCGCCAACACCCTGGTGACGCCGAACCAGCCGATTGAAAAGCCGCGCGAAACCAGCTTGGGTATTTACAGATTGTCACTCAAGGACGGCAAGCCACTGCCGGATTTGCCCGTTCAGGTGCACCAGCGTGTGATACCCGGAGAAGATGGCAGGTCTGCCGATGTGCATGTCGATCTCAACGCGAGGCATTTGGGTAAGCCATCCATCGATGAATCGCTGCAAGCCTCAGTTTTCATAGACCATGAGGACGAGCAGATTCGTATCGCAACGCGAGAGGCAATCGCTCATCTTCGGCAAGCACTAGAGTCCACAAAGGTGGGCTCTGATGCGATCGCCAAGGGCCTTCGGGATTGGGTTCACAGCAACATCGAAAGCAAAAATCTCTCTGTCGGTTTTGCTACTGCCAGCGATGTCATCCGCACTCGGCAGGGTGACTGCACCGAGCATGCTGTGTTGCTCGCCGCGATGCTGCGGTCCGCTAAGATTCCGGCTCGATGTGTGAGTGGGCTGGTCTATGCCGACCAGTTTGCGGGGATGCAGGGCGTATTCGGCTACCACATGTGGACGCAGGCATGGCTTCAGCCGGAAGGTGAATCGGCCCCACGCTGGGTCGATCTCGATGCCACGCTGCCTAACGGTGTAGCGTTTGATGCGACCCATATCGCATTGAGCGTATCCAACTTAAACGAGCCCGGCTTCAGCTCGGATGTCGCTGTGCTTCAACCCTTGCTGGGTAATCTGAAAATCGAGGTTCTTGAAATTAAACACCATCCCCCGGCTGACCCCTGAAGCCGTGTTGGCGCAGGTATAAAAACGCATCCTGCCCGGAAACAGGATGCGACGTCCCCCATGCCGGAAGAGCTCGGAACTCGACACTAACTATTGCACAATCGAGCCGTGCTGGAGTCTCAACTAGCTGACACCTGCCAGAATTTTTTTTGTTATGTCCCAAACCCTCTCTGACTTCGCGACGCCGGACCACGACCGCCAAGCCCGATGCGGGCATGGCGAAGTCATTTTTGGCCAGCACAAAACCCCCCAGCAGATCGCGTGTATCACCCGCTCCTTGCTGGACGGCGGCCAATCCGCGGTGTTAACGACACGCTGCCCCGAGGGGACTCGGCCGCTGCTGGAATCATCCTTTCCCGAGCACGAACTGAGCTTTTCAGAATTGGGCAACACAGCGTTAGTCGGTCGGCCCGAGCCGGTATGCGATCGCCCGATCCCGATTGTCACCGCGGGCACCAGCGACCTGCCGGTGGCGGAGGAAGCGGCGGTGACTTGCCGAGCGCTCGGCCATGTGGCCAACTCGATTCACGATGTCGGCGTCGCGGGCGTGCATCGCCTGTTCGGCCGACTCGATGAAATCCGCCAGGGCAATGTCATTATCGTCGTGGCCGGGATGGAGGGGGCGCTGCCAAGTGTGATCGGCGGGTTGGTGGATGTGCCGGTGATCGCCGTGCCGACGAGTGTGGGTTACGGCGCCAGCTTCGGCGGGATCGCAGCACTGCTGGGGATGCTCAACTCTTGCGCTTCGGGCGTCACCGTGGTCAACATCGACAACGGCTTCGGCGCTGCTCTGGCCGCCTGCAATATCAATCGCCTGGTCGAGAAGCGTTGAATAGCTCGAAGCGACGCGGCTTTGTTCCGCAACGCATCACGGCGGAGACGCGACCCTTCATCTATCTCAGTCACCCTGTGCTTGCCCCTCGATCACCTGGGTCATCTTTCCCAGCACGCCCGGAAGCAATGCAAACGAGGTGTAATGGTTGCCCGGCATCCAGAGGTGGTGGTCTTCCGTCAGGCCGATGGCTTTCGCGAGCATGTCGGCATTCGCCTTGGGAATGACCCGGTCCTGCTCGGCATTGAACATCCAGGTTCGCTGCGGGTTAAGCCGATGGGCGAGCATCAACGGCTCCATGGGCTCGATTAAAGTGCGGAGCTTCTCGCCGTGATAGCCGTAGTGCTGCAACGCCCCGCGGACGTGAAACGCATCTTTGTCGCCCCGCTCGAGGATGTCCACCCCGTCACCGCCGGCCAGCAGCAGGAAACTATAAGCGAAAGGCTGATCCAGCCCCGACGCCGCCGTCGCGATAAAGCTGCCCAGACTCGTTCCTTGGACTGAGATGTTGTCCGGGTCGACACCAGGCAACACCGCGACCGCGTCCAGCGCCCGACGGCAATCCGTGATCGACTGTCGGCCATGAATCAGCGCGGTGGCCCCGGTCAGCTGTCGATCGGGCCCGACCCGCCCACCGTAGCCCGGCAATTCCAGGATGAAACTCTGTATGCCCTGCTTGGACAAACCGCGGGCTAACATGGTGGCGACCGGCAGATCGGGGTGCAGTGAATGCACGAGGATCACTGCCGGCGCGGTTGCGCCTTCAGCCACGCCCTCGGCCATGAACCACCTTAGACGAACCGTGTCCTGCCATTTGTTGCCGCTGGGCATCGGAGAGGGAAAAAAAACCCGGCAGTCCCACTCGACCTTGCCCTCGGTGGGTTTTGCTCTCACCTCAAACTCGGATGTCGGATAGGTCAGCGACCGTACGACCCGGGCGGCGGCCGCGTCGGTTTCCTCGTGCGTGTTTAGGCTGTCTTGGGCGGTGTAACGTTCAGCCAAGGTCGGCGTGGCCAGCCCGACACATAGCGTAATGAGAGCAAAGAATTTCTTCATGCGATCAATGCTAGGCGACAACGGGGGGCGTTCGCTTGATAGGGGTACAACTAGAGCGTGTCGAACGCGCTGCCGACGCGGCGACCCGCCCCACAATAGATGCAATTGCGGTGTCGCTTATTCATCGTGCGGTCGCATTTGCGGCATTTCGTGATGCCGGTCGTGGCTTTGCCGTCGCCCATCCCGTCCATCAGATCCAGCGTTCGGACCCGTTCAAGCAGATCGTCTTCGGTGAGGTTGGTCTTGTCCTGCAGCAGCGACCACATGGCCATGCACACCAGTGATAGCCGTTCGAAGCGGTCTTCGATCCCGCGGACTTCATGGGCCGCGTGGTTTGCGATCGTGCTGGCACGAGCCGTCGCCCGGGCTTCGACCGGTGGCTGCGATTCGCGATATCCGAACATGGCAGAGTTAAGCATAATGTTCCCTCGATGAAATATGCACTCACTTAAATATGTAACCACGGAAGTCGCGGTGACACGGCCTGAGCGGTGCGACCCGTCAAGCAACTATTTTGCGGGCTTATTTTAATCGCGGCAGCGTTTTTAGAATTGAGAATTCTGCGGTAAAATATCCCACATCTAATTTCTCAAAATTCCACGACGCATCTAAACAACTGCTCAAAGCACTTCATGTGCACGGGGGAACGAGCCGAGGACGGTCAGCTGCAGGCAATGCGAGCGGGCCTCGGCCAAAGCTTTGGCGACGCGGGCCTCTTCGAGGTGGCCCTCGAGGTCGACGAAGAAGTAGTACTCCCAGTTCATCCGTTGGCTGGGGCGTTCGGCCAGTCGAGTCAGGTTCAGGTCGTGGTTGCGAAAAACATTGAGCACGTCTGTCAGCGCACCCGCTTTGTGTTCGGTCGTGAAGACCAGCGAGGTCTTGTCATCGCCGGTTGCTTTGCCAGCCTGCCTTGCGATGACGACGAAGCGGGTAGTGTTGTTGGGATTGTCCTCGATGTTTTCGAGCAGCAGCGGCAGGCCATATAGCTGTGAGCAAAGCGTCGAGCCGATCGCGGCGGCGGTCTCCATGCCTTGGCCCGGCTCGGCCTGGGCGACCATGCGAGTCGCCTGCGAGGAGCTGGCGGCATGGTGCTGCTTGGCATGTGGGAGTTGGCCCGACAGCCACCGTCGGCACTGCCCGAGCACTTGCGGGTGCGAATAAACATCGGTGATCTGCTCGAGCGGCACCCGGCTAAGCAAGTTGTGATGAATCGCGACGCGGACTTCGGCACAGATTTTCACGTCCGTTTCTAGGAAGCAGTCCATCGATGCGGTGACCCCACCGTGCGTGGAATTTTCGATCGGGATCAGGCCGTAGTCAATATGCCCACGGGCGACCGCATCGAAGATGGCGGCGAAGTCGGCGAGCTCGTCGTACTCGACCGACGCGCCGAATTTCTTGCGGGCCGCAACATGCGAGAAACTCCCGGCCGGTCCGAGATAGCCGATCCGCAGCGCCCGTTCCAACGCAAAACTACCCGACATCAGCTCCCGCCAGATCGCCTCGATGCAGGCGTCCGGCAGCGGGCCCTGATTCGCCTCACGCACCCGATGCATCACCGCCTGCTCGCGGTCCGGCGCATAGATCGGCACCGCCTCGCCCGACTCTCGCTTGATGTGGCCAACTCGCACCACGACTTCGGCCCGCTGATTGAGTAGCCGAACCAAATCCGAATCGATCCGATCGATGTCCGCCCGCAACGGTGCGAGCTTCTTGTCGGTATCGGCGTGAGCGGTGCCCCGCTTATCTGTATCGTTTGGCATGGAAGGGTCAGTGTACCTTTTAGATCAATTTCGCTGTTTACGCGGCTCGGTGTTCTGACATAATGGCGATTATCGGCAGTCGAGATTTCGGCTTGCTTTAGAGCCTCGTAGTGGAGAAAGTTTGAAGATGTCGTGTCTCGGGGCATTACAGCCAGCGAATCTGGATGAGCTGTTACAGCAGATGCCGTTGATCGGCACAGTGCTGCTGGGGCTGTCGTTATGCTTAGGGTTGGTGCTGTGGGTCTTCGGCGGGAGGCTGGCACGCAAGGGGGTGTTGCTGACCGGTTTTGTGCTGGGTGGGCTGGGAGCGATGGGGGCCGCGACGCTGTGGACGGACGAGGGGCCTTGGATGCTCTCGCTAGGCATCGGCGGGGCGGTGGCGGGGGTGCTGCTGGCGTACCTGCTCTTCCGGTTCTGGATCGCGATCAGTGCAGCGATTGTTCTGGCGATGGTCGTGCCCGCTGCAATCTTGGTATGGGAAGGGTCAAGTCCTGAGTGGACCGCAGTCGACGGCGGCAAGCAGGTCGCCGCCGAGGCTTTAGGCATAGGCGAGTCGTATTGGGACGACCCGGAAGAGCGGCCGACCGGGATGTTCGAATCGACGGATGATAATGTTGAGTTTGACGAATCTATCGCCGAAGCAGGTGAGTCATCGGAGGAATCAGCACGGCCAAGCTTCGCGGATGTGGTTGATCTCGCTGCGCTGGGTGAAGCGATTCGCGGGGAGTGGCAGCGACAGGCAGACGAGGTCGGCACGTGGTGGCAGGAGATGAACGCCGGCCAAAAGCGATTGCTGATTCTTTCGTCGCTGGTTGGTGCGGGGCTGGGTCTGCTGTTGGGCCTGGTCATGCCGATGACGGCGGCGGCGTTGCAGGCAGCCTTAGTTGGGTCCATACTGATCTTCTTTTCGGGGCAAGCTTTACTGGTGAAATTCGCCCCGGCTTCAGTAGATTTTCTACCGAATCAGCGGCGGGGTGTGCTGCTGACTTTGGGTCTGATAACGCTGGTGGGGGTGCTGCTGCAGTGGTCGATTCATCGGCGATCGGCCGAAGACAAGAAGTAGTGCCCGCTCCGATCGCGGCGGCGGGCCGTTGCCGTCGGCCTCACCTGGGTGAAGCCCTATCGGAGACCTCACATGCCAGACACCACAACCCTGCCTACCGCTGTAGACACCGCACCGGCAATCGAAGCCGCCACGGCTAACGCCGGTCCGATCAATCCGAACCCTACGCCCAAAGCGATCGGCGAAGAACTCGCCAGCTTCCTCGATACGCTCGCAGGAATCTTCTCGCGGACCGATGCGCTCGCCCAGCCGGGCCACGTTATCGCCCACGCTCAAGCCCTCGGTGCGGTCTGGGCGGTGGTATTCATCGTGGTTGGCGTGATCTGTTTAGTTAACGGCTACAAATTCTACAAAGCCGCCATCATTGGCCTGGCCCTGCTCACCGGCATGATCGGCGGGTACTGGTTCGGTGGACTCATCGGCTCGCCGTTCATCGTGGCGATCTGCCTCGGGTTGTTGTTGGCGGTCGTGGCGTTTCCGCTAATGAAATATGCCGTCGCTGTATTCGGCGGCATCGCGGGTGCGTTTGCTGGAGCGAATCTCTGGGCAGGCTCCGCCGATGCGATCAACCGCATCGCTGCCCGCTCTTCCGGGACTGCCGAGGCCGCCGCGACCATCCCGTCCAACGCATACTGGATCGGTGCGCTCGTGGGCCTGCTGGTCTGCGGCATGTTGGCCTTCATCCTGTTCAAGCTGTCGGTCGAAGTGCTGACCGCGGTCGGCGGCGCGACCATCGCGGTGATCGGCGTGATCGCTTTACTACTTGGCCATGAGCCTTGGCGGGATGCTGTGGCGGCGGGACTACAATCCAGCCAGTTCGTCATCCCAATGCTCGTTTTTGTACCTGCGATCATCGGCCTGATTCTGCAGGAATCCCGCTCCGGCGGACGCCGGGCCGACCTAGGCACCGCTTGAGGCTACACTGACAAGGTGAAATTAAGCTTGTACAGGCCCGGCTTCGAGCGGTACTTCTCCAGTGTATCCGGGCCGCAGCTTGCCGTGCCCAGGCCACGGTGAAACGCATCGATGCAGATGACCGTCTCCGGACGCGGTGAGAGGTCGTACGTATGATAGGCCTGCGTCAGGTCCTCCGGCGTGAAATGGCTGGCCGAGAACATGAACGGCCGATTGCCATCAAACCGCAACGTTTGTTTCGGGTCGCTCTTTTTAGCGATTTCAAACCACCGCGTATCGACCTTCAAACCATGCTCCTGCGGCACGATGTAGGGCACGTATTGCTCAGCCACGGTAGAGCGGTACAGCCCAATTGGCGAGCCAGTCCAGCGGTCGGGGTACGACTCGCCGGGCCCCCGTCCAAACCAGGCCAGCTTCTCAAAGCCCTCGGCCAGCGAAAATATCACGCCGATCCTCGGCAGGTCCGTAAGCGCTTTGCCGACTTTGAACTCGTGGTCAAACTTCACCCCGTCCCCCGGCTGAACGATCAGCGTTTGCCGATGCACAATCTTCGTTCCATCGGATGCGCCGGTCGACCAGACCTGTTCGAGCTTCACCATAACACGGCCAACCCGCCGCGAGATTTTCACAGGCTGCGATGATTCAAGGCTGATCCCCTGCAGGCCTTTCTTTGTCCAGCGGCCCAAGGGTTTCCAGTCCGCCTCCCACTGTTCCGGCTTGCCCTTGACCCCGTCATTGCTCGTCAAGCCCCGCCAGATGTTCAGCGTCGGCCCATCGAGCATCACTGCCTGGCCATTGATTGTCATCTCCCGCAAACGGCTGCGCTTTGTATCGACAATGAGTTCAAGCCCCTGCTCTTCATCGATCAGCTTGGCTTGTGTTTTCGTCTGCCGCACTTCGATCTCGGACGATTTGCCTCGGCTCGCAGCCGGCCCGGCGGGTTGCTTCTGCTGCTCGCGTTGCAACTCAAACTGTTCCCATGCAATCAGGTGACCCTTGGGACACCACGGCGTCTTAGCGCTCGCCTTGGCTCGCAAGGTCAGCCACGTCTCGCCAATCTGCCAATCGTCCGGCTTGAGGTTTAGTGAAACCGTCTTCGTCGCCTGCGGTTCAATTGATTTCGCTTTGATCGTACCGCGTTGCGAGCGTCGTCCTTCGACCTCGACCTCCCATTCAAAATCGAGCCAGTCGCAATTCGTGAAGTATTGCTTGTTCGTGATTTCAATGACACCCTTCTTTGCATTCTTGAGGCTAAAACTGATCGGCTGCTGCACCTTGTGGCAGTCACGCAGCGACGGATGTGGTGTGCGATCCGGAGCGACCAGCCCGTCGCAAACGAATTCCGCATCATGGATCGTTTCGCCGAAGTCGCCGCCATAGGCCCAGTAGGTTTCGCCATCCTCAGTGGTCTGCTTCAGGCCGTGGTCGACCCACTCCCAGATGAACCCGCCCTGCAGGCCGTCGTATTTCTCGAAAGCGTCCCAGTATTCCTGCAGACAGCCGTTGGAGTTACCCATCGCGTGCTGGTATTCGCAGGTGATGAATGGCCGGGGGTCGTTATTGCGTTTCGCCCAGGCGATCATTTCATCTATCCCCATATACATCGGGCTGTAGAAATCACTGGACCGCGTCCCGTAAGGCAGCTTGGCGTTTGCACCTTGCGTCTGGCCGATGCGGATCGCGCCTTCGTAATGGATCGGCCGACTGGGGTCGTAACGTCGGACCCAATCTGCTGCCTGGGCGTGGTTGTCGCCGTAACCTGATTCATTGCCCAGCGACCAGCAGATCACACTAGAGTGATTCTTGGTCCGCCGAACCATGTTGGAGATCCGGTCCGTGAAAGCCAGCGCGTAACGTGGGTCGCGACAGAGCGTGTGATAGTTATCGTGGGCCTCAACGTTGGCCTCGTCCATGACGTAAAGGCCATATCGATCGCATAGCTCATACCAACGCCGATCGTTGGGATAGTGCGCATTGCGGACGGCATTGAAGTTATGCTGCTTCATAAGCAGAAGGTCTTTAACCATCGAGTCTTCGCTCAATACCTTGCCATGCGTGTCGTCGTGTTCGTGTCGATTGACGCCGCGGATCATGACCGGGCGGCCGTTGATCAGTAGTTGCCTGTCACGCACTTCGATGTTGCGGAAACCGATCTGAAGCGCAGTATTTTCGATGGCCTTCCTCGCGGGCTTGCCCTTGCCATTGTCGCGATGCAGCGACAGCGCCAGCGTGTAGAGATCTGGCGACTCCGCGGACCACGGCTTGATACTTTCAAGGTCGGCTTCCACCGTCACCTGATTCTCATGGGCCCCGTAGTGGTGGTCGATAGGCTGTGAGCCTTCTATCATTTTGATAAGCTTGTCCTGGCCATCGAAGAGCCTACCCACGATGTGGTAAGAACCTTCTGGAATGCCTAGAAAACCAAGCGTGACCTGCGCTGACAACTTTCCGGATTGATTGTCGTCGTTAAGTGTCGGCTTGACGAATGCATCTTCGAGATACGCCTCGGCCTGACTATAGAAGTAAGTCTCGCGAAATAGCCCACCGAGCCACCATTGGTCTTGATCTTCGATATAGGAAGCATCGGACCAGCGGATCACCGCCACGCAGAGGTGGTTCTTGCCTGATTTCACAAAATCAGTGACATCAAACTCGTTCGGCAGTCGGCTGTCTTTGCTCATGCCGACGAATTGGCCGTTCACCCAAACGCAAACCACGCTCTCGGCCCCGCCCAGATGTAGCACCGTCCGCCGACCCGCCCATCCCTCCGGCAGGTCGAATGTCCTGCGATACACACCTGTCGGATTTTCATCCGGCACATGCGGCGGGTCGTTTTCGAACGGCATTTTGACGTTGGTGTAGATCGGGCTGCTGTAGCCATGCTGCGTCCAGTTACATGGCACGGGGATCGTGTCCCAACGGCCGACCTTGGTTTTCGGGTCCACGACCGAACTCGGCACATCCTCGGGTTTCTCGAAAAATCTAAACCGCCAATCGCCATCCAGCGATTGATACCACGGGCTCTTGTTTCGATCGGCACGCTTGGCCGAAGCTTCTGATGAGTAAGGGATCAGCGGGCTTCGGCCCGGCAGGCGATTGATGTGGGTCAGCTCGGGCGTTTCCCAGAAACGCGGCAGATCATGAAAGAGGGAGTCAGGCATATCAGACTTGGAATCGAGGCAGAACATGGCATGCCGTGATACTGCACACGGCCAATTCGGGGCCACAGCATAGTGCAAACCGATTACAGTCCACGATTCAAACCATCGTTTTTCATTAATTACCTAGTATGGGCCGATGCGTATCACTACGTGGAACGTCAACGGACTACGGGCCTCGATCCGCAAAGGCTTGGCCGAACATCTCGAAGCGATTAAGCCTGATGTCCTGCTATTGCAGGAAATCCGCGTGAAGCCGGAGCAACTCGAGCCTCAGTGGGCTGAGCCCGCGGGTTGGCATGTCACCTGGCATCCCGCCGAGAAGCCCGGTTATGCCGGGACCGCCGTGTGGTCGCGCAAGCCACACAAGGTGGTTTCACGCGGATTGGAGGATGGGGTCGACGACGACCAGGGCCGGGTGTTGCGTGTGAAAGTAGAGGGCCTGCAATTGGCGAGCGTGTATCTCCCCAGCGGCTCGAGTTCGCCGCACCGTCAGGCGGACAAGGAGGCTTGGATGAAACGTTTTCAGCCTTGGGCCGCCAAGCTGCGCCGTGCCAGCACGCCGACGCTGATCGGCGGTGACCTGAACATCGCCCACACCGAGCGGGATATTTACTACGCCAAGAGCAACCAGAACCAGTCCGGCTTCCTGCCGCACGAACGCGCCTGGTTCGGCGACGAGCTGCTGGGGATCGGGTGGCGTGACTTGGTGCGGGAACATGCGGGCGATATCGATGGGCCGTATTCATGGTGGTCCAACCGAGGACAGGCGAGAAAACTCGACCGCGGTTGGCGGATCGATTACCTGTTGGCCAACGCCTCGGCTGCCAAGCGGTTCAAATCGGCCACCACCCACCGCGACGCGGGCCTCGCCTGCTCCGACCACGCCCCGGTGTCGGTCGATTTGGTCTGAATCAATTACGAGAGCACCCGCAAAAACATGCCTGATACTCTCAATCCATCACACCAGCCTTAGCCAAATTGAGTTCCGCTACCGCAACACTGCCTTCCTGCTCGGTCGATACCGCGAATCCCTGCCCGCTCAAAATGTCCAGCAACCGCGCATTGCTCGGCCGCGTTCGCAGCGTCAATTTTCTCAGCTCATACTGCCGGGCCACGTCGATGCCGAATCGGGTTAGCGCCTTATGTACGCCTCTTCCCTGCCAACCATCTTCGACGAAAACGGAGAACGTCGCGGTCTGGTGGGCCGGGTCGGTGACCAGTCGGCAGATGCCGATCATCTCCGGCGATTCGCGATCCATCGTAATCGCGACCAGCCCGAGTTCACGGTCGTAATCGTTGAAACAGTACCGCACCGCGGTGTCGTGCGTGAACCGAATCGTGCTGAAGTAGCGGTCCTGAATGGTTTCGTCGCTGGAGCGGTCAAGCATGTCGAGCCATTGTTTTTCATCGCTGGGCTTGATCGGCCTAATTTCCAACGGTGTGCCATCGGGCAATTCGACGCAGACCTGAAGATGCGACGGGTAGGGCCGAATGGCCAGATGGCTGAATCTCGCATCCGGCGTCGGGTCGCTCGCATCAGTCGTCGCCCGGGCGTCCAGCGCGACAACCCCGGTCGGCGAGACGAGAAGCGGATTGATGTCGCATTCATTGAGGTTCGGGGAATCCGCCACGAGATAGGAAAATCGGATCACGGTATCCGCCAACGCTTCGAGATCGACCCGCGGCTTGCCGCGATAGCCGTTGAGCAGCGGGAAGCTCTTGAGATTGCGGATCATCCGAGACGCCAGCGCTTCGGTGATCGGCGGCAAAGCCAGCACGCGGTCACGCAGTATCTCGGTAGCTGTCCCACCCATGCCCAACAGCACCACACTGCCGAAGACCGGGTCTTTCGTGCAGCCGAGGATGAGCTCCGCCGCGTCCGCCATCCGGATCATCGGCTGGACGGTGACGCCATCGATTTCCGCTTCGGGATGATGCGAACGGCAGTCGGCCATGATCTGGTCGAACGCGCGACGCACCGCCGCTTCGTCAATCAGCCCCAGCCGAACGCCGCCGGAGTCGGACTTGTGCGTGATATCATCGGACAGGACCTTGAGGGCCACCGGATAGCCGATCTCACCGGCACGCTGTACCGCGGCATCGGGGTCGGCGGCGGGCAGCGTTTTCGCTACCGGGATGCCGTAGGCGTCGAGCAACTGCTTGGCATCGACTTCGCTGAGCAACGCGTTGGGTTCGGCGAGCAACGGGGCGGTGACCGATCGGCCACGCTCGGGGTTGTACAGCATCTCCGGCGGGGCCGGCAGCGGGGTTTCATACAGCGTTTGGATATCACGCGCGTGATCGATCAGGTGCATCAACCCGCCGATCGCTCGCTCGGGTGTCGAATACGTCGGCAGACCCGCCTCGGCCAGGATCGCACGGCTGGGCCTGACCGTATCGCCGCCCAGCCAGGCACAGAGCACCGGCTTGTCCGTCTGCTTCGCCGCACGAGCCACCGCTCGGGCCGTCTCGATCGGATCGGTCATCGCCTGCGGGGTCAGGATGACCAGCACCGCGTTGACCCCCTCGTCCGCCAGCGTGATCTGCAACGCATCGGCATACCGTGGCGGCGTCGCATCACCTAAAACATCCACCGGGTTTGCATGGCTCCAACACGGCGGCAGCACCGCGTCGAGCTTGTCGATCGTGGCTTGTGACAATTCCGCCAACTCACCCTCCGCCGCGAGCAATGCATCCGTCGCCATCACGCCCGGCCCACCGGCGTTGGTGATGATGCCCAGCCGACCCTTCTTGGGAGCCTGCACCCTTGCCAACAATTCTGCACAGTCGAACAGCTCATCAATGCTGTAGACACGCTCGATCCCGCAACGACGAAACGCCGCGTCGTGTACATCGTCCGCCCCCATCAACGCCCCGGTATGCGACACCGCCGCCGCGGCGGAGGCTGCGAATCGACCGGCTTTATACGCGATGATCGGCTTGTGATTTGTGAACGCCCGGGCCGCCGAGACAAACTGCCGGGCCTCGCGGATGCTTTCGATATAGAGCAGCAGGGCCGACACTCGATCGTCCTGGCCGAAATAATCGATCAGGTCGGCGAAGTGCACGTCCGACATGTTGCCGACGCTGACGAAGTGCGACAGCCCCAGCCCGCGCGACGCCGCCCAGTCCAGGATTGAAGTGCCGAGCGCCCCCGACTGCGAAACAAACGCCACCCGGCCCGGCGGCGGCGAACCGACCGCAAAGCTCGCGTTCAACCCCAGCCCCGGCACGATCACGCCCAGGCAGTTCGGCCCAAGAATCCGCATCCCCGGATACCCCGCTGCGATCTCCAGCACCTTCGTTTCAAGCAGTTTGCCCTCTTCACCCGCCTCACGGAAACCGGCGCTGATGATGATTACACCGAGAATGCCAAGCTCGCCGCATTGCTGAATCAGGCCCGGCACGCTCTTGGCCGGCGTGCAGATCACGGCCAATGCTGGCACCTCCGGCAAGGTCTCGAGGCTCGGCCAGGCTCGCTTCTCTTGCACCACCTCCCGTTTAGGATTCACCGGATACACCGGCCCGTGAAAGCCCGCCGCCAACATATTCCGAAACACGGCAAACCCTACGCTCTGCGGGCTGTCACTTGCCCCAAGAATCGCAACGGATGTCGGGGACAACAATCGATTCAGATTCTTTGTGCTCACTGTGATTTGCCTGGGTTCGAAGTTCGTATGTCAACACCATCAGCCGGCTTACGCTCTATGCAGCGCCGACTCGATTTGCTTTAGACCCAGATCATACGATGAAAAAATCGCCCATTTTCAGTGCGATTTACAGGCGAAATTTAGTATGTCATCTCACTAAGACCGATTATGAGATTTTACTGGTCTTTGTGTTATCGAATCACTATCGAGCTGTACCTAGCGATAAATTTACAAGCGAAATCTGTGCAGAAAGTTTTTCAGGCCATAGGAGTTAATGAGCCATTTATTATTCTTGTACACGTTGCTTAGTTTGTACCAGCCTTAAATTTGTAGTCCGGCTGGGGCTTAATCGGGGTTCCTTCATCAAAGGTTTCTATAACTTCGAAGAGTTTTTTTCCATCGGTGTGCTGTTCATCCTGGAAGTCAGATTCACTCATTTGTAACGGATCGCCTTCGTTGTCATAAAGAGCACATTGCCTCGCTCCAGCTTGACCTCGGCGATAAGCCGTATAGCGGTCGCTGCGAACGGCGATCTCGCCGGGCATAATCTCCACGATCTGATGGTCAGCGCCACCCTGGCCGATGACATCTTGGCCGGTCATATGCGAAGGTGTTTCGAGACCAGCCGCAGCTAGAAACGTTGGAGCGATATCGATCAGGCCTGCGGTTCCCTCGCTTTGGACGCCCGGGTCCACTGAGCCGGGTTGGTTGTAGATCATAGGCACGCGCAGCGACTCATCAAACGGAAGTCCTTTGCCGCATCGACCATGGCTGCCGAGGTTGTCGCCATGGTCTGAAGTGAAGACGACCAGCGTGTCCTCTCGAAGCCCCGCTTCTTCGAGCGCAGCGATAATTTTGCCGACCTGCTCATCGACCCAGGTCACGTTGCCGTAATAAGCTGCATATGTTTCGCGGATACCGAATTGCATCGGCTCGAGCGTGTAGGGCAATTGCAATTCGTAATATCGATAATCCCAACGATAGGTTCGATAGTGGTGTTCGCCCGGGAATGCTTGGCTTTCCGGGACATTGCCGCGAAGCGTAAGTTGATCCGGGTCATACATCTCGAGATAGCGTTGAGGGCAATCCGTGATCGGGCCATGCGGTGGGGAATAGTTCAAATAGAGAAAGAACGACTCTTCTTGCTCAGCTGATTTTTGAATAAATTCGGTTGCTCGCTTTGTTTCGTAATCGACCGAGAATCCAGGCGGCGAAAACTCCGGCCCGCCGTTTTCGGAAAATAGCTGTGCTGAGTGGGCATGATGAGTTCTCGGGATAACGTAATGGTCAAACCCCAAGTGGTGCGGCCAAGCGTAGATGTGCCATTTGCCGATTGCCGCGGTCCGGTAGCCGGCTTGTTGCAGCAGCTCCGGCAGACATGGATCGGTCAAGTGCAAGCGTTCCGGCGGCGGATACTCGGGCATCGGATATGAGCCGATTTTGCCCCCGGGGTAATGCACATTGGCAACACCCCCGGTACAGACGCGGTTCGGTTGACCCGACAACAGACAGGAACGGGCCGCCATACAGACCGGTGCGTTGGAGATGCCGTATTCAAATCGCAAGCCGGTGGATGCAAGACAATCAATATTTGGGGTTTTCACATCCCGGTTACCGTAGCAGCCGGTCGCGAAAGCCTGAAGTTGGTCACAGCAAATAATAAGTAGATTGGGCGATGAGCCGACAGCGGTCATGGGTATTTTCCGGGTTGTGAAAGCATAGCCTAAGGTTTGCGGATCATTTGTGAGCTTAAACTGCTGCTGGCAGACTTTTCTGCTTGTCAATCTGCCAATTTACGTTCGAAAGTCACCCGCCAGCGGTGCCATACATCGCGCTCTTGCGGAGTGAGCCGGGAGATGTGCCGTAAACCGTGCGGAAGCGTTTGCCCAGATGATTGGCGTCGGCGAAACCGGCGCTTCGTGCGATATCTTCAAGATTCCGGTCGGTGGTCTGAAGCAGCGTGACGGCGGCTTTGAGTCGTTGTTGAATCAGAAATTCGCCCGGCGGAAGTCCCGTGGCGGTGGTGAACAGGCGAGTGAAATGGCAGCGGCTCAGCCCCGCTTGGTTTGCCAAATCTTCGACGCCGATGGGCCGGTGGTAATGCTCTTTGGCGAACGTGACAGCGCGTTGAATCGTGTCAGGGTTTTGCGTTTGGGCTCCCGTCGTCGATTGTTTGGCGTGTTCCATTAACGCCATAGTCACGGCATAAGCGGTCTGCGATGCGGCAAACGGCGTCTGGATTTCTTGATCTCGAAGTTTCTCGCAGGCCGACTGCGTTTCTCGAAACAGCCGATCAGTGGGGGCGATTGCAAATGTCGGTCCGAGCGTTTTTTGAGCAATACGACACAGCCTCAACACCTCCCGGCCATGCAGGCAGATATAAAAAAATTGCCATCGGCCATGCCGCGGCAAGCTGTAGACATGCTCGTGCGGGAAGTGCAGCAACATCGCGGTTCCCGCCGGCACCGGCATGTCATAGCCCTCGTATCGAAGCTGGCCACAGCCCGCCAACGTGATCTGAAGCAATACGAACGGACGTTGACCCCGCGACTGCCCATCCCATCGGTACTGATCCGGCCAGTTTCGATGTTCTATCCCCGCGGCCGAGATCATTGCATGCAACGCGACTGTCCGCTGATCAAAGACCAACGACCTGCGAAATTCAGTTTGATCCAAATCAGATAGCAGCACAATCATCCCTTATATCGCACAGGATGCCCTTTCAACGACATTTCCGGCAAATATCATATAAGACAAAATTCCCTTAGTCGAAATTTGGATCATGGCTTTTAAAATCACTTTCATCGGCGCCGGCTCTGTCGGCTTTACCCGCAAGATCACGCAGGACCTCCTGACCGTTCCCGAGTTCGCTGAAACAGAAATCGAAGTCGCGTTGCACGACATCGATCAAGGCAACCTCGATCGCATCTATCAGATCCTTGCGAAAGAGATCGAGGCCAACAACCTTCCGACCAAGCTGACGACGCACCTCGATCGACGGTCGGCATTGGACGGCGCACGGTACGTTGTGAATTTCACTCGGATCGGCGGACTGGATACGTATGCCACCGATATCGATATCCCGTTGCAGTACGGCATCGATCAGTGCGTCGGCGATACGCTCTGCGCCGGCGGGATCATGTACGGCCAGCGCAACATTCCGCAGATTCTGGCTTTCCAGAAAGACATGGCTGAGCTCTGCGATCAAGATTCGCCGGCCGGTCCGCTGTTACTGAATTACGCCAACCCGATGGCGATGAACACCTGGGCGGCGTTGGATGCGTTTGATCATGGCGAGGGCGTCGACACGGTCGGGCTTTGTCATGGCGTGGAGGGTGGATGGCATCAGATCGCAGCTGCCCTATCGCGGTTGCATGGCGAAGAAGACCTGCTCAAAGCCGCCAACGAAGACCGACCGGGCTTCGGGCATCGTTCATTGGTGGACATCATCTGTGCGGGGATCAATCACCAGACGTGGTACACGCAGGTGCATTATCGCGGCCGCTTGATCGGAAGCGATGAACTGCTCGAAGCATTCACCAGTCATCCCGGTCTCTCCGAACAAGAAAAAGTACGCATCGATGTCCTGCGACGTTTCGGCGTGTACTCCACCGAGTCAAACGGCCACCTTTCCGAGTATCTGCCCTGGTATCGCAAACGCCCGGATGAGATTCAAGAGTGGATCGATCTTTCCAGCTGGATCAACGGTGAAACCGGAGGCTACCTGAGGCATTGCACCGAAAGGCAGGACTGGTTCGAGACCGACTTCCCGGATTGGCTGGCCAAAGCGGGCACGCCACGCGATACTTGGAAGCGTTCACACGAGCATGGCTCTTACATCATCGAAGCGATGGAGACCGGTCGAATTTATCGGGGTCACTTCAATCGGCGAAACGGCGGCACGATCCCAAGCCTGCCCGCCGACTGCGTCATCGAGGCGCCGGGGTTCGTCGATCGGTTCGGCATTAACATGGCCGAGGGTTTGGAGCTGCCGCAAGCCGCTGCCGCGACCTGTCGTGCTTCGATCGATGTCCAGCGGATGTCCAAGGACGCCGCGGTGAATGGTGATGTGACTTTGCTGAAACAGGCGATGCTGCACGATCCGCTGACCGCTGCGGTGTGCAACCCCGAGGAGATCTGGCAACTGGCCGACCACATGCTCGTCGCTCAGCGCGACTGGCTGCCGCAATATGAATCGAATGGTTCATGTGATGAGGCCGCAGCTCGACTTGAGACTCATGAAGAAAATGGGACGCGGGTCAAGCTTCGCGACTGGGAAGGGGCCGCGCGACAGGAAGTTAAGAGCGTCGAGCAATTGCGGGAAGAAAAAGACGCCTCCGTACTTAATGCGGATGCAGCTGAAGCATCTCGTGCCAAAGCGGCAGCGACCGCCTGATGATCCAGAAAGATGCTTGCCGGGTCATTTCAAGAAGATGTGTTGACCGCAACCAAGTTCAGCATCCCTCGGGATTGGCCTTGCAGATCGGGACGCTTTCTTGGGCTTCTTTAGGAACCGCGAAAGCTTTCCAGAGGCGTGCTTGAACGGATACGTTCTCCTTGGACATTCTGAATGATGGACGAACTCAAAACAGAAGTCTGCGAGGCGAATCTCGCTTTGGTCAAGCATGGCCTGGTCACGCTGACCTGGGGGCAACGTCAGCGCGATTAATGCGGATCGAGACCGCGTAGTCATTAAGCCGTCGGGTGTGGCCTATTACGAGATGAAGTCGAGCGATATGGTCGTCGTCGATCTGAATGGCAACGTGGTCGAAGGCGACTACCGGCCATCCAGCGATACCTCAACTCACCTGCATCTATATCGAAACTTCTGGGGAATCGGTGGGATCACGCATACTCACAGCATGTATGCGACGATGTTCGCGCAGGCCCGGCTGGAGATTCCGTGTTTGGGCACCACGCATGCCGACCACTTCAGGGGGCCGGTCCCGGTCACCGAGCCGCTGACGGCGGACCAGGTCGAGGCGGACTACGAAGGCCAGACTGGACAGTTCATCGTTGATCGTTTTGCAGTACTGCACCCGATGGAGATGCCAGCTGTGTTCGGCTCGCACATGCTCGAAATCTGCCCATCGATTGCTGCCCCCGCGAGCAAGCCGAGTTGTGAGGTTCACCCTTTGGGTATCGGCGGCAAAGAGGACCCGGTCCGGCTGGTCTTCAACGCACGCACCGGACCGGCCATCAACGCGTCGGTCGTCGATCTCGGGGACCGCTTCCGTTTACTGATCAATACCGTCGAATCCATCGCGATGCCCGAGGCCTTGCCCAAACTCCCCGTGGCCCGCGTGCTCTGGCAGCCTCAGCCCGACCTCGCAACCGCTGCAGCTGCCTGGATTTACGCTGGCGGCGCCCACCACACCGGCTACGCCACCGAACTCACTGCCGAGCACCTCGAAGACTTCGCGACCATGGCCGGTGTCGAACTTACGGTCATCGATCAGGCCACCGAATTACGCGTCATGCGTCAACACCTGTTGTCCATCAAATAGCCCATTTAGTCATATCGAGCGGGTTACATCGCGGATATTTTGCAGCAAATCCACATCAAAAAGCTGCGATTTTTTTGCGGTATATTCCGCCCATGAGCACCCGACAACTGACCCACCCGCGTGATGTCTTGCTCCGCACGATGAGCCGGATCTATGGCTACCGCATGACTACGACCAGCGGTGGCAACCTGTCGATCCGCGATGTGGCGGGTGACATCTGGATCACGCCCGCCCGGGTCGACAAGGGCGGCCTGCGACGCGAAGACATGATCCGCGTCGATGCGAACGGCCAATCGCATGGCCCGCACCCGCCGTCCTCGGAATTTCCGTTTCACAAAGCGATCTACGACGCCCGGCCGGACCTCAACGCGATCGTCCACGCCCACCCGGTCGCACTTGTGGCATTCAGCGTGACCCGCCAGGTTCCACCGACGCGGTTGTTCGCCAAGAGCTGGCTGACCTGCGGCAAGCCCGGCTTCGCTCCCTATGCACTACCCGGCAGCGAGGCATTGGGCCAAGTGATCGCCAACACCTTTCAGAAAGGCCACGACTCGGTCATCCTCGAAAACCACGGCGTGGTGGTCGGCGGTGATTCAATGGACGATGCATTCCAACGCTTCGAGACTCTTGAGTTCACCGCTAAGACCGCAATCAAGGCGGGCCTGCTCGGCGACGCCCGTGAACTCGATGACGCGCAAATCAAAAGCCGGGAACTGCCTCAACAGGCTTGGGAGAGTTTCGAGCCGGGCCCGGCCACGGTCGAGGAAAAAGAGGCCCGCCAACAGCTTGTCGATTTCTGTCGCCGCGGCTATCGGCAGCGCCTGCTCATCAGCACCGAAGGCAGCTTTTCGGTTCGGCTGAACGAACAGCAGTTTGTCGTCACCCCCAGCAATGTCGATCGCTTGCAGATGACCGTAGATGACGTGGTACTGATCGACGGGGATCGCGCGGAGGCAGATCGTCGGCCCAGCCGAGCCGCCCGGCTGCATGCGGCCATCTATAAAAAGCACCCGCAAGTCCAAGCGATCATCAACGCCTACAGCGTCAATGCGACGGCGTTCAGTGTGTGTGGTCGGCCGGTCGATAGTCGCATCATTCCGGAGAGCTATGTGTTTTTGAAGCAGGTCGGCTGGGTCGACCACCGCACCGCAACGTCGGATCATCCAGCCGTCGCGGAAAAGCTCGGGCTGAATTGCCCCGTAGCATTGATTGAAAACGATGGGGTACTGACTTGTGGGAAGTCACTGTTGGCAGCGTTTGACTGTCTTGAAGTCATCGAGTCGACCGCCGAGGCCATTATCAATGCGCAGGCCCTCGGCGAGGTGTCACCGATGAACGATCAAGTGATTGACGAACTGCGAGAGGCTTTCGATTTATGATGACGTGAACGGGCCGAGGCGAAACTGTTTCGATGCGACGGTCCAGCTTCATCCATCAGGATCATTGAATGCAGCATGATCAGAACGATTCGCGGTTTTTAGGAAATCCGCTGCAACGCGGCGGGATTCGCACCGGGACGCTGGATACGCCTCAGCCAATGGGCGGCGGATCGACCCTTGTGGCGTTGATTGAAACGGGCGGGGGACTGACCGCGACGGTCAGTTTGGATCGATGCGGGGACTTGGTGGACGCGTTTTATTTTGGTAAGGCGATCGGATGGCTGTCACCGACCGATATCCGGACGGGCAACGATGCGCATGACGTGGGGCTACGCTGGTTGGATGCCTGGCCGGGCGGGTTGCTGACGACCTGTGGCCCGCGTCATATCGGAGCATCCACCGCTGAGCACGGCCAGCACGGCCGCTACCAACACCTGCCTGCCGCTGTCACCGCGATCCACAACCCCGCGGTGGCCGATGAAGACCGCGCGTTTTATATCGACCTGGTCGTGACCGACAGCTCGACCTTCCGCCCGACCTTGCAGCTCAAGCGACGGATCAGCGGTGTGTTGGGTGAGCCGATGCTGCGCTTCGAGGACAGCGTGACCAACCTCGGCAACAGCCCGAGCCCGCATCATCAGCTCTATCACATCAACCTCGGCTACCCGCTGATCAGTCCCGGTGCCAGCATCGAAGTGGATGGCGAGCCGATCTGCAAGTGGGGCGGTTTGAAAGACAGCAAGAAGCCGTTCGTCGAAGCTTTGAAGATCCCGGAGGTGCTTGACGAGCACCGCGGCGTAGGCGAGGAGGGATTCGCGGTGAAAAGTCAGCCCGTCAAAGATGCCACGGTGGGCCTGCTGAGCGCGGATGGTCAGACACTAATGAAAGTGACCTACAGCGGCGACACCCTGCCCAAGCTCGGCGTCTGGCGACACTTCGGCCCGAACAGCTACGTCTGCGGACTCGAACCCTACGCCGGCTCGCTTTTCGACGACGACAAGCAGCCGGACGACCCGCCCGCCGAACTACAACCCAGCGAAAGTGTCACCTACCACGTCGAAATCCGACTCGAATCCGATGTGAAGCATTGAATCGATTCGTGATACGAAATCAACATTGCAGACGTCGACAAGGATGCATCGGGGTCGACAAATTGTCTGAGATCGTGGGCGGCATAAATCAGACGCCTCGCTCTGGGAATAACAAAACATCGGCGTCTAGAGCTTGTCGCTTGCTTTAACAAAAAATTAAGCCTTGATGGCAAGCAAAAATGCTTGACATTCACAATCCGAGATACAAAATGACATCGTTCCTATTTCGCGACGTTCCTAATTTGGCTCTTCATGGCAACTCTGCAAGACATCGCGACTGAAGTGGGGGTGTCTGTAAACACCGTATCACGTGTGATTAACGGTAATCACAAAGCTTCTTATCCGCGTGTCGCCGCCCGTGCTGAAGAAATCCGCAAAGTGGCCGAGCGGATGGGCTATCGGCCCAACACCGCCGCCCAATCGACACGGACCGGGCGTTTCAACTGCATCGCTCTGCTGTCCCCGATGAGTCGGGGTGGCTACCTCCCGCCCACGCTGCTGGTGGGCCTGGACATGGCCATGCGGGAACGGAACGTGCATCTGTCTATCTCGGACCTGCCTAACAAGGTCGCGAAAGACGGGGTGATGGGGCCGAAGCTGCTTCGCGAGCTGTTGGCCGACGGTCTGCTGATCAACTACGACCCGGCTGGGATGCCTGCGGAACTGGTCAAACGGATCGACGCCGAGGCGGTGCCTTCGATCTGGATCAATATGGATCGGCCGGGCGATTGCGTCGGGCCGGACGACATACACGGCGGCGAATGGGCGGCCCGCGAACTCATTGAAGCGGGGGGGCAACGTTTAGCCATGTTGTCCCCGACTTCGGCTGGTGGTCACATTTCGGTGAAGCATCGTCGGGAAGGTTTTCTCTCTGTCGTGGACAATGCCGGGCTTGTCGCTCAGGTGATCGAGCAGGACCCGAACACCCGCGACCCGTTCGCGTCGATCGCTGAACTGGTCGAGCTGTTCAGGCAGCCGGATCGCCCGGACGCGTTTTTTGCTTACGAATCTGAAGAGGCCGGCCGGGTGCTGATGGCCGCCGCCGCGGCGGGCCTGCGTATCCCCGATGACATCAAAATCATCGCCACCAGTGCCGGGGCCTGCAGCGAGGCCGGCCTGCCGATTGCACACGTTGTCATCCCATTCGGCGAGATCGGCTGTGAGGCGGTCGACCTGCTCTACGCCCGTCTCGACCGCCCCGGCAAGCCTCTGCCGCCACGAAAAATCCCGTACCGACACATCGACCGAGGCGTCACCCTCGGCCGAACCGACTGACTTTTGTTTACGCGAATTTCACGAATCTTTTCTCAACCCCTGGAGGCTTCACGATGAAACGTTAATGACCACCCTGACCTTCACCGCTTGCCTGGGCCTGACGGCTCACGCGGATGTCTTGGAAACCTTTAACTACGATGATGGCGTTCTTAGTAATACTGCGACCAGCGGAACCGGACAGCAGGGCAACTGGGGTAATTTTGTTTTTAGCGGTAATGTCGGCGGTAATTCCGACCTGCTCATTTCAAACAGCAATCTCACCGCCCCAAGTGGTTACAGGTACACCCCTTCGAACAAACGTCTACGCCACGACCCTGCCGACAATCTCAACGGGGCGGGCATCTTCAAGCTTGCCAATGATGAAGCTATCAATTTCAACAGCGCTTCGACCACCTATGTCAGTTTCCTTGTCAGAGCATTCCAAAATGGCAGTGCTCAAGGTTTTGTCGGGCTGGTGGATGGAGGGGGAGCCAACATCGTCCGAGTCGGGGAGGGGGGCGGACTCGGCTTCTTGGAGATTCAGTCAGGTACTACAACGACCGACACACGACAAATGGACAGCAATGGTGCGAACACGGCCGGTGAAGACAATCTGGTGGTTTTCAAGATCGAAACTAGTGAATTGGGTGTCGATACGGTCAGCGCAAGCTTCTGGGACAGCGCAACGCAGACTGTAAGTGCAGAACCGACCACTTGGGAAATCACCAACTCATTCAGTTCGACCAGCACGGGTGTGGCTGTTCGAATTGATCTAGCTGACGGTTTTTCGGACCTCGATTCAAGCGTTGACGAGATCCGCATCGGCGACAGCTTCGCCGCGGTGACCAACGTGCCCGAACCCGCGTCATTGGCATTGATCGCGGCTGGTGGGCTGCTGATCACTGGTCGCCGTCGGTCGGCTTGAATTACCGGCATACCACCCGCGGGGGGCGACCCGCCCGCGGTGGGCTTTCGATTCACTCGCCTCAGGATTCCTAGGATGAAACGCTTTGCCCTGATTGCAACTCTGATGATGGCCGCCTGTCCTTGGGGGGTCACTCTAGCCGAGACGCT
The DNA here is from genome assembly GCA_964523485.1 of uncultured Phycisphaeraceae bacterium. Lineage (GTDB taxonomy): Bacteria > Planctomycetota > Phycisphaerae > Phycisphaerales > Phycisphaeraceae > Algisphaera. The sequence goes on along the minus strand of CAZFZS010000021.1, from coordinate 19,021 downwards.
TCGGCCCGTCGAGGACCGCGACCTCGGCCAATCCGGGCGGGCGTGGATGGTCAACCCGGCTGGCGGTGGCGATGGCTCGCTTCAACAGGTCGATGACGTCTCACCCGCGATCGTCGGCGACGGTGCTCAGGACCAGGGTTGGGGCTACTTGCTCGCGTTTGAAGCAAATGCCGCTCTGGCTCAAGCCGGTAAGGTTGTTCTCAAGGTCAACACCGGCAAAGCCATCGGCCCGGGGGCACACGCCGACATCAAGCTTTACCTGCTCGACGCTTCGCTCGAGCCTCAGCCCTACTCCGCCTTCCGGGCCTACAACACCGCGGTCGAGCCGGCGGTGCATGAAGATGTCATCGGCCCGACAGCTGGCAATCAATCGTTCAGCTTCGATGTCAGCGATATGCTCAGCGACGCGGGCGGGGTGGAATCCGGGCAGATCGTTTATTTCCTCTTGGCCTGCGACCCGATTGCCCAGGCCGACGGGCAGGGCGGACACCTCGAGTTCATTTCACGTGGTGAAGATCGGCCGGCCCTTGAGTTCATGCCTGCCGACTGACCTTCAGTATCCCTTCTCAATGTGAGTCAGATGTGCATCATCTCCAAAAACAAAAAGCGTTCACGCTCATCGAGTTGCTCGTTGTCATCTCAATTATCGCGCTGCTGATCGCGATCCTGCTGCCCGCGCTGGGTGCGGCCCGCGAAAGCGCGCGTGGCATCACCTGTGCCAGCACGCTGCGACAATTCGGGATCGTCAACGCTATCTATCAGAATGACCACAAACAGTGGAATGTGCCCGGTGAATTTTCATCGTCGTCTCTGCCGACGACCCGGGACTGGTACGCCAACCCCGATTTTTATTTCGGGCTCGGTCTGCCCCGGCGTGACTCCTGGGATTCGCCGGGGTTCAGCGTCTTTCGCAAGATTTTCAACTTCGGCAACTACGGCAACCTCAACTGCCCCAGCAAAACCATCGAAGATACTACGTTCCCGAACCGGATCGATCGCAGCTATGGCGTCAACTACGATGGATATACAGGTGATGCTGGTGGCTACGCCCCCAATCCAGGTAATGGCCGTAACCATGACACCGGGTATATCAAAGGCCATACCATCGATGAATTAAAGTCGCCGTCAGAAGCCTATTTCTTCATGGATGGCAACTCCCGCAATCTCAATCGCACGAATTCAACTGAAGCCATTTGGCAAACGAACGGCGAATCCACCGCATTCGGGAGTCGCGCGCTTTATCGTCACAACGAATCCGCCAATGTCAGCTTTTATGACGGCCACGCGGAACGGCGTGACCCCTCCAGCCTCTACGGCGATGCCATTCAGCCCAACTGGCAGTACTTGTACTCCAATTAATCGCTTTACAACCCCATTTAAATTCATCAAGCCCCTATATACCGGAGCCACACTTATGTGCCGTCTGTATTTTCTACTGCTCGCAGTAATGCTGGGTTCAAATCCCGCTTTCGCCCAGGCTCCGCAGGTCGACTACACCTCGCCGCACATCCAGTTCCCGGCCGATTCCGGGGTCGTCGATGTAACGCAGCCGCCTTATGAAGCCGACCCGACGGGGCAACGCGACAGCACGGCGTCATTCCAACAGGCAATCGATGACCTGACCATGAAGGGCGTCGATGCCTTCGGTTGGCGGGAGATTTTGTATGTGCCCAACGGCACATATCGTCTGTCGGACAGCCTCCGATTCAGCAACGATCGTGATGAGCATAGTTCCGAAGGCGGTGGGCCAAACATCATCGGCGAGAGCCGTGACGGCGTCGTGCTGCAACTGGATGACAACCTGCCTGCTTTCCAGAACGCCGATCAGCCGACGCCGGTCATCAGCACGATCAATGCCGGCAAGTGGGGCAACGTCGCGTTCATGCTGAGCATGATGAACTTCACGATCGACACGGGTGCGGGCAACCCCGGCGCCTCGGGTGTCCGCTACATCGCATCCAATCAAGGCTCGCTGCGTGACATCACGATCCGCAGCGGCGACCCGGATCGCGTCGGCTATGCAGGGATCGATATGTTCACCAGCAGTATCCCCGGGCCGGCACTCATCAAGCATGTGAAAATCGAAGGTTTTGACCACGCGATCAAGATCGGTTCGCCGCATTACACGATGACGCTTGAACATCTCGAGATCGCCGATCAACGCGTCTCGGGCATCCATTGTCACCAACACAGCCTCACGATCCGCGGACTGACCAGCGAGAACGACGTCCCCGCTCTGGTCAGCGACCACCGCGACGGCCTGGTTGTCTTGATCGACTCGACTCTCAAGGGGGGTAAGCTCGGCCTGGCAGCGATTCAGAATCAAGGCGAAATGCTGCTTCGCAATATATCTATTCAAGGTTACGACACGCCGCTGGAACACCGCGGCGAATCACAGGGCTCGGGCAGCTCGATCACAGAATGGGTCAGCCTGCCGGTCACGAATGTCGTCGATGCTCAGCAACAAGTCGCCACGCTGAACCTGCCGGTCGAGGAAACGCCAGCCGTTCCTTGGGATGACCCCTCGACGTGGGTCAGTGCTGCGAAATACATTGAAAACTCCGAAAAAGCATTGGCCCGCAACAACTGGAACGATGACAGCGATGCGATCCAGAAAGCGATCGATTCGATGCGCGGCGATCAGCGGACGCTTTATTTTCCGCCCGGTTTCTACAAGGTGGATCAGACGCTGGAACTACGCGGCAACGTGCGTCGGGTGGTTGGGATGTGGAACGCTGTCAGCACCAGCCCGCGGATCGAGAAGCAGATGAAACCGATGTTTCTTATCCCTAAGGACAAAGCGGAAATCGTGTGGATCGACATGTTCAACGACGCCCCGGTTCCGCGTCGCAAGGCCAACGGCTTTCTCGAAAACCGATCCGCACACGATGTTGTTTTGCAAAGCGTTTATATCGCGCACGGCAAAGCCTATCGGAACGCCGATGCGACCGGCCGACTGTTTCTCGAAGACGTGACCAGCCTGCACCATATTTTTTATGCGAAACACACGGGCGACAAAGAAGAACTGGCTCTGCCCGAAGCGAATCCGCAGTGGGAGTTTAAGGATCAGACGGTCTGGGCCCGGCAGTTCAATCCGGAATTTTTCGGCACCATGGCCCGCAGCGACGGCGGCCAAGTCTGGATGCTCGGGGTCAAGACCGAGACGCTCGGCACGATGATGCATGCCGAGAACGGAGCTCGGGTCGAGCTGCTGGGCGGCACGTTTTTGCCTTCCTACAAGGACGTCCGCGGCATGCCCGCTTATGTCATCGACAACGCCGACATGGCGATGTCCGTCGCGGAGATGGTCGGTGTGCGTTGGCAGGATGGTCAGCAGATTCCGCGGGCATCTTACGACACTGTCGTTAAGGAAACCGCCAACGTTGAAACCGCCGAGCTGACCAAGCAGGAGGCTCCTAACCGATTGGATGGCCGGGCATTTATGCTGCCACTTTACCGGTCGGTGGACACCGCGAAATAAGCATCACGGCCTTTAGATGCGATGCATCACGCAATAGCGATTCTACCGAGCGCACCGTGCAAAATGCTTAGGTCGTCATTTGCCGAACAAGGCAACGAGAATCTCGGGCATCAGCTTCGCCCAGCTTTCTTCGTTGTCGGCCTTGTCATCAGCCGCTTTGACCGTCACCGACGTGCTGCCCGCATCGCGGAGACGCTGAGCGACTTTCTCATCGCTGACCCAGATCTCCATGTCGCTCCAAGTTGATGAGTCGAATTTCAGTTCGCTTAGCATGTCCTCGGTCGCGCCCCATTTCAGCGGGGCGAGGGCGACGAGTTGACCGAATGCATCGGGGTGTCGATCAACGGTCAGCATTGAAGCCATCGCGCCGAGGCCGGCCCCGCCGATCGCATTGTCCTGAGCTTCAACAGCGGCCTGATATTTCTCCTCGATCAACGGCTTGACCTTTTCGACCACGAAGTCCGCGAAGGCGGCGGCGGTCTCCGTGCCGGGGGTGTATTCCGCATTACGATTGTAGGTGTTGGTAATGCCGACCACGATGAAGGGCGGGGCCTTGTCGTCCTGGATCACATCGCGGGCGTTTTCATCCACCTGCCATTCGATGCCTTGGAACGAGCTCGAGGCGTCGAAGAGGTTTTGGCCGTCTTGCAGATAAAGCACCGGGTAGCGGAAGTTTTCGCTTTGGCCGTAGCCCGGCGGGAGCCAGACGATCAGATCGCGTGGTAATTCGAGCCCGTCGCCGATCAGGCCCCGGTGATAGCGAATGTCGCCGGTGAGTGTGACCTTACTGGGATCGGATTTACCCTTGTCCACCCACTCGGCCACGCCGACGTCGACCGTCCGGGCTGCATCGGCGCGGATAAGTCGGTTGTCCAGGTCCCGGTCATTCTCAGCCCGCTCGACGGTGGACCAGGTGCCTCGTGTAACCTTGTAGCCATATTCCACATCGTTAACGAGGCTGAGGGTCACGGTGTGAACCTGCGGTTCGTCACCAGCGGGTTCAAGCGCAACGCCGGCCGCCTCCCACGCCCCCATCGCCGGAGCGGAACCGGAGATATAGATGGTTTGATCGTTCGGTGTCGTCTCCGGCACACTCACGCGGAATGTCACGGGAACCTTGCTGGATGCGGCATTGAGCTTCTGATCGGTCTCTGCCTGCGAGTCCTGCCCGGAAACCACCACCAGGGCATAGATGCCGATGGCGGCGGCAAGAATGACAAAGATCAGCAGGATCGGTGGAAGCGTTTTTTTGACTTTCTGCATGGTCTGCCCTTTCGATGTGATGCGTACCATTCGAGAATGGATTTATTTATTTTAACAAGCGATAAGTGTAAAGAAATACTTTTTCATAAGTTGCAAAAGCAAGTTCAGGGCAATTGCTTATCCGGAATGAGGACGGCCGAGCCGTAAGGCGGCAGCGTCACACGGACTTGCCCCTCGGACACACCGAGCGATTCCGCGTTCGGCTTCCTTTTCAGCAAGGGTCGGGCATCTGGGCCATTCTCAACCAACTCTGAACTCGTCGCGCTCAGCACATCGACCAACGCACCGTGATCTGATTCAAGGTCCAGCGTAACTGTCGCTTTCCGGTCGGACCGATTCAGCACGACATAAGCGTGACGGTCGCCGAGCCAACGCTCGAATCCGTAAACGTCCTGAGAGTCATCCGCGAGGATCGATCGGAAGTAACCCCGGCGGAGCTGCGGCAAAGCGTGGCGGATCGCGACCAGATGTTGATAGTGGTCAAACAATTCTTCACGAAACTCAACCTGCGGGTCTTCGTAAGGCAGCAAATCCTCCCAAACCATCGGCATCCGGTCGGACGGATCATCCGGCCCCCACATGCCCGCTTCGGTGCCGTAGTAAATCATCGGGGCGCCGAGAAAGGTCATTTGAAATACAACCGCCTGCTCCAGCCGATCGAATTCCTGATCCGTTGGCTTACGCGGGTCGTAGTTCGGGCCGGTGTCCTGGATGCGGTTCTGCCCGTCGTAGCTGCGATCCGGGTTGACGAACATGGAGGCAAGCCGATCTGTGTCATGGCTATCAAAAAGATTTTGCATGACCAACCCGACCTGCAGCGGGTAGGCGTAGGCGATTGTCCGCACCCGCTTGTCGAACTCGGTCGGCTCGGGGGCGGTTCGTTGATCGGTGAAGAACGCCTCGGCCGCCTGAGCGAACTCGTAGTTCATTGTCGCATCGAACTGGTCGCCTTCCAGCCAAGGGTGGGCGAAATGCCAGATCTCGCCGGTGATGTAGGCGTCAGGCTTGACCTCTTTCACGAGCTTTCGCCAATCTCGCCAGAACGGGTGCGGGATGTCCTGCGGCACATCGAGCCGCCAACCGTCGACACCTCTATTGGGATCGCCGTCCGGTGCGAGCCATCGGCGGGTGATATCAAAAATGTGCTGTCGTGGTCCGGGGGCAAGGCCGAGTTCGGGATGTTTCTTGAACGTCGGCAGGTGGCCATTGTCACCGTCCCAGGCGTGCCATTGAATACCGCCGGGCTTGCCGTGGACTGCCATCGGATTCTCGTGACCCCAGTTCGCTTCGTCGCCCCAATCTGTGATCTCGAACCAGTCGGCATATCGGCTGTCCCGGCCATGCTTCAAGACATCCTGAAAAAACGGATGCGATCGCCCGACGTGGTTGAACACACCATCGATAATGATCTTGAAGCCCTGCTGATGTGCGTCCTTAATCAGATCGAGAAACACGAGGTCGGACTCGGACCAGCCCCAGGTGGCTGGGTCGTCGGTTTCCCCAGGAACTTGCTTGGTCGGGGTGGCAGACTTTACGCCGAGGTTGTCATCGACATGTCGGAAATCCGACGTGTCGTATTTATGCATGGAGTCGGCCTCGAAGATCGGGTTGAGATAGATTGCGTTGATGCCGAGTTCGCGCAGATACGGCAGCGCATCGCGAACGCCCTGTAAATCGCCCCCGAATCGCCGCTTCCAGACGTTGCCTGCCCCGGTATAGAAATTCTCATCCCCCGCGACTTCGCCATGCTCCGGGTAGGTTTGCCACCAATCGATCTCCCAGGGCAGCAGGTTTTCGTAGTCGGCCTCGCCGGGGTCGTTCGAGGTCAGGCCGTTGCGGAACCGCTCGGGGAAAATCTGATACCACACCGCATCCTTCGCCCAGTCGGGGGTCTCGAAGCTTGGCGAGAGATCGACAACAAAAGGCTCGGCCGGCTGACCGTTGGTGAAGATGCCCTGCGATGCAATTTTTGCAATCGCCTTGCCATCGTGGAAGGTGAGGGTGTATCGAAGCGAATCCGATTGGGCGGGGATGAGGCCAACGAACTGGTCGAGTCCGAGTTCGCTGCCGATGTGCTTCAGCTCGATGGATCCCGGTGAGTCGCCATGGACATCGACCGTAACACGCTGAACATCGCCCGCCTGCGCGGAAGCGCCGAGCATGACCATGGAGTCGCTGACCACACTGCGGTGTGCGAATTTCTCGGGATTGTGGCTGACCGCCTGCTCTGCAATGTGGTCCGGCTTGGGGCCGGGCAGTCGGCGGGCGTCGAAGCCAACGTAGACCGCGGAGTTCACCCCACCGTGACCATCTGAGGTTTCGAGTTCGGGGTCGGAATATTGCGGGTCATTGATCCAGCGTTCGCCATCGATGACAAACTTGTAGTAATGCACCCCGTCCTCGAGCGGATAGTCGACCGACCAAAGCGACGAAGATTTTTGTTTCATGGGCGTCGCGTCTTTCGACCAGCCGTTGAAAGGTCCGGCGAGATGCACGGATCGCGGTTGATCGTGCCAATCCGAGGTGTCGAGCTTGAACTCGTGACCGAGCGAAGGGCTAACGCTGAGCAATAGCGACAGCAGGCCGGCGATAGGAATTGAAAGCTTGTTCATGGATCGCAATGAGGCAGAGGTGCAGTGAAATCAGCGCTGATAAGCGACGGTGGCCGAGTAGGGCGGCAGCGTGAATTGGCGTGAAACAGCGGTATCGATCGGCTCGGGCGAGGCGGTGCTTAGCGCTACGGTCCATCGCCCGGCAGGCAGGTTGATGTCCTGCTCACGGTCGGTCGGGTTGTACATCACCAGCGTTTTTCGCCAGGGATCGTTTACGTCCGACCCATCGAGCGTAAAGGCCACCACATGATCCGATGAAGGGCCAAGCTGATCCGGCGACATGAACTTCAAAGCCTTGCGGACCGATGCGGCATCCTGCAATCGAAACACTGGATGGGCTTTCCGCATCGCGATGAAATTGCGGATCACGCGGTGCATGTCGTGGTATTCAGCCTTGCGGTCCCAGTCGAGCTTGTTCACTTCGTCGCCGGCGTTGTATGAGTTGTGGTTGCCGCCCTTGGTGCGGGCGAAATCCGCGCCGGCATGGATGAACGCCCCGCCCTGGCTGGTCAACACGATCGCGTGAGCCAGAAGCTGCATTTTCTGTTTTATTTCATCCGAAGCATTGGGATGGGTGTACTCCAGCTTGTCCCAGAACGTACGGTTGTCGTGGGCGGAAACGTAGTTGATCGTCTCAATCGGGGAGTCGGCGAAGTCATCGATCGCGCCGGCGATGCCACGCTTCACGTCTTCGACTCGGCCTTGTGGCCCTCCGGTCGCATACCCGGTTGCCTGTCCGTCGAGATCGCCTCGGATGGCGTTGCGTAGGTGGTCGTTGAATACCGCCATCGTTGTGCCGCGCTGCGCACCCTTGCCGAAGTAGGTCGGCCCGCCGCCGGTCCATGGCTCACCATACAGCGTGATGTCCGGACGAACCGCCCGGAGTTCACGGACGATTGCTTCAACTGTCTCGGGCTGATGCGTGCCGATCAGGTCGAAGCGGAAGCCGTCGACTTTGTACTGCTGCGTCCAGTACCGCAGCGAGTCGACGATGTACTTGCGCACCATCGGCCGCTCATCCGCGATCGAATTGCCCGTCCCCGCGTCATTGCGATATTCGCCGTCATCAGTCGTGCGGAAGTAAAAATATGGCACGGTCGCATCGAATGGCGAGGGATCACTGGTGATGCTGGTGTGGTTATAAACCACATCCAGAATGACACGGATGTCGTTGCGGTGCAGCTCGTGGATGGCCTGTTTGAGTTCGCGGATGGTTTGAGCGGGCTGGTTGGGCGAGGTGCTGTAATCCGACTCCGGCACGTTGAACAGCGTCGTCCAGTAGCCCCAGTTGTATGCGTGCCGCTCGTTGCCGAAGTCCTGGATAGGCATGAGGTGCACAGCCGTGATGCCTAAATCAATGAGGTGTTGCAATCCGGTCGAAACCTCGGCTGAGCCATCGGCGTTTTTCTGCACCATGCCGAGATATTTACCCTGCAATTCAGCAGGGACCGTGTGATCTGCAATCGAAAAATCGCGAACATGAATCTCGTAGATGATTTCATCGGTGAGGGCATCGACGCGGGGTGTGGCGTGGTCGGTAAAACCCTCGGGATCGGTTTTCTTCAAGTCGACGACCATCGAGCGGCGGCTGTCGGCCGAGGCGGCGTAGCCATGGATGTCCGGCACGTCGGTCGATTCTCCGCGATAGGTGAATCGGTACTGATAGAACACGCCATGCAGATCGCCGGCCACCTGGGCTTCCCAGACACCTCGGGCCTGGCGACTCAGCGGCAGCGTTTCCATCGGCTGCGAAGCATCGGCGGTCTCATATATCACCAGTTCCACGCTTGAACTTGTTGGCGACCAAGTTCGGAACAGCGTCGAATGCGATTCGTGAAATGCGCCGAACGATTCATCGGTTGCATCAACGAATGTATCGTTGAGCACATCGCGGGCATAAACTGGCTGGGCCGACCCGCCCGGCAACGCGAGCGTCATGGTGTCATCGAGTTGAGAAATCTCGACAGCGTTTTCGAGCTTCAGATCAAGGTATTTGCTGCTTCTATCGCCGACCGCCTTGATGGATGTGATGGGCTGGGGCTGGTTATCGATAAGCAGTTCAATATCACCTTTATTGATTTGCTTCGCATCAACAGCGTGATTCAGTGACATACGGATACGATCCCGGCCATCCAGAAAAGCGGCCCGGATCTTGACGCTGAAGTCGAGCTGATCCGGATCGGTGTAGATCTTCGGGTCGCCGGATATCAGCCAGATTTCGGTGACGCGGTCGCCTTCGAGCTTGACGCTGCGGTCGTGGCCAATGTCTTTCTGTTGCCAGTTGCCTTGCCGAATGATGAAGCCGGCCTGATCCGCGTCGGCGGGCAAGGTGATGATGGCGGCTTGGCCGAAAGCGGTGGGTTGATTGAAGTCGGTCGCTTGGCCCTCGGCGTTGTCGCTCCAAGACCAGACGTTCCAGGCTTTGTAGTCATTGTCTGCCCGGTGGTAATGCACGACGAGTTGTGAAACATCAGCGCGGGACTCGGGATTCAACGGCTGGACCTGCGACAGGTCTGGCGCGTTGCTGACCGCGAGCGGCGAGGCGGTTGTTTGGCCCTGAGCAGCCGGTAAATTAAGCCCGAATGAAACAAATGCTACGAGGGCGATTTGCAGGAATGATTGGCCGGTTTGAATCATGGCTGACGCTTTCATCGCCGTGACCTGAATCGGCCCGGCGAAATGTGAGTCACTGCCCGGTCGGCGGCCGCGAAGTGGAATTGCGCAGCACCAAGTGGGCGGGAAGAGTTTCAGAAACAGGTTGCTTTCTGCCGCGAATCCGTTCGATCAGTCGCTCGCAAGCGCGGACGCCGACTTCGTAGAGCGGCAGGTGAACAGTAGAAAGAGTGGGTGTGACGAAAGCTGAGTAGGGGATATCATCGCAGCCGACCACAGAGATTTCATTGGGAATCGATCGGCCGATCTCGTGGAGATAGTTGATGACGCCCAACGCCATTTTGTCGTTACCGGCAAAAATCGCCGTCGTATCGGGGTGAGTCTCAATGAGCTGCTTGGCGGCTTCGCGGCCGTGTTCTTCGGTAAACCGGCCATCGACCTGCCAGGACTCGTCCAGCCCGAGTTTGGCTTTTTGGACTGTTTCGACGTAAACCCGCTGAAGAATCCGTGCCGTGGCGACATCGGGTGAGCCGTGCACCATGCCGATTTTTTCGTGTCCGAGTTGGATCAGGTAGGTCATGACCTGCTCGGCCCCGGAGGCGTAGTCGCAGACGACCTGGTCGGTGTCCCACTGCTCGAAGCTCGAGTTGACCACCATCATGGGCAGGCCATGCTCGGCAAAATCTTGGAGAAAATGGTGGCGGTCATTGAAGCCCAGGCAGAGGGCGCCGTCGATGAAGCGTCGGTCGAAGAGTTCAACGTGCTTGCCTTCGCGGACGAACTCCGGCCGGGCGGTTTCGAGCATGACCTTGTGACCCAGTCGAGAAGCCCGGTCGACAATGCCACTGATCAACTCGCCGAAGTAGGGGTCAGCCAGAGCGTGACGCAGTGTCGGCAACATGACTGCGAGCATGCGGGTGTGTTTGGACGACAGGCTCTGGGCGATGCGGTTGGGCTGATAGCCGGTGGCCTCGATGACCCGCTGGACTTTATTACGCGTCGCCGCGGTGATTTTCGGATTGTCATTGAGGACCATCGAAACGGTCGCGACGGAGACGCCGGCCTGGCTGGCAATTTCCCGAATACCGACTTTTTTCTCTTTCATACCCGCCACTCTAACCGGACGCTTCAGGCCGACGGACCGTGAAACCCGGGTGGCAGCCGTTCGCTGGCTGTCGATATCTTGGAGCAGGGGCATGGGATCAATCAAAACAAGACTCTCGATAGGCCGATTCGAGCGATGAGCTGCTCAAGTAAAACAGTTTACCAATCCGGTTAAACAATACAAGCAAAAATTGATTAAATGGAGCAAAGCGATTGTTGATGCCATGGTCTGAGTCTTCAAAATGATTCTCGGTATGGCTTGATATTTTGAGCTAAGGGGATATCCTATGGTTAGGTCTACTTATTCTTTTCGGTCTCATATAGTAAAGCAATCGCTCCTAGCTTCTATTTCGCTGCGGATTCCTGCTCGGCATCTTGACTCTATCAGTTCCAGAATTTCGACTAAATTTTGCTCATAAAATTTTTTCTCGACAGACACTGGACAGAAGTTGGTGAAACGGTTAAACTGATCTCGGAATCTTTCTCTCGGAGTCTCCCATGTCCCCATCGAATCAAATGTCTCGCAACCGTCTTGGATTTACGCTGATCGAGCTTCTTGTGGTGATTTCGATCATCGCCTTGCTCATCGGCATTCTGCTTCCGGCCCTCGGCGCCGCCCGCAACACCGCCCGCAACATGGCCTGTCTGTCCAACGTCAGGCAGATGGGCATCGCAGGCTTCACCTCGGCGGCCGACTTTAAGCAGCATGTGCAGATTTCTTCGAGTGACTGGTTGTGGGGCGGTGCGGCCGGCACTCCGCCGACCGACATCCGCAAGACCAATGCGTTCTATAGCAGTGGCCGTATCAAGGACTGGGCGAGTGCTCTGGTCCCGTACATGGGTGGCGGCCACGACCAGACTTTTGAAAATGCCGACCCCGGTGTCAGCAAAGCGTTTCTCTGTCCGAACGATCCGGCAACCGATGACCCGACCGTCGGCTGGAATCTATACAACAACGTTGCCTCCGGCCAACCCCATCCGATTTCCTATAGCACCAATGCCGACCTGACCGGCATTAGCTATGGCGGTGGCGGTCAATGGACGGCCGCTCAAGGTTTGTCCACCGAGGGTGGCGATCCAATCGGCGGGGCGTTGGACAAAGTCACCAATGCTTCACAAACCGCGTTGTTGCTCGATGGGGGCTCCAGTGCGAACAGCGGAGGCAACCCGGTCAACGATGGCACGGTGCTGATGTACATCGGCATCCCCTCGGCCTGGGGTGCGGGGGCTGATGCCGGCACGCTCGGTTCGGTCTATTCCAATGGCTGGGCCCGCGTCAAACTCCCGCTCGCCGAGAACAATTCCGACCGGCACGGCGACACGGTTAACGTCGCCTTCGCAGACGGCCACGGCGAAAACGTCGGCGAATCCAACGCCGAAAACGTCTTCATGAGTCCGCACCTTCGGTAATGAATCTCAGCGTCGGCGTGTTGCCGACGGCAATCAGTCAGCAGTTTTCCCGATTCTCGTAAGTTTCAGTTCACACTCTACTTTGGAGGCCATATGAATCGTTCAGTGTTCGCATTCTCAGTCGCAGCTTTTGGATGTGCTGCATTACCGGTTTCTGCCGCAATAACGGCAGATGGGCAATACGATGCCGACTATGGCACGATTTTGTTCACGCAAGATACGCCCACAGGTTTTGGTGACAACAGTGATGCATCGACACAATTCGCGAATGGTTCGGAGATTGATGGTGTGTTTGCGACAGTCCAGGACGGCAACCTCAATCTGCTGGTGACCGGTAATCTGGAAACCAATTTCAACCGCTTAGTTCTGTACTTCGATTCGGAATCGGGTGGGCAAGGAACCCTCGCAGCCGATACGGGTGGTGGTTTTAACGATTACAGTGGTATCGTCTTTGATACTGGTTTTACCGCGGATTATGGATTGATTCTTAACGGCGGAAATGACCCGATTGAATACTTCCTTGATTTTGCGGATGTTGGAACCAGTTCGACTTTTCTTGGTGGATCCGGTGCTGGTAATACCACGATCAGCGGTTCAAACGGTATCAATGTTGGTGTGAATCAGTCCAATGTTCTTGGTGTAACAGATTCGGCAACAGCTGGTGCTGGAAGTGTCACGACCGGTTTGGAATTTGTCATCCCTTTATCCGTCATCGGCAGCCCGACTGATTCGATCAGCATTGCTGGTTTTGTTGCAGGTGGAAACTTCTTGTCGAATCAAGTCATCGGTGGTGTGGGCGGAGCAGGCAATCTCGGCAACGACCCTGTCGCCGACTTCAGCCAAATCTCCGGCGACCAGTTCGTTACCGTCGCTGTTCCCGAACCCGCCAGTCTCGCCCTGATCGGCCTCGGCGGCGCGTTGATGCTTGGCCGACGCCGCAAGGCCTGATTCTCTAACCCGTGGTTTGACGGCCACCCATTACCACCCCCGACGCCGGGGGGATCGGGTCCCGCCCGTCCCCCCGGCTTAGCCCGAACTGCGCTCGAAATAGCCTGAAAACGGTTCAACATCATGCGTTTCATTCATCAATCGAAAACCAAGTGCCGCGTACAGTTAGCTGTCCGATGCATCGTCACTGCCATGTTGGCGTCGGTCACGCCCCTTGCACAAGCCCAGGACGCTTCGCCCGCACCGTTTCTGCAGTGGTTTGATAGTTCGTTCGAAACGATGAACCGTCGCTCCGCGGATGTATTCATGGCTGGCTATGGCGCGGTCTGGATTCCCCCGCCCGGCCGAGCCGATTCCGGTGACCAATCGGTGGGCTACGACGTTTACGACCGTTTCGAGTTCGGTTCCTGGGATCGCAAGACGCTTTACGGCACCGAGGCCGGCCTTCGCCGCTGGGCGGATAACCTGCACCGCCAGGGCAACCGCCTGCACATCGATGCGGTGATCAACCACAACGGCTTCTCCGACCAAAGCACGCCCGGCTTCATCGAGTCCGGCGGCTACCCCGGCTTCCTCCTGCAAAACCCCGACGGCGGCGACGACCCGTTCGGCGTGCCCGGCACGGACGGCGACTTCAATTCCGGCTTCGATTACAGCGTCCTCCGCGGCCGACTCGCCGGGCTGATCGATATCGACCACGGCACCGACTTCCGCTTCATCCGTAACCCTGTGCCCGGTTACGACGACCCCGTCCCCGGCGTGCACGGCGGCAATCTGCCCGCGGGCACGACCGAGCAGTTCGGCCGACTCGCCAACATCCCCGACGAAAACAACCGCCGGTTCTACCCCGACCTCGACGGTGAATACATCTCTGTCTTCGACCCGCTTACCGGCGAGCAGGACATCCGCATCTACAAATTCAATAAAGAAAACCCGTTGGCCGGTGACCCGGTCGGCGAGAACGCGACCGGCTACCTGATGCGTTACCTGCAGTACATGGTGCAGGACATCGGCGTGGACGGCTTACGCATCGACGCGGCCAAACACGTCGAGGGTTTCGCCTTCGGCTTCTTCGACCGCGCGGTCTACCGGGCCAACGATCGCAAGCTGCTCGACGGCTCGACTGACCATGTCTTCAGCTACCTCGAAGTATTCGACGGCGATCTCGACACCCTACAAAGCTACGTCCGCAAAGACATCAACCCGAACGACCCCGGCCGGGTCGGCGGCAACCGCGACTCGCTCGACTTCGCGTTTCACTTCGCCCAGAAAGCCAACCTCACCGGCAATGGGTTTCAGAACGACTGGCGAAACCTCGTCCGGGCCGACATGGACTACCACGACGACGGGCTCTACAACGGCTCGTCCGGCGTGAAATTCGTCGCCAGCCATGATGAAAACGGGCCGGGCCTTTCCAATGTCGCACATGCCCAGATGCTCATGCTGCCGGGCAATAACGTGGTCTATTTCAACGGCAAGGAATTCGGCGACGGCCGCGACTTTCCCAAGGACGGCCGGGGCGATGCACTCGGCGGCGTGTTCGGCGACACCATCACCGACCTTGTGCAGATCCGCAACACCCACGCCCGGGGGGACTACCGCGAGCGCTATCTCGACAAAGAACTCTACGCTTTCGAGCGATCTAATAACGCGCTGGTCCTGTTGAACAATCGCACGGACGACGGCTTCGACACCCGCAGGTTGGACGTCGATTTCGCCTGGGGCACGACGCTGGTCGAGCTCACCGGCAACGCGGGGCGGCGGGGAGATATCGCCGAACTTGTCACCGTTGACAACGATTTCTTCGAGGGCCCGAGCAAAGCGACCGTTCGCTTCGCCCGCAACAACGGCAGCGACCAGGGCTATCTCGTCTACGGCCTGGCCACGCCCGATTCGCAGGACGGCATCGAACTCGCCCAGGCCAGCGGAGCCGTCGCCGTGCTCGAAGGCTCGACCCCCGCAGCGAACAACTACGCCAACGGCACGACCCGGCTGACCGACCTGCATGTCATCACTGACGATCAGTTCACACTCAGCTTCGCCACCCAGGCCAGGACGCTCACCGGCACCCGACTCGAAGGCGATCAACTCGTGCAACGCTCGATCCGCGACCGCGATGCGGACGGCGACAACGCGCTATTCCGCTTTGACGCCGGCCTGAACCTCAACGGCATCAACCCGAACGGCACGATCAGCGGCGTCGACTACGACTCGCCCGGCAGCGTGGTCTACGGCTTCGAGGAATTCAATACCGCCAAGCAAGCCGGCTACTTCTCCGACAACGGCGACGGCTTCTATCAACAAGTCATCGACACGACCGGCCTGTCCGAAGGTGAACACTACATCACCGTCCGGGCTTTCCGGCACCGCGAAGACGGTGGGCCGGCCGTCTTCAGCGAATTCAAGAAAGTCATCTACGTCGACCGCCTCGACCCGATCTCCGGCGTCTACGAAATGAAGAAAGTCAACGCCGACGGCTCCGGCGACCGCGACCTGATCTTCGAGTCCACCGATTTCACCGCCGACTCGATGCACGTCTTCCTGAACCTCGGCGAAGCCGTCAGCGACCAGGATATCCTGAACCGCGCTGCCAACGGCGAAGGCTCAACCGAGCGCGTCGATCTGAATCTGTTCAAGCAGTTTGCCGGCGGCATGGGCGTGGGCAACCACACCTTCACCATCGTCACCTTCGAGCCGACCGGCAACTCAAATGTTCAGCGTTTCACCGGCCAGCAGATCGTCGACGGCCTCGGGGCCGGTTTCGGCGACCTCGACTTCGATGGCCAATACGAAACCACCGATCTCGCCAACACCCCGGATGCATTCGAGGCGTTGCTGTATTCGCGTAACGCCCGCTTCAACCCCGCCGCCGATCTCGACGGCGACGGCCGAATTGATTGGGCGGACTTGGCTGGACTTAAAACCGCGTTGACCAACGGCGCCGCCGATCAGGCTGTGCTTGATGAATACGATGCCGTGCTGCGTCGCCGTGGCAACGTCAACCAGGCCTTCGGCACCGACAGCTTCGACATCGATGAACTGGCCCGCCGCATCGGCAGCGACGACTGGTACGCCGACATCGACTCGTCCGGCACGGTCGATCAGAACGACAAGGACCTGCTTGTGCAAGTCATCCTGAACACGTTTTACGCCGACGCCAACCTTGACCAGCAGGTGACGATCAGCGACTTCGAGACGCTCGAGAGCAACTTCGGCATGGCCGGCGGCTGGGCTGAGGGCGACTTCAGCGGCGACGGCCAAGTCACCGCCATCGACTTCGAGATCCTCCAGCAATTCTTCGGCTCGAGCATCTCGGGTAGCGAAGTCGTTTCCACCGCCGACCGGCAACGGATCGAAGATTTCGCTCGCACAATCCCCGAGCCGACCACAATGCTGCTGCTCGCGACGATTCTCCCGCTTGCCGCCCGCCGACGTTCGCAGGCCAGTCGCTAATCACAACCCTCGCCTTACAGTTTAGCGGGCGACTCGCAGCGTCCCGCATCCTCCGCCAAACTCAAAGTTGAAAGCGGGCACCTCCGGTGCACCCGCTAAACGCAAGGCTTTTGTCGCCTAACCTGCGTCGCCATCGCCATCCACACACCGCCGCACCATCGCCTGCAGCGCGTCAGTCCCCACCGCGTCACGCAGACCCAATCGGTCCGCCTCACAGATCGCCCGATCCGCATCCCACCCCTGATGCCGGGCCAGCGCGATCAGCACCATCGCCCCCGCCCGCTGCCCGAGCTTGCAATGCACCGCGACCGGCCCCGCCTCCCGCGCCGCCGCCAACACCTTCTCGAAACCCGCCGCCAACGCCGCATCCACCTTCGGCGCCGACACCGGCAGACTCACATAATCCATTCCCAGCGCCTGGCAACGCTCACCCTCCGCCGCCACCGACATCGGCTGCTGATCCTCCCCCTCCTTCCGCAAATTCACCACCGTCCGCACCCCAGACGCCGCCCACCCCCGCAGCACCTGAGCGTCAGGCTGGCCCGCAATCAATAACCCGTGTTCATCCAGCGTGATGGCCGACATGCCGCCACTCTAACCCAGCGCCACCTTCTTCTCCCGGGCCCTCGCGAAGAACAATCATCAAAAATCCCCCCATCCGCCTGCTCGACCCCACGGACCATGCTGTCAAAGCCCGTCTGACCAAAAACATGACCTTCAAAGACATGACCTTCAAAGACATGCTCGCCGCCATCGACTCCGCACGCGAGTGATCCCCACCCCACCCGCCTTCAACCTGGGGCGGAGCCACCAGGGGTGTCACGGCCGAGTGCCGGCCGCACGAATGAACAAGAAACTGCCTCGATTTCAGCGATCTCTCCGATACCCCGCCCCCGCACGCAACCGTGCCACCCGCCCTTGCTACCGGTTCACGAAAAGCTTTGTGAAATGAAAGGATCCATATAAGATACCATCCAAAAGTAAGGGTAACCCATCAACTGCTGGACGAGTATCTATTTTGAACATCTCCCGCCTGATCGTCGTGTTGTTTGTCGTGCTGTGGCTCAGGGTGCCCGTCTCTGCCATCACCATCAACGTGTCCTTTTCCGGCGGAAATGCTCCGGGCTCGGCGGTCGGCGGCGGAGTGGCGGCAGATCTGGTCCGTGAAGCGGCCGACGTCTGGGAAGCCGCTTTTCCGACCTTTGCTATCGTGAATCTCGAGTGGCGATGGGCCGACACCACCGGGGCCGGCGCGACCATCGAGCAAACCGATGGGAACATCTTCAACCGTCCTTCGCAAACTGAAATCCGCTTCGGCAACCAGACCGACTGGTTCTTCGACCCCACCCCCCGCGTAGGCGAAGAGTGGTCGCAGATCGTCACCACCGACACCGACCTCGGAGCCGGGCCGGTCAACGTCGGCCGACAATTCACCGGCTACACCGGCCCCACGGCCAACGGCAACCTGCCTTGGGACTTTTTCACCATCGCCCTGCATGAAATGGGACACGCCTTGGGCTTGGCCACCAACTATGACGGCTACGACCAGGCCGTCGACAACAACGGCAACATCACCATCGGCGACAATATCTTCAACAGCCCCACAACCTTCGACGGCAGCGTCGTCCCCACCACAACCACCGGCGGCGCCCACCTCGACCTGGACACCAGCCTGATGTGGATCGACCCGATCAACCTCTTCCAGCCCGGCATGGCCGACGTCGAACGCCGGCTCCCCTCCGCCATCGATATCCTCGCCATCAGCGAAGCCGGCACCTGGCTGGCCACCAACACCCAACCGATCCAGCCCGTCATCCCCGAACCCACCACCCTCGCCCTGCTCATCCCCCTCTTCGCCAGCCTCCTCCCCCGCCGGCGTACCTCCGACTAAAACTCGGGTGCGCCCGTGGGGAGGGCGGCGTGTGCCACGGACTACTCCGTCAAACCGATGGGGTTAGACGAAATAAATGGGGTCAGACCTGCCCTGTAGAAACCCTGCCCATTGAGCCGACTCATGGTACATGAGCCGCACCAGCAAGTCGCCGTTGGCCGTGGCCCGGGCCGCTTATGAGGCCGGGCAGAAGAGCCTTCCTCGTTACGCACACAAGTACAGCCGCAAGGACTTCACCTGTGCCCA
>CAZFZS010000020.1:47843-63772 GCA_964523485.1 uncultured Phycisphaeraceae bacterium | reverse complement strand
TTCTACGACAACCGCGTCAAAGATCACCGCACCAACCACGAAGTCGGCAACCCCCCAACCGTCCTCAACGGCGACCTGCAAGGCTTCATCGACGCAGAGTTGCAACGACGGGCGAAAGCCAAACAAGCAGCAAGCTAACGCTTGCCGAAATCTTCAATTTGCGGGTGCCGTGGTCCAGGAGCCCCGCGACGTCGGCCACGCCGAGAAACATTTTTTAGGTAGATTGCATAACACCCCACCCCCCGACGATTCGATCATTTGAATCTCGCAGGTATCAAAGAAAAGTGGCCAGCGTCGCTTCGCTCCTTGACCACGGCACCCGGCGTATTTGTTTCGATCGTCATTGGCTATTAGCTGATGAGTTACCTGATTCTTGCCGGGACAGACGTCGTCGACTGCCTGCGGCGTAGCGAGCGTCGGCCCTGAATAACTGGTATGTCCAGACTTAGCCGACCCCGAAGTTCCCTGAGTCCGGTGCCGGATTGATCCGGCTCTACCTGTTTTGGCTGGTGGTCAGTACCGGACGCCCGCGGCGAGGACGCCGCTGCCCGCTTTAATCGAGACTTGGCCGGTCTCGCGATTCAGCTCGAACGGGCAGGTGCTGCACTGGATACGGCGGTCGGTGGCGGGGGTGTCGGCGAGGCGGGGGTCGGGCTCGCCGCTGGCCAGGGTCGGCTGATCGTTGGCGTCCAGCCGTTTTTTGAGTAGGTCGAGAATCAAGTCGTCGATGCCCAGCGGCTCGGCGACTTGATAGGTCGTGCCAGGGTGGTTTTCAGCGGCCTGGCTAGTCAGGCTGGGGATGTCGCGAGTCCAGTGCTTGCCTCGGGCCAGGAAAAAAGGCAGCACGACGATATGTGTTGCCCCGCGATCAACACAGGTCTGGTAAGCCGCGGCGATATCGGGCATCGCGAGTTCCATGTGGGCCGGCTCTACGATGTCGGTCTCCGGGAAACGCTCGGCAAAGAGCTTGGCGACCTGTTTCAGGCTGTCGTTAGATTGCGTGCGTCGGCTGCCGTGGTCGCAGATGATCACGCCGGTCGTCGCGTCGATAGGGGGCTGGGTTGGGGCATGCATGGCATCAGTTTAGCCCGGAAAATTTCTTAAATGCGGTAACACTCAGCCTAATCCGGACGTATATCCAGGTCAGGATTCAAAGGTTACGGGGTGTTCTTCCGATAAGTCAGGTAGGTCCCTCGGGGCGGTGTGCGCGGTCGCAGCCGATTTTCTTCATGGCAGATGACTTCCCGACAGATTTCGACCCTCTGGAAACGGAGGCCCAGTCCAGCCGACTGACCTGGTCGCAGGTCTGGCAGGTGCCGGTGCTGCTGGTGGGCATGGTGATGCTGGGGGTCGGCATCTATCTCGCCCTGCCGCGTCACGAGCTGCCGGATTACCCGGCCATGCTCGACACGGTGCAGGAATACCTGCGGGCTGACAACCTCGACGAAGCCCGCATCCGCCTCGACCTGCTCGCCGATGAGGGGGCAACCGATCCGCTGCGGGCGGATGCGAGTGTCCGCTCGCGGTATCACCATTACCTGGGCGATTTTCAATATCTCGATTACAAAGACCTCTACGAGTACCCAGTCGACACCCCGCAGAGCCGGGAATTGCTGGAGAAAACAGTCAGTGCGTACGAGGTGGCCCGGACGCTTGGGCGTGAGGTGACCGGCGAATCGCCGGGCTACTGGTCAGAAGCCCTTGTGCTGCTCGGACGAGACCGCGAAGCGCTCAACCTGGTCGACCAGATGCCCGAAGCGACGCACCGCGATCGCTACCGTGTTCTCAAAACGCTTATTCAGCGGCAACGTGACCGCGGCCCGGACGGGTTGGGTGAGCCGATCAATCGGCTGCTGACCCGGTTCGACCGCGAGATCCGCCAAGACCCGAACGCGGAACGTCGGCTGCGCGAACGGCAATGGCTGGCCGAAGTCCGATCCGCGATCTATCTTGACGTCGGCGACCCGCAGCAGGCGATCGACTACATCAATCGCGAGATGCAGCGGCTGCGTGCGGCCGGTGCCGAGGATGACCCAAAATTGCTCGTGCTGTTGGCCGAAGCCTATCAGGCGATCGCCGACTTCGAGGCGGCCCGTCGGCTGTATGCCGCCGCCCAGCAGCGGATCGAGAGGGGCGACCCGCTCAACGCCACGATCCTCGTGGGGCTGGGCCAGATCGAATTAAACGACGGCGGCGAGGGTTTCGAAGATCGCGCCTTGGCGTTGTTTTCACGGGCGGCCCGCGAGTACCCACTGACGCCGGCGTATCTGGACGCACTGATCGGCCGAGCCCACGTCGAAGCGATGATGGGGCAGGTCTCCGAGGCGTTGGACAACTTCCGACTCGCAGTGGCACAGGTCATCGAGCACACGCGGGCCACCGACCCCCGACGGGAAGACCTCACACTGAGGATCGCCGCCCATATCGATCATGCGATCGATGTTCAGCGGTATCAGGACGCGCTGGATTACCTGACGCTGATGCTGCCGATGTACGGCAACGGCCGATCGCTGCCCCCGGCTCTGCTGCTGCAATTTGCTCAAGTCCACGAACAGATCGCCGGGAAACGCAAGGCGGATGCCGAGGCGTTGGACCCGCTGACCTGGCAGGGCGACGAAGCACCCTCCGAAGCTGCAAGGCGGCAGGCGTTTCAGGAGTCGGCGATCCATTTCGCCGAGTCGGCCGGGTATTACCAACGTCACGCCGGCACGGTCACGCTGATCGACCCGCATGCCCATGGCAAAAGCCTCTGGGCGGCCGGTACGAATTACGACAACGCTCAGCAGTGGGATAAGGCGATCAATATCTACGCCGAGTTCGTCGACACTCGGCCGAACGATGGCGACCTGCTCAAAGCCCGCTTCCACCTCGGGCAGGCGTACATGGCCGACCGGCAGTACGAAACGGCGATCGACCTATTCAATCAGCTCATCGCGGACAATCCGCAGAGCAATTGGGCATACGCGGCCCTCGTTCCATTGGCCCGGTCGTATACGTCGGTCGGGCAGAACGATGCGGCGCTGCGGACGCTGCTAAGCATCGTCGACGGCCACCCCAGCATCACACCCGACTCCGAAACCTATCAGGACGCTTTAATCGACCTGGCCCGGACCTATTACTTATTAGGCCAGGAAGACCCGGTCTACTTTGTCAGTGCGATCGAGCGGTTGAATACCGCTGTGGAACGGTATGGCAATACGCAGCAAGGGCCGATCCTGCGGTACATGCTGGCGGACAGCCTCCGCCGATCCTCCGCCGGGCTGAATCAGGAGGCCGACCACGCCCGGAGCCAGCGGCAACGCCTCGCGTTTCAGGCCGAGCGCGACAAGCGTCTTCGCGAGGCTGAGATGTATTACGATCAGGTCATCACCGAGCTCGAAGCAAGATTCGAGGCCGCCCGTTCACCGCTGGAAACGCTTTATCTGCGTAATGCCTACTTCTTCAAAGCTGATTGTGCTTATGCCCGGTCGGCCTACGAAGTCGCCATCGAGCGTTACCGCGAGGCCGCCCAGCGATGGTCCGAACACCCCGCCTCGCTGGTCGCGCAGGTGCAGATCGTCAATGCCTACTGCGAGCTGGGTGAGTTTCAGCAGGCTTTCGTGGCGAATCAGAACGCACTGTGGCAGTTGGCCCAGATGCCGGACGAAGTGTTTGACAGCCCGGACATGCCGATGACCCGTCGGCATTGGGAAGATTGGCTGCGCTGGTCCAGCGAGCTGAAACTGCTTGACTCCCAAACCGCCGACGCGGCACCGTGACCCTACTTCGTCGGCCAATACCGAAGCCCACGCTGTTCCAGCGTGGCTTCTTACCCACGTCAAATTGAACACTTACCGCGCAAAATTAACGCGGCGTAAGCCGCACGTCCGATAGTGTTGCCATTGGCAAGGCAGGAGGCCTCGCCCCAACGCAAAGGCAGGTCAGGATGACCCAGCAGTCGCAGAACGCCCCGTCTCAAGCCCTCGCCGCCGCCGATCAGGCCCAGCAGGGGGTGGATCGGCTGATCCATCTGCTCTCGCAGCAGCACAGCCTGTACCTCGAACTGACCGATCTGAGTCGGCGGCAGGAGGATTATGTCAAGGAAAGCCGGACCGAGCAGTTGCTTAGCCTGCTGTCGGATCGGCAGGTGTTGGTCGACCAGTTGACGGGGATCAATCGTGAGTTGGCTCCGCTGCGCAGCAGAATGTCGGAGTTGGCGGCGGATGCAGACGATGCCAAGCGTGAGACGCTGCGTGGCCTGGTCGATGATGTGCAGGAGATGTTGCAGTCAATCATCGAGCGGGATGAGAGCGACCGCAAGAAGCTCGAAGCGTCCAAGGCCGCCGTCGGCAATGCGTTGAAAACCACGACGACGGCGCCGCGAGCCTTGGGTGCCTATCGCTCGGCTGGCCCGCAACCCGCCGCCGCCGCGACAGCTCGTCCGCAGACCGCGCGATTTACGGACCAGCGGGGATGACCGCCGTCGCGACCGCCCAGCCCGATCAGTCCGTTGCCGGGCTACCCCCGCAGGACCTTGCCGAGGTATTGCAGGCCTATTCCGCAGTGGCGGAGCGCTTGCAGGCTTCGCACGAAACGCTGCAAAATCAGGTCGCCAAGCTGCAGGAAGAGCTGGCCAGCAAGAACGCCCAGCTTGAACGTTCCAAACGGCTTTCCGCCTTGGGTGAGATGGCGGCCGGCATCGCCCACGAAATCCGCAACCCGCTCGCAGCGATCCAGCTTTACGCCGAGATGGTGGAGCAGGATGTCGACGCCGAAGTCGGCCAGCGTCAGGATGAACAGCCGAATGTCGGTCTTCATACTGATGAAGACGAAGAATTGCTCAGCCCGGCTGTCGGCCTTGATGCTGCACTGGGCAACACCCGAAAGATCGTCTCCGCGGTGCGTGGTCTGTCCGCGATTGTCGTAGATGTGTTGAGCTTTGCCCGCCAGATCGAGCCGGTGGTCAAGCCGTTGAACCCCGCCGAGGTCTTGCAGCGCGTCGCGGACGCTCATCGTCCCGCGATCGAGCAGGGCGAGGTTGAAGTCCGGATCAAGCATGACGATCATCCGATCCATGCCGACGCGGAATTGTTGCATCAAGCTTTGCTCAACCTCGCCCGCAACGCGGTGGATGCGATGGCTCAAACCGACAAGCCGCGGGTGTTGAAGCTCGAATCCACGAAAGGCCGAATCACCGTTGCCGATACCGGCCCTGGCCTGGACGAGCAGGCGATCGACCGCATCTTCAACCCGTTTTTCACGACCCGTGCAACAGGCACCGGCTTGGGCTTGGCCATCGTCCACCGCATCGTCGATGCGCACGGCGGGACGATCGCGGTCCGCAACGATGGCCGGACCGGCGGGGCGGTGTTCAAGCTGACGCTTCCAAAGTTGGAAATCGAAAATTGGAAGTCGGAAATTGAACTTGCGGACAGCCCGGGCTAATCACTCAGACTTGCCGCTTGCAAATTTTGACTTCGAATCGCGAAACAAAGGCAATCATATGAGTACCAAAGTTCTGATCGTTGACGACAAGCAGATGATGCGTGACTCGGTTGGAGCCACGCTTCAGCGGGCGGGCTACACCGTCGTCGCCGCGGCGAACGGCTCGACGGCCCTGCGGATGGTCGACAAGCATCGGCCCGCCGCCGTCGTCACCGACCTGAAAATGCCGGAGATGGACGGGCTGGAGTTGCTCGATCGCTTGAATCAGGCAGACGCTGAGTTGCCGGTCGTGCTGATGACCGCCTACGGCAGTGTGAATGATGCCGTCTCCGCGATGAAGGCCGGTGCTTTTGATTTTGTGCAAAAGCCCTTCGAGGGCGACCAGCTCGTGATGGTCGTGCGTCGCGCGGTCGAGCAGCGACGTTTGCTTAAAGAAGCGGCGGTCCAGCGTTCAAATTCCGGGGGCGGGGGCGGCAAGGGGCCGGGCGTTGCGGCACCGAGCCTCGTCGGCCAATCCCCCGCCATGCGCAGTGTCGCTCAGCAGATCCACCAGATCGCCGACTCCAACGGCACGGTCTTGATTCAGGGCGAGTCGGGCACGGGTAAAGAGGTCGTCGCCCGCACGATCCAAGCCCACTCGGCTCGGCGTGACCAGATCATGCTCTGCCTCAACTGCGCGGCGCTGTCCAGCAGCTTGCTCGAGTCCGAACTCTTTGGCCACGAGAAGGGCGCCTTCACCGGCGCGGACAATCTGCGCAAGGGCCGTTTCGAACTCGCCGATGGCGGCACGCTTTTGCTCGATGAAATCAGCGAGATCAGCCCGCAGCTGCAAGCCAAGCTCCTGCGTGTGTTGCAGGAGGGCCAGTTCGAGCGGGTCGGCTCATCGCTGACCATGCAGGTCGATGTCCGGGTCATCGCAACGACCAACCGCGACCTGTCGAGATCGGTCGCGGATGGCACGTTCCGTCAGGACTTGTATTACCGCTTGAATGTGCTGCCAGTCGTGCTTCCGCCGCTGCGGGACCGTGGTCGAGATGTCGCGCTACTCGCTCAGCACTTTTTGCAGCAGGTCGCGATCCGCGAGGGCAGCGATGCGAAGAAGTTCGATACCGAGGCTCAGGACGTGTTGTGCAACTACGCTTGGCCGGGCAATGTCCGCGAGCTGCAGAACATCTGCGAGCGGGCCAGCGTATTGAGCAAGGGGCAAGTGATAGAGGCCGGGCTGATCCAGCCCTGGCTGCTGTCGGCCCCGCCGCAGATCGCGGTCGCCGCGCCGGCTTCGCCTCAATCGGGCCCGGCGATGCATCTGGGCAGCCCGCCGCTGCAGGCGATGCCGGGCAACGCCGACTTCGCAATGCCGCAGCCGACGCAGGCCCCCAACTCTCTGGCAGGCGTCCAAGCCACCGCACCGCGGAATCTTGCAACTCCCACGCAACCTCTGCCATCCAGCATCCAACCGCTTGAAGACATGGAGCGGGAACAGATAGTCCGCACGCTCGGCCAATTCAACGGCAACCGTACCCATACCGCACAGGCCTTGGGCATCGGCGTCCGTACGCTCGGCCTGAAACTCAAGAAGTGGAAAGAGCAGAACCTTGTCGCTCAAACCATCTGACCCCCGGAATTTCAACTGCGCAATACGAGTTGGCTAAAAGCGCAACAATTGCGCGGTGCAGATTGCCTGATCGCGATTGCTTGAAGCGAATCAGCGTTGGAATGCGGATTGCTTATTGAATCGCGACCACGAAGATCGGCCATGACCCAGCAGCTATTCAACTCCGGTGCGATCCAATCGCTCGAACGCCTGGTGCAGTTCACCGGGGCCCGCCATCGCGTGATCTCCGACAACATCGCCAACCTCTCGACCCCGTACTTTCGGCCGAAAGACCTCGATGTCAAAGCCTTCCAACGCAACCTCAAAACCGCCTTGGATCGCCGACGCGAAGCGACAGACCCGGCCGGCCAAAGGCTGGAGATGACCGACACCCGCGAACTCGAATTCCACGACGACGGCCTGACCGCGACGCCCAAAGCCTTGAACGAGAACATCCTCTTTCACGACCGCAACAACCGCGACCTCGAACGCATCATGCAGGACCTCGCAGAAAACACCATGGCCCACAACGCCGGCCTGCAACTGCTTAAAAGCGAATTCGACATGCTGAAACTCGCGATTAGCGAGCGAGTATGAATCAGTAGTAAGTAGACAGTAGAAAGTAGACAGGAAACCCAAGTCCTTAAGTCCCCAGTACCCAAGTTCAAAACATGTTCGGATCTCTCGACACCTCGACCTCGGCCCTCGTCGCCAACCGCATCCGGATGGAGACGGTGGCGGCCAACCTCGCCAATGCTCACACGATCACCAACGAGGCCGGCGAAAACATCCCGTTCCGCCGGCGGATCGCGGTGCTCCAGGCCGGTGACCCCGCGAGCGGTCGTGACCAAGGCGTGCACGTCCGCGAGATCGAGCTGGACCCCGCCCCGTTCATGAAAGAATTCAAACCCGACCACCCGCTCGCGGATGCGGATGGCTATATCAAGAAACCGAACATCAATTCGATTATGGAGCAGATCAACGCGATGGAAATCAGCCGGGCCTACGAAGCCAACCTCCAGGCCGCCGAGGCGACCAAATCGATGATGCAGTCCGCGCTAAGACTGTTGGGTTGAATGAATTTGTAAGTTTAGCCCCGGCCTATTGGGCCGGGCTCCCGACCAAGGCAGAGCAACATGTCCGATCCACTAGGTTTAATCAACACCCAGCCGATCAACCCGATCACCCCGGCCAAGCCCACCGGCAACACCGCGAACGCTCCGCAAGGCCCGGCGTTCAAAGAGGTGCTGATGAAAAACCTCGAGCAGGTGAACAAGCTTCAGCAGGATGCCGAAGTCGCCGTCGAAGGCCTCGCCACCGGCCAAAGCACCGTCGAAAACGTGATGATTGCCAAGGAAAAGGCCGACATCGCTTTCCAGATGCTGCTCCAGGTGCGAAACAAAATGATGGATGCATACGAAGAGGTCAAGCAAATCAGGGTGTAAAGCCGACATATGAAAAGGTGCGGCGTTGATTAACAGCCGCATCGGCCCGGACAGGAAGTCCCGGCCAGCGTTCAAAAAATTCAGGCTAACCGTTTGAAGATTGAACGCCCACACCCGACCCCGGCAGGAGGCCGACTTGGATCTCGCGAAACGCTACTGGACCACCATCCTCGCCCAGATGGAACGGCTGCCCGCATCGACCAAGATGCTGATCGGCTCGCTGTGCATCATCATGCTGCTTGTCGGGTTTATCGCCCTGCTCTACGCGGGCAAGCCGGAGATGGTCCCGGTCAGTCAGTTTGCCGCCAGCCGGGTCGATCAGGTCGTTGCCCGCCTCGACGCTTCGGGTATCGATGCCGAACTGCGCGAGGGTCAGGTCTACGTACCAGTCAACGACCGTGTCGATGCGATCGCGACGCTCGCCCGGGAGGACATGCTTTCGGATGATGCGTCGAGTGCGTTCGCCGCCGTGACCAATTCCAACCCGTGGGAAACCGCCAGCCAGGGTCGACGTAATTATCTCATTGCCACGCAGGATTATCTCAACGCGGTGGCTCGGAAATTCAAGGGTGTCGAGTCGGCCGAGGTCGTGATCTCGATGCCCGAGCGGGTGGGCTTCGGCCGATCAAGCGTTCGTCCGTCCGCTTCGGTCACGGTGAGCATGCGGGGCAATAGCAAGGTCGACAAGAACCTCGTGCAATCCCTCGCCGGCCTGGTCAGCGGGGCGGTTGCCGAGATGCAGCCGCAGGACGTGGTCATACTCGATGCCAACGCCGGGCGACAGCACACCGTCGCCGATGAAAACGACATCGTCCCGACCGAAGTCGTCGAGCTGGTCCGCCAGCAGGAAGACTATCACCGCAAGAAAATCGAGGACATGCTTCGG
Source organism: uncultured Phycisphaeraceae bacterium (assembly GCA_964523485.1). Taxonomy (GTDB): domain Bacteria; phylum Planctomycetota; class Phycisphaerae; order Phycisphaerales; family Phycisphaeraceae; genus Algisphaera. The sequence goes on along the minus strand of CAZFZS010000020.1, from coordinate 54,423 downwards.
CATATCCCCGGCGTGATCGTGGCGGTGAAAGTCAGCACCGACCCGATCCGCCGCGAGGTCCGCGAGCAGCGGGAATACGAAGAGTCCGAGCCGCTGCGGAGCGAAAACGATCGCGAGATGGTCAGCCGGGACTACGACCAGGCCGGCGAGGGCGGCACCCGGCCGAACACGCAAATGACGATCGATGGCGGCGGCGGGTTGGCCCGCGAGCAGACCGAAACCGAAACCCGCCGGGAGTTTGGCGAGAAGCTGATCAAGAGTACCGCCCAGATCGAGATGGCCGGCCATCAGATCCAGCAGATCAACGTCACCGTCAACGTGCCGCGCAGCTATTTCGTCAGCATTTTCAAAGCAAATAACCCCGATGCTGAAGCACCCGATGCGGACACGCTCGCCCCGATCCGTGACGGCCAACTCGACGCGATCAAGAAGCAGGTCCAGCCGCTAATCCTCGCCAAAACGCCGGGCACGATCGAAGCCAACATGGTGTACGACCAGGCGTTTCTTGATCCGGTCACCGCCGGGCCAAACGTGAGCAGCGGTATCGTTGGCACACTGACCAGCAACGGCGTCGGCACCACGGTCGCCACCGCGGGGATGGCGGCGTTTTCCCTGCTCATGTTGTTCATGATGGTCAAGCGGGCGACCAAGCCGCAGGAGATGCCGAGCATCGAAGAACTCGCCGGCGTCCCACCGGACCTACCCAGCGATGAAGACTTGGTCGGCGAAGCCATGGAAGCCGAGTCTGCGATGACCGGCCTGGAAGTCGATGAGGACGACCTGCAAACCCGGCACCTCGCCGAGCAGATCAGCGAGATGATCAAAGCCAGCCCTAAAGACGCCGGCAACCTGCTGGGCAAATGGGTCGAATATGACGACTGATTACAAAGCCCCAAGCCGCGGATGAGGCTTTGCGAAACCGCGGATCGTTCTGGAACTTCCGAATTAATCCCCTGACTCAACCCCCGCCCCGGACCGACCGCTTTGGCCCTTCAAACCCTGACGATGGCAGACCTCAACGGCGTCCGCAAAGCGGCGATCCTGTTGCTGTCGCTTGAGCCGGATGCCTCCGGCGAAATCCTCAAGGCGCTGGCGCCCAAGGCGGTCGAGGAAGTCACGCGGGAACTAGCGAGCCTTGGATCAGTCCCGAAGAAAATCCGCGACACGGTCATCAAGGAGTTTTACACCCTCGCCGCCAGTTCGAGCTGGGCCTGTGAAGGCGGCCTTGAAAATGCCCGTACGCTGCTGTCCAACAGCCTCTCGAAAGATGAGGCCGAGCGAATCATGCAGCAGATCAGTCGGCAAGTCCGTAAGACGCCTTTTGCGTTTCTGCAGAAGGCCGAGTCGAGCAACCTGCTGACCTTTATACAGGACGAACACCCCCAGACGATCGCGCTGATTGTCAGCCACCTGCCGTATTCCAAAGCCTCGGAAATCCTTTCCGGATTGCCCGGCCCGAAACAGATCGAAGTCGTCAAACGGGTCGCCAACATGGAGCAGACCAACCCCGAGGTGATCCACGAAGTCGAACGCGGCCTCGAAGCCCGCCTGTCCAACATGCTCAGCCAATCCTTCGAGAAGATCGGCGGGGGCGACACCGTTGCCGAGATGCTCAACCTCACTGATCGGACCACCGAGAAGTCGATCATGGAAGGTCTCGAGGCCGACGACCCGGACCTGGTCGAGGAAATCCGTCGACTGATGTTCGTGTTCGAGGATATCAACCTCGTTGATGACAAAGGCATCCAAGCGGTGCTCAAAGAAGTTGAAAACGACGAGCTATCTATGTCGCTCAAGACCGCAAGCGAAGAGCTGCAGGATAAGATTTTCCGCAACATGTCCGAGCGTGCGGCGACGCTGATCAAGGAAGACATGGAATTCATGGGCCCGGTCCGCGTCAGCGATGTCGAGCAGGCCCAGCAGCGTATCGTCGACATCGTCCGCCGCCTCGAAGACGCTGGCGAAATCATCATCTCCGGCCGCGGCGGCGATAAAGATTTGGTGGTGTAGTCGCTAGGCGCTAGTAGTTAGGTGCTGGGTCATCATCCAAGTTTTGATGTTTATTCGGAGTGAAAAATCACCGTCACTAATCGAGCTTCGCAAACGCAACCTAACCCCTAGCGCCTAACTCCTGGCGCCGAAAAAAATGCCCATCCTTAAACAACAACCCGCTTCGCGTCCGCTGATCAAGGATGCGGTGGTGCTGGACCTGGGGGATTTGAATCGGCAGGCGGCGCAGCTGCGGCAACAGGCCGAGGCGAAGGCGAAACAGATTCTGGCGGAGGCCAACGCTGAGGCGGATCGGTTGACGCGGGGCGCGGAGGCGGCGGGTCACGAGGCGGGCTATGCCGCGGGTTATGACAAGGGATTGGAAGAAGGCCGAGCCAGCGGGCGAGAGCAGGCATTTGCCGAGGCTGCAAAAGAGGCGGTGGCATTGACTCAGCAATGGCAAGCGTTGGCTCAGCAATGGGAGGCCGACCGCGAAGACCTGCACCGGTTAGCACGCGAGCAGGTGCTGGATTTCGCCCTCGCCCTCGCGCGCAAAACGGTGCACCGTCTCGTTGAGGTCGATCGGCAGATCGTCGTGGAGCAGGTGGGCCGAGCGTTGGAGCGGTTGCTCGAGCCGACGGATGTGACGATTGCCATCCACCCCGAAGATCGCCCGACGCTGGACGCGGTGTTGCCGGACATCCTCGCGAGATTCAGCCATCTCAAGCATGTAAAGGTTCGCGAAGAAGCCGAGGTTGGCCGGGGCGGTTGCACGCTCTGCCACGGCGAGGGCGGGGTCGATGCTTCGATGACGACGCAGCTCCAGCGTATTGCGGAGTTGATCGCGCCGGGTCGCGAGCAGATTGAAATACCTGAGACGGCGCGAGAAACGCCGGCCGAGTGATGCTGGATTCGCAATAGAAATCAAGCCGGTCGTGACCACGCAGTGTGCTGGCATCGCGTTCGCTGAATGAGAGAGAGATGACGCTTCTGGATGCACAGATCGATTTGCTGGAGCATTGCACCGCGCCGGAATTGCGCGGTTCGGTGACAGAAGTGCGCGGTATGTCGCTGCGTGTATCCGGCCTGCCCGTTGCGGTCGGAGCGGAAGTGCAGATTCAGCCCCGGCATGGTGAAGGACGGTCGATCCCGGGTGAGGTGATCGGGTTCGCAGATGGCAAAACCATGGTCATGCCGCTCGGCTCCGCTGCGGGGATCAGCCGAGGTGACCGCGTTATCGCGTTACATCACACGCAAACTGTCCGGGTTGGCGAGCAGTTGGTCGGCCGCGTGATCAACGGCATGGGCGAGCCAATCGACGGCAAGGGCCCGGTCCGGGATACCACGCCGCGCAGCATCGATGCGCCGGTGATCGACCCGATGAATCGGCCGGTCATCGATGAGCCGATTGCGACTGGCGTGCGGGCGATCGATGCGATGCTGCCCTTGGGTAAGGGCCAACGCATCGGCGTCTTCGCCGCTCCGGGTGTCGGGAAATCGACATTGCTCGCGAGTTGTGTGAAACACACCGCTGCGGATATCGCGGTCATCGCATTGATCGGCGAGCGTGGCCGAGAGGTGAACCATTTCATCCAGCACGCCTTGGGCGAAGCGGGCATGGCCCGCAGCGTCGTGGTCTGTGCGACTGGCGACGAATCGGCGTTGCTCCGCATCCGGGCCGCCCGCGTGGCGGCGACGATCGCAGAGGATTTCCGTGATCGCGGCCGAGATGTCCTGCTCGTCATGGATTCGGTCACCCGATTTTGCCAGGCGCAGCGGCAGGTCGGCTTGGCGGCTGGCGAACCGCCTGCGACCAAGGGCTATCCCCCGAGCGTTTTTGCCTCTCTGCCCGTTTTGCTAGAGCGATCCGGCCGGACCCGGCAAGGCTCGATTACCGGGATGTACAGCGTGCTGGTCGAGGGCGAAGACATGGCTGAGCCGATCGCCGACGCCTGCCGCGGCACGCTCGACGGCCATATCCAGCTCGACCGCTCTCTCGCCGAGCAAGGCCACTACCCCGCCATTGATGTGCCTTCTTCGATCAGCCGTGTCGCCACCGACGTTACAGACAGTCACCACCGTGCTGCCCGGCAGGAGGTGCTCAAGCTGATCAGTGCTTATCGCCGAGTCGAGGATTTAGTGAACATCGGCGCCTATGCCGCGGGGTCGAACCCGGAGTTTGATCTGGCCATCGCTGCGAAGCCGGTCATCGATCGGCTGCTCACGCAAGGCTCGGGCGAAGCGTCAGGAGCGGGCAGCTTCGAGCAGACCGCCGCCCAACTCGCCGCGTTGGCCAAGCAACTTGAACAAACCCGCCTCCAACTCCAGCAAAACCAGCAGCCCCGCCGTGCTCCCGTTGCCGGGCCTGCTTGATTGACCCATACGACCTATGCCGAAATTCACCTTCCGATACGAAACGCTGCTGCGACACCGAAAGGATGTCGAGGATCAGCGTCAGCGTGAACTCGCAACGCGGATGCGTTCGCGGATGATCATGACCCACGAACTCAAGTCCATGCAGCAGAACATCACCGGCTCGAAGCAGCAACTGGGCGATGCTCTGGTCGGCCGTGTCGACCTCAGCCGGGTCGGCGAATTTACGCGATACAACGCCAACGCCACCCTGCGTGGCCGGGAACTGGTTAACAAGCTCGCTCAACTCGAACAACACATCGCGGTCGCCCGACAGAACCTGATCCAAGCAACCCAGCAACGTAAGGCTTTGGAGCAATTGCGCGAGCAGGACCGTTTGAAGTGGCAGCGGCATCAGGACCGCCGAGAAACCGCGGAACTCGATGACCTGGCCGCCCAGGCCTACATCCGTGAGCAGGCAAGGGGGGCCGCATGAAAGCGTTGATTTCCGCGTTGATCATTCTGATTCTGATCCATGTGCTCGCTGCGATCGGTTTTGTCGGATGGCTGTCCGCTTCCGATCGGCTGGATCGTGGCCGTGTGAATCAGGTCATCGAGCTATTCAGCCCGACCATGGCGGAGCAGGCCGCCGCGGAGGAAGAAGCCGCGGCGTTGCAGGCCCAGACCGAGGCCGCCCGTGATCAACTGCTTCGGCTCGAGCGTGTCGCGAATGGTCCGAAGAGCGTCGAAGACCGCTTGATGGAGAATTTCGAGCAGGACGAGATTGCCATGCATCGGCTCGAACGCCTGCAGGCCGAGACCGAATCGATCCGCCGCCGGTTGGATCAGGACAAGCAGTTGCTTGCTCAGCAGTCGCAGGAACTGGAGCAGAAGCGTAGGGCATTCGAAGAAGAAGTCGCGATGCGTAGTCAGGAGATGCAGACCGAAGATTTCAAAAGGGCGGTGAAGACGCTCGAGCAGCTTCCGCCGCGGCAGGCCAAGCAGGTGTTGCAGCAGATCATCGCGGAGGGTGAAACCGAGCAGGCGGTGGATTACCTGGCCGAGATGCAGTTGCGAAAGTCGGCCGGTGTGTTGAAAGCTTTCAAGAGCGAGGCCGAGGCTGCTCAAGTCGCAGACCTTGTAGAACGGCTGAGGCTGCGCGGCGTCGACACCGCATCTGATATGGCCGCCGCTGCCGACCAGCGAGGTGACCTCGATGAATAGCGTATTGCAAATCTTGCCACCCGCGCCGGCGACCGAGCCGAGACCGTCGGCCAACGACGCCACCCGGCCGCGTGGTAACGAAACCGAGCCGAATCGATTTGCCGATTCGCTGAACCAGGCAGCGAACCCTGACCGCAACATGAACGAGCGGGCAGCGACTGCTTCTGACGACACGGATACGAGTCCAGCCGACGCGACACCACGAGACGAGTCCGCCGAGAAGTCCGAAGCGCAAGCAAAGCCAAAGGCTGACCCCGTCAATCAATCGACAGAAACTGCCGAGCAATCGGACTTGGATCAGGCGGGACAGTCGGAGGCCGCCGAGACCGTTTCCGAGATTGCCGAACTGGGTTTTAATGATGACTTGACCGGGCTGTTCGAGGTGACATTGCAGCTCGATGTGCAGCCGATCACGCAAGGTCAGATCGAGACGGCCGACCCCGAACTGATCCAAGCCATTGCAGCATTCATCAATCGACAATCCGGCAACGAACGGCCGACCCTGGCTCTGCAAGCGGTTGATGCAGGCCCTCAAGCAACCTCACTATCGCCCGGCCTGTCGACCCCTTTGCTCGCCACGCCGGTAAATCCGGGAACTGAGGCGATAACGCTGACCCCGACGCAACAGGCGGCGACTCAAGCGGGCGACGCTGCAAATGGTCTGGCGGCCGATGTGCTCAACAGCGAAGGCGACGCGGCCGCGAAGCCGTCGGCGAATGCATCGACGCTGCAAAGCCTGCATGTGCAGTCATCGAGCAACCCCGTGTCGCCGAGTGTCTTGAGTGATGTTCCACTCGACCCTTCCGCCCGACCGACCAACAGCCCAGTGCCCTCGTCCGGACCCAGTGCCACCGCTTTCGGACCGCCTACCGCAGACGAGGTGAATACCGCACGGATTCAGCGGGGCTTGAACACCGCGGTGCAGCAGCAGGGCGGCGGCATCACGCTGCGACTGACCCCGCCCGAACTCGGCACGGTCCGCATTCAACTGCAGGTGCAGGGCACCTCGGTCAAC
>CAZFZS010000020.1:27094-47833 GCA_964523485.1 uncultured Phycisphaeraceae bacterium | reverse complement strand
GTGAATAGCCGGGGGATGGCCATCCCCCGGCTTTGATTAATTAATGCGCCCCCCTCAATTCCACGCAGAATCCGAGGCCGGCCGCAACCTGCTCCAACAGCAACTCGGCCAGCTCCGCAATTCACTCGAAGCCCAAGGCCTTTCCGTTGAGCGGATCGGCGTGCAGGCGATGAGCAGTTCGACTTCGAGTAACTCGCTGCAGCAGGACAGCCAACAGCAACAGCAGCCGCAGTCTCAATCCGGGCAGAACGACGGCCGCAGCCGTGGTCAATACCAATCACAACAACAGCAGCAGGCTGAACAACAGCCAGACAGCTATGAGGCGGATTCCCCCGCCACTTTCGACGACATGATCCAGCCGCAGGCTGCCTGAACAGGAACGAACCGCTATGTCCGCAGCAACATCCATCGGGCTTGACACGACCAGTGCCGCCACCGCCGCCTCCGGGGTCACGGCCGCGGGCGGCAACGCCTATGCCGATCTGAGCAGCGATGAGTTTCTCAAGATTATGCTTACCGAGCTATCGAATCAGGACCCGTTCGAGCCGAACGATTCCCAGGCGATTCTTGATCAGCTTTCGAGTCTGCGCAGCATCGAGAGCGACCTGAATCTGCAGGAACAACTCGAATCGCTGGTCCTGCAGAACGCGATCGGCCAGGCGGGTGCATTGATCGGTAAACAGGTCGAGGGCCTGAGCCGTGATAACGAAACCGTGACCGGCATCGTCACCGCGGTCCGCGTTGTGGATGGCAAAGCCCAACTCGAACTCGACAACGGCGTGACCCTGCCGATCGACCGTGTCGCGACGGTGACTGATGCAGCAATCAACTCGACCGCCACCACCGCGGCAGCCTCCGTCGCTCCGCCCGCCACACCGAATATATCTGCCTCAGCGATTGAGTCAGCCCTGAATGCGGCGGGCTTGAGTGCGTCGCCGACCGGTTCAGAGAACGCTGCCGAGCTTGAAAGTTGAAAGGTTGAAGGATGACGCAGGGTGCGGATTTATTGCGATTGCTCGAGCCGGCCGTGCGGCCGGTTGCACAGCCCGCTTCCGCGAACCCGCCCGGCAAGGCGACCTTTGAAGCCAGCCGATTTGAAGAACTGCTCGCCGATGCACAACTCGCTCACGACCCGAGTCAACCCCAAGAAACCAACTTGACGCCATCCGATCCAACCGAAAAACCAACGCCCAGCTTCGACCCGTTAGCAGCGTTAGCTGACCTCGGGCAGATCGAGAACCCCTCCGTACGCAGTCTGATGTAGACCCGCGTTGCCGCCGTTTGAGATGAAGTAAGCCGAACCGAAACTTACCGACCGAATGCAACAGCACTGGGCCTGACGCCCCGCCCGATCAAAGGAAAACACCATGGGTCTGACCACCTCGCTTTATACCGGACTGACCGGCCTCGCCGCCAACTCTCAGACCATCGACGTGACGGGCAACAACATCGCCAACGTCAATACCAATGGCTTCAAGGCCAGCCGTATCAACTTCGAGACCCAGATCGCCGACACCCGCTCGTCCGGCTCGGCACCAAGCGGCAACCTCGGCGGGACCAACCCCGCACAGATCGGCCGAGGTACTTCGGTCGCGTCAATCACCTCGGACTTCTCCAACGGTGCGATCAGCCTTACTGGTAATAACACCGATATGGCCTTGGAAGGCGATGGCTTTTTTATCGTTGATGATGGCGGCGTCCAGCGGTTCACACGCAACGGCAACTTCAACCTCGACCGGGATTTCAACCTTGTGACCGCGAATGGTGCCCTTGTGCAAGGTTACGGCGTCGATGAGGAGTTCAATGTCGTGCCAAACGTCCTGACGGACATCAGCATCCCGATCGGGGTTTCGACCGTGGCCCAGGCGACCAGCGAAGTGAAATTTGCAGGCAACCTCAATGCGGGCGGCGAGATTGCGACATTAGGTCAGGTGACCGATTTTGAAACGCTTTATACCGATGCATTAGCGACGACCCCGGCCACCGGCGCGACCGCGTTGACCGCGCTGTTCCAGGATGACGGCACACAGCCTTTCACTGCAGGCGACGTGATCACCGTTACAGGAGCGACCCGTGGCGGGGCGACCATTCCCGACCGGACTTTTGAAATTGGTGCAGCCAACACGACCAGTTCCGATGACTTCGGTACAACGCTCCAGGACTTCGCGGATTTCCTTGATGACGTTCTGGGTATCGATAGCACGGCAGCCCCCGCGGGCGTCTCGGTGGCTGCGGGTGTCCTGTCGATCACCAGCAACGTCGGCGAATCCAACGCCGTCGGTTTCGATACGACCTCGCTTGTGATCAACAAGGGCACCGCCACCCCCACCGCGCCGATCACGACCAGCGTCAGCCAGGAGGCTGTTGGCGAATCCACGATCACGACGTTTGCCGCTTACGACTCGCTGGGCAATACGCTCAACGTCAATCTCGTCACCGTGCTTTCGGACAAGAATGCCAGCGGGACGACTTGGGACTTTTACGTCACCGCGGAAGACGACATCAATAACGATACCTTTCTCGGTACTGGCACGGCCTCGTTCGACACGGCGGGTCAACTGATCGGCATCACCGGATCGAGCATCGCTTTAGATCGGACCGGCACGGGGGCCGAGAACCCGCTGGTTGTCGATCTGGCCTTCACCGACCCATTCGGCTCGGTCACCGCCTTGGCCGACGAGGCGACTCAGCTGCGTTCGCTCAGTCAGGACGGCTACCCGATCGGCTCGCTGGAAGACTTCAGCGTCGGCTTGGACGGCACGATCACCGGGGCGTATACCAACGGCTTGACGCGCACGCTGGGACAACTGCCCGTCGCGACCTTCGCCACCAACGTGGGCCTGCGGCAGGTTGGCAGCTCCCTCTACGAAGCGGAGAACAATTCTGGCAGCCCCGTCATCAGTACTGCAGGCACGTCTGGCTCCGCGACGGTCATCGCCCGGTCACTGGAACTGTCCAACGTCGAACTCTCCGAAGAATTCGTCAACCTCATCACCGCCAGCACCGGCTTCTCCGCGTCATCACGAGTCATCACCACCAGCGACGAAATGATCCAGGAACTTCTCGCCGCCGTCCGTTAATGGTCTAAAAGCCGAGGGATGGTAATCACCCGGCTTTTTCTTTTTTTTTATCCTCATGATCACCGTCCACCGACTCAACGATAAGCCGTTCGTGATCAACGCCGAGTTGATCCGCACGGTCGAGTCGAACCCGGACACGACGATCACGCTGATCAATGGCGACCATTTCATCGTCAAAGAACCGATGCAGCGGGTGGTCGAGTTGGCGATCGAGTACGGGCGGAGTCTGCGGAAGCTGATGCCGCCGAGTTGATGGGTTGTTAGCGTGGCCGCTTGCAGCTGCTTCTCAGGTCTTTATCAAGCCCGGCCGGGGACCCTGCCGATAGACCCGATAACCCCCGTCACGGATGGGCGGGGTCGAGGTGCGCTATGGACTTAGGCTTGCTTTTCGGATTGCTGGGGACCTGGGCGCTTGTCGCGTGGGCGTTGATGTCCGGCGGCAACATCGGGATCTATATCGATATCCCCTCGGTCATCATCGTCGTCGGCGCCTCGGCCACGATCGTGTTTTTCTCCTTCCCCGCCAAGCATGTCAAGACCATCTTGGCTGCCAGCAAAAAAGCGGTGTTCTGGAAAACCTCATCCGTAGAGAAGCTGATCGATGATCTGGTCAGCTACGCGGAAATCGCCCGCCGGGATGGCATTCTCAGCCTCGAGGCGACCTGCCGGGAGATCGAGGACCCGTTCATCGTGCAGGGCATCCAGATGGCGGTCGATGGCACAGACCCGGAGCTGATCGAGCAGGTATTGCTGAACGACCTCGAGACGCTGGTCGATCGCCACGATATCGGCAAGGGTTTATTCGAGAACATCAACAAGTATGCCCCCGCAATGGGCATGATCGGTACGCTCGTCGGCCTGGTCGCCATGCTGGCCGACCTCAGTGATCCGAGCAAGATTGGGGCCGGACTCGCGGTCGCGTTGCTCACCACGATGTACGGCGCCATGATCTCCAACATGCTCGCCGGCCCGATGGCGGATCGCCTGTCCCGCCGATCCGCAGAAGAGGAGCTCTACAAATCGATCATCGTCAAGGGCGTGATGTCCATCCAATCCGGCGACAATCCCCGCGTCGTCGAACAGAAGCTGCGCACCTTCCTGCCGCCGTCGATGCGGCCCAAGGCCGATGAAGAAGCCGCGTAATAAATAGTCGCCGATGGCATCGGCGGCTTCGTAGACCATGGCTAAAAAATGCAAATGCCCGCCCCCCGGGGCGCCCGAGTGGATGACGACGTATGGCGACATGATGACGCTGTTGCTCTGCTTCTTCGTGCTCATCGTCTCGTTCAGCGAAATCAAGAAAGAGGAGCAATTTCAAGCGGTCATTGAAGAAATCAAGCAGTCCTTCGGCATGATGGGCGGCGGCGGCAAAATCCCCATCACCGACGACCCGGCCTTGTCTCTTATCGAACGCCTCGAAGCGATCGCCCTGAAACAGGAAAAACAGCCCAACCGATCCAATACAAAGGACCCCGGCCAGCAGGGTCGCGAGCCGCAGGTCACCAAGGTCCGTGAGGGGATGATGATTTCCACGGGTGGGCGGATCACGTTCGAGCCCGGATCGGCCGATCTAACCGAAGAGTCCAAGCAGTCGCTCGATCAACTCGCGGAGGTTTTTAAAGGTTGGGAAAACATTGTGGAATTGCGGGGCCATGCCGCGTCGCTGGAGATGCCTGAGGGTGGCAACGGGCAGTTCGATGATTTGTGGATCCTCAGCCATGCCCGAGCGAAAGCGGTATTCGACTACCTCACTGTGGATTTGGGCATCGATTCGACGCGGTTCCGGCTCACCGCGAACGCCGACCGCGAGCCCTTGGATGCCCGGGCGGCGGATTCCGAAGATGCCGAGAAGAATCGGCGGGTCGAAGTGCTGGTCAGCGAATCGTTGAAAGAAGATTTCACCAAACCCGAGACCGGCAACCGAAGTTAAGAAAAGCCTACACGATCGAGGCTGACTCCCGAGCGTGGCGAATCCAACGGAAACGAGAGCAAGATGGCAGAGAAAAACGAAGAAAAGACACCGGTTGAGGCCGAGGAAAAGAAGAAGGGGCTGCCCCTGTTGCCCATTATTGCGGTCGCGGGGGTGCTGATTGCTGAGGCGGTGGTGATTGTCGGTCTGTTCATGCTCAGCGGCGGCCCCTCGGCGGTGAAGGCCGAGCCGGGCGTGGTCGACGAAGTCGCCTTGGGCCAGCGGCCTGCCGAGGCGCTGGTCATAGCTGGGAAGTTTCAAAATACGAAGTCCGGCCGTAGCTTCATGTACGACACGGAAATTTACGTCGTCGTGAAGCAGAAACACCTCGATTTTGTGCTCGAACGCGTTGCGGCGATGCAGGCCTCGATCCAGCGGGATGTGACCACGATTTTCCGTCGGGCCGAGCCTTCGCACCTGCGCGAACAGGAGTTGGCGACGTTGACGAGGCAGGTCAAAGCGGCCTTGGACGAACACTTTGGACGGGACGAGGAGGATGAGCCGATTATCAATGAGGTGCTGATCGCCAAATGTATGGAATTCGCATCGGATTATTGATGATAAGTCCAGATTGACCGACTGCTGACCGCCGAAAATCACGAAGATGGCTGACGAAAATCTCAACCCCAACCCCGAGCAGGCGGCCGCAACGCCGCCGCCCACCGATGCCGAATCGGCCACGGTCGAGGCTGCGCTCAACGACGCGCAGCACGCGGTGGACGATCTGAGTGCAGCATTCGAGGAGACCGGCCTGCCGGGCTTCGGATCGGGCGAGCCGGTGTCCGGCGTGACCCCGGACCGCGGCATGGAATTGCTGGGCGATGTCGATCTGGACGTCTCGATCGAGCTTGGTCGAACCGAGATGCTGGTCGAGGACGTGCTCAAGCTCAAGGCGGGCAGCGTTGTCGAACTGGATAAGCTGGCCGGTGACCCGGTGGATGTCTTTGTCAATGGGCGGCTGGTCGCCCGGGGCGAGGTGCTGGTGCTCAATGACAACTTCTGCATCCGTGTCAGCGAGATCGTGGCGGACCTCGAAGAGCAAGCGGAAGCGGCCAAGGCCGAAATAGAAAACGAAATACAGCCGACCGCCCAACCGGAGCCGACGGCTTAACGACAACACAACCCCACCGCGTCAGGCAGGAAGCCGACGCCGACCCCAGTAGCACCCGGCCAGGAGGGCCAGTCCGTGCGAGGTCTTACGAAAACCCGGATTGCCGCGTTGTGCATCATCACCACGATGGTCTGCGCGTGGCCGAGCGCCGCTCGAGCCCAGGCCGACGGCTCCGATCGTTTAGCCAAGCTCGCGCAGCGATATGCCGAGGCCGATGGGGGTGACGATTCGGTCCCGGCAGGTCGCAGTGTTTCGCTCGAAAGCCAGTCGGCAGCGACTGAGGCGCAATCGTTGGGTGTCGGAACAGCGGTCCGCGAGGCGGAACCTCTTGGCGAACGTGACAGTGGCGGGGCGGGCTGGGCGATGTCGACCCTGGCGGCTTTGGGGCTGGTCATTGGGCTGATTCTTGTCGCACGATTCGCCTACATCCGTTTCGGTGGCCGGATGGTCGCGAAGCCGACGCAGGCGGTTGAAGTGTTGTCGCGAACGACGGTCGCGCCGAAGAATCACGTTTTGTTATTGCGGGTCGGTCAGCGTGTGCTGGTCGTGGGCGATTCGAATCAGGGCTTGAGAACTTTGGCGGATGTCGACGACCCCGAAGAGGTCGCGGGTTTGCTGCAGGCAACTACCGCTTCGCAACCCGCTTCGGTGACGAACGGCTTTCAGCAACTGGTCAGTCGATTCAACCGGGATTACGACGCAGCCGACCAAGTCCGTGACGAGGGCGGGGATCAATCAGAAATCCGCTTGGATAAAACGCGCGACACGTTGGCTGGGCTCACGACCCGCTTGAAAAGTCTGGGCGAACGGAGCGGGGCGGCGTGAACATTCCGACGGTGATATTTCGAGCTGTCGTGCTATTGAGCATCGCTTGGGGGGCCGCTGCGTGGGGCCAGTCTGCCGAGCCGGTCGATCCGTTCAATCCGGTGTCGATCCTTGAAAACGCCGGAAACGCACTGCCCCTGAACCCCCAATCTGACAGCTCCGAACAAGGCGAAGAAACTTCCGGGGGTTTAAGTAGCACGCTGTCGATCATCGTCCTGCTGACGGTGTTGTCGCTGGCACCGGCCATCCTGGTGATGTGCACCAGTTTCACGCGGATCGTGGTGGTTTTAGCCTTGCTTCGTCAGGCGATCGGCACGCAGAGCCTGCCGCCCAGTCAAGTCATCGTGGGGTTGAGCCTATTCATGACGTTCCTGGTGATGGCCCCGACATTCGAGAAAATCAACGAGACCGCGTTGCAGCCGTTGCAGGCCGGCCAGATCGATCAAATCGAGGCGTGGACGCGGGCGAAGCAGCCGCTGCGGGACTTCATGTTCGACCAGATCGACTATGCGGACAACTGGGACAGCGTGTACATGTTCATGGAGTATCGCGGCCAGGACACGAGCAACCCGCAGGAGCTCAAGCGCAGCGATGTAGACATGATCACACTCGTGCCCGCCTTCATTCTGAGCGAACTCAAGGTGGCGTTTTTGATGGGATTTCGGCTGTCCCTGCCGTTTCTCGTAATTGACATGGTGGTCAGCAGCGTGCTGATTTCGATGGGGATGCTGATGCTCCCGCCGGTGTTCATCTCGCTGCCGTTCAAGCTGCTGCTATTCGTGTTGGTGGACGGTTGGCGGCTGGTCGCGGGGAATTTGTTAAACAGTTTTTACGTGCCGGGGGTGACGGGGTAGCGATTAGGGCCTAGGGCCTAGGGCCTAGGGCCTAGGGCCTAGGGCCTAGTAAGACCGACGTGAGTTCGGGCTGCCATGCACGGACCGACCTGAATTATACCCAACCCCCCACCCCCGGCGTGGTTCAGCTCGTGCGGGGTGACCTGAAAGCCGTTGATCTCGTGCGTGAATCGCTGACACTGATGTTGTTTCTCAGCGCGCCGATCCTGATGGCTGCCCTCGTCGTCGGCTTGGCGGTCAGCATTCTGCAGGCGGTCACGCAGGTGCAGGAACAGACGCTCAGCTTCGTGCCGAAGATTCTGGGTATGGGCATCGTTGCCATCCTCACCGCGCCTTGGCTTTTTTCGAAAATTATGGATTTCTCGGCGCGGATGTTTGGTGGATTGTGATTGGAGACTTGGAGTCCCCAAAATCCCAAGTTCCCAAGCCCCCAAGTCCCCAAGTCCCCAAGTCCCCTGACCCCCTTTGCTCGATCCCACCGCCATCCTCGACCATGTGCCCGCCTGGCTGATGGTGCTGTTCAGATTGACGGGTATTTTTCTGCTCGCCCCGGTGCTGGGTAGCAAGACGATTCCCGCTTTGGCCAAAGTCTTTCTCGTGTTCGGTCTGTCGCTTTGCCTCTACCCGCTGCTGTGGGTCACCGGCACTGCACAGACGGCGGGGCTGGGTGGGTTTGTCGACGGACAGGCCCTCGCAAGCGGCTCCGCATCGCTCTGGATGCTGCTCATCATCGTCGCGACCGAGCTGCTCATCGGCTATGTCATCGGCTACTGTGCGAGCCTGCCCCTGATCGGCCTGCAGATCGGCGGACATGTCATCGATCAACAGATGGGCATTTCCGCGGGCGGCGTGTTCAACCCGGAACTCGACGCCGAGGCGGGCGTCGTCGGGCAACTGCTGTTCATGCTCGGCCTGGCGATCTTCGTCATGATCGGCGGCCTGGAAATCATCTTCGCCACCCTCGTCGGTACTTTCGAGTCCATCCCCATCGGCGGCTTCCTGACGCACGGGCCGGGCATCGATGAGATCCTTGGTTTGGTGCTGGGTTTACTCACGATGTCTTTTGAAATCGCACTTCGGATTGCGGCGCCGCTGCTTTGCATCGTGTTTCTCGAATCGGTCGCGATGGGCTTTATCGCCCGCACCGTGCCACAGCTCAACATCCTCAGCGTCGGCTTTATCATCCGCATCCTCGGCGGCGTCGTGCTGCTGATCGTGGGCATCGGGACGGCCGCCACGGTCTTTAGCACACAACTTCTGGAAATGCTTCAACATCTGACGGCCTTTTTCACGATATAGTCAAAACGCGAGACGATCGCGGGACAATTTCGTACGCACCTCGGACAGGATGTCCGGGATGAAAGGCAATGGATGGCCGAAACGGGGCAGGACAAAACGGAAGAAGCAACGCCGCGCCGTCGCGCGGAGGCCCGCCGAGACGGCAATGTCGCCAAGAGCACGGACCTGACCGCCGCGATCATGCTGCTCGCGGCCATCCTAGGGCTGCA
The DNA here is from genome assembly GCA_964523485.1 of uncultured Phycisphaeraceae bacterium. GTDB lineage: Bacteria > Planctomycetota > Phycisphaerae > Phycisphaerales > Phycisphaeraceae > Algisphaera. Next base: position 38,486 of record CAZFZS010000020.1, on the reverse strand, counting down.
GGTGCTCGGAGGTCGGCTGTTCGGTGGGATGCGGCACATGATGGAGACCGTGCTCGGCTCGGGCCACGCCGTCAACCCCGCCCGGGCCGATGACCTGATGGCGATGGGGCTATATCTGACCCGTTCCATGGCGGCGATCCTTGTTCCATTCACCCTATTGATTCTCGCGGCGGGTTTGATCGCCTGCGTCGGCCAGGTCGGCTTCATGGTCACCGGCAAGCCGTTAGTGCCCAGCCCGAAAAAGCTCAACCCGATCAAGGGCGTGCAGCAGCTTTTCAACGCCCGGGCGGCGATCCGCCTCGTGATGAGCCTGGGTAAGGTCGTCCTATTGACCGGCATCGCTTCGGTGGTCATCTACCTTGACCTGCAGAAGATCATGCGGACATCCGAACTTTCGGTCGGCGGGGCCTACGCCCTTTCAGCCCAGATGATCTTCGAGTTGGCCCTGATCCTCGCCGCCACGCTGATCGTGCTGGCGATCCTCGATTTTTCGTTTCAGAAATTTCAACACAGCCGGGACCTGCGGATGACCAAGCAGGAGGTTCGCGACGAGATGAAACGCATGGACGGCGACCCGATGGTTAAACAGCGTCGCCAGCGCGTCGCCCGGCAGCTCGCGTTGCAACGCATTGGCCAAGCGGTACCGGGGGCGGATGTGATCGTCACCAACCCGACGCATTACGCGATCGCGCTGAAATACGACAGCAATTCGATGACCGCTCCTAAGGTCGTCGCCAAAGGCGCGGACTATCTCGCCTTGCGCATCCGCCAACTCGGGATGACCCACGGTATCCCCCTGGTCGAACGCAAACCCCTGGCGAGGGCGTTGTACGCCAACGTCGAAGTCGGCCAGGAAGTCCCGGAAGAACACTACGCCGCCGTGGCGGAAGTGCTCGCTTATGTCTATCGCATCAGCGGGCAAAAAGTTGCTTAGGGATTTAGCCACAAAAGGTCACAAAAGACACAAAAAATAAGTCAGAACTTTTTGCTTTTAAACCTGGGCTGTGGACTGAAATTGAATTTTCTTTTTGTGATTTTTGTGACTTTTTGTGGCCAAAATCAACTAACCCATGGCTGACCTGACCAACAACCCGACGCTTCCTGCCTGGCTGAATCGGCTAGACAAGTATCGTCCGTTGTTGGTGCCGGTGGCGGTGATTGGGTTGATTGCGGTCATTGTCGTGCCGCTTCCACCATTTGTTATGGACATGCTCATCGCGAGCAACATCGCATTAGCGGCGTTGATCCTGATGACGACGATTTTCGTCAAGAGCCCGCTGGAGTTCAGCGTGTTCCCGTCGCTGCTGTTGGGTACGACGCTGTTCCGGCTGGTGCTGAATATCGCGACGACCCGGCTGATCCTCGCAGCGGACGTCTCGTCGCCCGGCGAGGCGACGGCGGTGGCAGGCAAGGTCATCCAGAGCTTTGCGGATTTCGTGGCTGGCTCGTCAGTGGTCGTCGGTGTCATTCTGTTCGCGATCCTCATCATCGTGCAGTTCGTGGTCATCACCAAGGGTGCGACGCGCATCTCGGAAGTCGCGGCACGCTTTACGTTGGACGGCATGCCCGGCAAGCAGATGGCGATCGATGCGGACCTGAACGCAGGCATCATCGATGAGCAGAGCGCACGGAACCGACGTGAGGAGATCGGCCGGGAGGCGGATTTCTACGGGGCGATGGACGGTGCGGCCAAATTCGTACGCGGCGACGCGGTGGCGGGCATCATCATCACGATCGTCAACATCCTCGGCGGCTTCGCGGTCGGCGTTTGGATGAAGGGTTGGAGCCTGGCCGAGTCGATCGAGGTCTTCACATTACTGACCATCGGTGACGGCTTGGTGTCGCAGTTGCCTGCGTTTGTTGTGTCGATCGGTGCCGCATTGATCGTGACCCGTTCGGGAAGCCGACGCGACTTCGGGCAGGAATTGACCGAGCAGTTGACCGCCCGCGCGGCGGCAATGGGCGTGACCTCGGCGTTTCTCGTGGCGATGGCTTTCACCGGCCTACCGACGGTCCCCATGCTCGCGTTGGGGATGGTTTGCGGCACGATGGCATTTTTTGCAGGCCGTCAGGAAAAGGTCAAGCGCGACTCCGCGGCCACTGAGAAGCAAAAGAGCGAAGCCGCCGAGCCGCCGCCGATCGAGCAGTCGCTGGGCGTGGACACGCTCGAACTCGAGGTCGGCTACGGCCTGGTCCGCATGGTCGACGCGAAGCAGGGCGGCGATCTGCTTGAACGCATCACGCTGATCCGTAGGCAACTCGCTGCAGAGCAAGGTTTCGTCATGCCGCCGGTGCGGATCCGTGACAACATGCAGCTTCAGCCGAACGATTACCACCTGAAAATCCGCGGCAATTCCATTGCCTCCGGGCAGGTCTACCCCGGCCAATTCCTGGCGATGGACGGTGGGCTGGCCTCGCCCGACAGCAAGCAACTCGACGGCGTCCGCGTTAAAGAGCCCGCGTTCGGCCTCGATGCGGTTTGGATCGATGCCGGCCAGAAGCAGCGGGCCGAAACGCTCAACTACACCGTGGTCGATGCCACCTCCGTCTTGGCGACGCACATCACCGAACTGGTCAAAACCCACGCCCACGAGCTGCTCGATTTCGAGGAAACCAACAACCTCATCGCGCAGCTCAAAGAGAAATCGCCGAAGCTCGCTGCGGCCGTATTGGAGGCCTCAGGCGGCAACGAGACGCCAATGGTCAAGACGTCCGAGCTGCAGAAGGTGCTGCAGAATCTGTTGCGTGAGCGTGTGCCGATCCGCGACCTCGCCACCGTGGTCGAAACCCTTGGCGAGTGGGCGTCACGCACGAAAGACCTTGATGTGTTGACGGAATACGTCCGCAATGCCCTGCGGCGAACGATCTGCGGCCAACACACCGTCGAAGAGCCGATCGGCGACGACCCGGGCCTGGTGCATGGACCGATGGCCCAGAAGATGTACTGCGTCAGCCTCGATCCGGCCCTCGAAGATCAGATCACCGGCTACATCAGCCGGTCAGCGGAAGGCACGAGTATGTCCATGCCGCCATCGGTGGCGAATCGCATCACCGCGGCGATCCTGCAGGAAACCCAGCGACTTATTCACGCCGGCCACAACCCGGTCGTGCTCGCGTCGCCACAGGTGCGTGCCCAGGTCCGGCAATTAATCGAGCCGCATCTACCGAACTGTGCGGTGCTGGGGTACAACGAAGTAAGCAAGGGCGTCGAGGTCGAATCGCTTGGCCTGGTACAGTCCTCGCCCGATGGCAATCCGGAAGCGAGCCTGCAAACCCCGATGACCGATTCGGCGTTTGATCCCGCCTCCACCGCCGGTGAGCCGGCCTTGCAGGGGGCCGGCTTATGAAAACTATCCGTACCTTTACCGCTAAGGATGTCGCGACCGCGGTTTCGATCGTGAAGCGGGAAATGGGCGCCCATGCTGTGGTGCTGCACAGCCGAACCATCCCGCGAGGCGGGTTGTGGACACTGATGGGTAAGACGCTGATCGAGGTCACCGCCGCGGACGGCCGGGAGCTTGCCAAAGCCAAGCGCCGGGAGGCGGAGCATTCTCCCCGGGCCGAGGCCATCCGGTCCGCTCAGGCACGACAACACCTTGAAACCGAAACGCCTCCTCTCGCTGGCGATCTGATTCGCCGGACGTATCAGGCAGCCCGATCGCAATTCCAACCCGTATCGGCCGACCGCGACACCGTCGATATGCCGTTGCGAGACAACGGACTTCCCGCTCCCGAGCAATCGCCCAATGTCGTCGCCGTCGCTCCCGCCCCAGCGTCAGCCGACTCCACGCAGGTTACCCAGGAGCTCGCCGCGGTTCGCCAACTGGTCGAGCAGGTCGCGAAAGAGCAGAAGCTCGCCCGCGTCGCCCAGACCGGCCCGGATGTGCCCGACCCGCTGGTCGAGTACTACGCCAAGCTGATCGAGCAGGAGGTTACGGAAGACTTAGCTCAGGAATTGATGCTCAAGCTGAATCGGCCGGATCAAGACCAGGAGCTTGGCCGCGATGCGCTGCTCGAAGTGCTCACCGAAGCTCTGCCGACCTGCGATCAGCCCCAGGATGCCGACCGCCCATCGGACGGTCGGCCACGCATCATCGCCTTGGTCGGCCCAACCGGCGTGGGCAAGACCACGACCGTCGCCAAGCTCGCCGCAACCTTCAAGCTCAAGCAGAACAAGTCGGTCGGCTTGATCACCGCGGATACCTATCGCATTGCTGCGGTCGAGCAGTTGCGTACTTATGCGGGCATCATCGGTTTACCGCTGGAAGTCGTGACCGGGCCGGACGCTTTAGGTGGCGCGATGGCGCGGCTGTCGCATTGCGATATCGTGCTGGTCGACACGGCCGGACGATCCCAGCGTGACGGCAATCGATTGGATGAATTGAAATCGCTTTTGCAAGCAATCGACCCGCATGAAACCCATCTCGTGCTTTCGTCCACCGCGTCCTGCAAGGTTTTGGATCAGGTCGTTCAGCGATTCGCGCAGATCGATGTCGACCGTCTGATTTTCACCAAACTTGACGAAGCGGTAACCTGCGGGGCAATTCTCAACATCACCAAGCGATTGAACAAACCTTTGAGTTATTTCACCACCGGACAGGAAGTCCCGCATCAGATCGAGCCCGGCCAACCCCGCCGACTCGCCGAGATGCTGTTGGGTATGGAGGCAGCGGAATGAGTATGGCCGACCAGGCTCAGGTTCTACGCGGCCTGATGGATCGCTACGAACAATCGACGACAACCGCTCAGACCGGCGAGCTGCGTTACCACGCGCCTAAGCTCGCGCAGACCATCGCGATCACCAGCGGCAAGGGCGGCGTCGGCAAGACCACCGTCTCGGTCAACCTCGCGATTCAACTGGCCCGACTGGGTCGACGTGTCGTTTTGTTGGATGCTGATCTGGGCACCGCCAACGCGGATGTGATGTGCAATATCGCAGCCACAGGGACTTTGGCGCATGTCATCTCCGGGCGAAAAACGCTTGAAGAAGTGATGATCGATGCGCCCGGCGGCTTCCGTCTGGTCCCCGGCGCTTCAGGCTTGGCCTCGGTGGCGAACCTGTCTGCGATCGAACGGGATCGGTTGACCGAGCAAATACGTCGGCTTGAATCGCAGGCAGATGTGCTGCTGATCGATACGGGTGCGGGCGTCGGGCCGAACACGCTAAGCTTCTGCATCGCAGCGGAACGCGTGCTGATCGTGACCACACCCGAACCGACCGCGATCACCGATGCTTATGCCGCGATCAAGACGATTAACAGCCAGACGGTGGACCCGGACCTGCGTTTGCTGGTGAATATGGCTCGTGACGAAAACGAGGCCCGCCAAGTTAGTCAACGCATCATCGGCGTCAGCCAACGCTTCCTAAACTTTTCCCCATCCTTTGCAGGCTACATCGCAAGCGATTCAAGAATCCCACGCGCGGTCCGCGAGCGTGTTCCGGTCGCAATTTCATCGCCTCGTTGTAAAGCCAGTGAGAGCCTTTTATCCCTTGCCCACAAGCTCGAACGGCACACGACGATCTCGCAGAAAGAAGGTTTAGGTTTCATGAAACGTATGACCACCTGGCTTGCTGGATGAAGGTGAACGATGTTTTTTATCTAAATTACCCAAGTCCCGATAAAAAGCCTTTCGCGATCGCGTGAGAGCCGATATAGTCTCCTTCATATCAATTCCTACGGCGACTAAGGATAGCTGCCAAGGCCTCGGCCGGGAACCCGCAAGGAGTGCTCGTCATCACGCCACGTGTGATTGCATCTTGTTTTGCATTGATTGCCTTTGCCGGCTCGCTGATCGCCGGCATCGCAGCAGGTAACCCGCTACTGACCATTCTTGTCCGGGCAACGCTGATTGCGTTGGGCTGTTATGTCGTAGGTGTAATCATCGGGCTCATCGCGAACCGGTCGATCGAGCGCGAAGTTGAAAAATATCAAGCCGATCGTCCGCTGCCGGGCGACGATCGTTCTGAACCGAACGAAGAATCGCTCGCGTCTCAAAAACGATCGCGAGCGGGAGAGCGACAACAGCCGGCGGCAGCGTAGCCCCGGCTTTTTTTACGCGTGTTCTTGGGGTAAACACGTACACCGGATTGCAGGATGCGATCCCCAACGGTCAAGGAGCTGACCATGAGAGCGTCAAGGGTTGAGGTATTGGGGCTGAGCCAGGAACCGATCGATCAGGACCAGGCCAGAAAACTGTGGCAGCGGTATAAGAAAAAGCCGACCGAAGCGCTGCGTAATCAGCTCATGGAGCTCTACCTGCCGGTGGTGCGTTACAACGCTGAGCGGCTGCACGCGAAGCTGCCCGATCAGGTCGAAGTCGATGACCTGATGTCATCGGGACTGTTTGGCCTGATGGACGCGATCGATGGCTTTGACCTCGCATTGGGTTTTAAGTTTGAGACCTACTGTACGCGACGCGTGCGTGGCGCAATCCTTGATGAGCTGCGAGCCATGGACTGGGTGCCCCGACTGGTCCGCCAGCGCACCAGCCAAGTCGAAAACACCCGGCGGATGTTCGCGATGGAGCGTGGCTACAACCCGACCGAAGAAGAAATTAAACAAGAGATGTCGGTCGACAGCGACGAGTTCGAGAAGATCCGCAGAGATTCCAGCCCGGCTGGCGTCAGCTCGCTTTCACGTCGCTGCTACCAAAGCGATGCTCAGCGGGAAGTCCGCGAGATCGACGTGCTCAACGACAAGCGGCAGCGCAACCCGCTGACCGTCGCACAGAAGCAGGACCTCAAGGAACTCATTACACGCGGCCTATCCCGCTCAGAACGCATGATCGTCATTCTTTATTACTACGAAGAGATGACCATGCGTGAGATCGGCCGAACGCTCGATCTTTCCGAGTCCCGCGTAAGCCAGATGCACACGTCAATTATGCAGCGTCTGAAGGCACAACTCGCCAGCCGTGATGCCGAACTGACCGCGATCAGTGTTGAGGCATGAATTTATAGGGCTTTGCCTGATTAAAGTCGTCCGGTCGATCGACCGATGTAAGTCAAGAGCACGCGCAACGGGCGGCCCGAGCGTTCGTTTTCACCCGCAGTGATCAGGGAATTGAGCATGACCGCAGTCAAGGCCGACGCATCGACCACCTTCGCCCGCGGCGGAGATGATCACAATAAACAGGATGTCGAGAATGCCTGGCAGCGTTATCGGGCCAACAAAGAGGACACCGGTGCCCGCGATGTCCTGCTCGAAGCCCATTTACCTTTAATTCAGCGCGTCGTCGAACGGATCGCCCGGCGATTGCCACAGGAAGTCGACCCCGGGGACCTGATGCAAGAGGGTGTTTTCGGGCTGATGCATGCCATCGACCGATTCGATCCCGGCCGCAATGTCCGATTCAGCACCTTCGCCACGCAGTCGATCAACTCCGCAGTCCTGGACTATCTAAGAAGTATCGACTGGGCGCCACGTCTCGCCCGCAGCCGATCGCGAAAGCTCAATACTGCCAAGCAGTCGCTACGCAAGGAACTCGGCCGTGAACCGGACGATCAGGAACTCTATAAGCGGATGGGCCTGAGCAAGAAGGATTTCCTGCTCACGGTCAAGGATGGCCAACTCACCAGCACGGTCAGCCTCGCCGCCGGGGCCGACGCCTCGGACAGTGAGGGCGGCTACACCGGGATCGGTCAGGTGCTCTCCGACCAGTCCGCGGTCAGCCCGGTCGTTGCATCGCATCGCCGTGATCTGAAGGAAATAGTCACCTCCAAGCTCAGCCGTGCCGAGCGGCTTATCGTGATTCTGTATTACTACGAACACATGAGCATGAAAGAGATCGGCCAAACGCTCGATCTCTCCGAATCCCGTGTAAGTCAGATGCATAGCTCGATCATGGCCCGACTGAAGGTCCAACTCGGTGATTTCGAACAGGAACTCGAAGTCGAAAACGGTTAAGACCTCCGATCATTCATCTCTCGCATTCTTCCCGAAAATTCATTTCAGCTTTATCGCGCCAAGCTTCTGCGCTATACTTCGAAGACAAACGCCGTCACGAACGGTGTGATTTGTTTTGTCTCTAGCCTCCGGAGTACCCGCGATGTTCAAGCTTCCCCACCTGCCGGTTGGCCTGGTTGTTGCGCTGTCGATAACTTTCTTTTCTGTAAACGTCTCTGCGGAAATGGCACAGGTCATTCTCAAAGACGGCGCGACGCTGGAAGGTGAACTGCTCGGCCAGAACAATGAGCAAGTTCAACTGCGGATCGCAGGTATCGATACCACCATCGACCGTGACAACATCGAATCGATGTCGCTGATGGAAAGCGATGAGCAATATTTCAAGAAGCAGCGTGAGAAGCTCGACGACGATGACCTGGATGGCCGGCTGAAACTGACGCGGGAAATGCTGGACCGTGAAGCATTCGCGATCGCCAAGCGCGAGGCCGAGGCTTTGGATGATCGGTTCACGGATAACCCGGCCGTGGTCGACATGCTGCAACTAATCAAGGCAAGAGAGAACCTGAAAGCGACATCGGACGCAACGCAGGGTCTTGATCTTCGGGAGTATCGCGAGAATCCACCCGGCACGCCGAACGTTCTGGACCCTGCCGGACAGGGCCGGACCCCCAGCGAGGTGTACCTTTCGCCTGAGCAGATCGCGCTGATCAAGGTTTACGAAGTCGATCTCGAATCCAACCCGCGTGTCACGATCCCACGCGCGACGCTGGACGAGTTTTTAGAGAAATACGCGGACCGCGATGATGTGCCACGCGACAGATCTGACCGGGTAGCGTTTCTTAGAGCGTCGGGAACCGATCAGCTTGATTTGTTCTTCAAGGTCCAGGCACGCGACCTCTACAGCCAAGTCAACGTCCGCACCGATCCGGCCCCGATCGCGGAGTTCCGCCGACTGGTCAATCCGCGATATGTTGCAAGATATTTCGAGCCGACCTTTGCCCGAGGCCAGGTGGATGGGCTGCGGCTGATCAACCAGCGCCCCGAGGGCCCGGAAGAGGCTTACACCAACTTTTATTTGCTGACGCAGTTTGAATACAACGGTCTGCCGCTGATCGACCGTTCACGGCCCGAGGAGTCATTGCTGGTGCAATGGGGCCTGCCTCGTGAAGAGGCCCGGCACCCGGCCCCGGACGTCGAGGGTTGGCGGCCGGCTTTCCGAAACAACCGCGATACGCAGTACCAGCAATACGTCGAGTGGATCGACTCGCTGCTGTTCAACGACCATCCGGATTACGACATCGATTACACCGCTCCGGATACCGCTGAGGAGTAAGTTTCATCGACGTAGAAGGCCGAGACTGGGCCTGCGTTTATTGATGGATTATCGGGAGTTTCACCGCCGCCGGGCTTGGCGATCCGAAGGCGGGGCGGTATGTTGTATAGCCCCCTCATCCTCCCCAGGAAGTCTCATGCATAAGCGATTTGTATTGGCCGGTGGTGTTTTTGCAGCCTCCGCTGTTTTCATGGGTTGCGATCAACAGGCGACCCAGCAGGCCCAGGCCCGCGCCGAGATGGAAAATGCCATCGCATTGGTCGAAGAGGCGGAGCGTGGCTTTGCGCCTCAGGGCTTCGAGGGCACCACCGCCGAGTTTCGTAAAACGAAATTCAACGAAGCGGTAGAGCAGTTGCAGGCGATCGCGGATCAGGGCGGCGACACGGGGGCCTCGGCGATGCGGCTGATCGCCAACATCAAGCTCAGCGAGTCACGGGTGCTGGCCACCGAAGCGGCCCGGCATTACGCCAACGTGCGCGGCCGAACGACCTCGCTCGACAAGCGGGCCTCGGCTGTCGGTGAAGTCAATCAGTTGATCCTCGTCCGCGATGACGATCCGACCGAGTCGCTGAACAATATCGATCAGGCCCAGTCGCTGGTCAGCAAAACGCTGGCTGAGTTCTCCGCAAAAACCGAGGAGCTCACCGCGAAGCGTTCGCGGGCACAGCGTCGAGCCGAGGACGCCGCGGGGCAGGCGGAACAGGCGTTCGCTCAGGCCAGCGAGATCGAGCAGGACGCCGCCGAGTCCGGTGATGCCGAGCAGCAACGCACGCTGATCCGTCAGGCTTACGAAAAACAGCGTGAGGGCGAGGCGGCCCGACATCAAGCTCAACTCGCGGAGATCGAGGCGAAGAATTACTCCGCGGAGATCGAACCGCTCGAAACCGAGAGCAATCTCTATCAGCAGATGGCCCAGCAGCTCGACGAACTGCGAGATCGTATTCAGTCCAGCAGCCAGAGTGCCGAGCGTGCCGTCAGCGAAGCCCGCAGCATGAAGCAGAACAATATCGGCGTAGTCGTTCAGCAGTTCGAGACGGTGTCCGACCTGTATTACAACGAGGTGAATCAGCGGATATCCGCAGCGGTCGAGCTCGCCGAAGATGCGGTTGCGATGTTAAGCAAAGCCGAGGGTGCTGCCACCGGCAATCTGAAGCAGGCGATCAACTTTGAGCTGACGACCGCCCGCATTGAGTTAGCCCAACTGAACGCGACTCAGGCCCGCTACGCGAACGGCTTCGGAAAGCTAGCTGATAGTTTGGCCGGCAACCCTGCCCTCACCGATGAGTCGGCCAGCGTAAACTTTGGTCAGGCGGTGAGCCGGCTGCAGGAAGACGCCCAGCAACACATCGCTCAGGCCCGCGAAGTGATCGCCGAGGCGGAACTGATGCTCCAGTCCCTCAGCGGCACCACCGAACAACAACTCGCCAAGCTCAACGAAGCCCTGACGATTTCACGTCAGCAGCTGAACTGAGTAATTGTGTTGACGTTTAGCGGGCGACGCGTAGCGTCCCGCGGCATTTACACCCGAATCGGGCGGCTTCGCCGCTGCCGCTAAACGTTTTTGCGTTTATGGAATTGCGCTGCTGATTGATGCTTCCGCATCGACGGTCGAATCGGGAATGTTCGTCTCGTCTGCGGGTTCGACTATCGACGTCGTCGGCATCACCGCTTCGTGGGTTTGCTGGATGATGCCTTGGGCAGCGTAACCCCCCAGAGCCGCTGCGGCGATCGAGGCGATCGTAGCACCGGCAATTCGATACGGCGAGCGGTGCATCCGCGTCTGCGGGGCATCGTTGCCGAAGAAGCAGACCATCGCGATCCGCAGGTAGTAGCCTGCCGAGATCGCCGAGTTGATGACCATTACGACCGCCAAAGCTTGATAGCCAGCGACAAACACGCCGCCGATCAGGTAGACCTTGCCGACGAAACCAACCAGCGGCGGCATGCCCATCAGTGACAACAGACTGATCAACATCAAGGCCGCGAGGTACGGGTGGCGATGGTACAGCCCGGACAAGTCATCGTAGGTCTGCACCTCATGCGACTCGTCGCTGGGGTCGGCCGGGTTGTGCTTATGCAGCGACGCGAGGACCGCGAAGGCGCCGACCGTGCTCAGGCCTGCTGTCCGACTGTGCTCAGCCCTGCTGCCCGG
>CAZFZS010000020.1:0-27084 GCA_964523485.1 uncultured Phycisphaeraceae bacterium | reverse complement strand
GCGAGCAGGTAAAACAGGATCGCCGCCGGCCCGTTACCGATGGCGGTATCGTCCGCGTCACCACCGGTCTGCATCGCCCCGAGTCCGATGACCAAGCCGGTGAGGATGTAGCCGGAGTGGGCGACCGAGCTGTAGGCCAAGACGCGTTTAAGGTTGTTCTGAATGATGCCCAGCACATTGCCGATGGTCATGGTGAGCACCGCGATACCCATCAGCAGGTAAGCGATCTCGGTCGGCAGCGGGTTCCAGCCGACCAGGGCGACGACGAGGATCAACGCACAAAAGCCTGCGGCTTTAGGCACGAAAGCCAGGAATGCCGTCACCGGCGTCGCGGCCCCTTCGTAGACGTCCGCAGCATACACATGCATCGGCACAGCCGCGATCTTAAAGCACAGGCCGAGGATCGCGAGCGCGACACCCAGCAGCATGATGCGGGACGGTGCACCGTCGACCGCCGCAGCGATTGCCCCGAATTCGGTCGCCCCTGTGGCCCCGTAGATCAACGCGAAGCCGTAAAGGAACACCGCCGCCGCCATCGCGCCGAGGAAGAAGTATTTTACGGCCGACTCGTGGGCGGATGCCCGGTCCCGGCTCATGACGATCATGACATAGGTTGGCAGGCTGGTCAGTTCCAAGGCCAGAAACAGCCAAACCAGGTCCGTCGCCCCGGCGGTCATCATCACGCCGGTCAGGCTGAGCAGGAAAAACGCGAAGAACTCGCCGCGCATCGTCTCGCCCGGCTCGAACGTCTCGCCGTTCTCCGCCGCCCGGTTTTGAGCGAGCTGGCCCGGCAGCTTCCAGGCGACCAGCAGCAGGATCAGACCGAGGATCAGTGTGATCTGCTTGATGTACAGCACCATCCCGCCGTAGCCCAGCGGGTGGTCCGGGTCCGCCCCCTGTGCCCCGGCAATCAACGCCGCAATCAGGATCGATGCCCCCGCAACGACCGGCGTCAATCGGCGGGCCAACGGGTTCGGGTTCAGCCCGGTGATCAGGCAGGACACCGCGCCCAAGAGCATGACAATCTCGGGCCAAAGCGTGAGCAGTTTTTCGGTAAATGGGGTCATGGAAAATCAATCAACCGCAGAATACGCAGAGAAGCAATTTATCCGCAGATGGACGCTAATGAACGCGGATTGAAAAACAAGGTATTCAATCGCTGATGTAGATAGTTACTAATAAACATACAAGTCATTTTTTAAGTTTCTAATTTTATACTTTTCAGCTATTTGATCCGCGTCCATCAGCGTTCATCCGCGGCCAATTCAAACCGCAGCGATTCGCGTCTCTCTGCGTCCTCTGCGGTTAGTACTTCTTCGCCATACGCAGCCGGATCGACTTGGAGGATGTAAGCCTTCGCATCGGCGACCTGATTTTCCACTGCGGGTTCGAGTGTGCCCAGCAGCGGCCCGGGGAACAGGCCGAGGAACAGGCAGGCGGCGGCGAGGGGGGCAACGGTGAAAATTTCCCGCCAACTCATGCCGTGCAGGTTGCGTTGGCTGAGCTTGGATTCCTTGATCTCCTGATCGACGTAAGCCGGGACTTTCACCGGGCCGAACACGATCTTGCCAACCAGGAACAGGAGGTAGATCGCGGCGAGGATCACGCCGGTCGCGGCGGTGACGGCGTAGGTCCAGCCGAGCACGCCCTGCGGCGAGTTGGCCGTGCCGAGCATCGTGAGGAACTCGCCTACGAAGCCGTTGAGCCCGGGTAAGCCGACCGAGGCAAGAGCGAAAAACACAAAGAACGCGGTCCAGAACGGCATCTCGCGGGCCAGGCCGGACATCTCGCGGATATCGCGGGTGCGGAAGCGGTCATAGAGCATGCCCAGGCAGATGAACAGCCCGCCGGTCGCCAGGCCATGGGCGATGAGATAGTAGATCGCGCCGGTCGCGCCGATATTGCCGTTGTCAAACGCGAATAACCCGAGGATGCAGAAGCCCATATGCGACACGGACGAGTAGGCAATGAGCTTCTTCGCATCGGTCTGGACCCAGCAGATCAGAGCGGTGACGATCACGCCGATGCAGGCGAACACCCCGAGGTAGGGGGCGAAGACGACCGCGGCCGCGGGACACATCGGGATCGCCAATCGGATCAGGCCATACGGCCCGAGCTTGAGCACCAGCCCGGCGAGATCGACGCTGCCCGCCGTCGGCGCTTCGGTATGCGCAAGCGGCAGCCAGGTATGGAACGGCCAAAGCGGCGTCTTGATCGCAAACCCCGCGAGAAACGCGAGCATCACCCACGACTGCTGCTCGAGCGTCATGTGCTGCGAGGCGGTCTCGACCAGCGCATCGATGAAAAAGTTCCACTCACCGACTCGCTCGGCGTGGACGTAGGCGACGTAGAGCACGCCCGCCAAGGTCAGCATCGAGCCGGTGAATGTGTAGAGGAAAAACATCTTCGCGGCCCGCAACTTTTCGCGGTGGCCGAACAGCCCAATGAGGAAGAAAAGCGGGATCAGGCTGAACTCGAAGCAGGCATAGAACATCAGCGCATCGCGGGCGATGAACGTGCCGATGAGACAGGCTTCGAGGATATGCAGCCAGAAGTGGAAGGTCCGCATGTTGTGATCGACTTCGATCAGCGAGCCGATCACCACGATGGGCATCAGAAACGTCGTCAACGCTACAAGCCAAAGACTGATGCCATCAATGCCGAAGTGGAAGGTCATGCCGAAGTCCGGCAGCCAGACGACGGTGTCGGTCAACTGCATCTCGCCGGGGCGGGACCAGTCGAAGCCGAAGAACATGATGATCAGCGTCATCCCAAACGAGATGGTGCTGGTGATCGCCGAATATGCCCATGAAACTTTCCGCCGACTCAGAGCCTGGATCGGTAGCAGCAGACCCATCGCGAACAACACCGGCAGGTAGAGCTGCAGCGAGATGATCCAGCGGAGATAAGTGTCTTCGGAAGGCATGGGTTAGGTGGCGGTTGTTTCGGGTGCGTGGTCGGGGTGTCTGGCGTTGGTGAAGCGGGGTCGGCGCTGGTAGCTAGTAGTTAGGAAATCGTGGAAGTTTGAACATTGATCCATCATTTCCTAGCGCCTACCGGCTAGCGCCTAACCACTATCAACTACCCCACCGCCATCAGGACGAGTAGCAGCAGGACAGCGATACCCATGGCCATACCCAAGCCGTAGCCTTGGATACGGCCGGCTTGGGCGGGGCGGATGCCGCGGCCGACGAGGCCGGGCAAGAAGGCGATGAACTGGATAACGGTGTGCAAAATCGCCGCGTCGACCGTGTAAAACAGCGCCCCGAGACTTCGCAGCGGCTGCACGATCAGGGCGTCGTAAATCTCGTCGATGTAGTACTTATTCGTCAGCAGCCGAACGATCGGCGAGAAGATTTTCGCCAGGCTGTCCGCAGCCGACCGGTTCAGCCAGTGGAACCAGGCGGCAATGGCGATGCCCGCGATGGCGAGGATCGAGCTGAATAGGATCATGAAGTTGTGCGGGTCCATGCCCATAAATGTGGCGTGATGGTCATCAGCGTGGCCGTGAGCGACTGGTGCTGCAGTGGAAGCACCGATCCAGCCTTTGAACCAGCCGAATTCGTAGGGGATGTAGCCGAGGATCAACGCACCGATCGCCAGCGCCACAAGCGGTAGATTCATCGGCAGCCAGGGCATCTCGTGTGGCTCGTGGTGATGCTCATCCTCGGCCGCGTGTTCCTGCTCCTCGACCGCCTTGGCCTCGGCAAGGCTGGCCTCATGCTCCGCAGGGTTTGCGATGGGTTGCTCAAGCGGATGCTCCCCGACTGGGTAGCCGTGATGCTCGTGGCCCATCGTGTACCGCTCATCACCCATAAACACGCGGAACCACAGCCGGAAGCTGTAGTAAGCCGTAAGCAGGGCGGTGATAACGCCCAGCACCGTTACGAACAGCAGGATCGGTTGATGGTCCAGCCCCGCCGCCAATGCATCGCCGAGGATCAGGTCCTTGGACCAGAAGCCCGCGGTAATGAACGGAAAGCCCGCCAGTGACAGGCAGCCGACGAACATCAGCCAGCAGGTCACCGGCATTTTTTTTCGCAGCCCGCTCATTTGCCGGATGTCGAGCTGCCCCGCCAGGGCGTGCATCACGCTGCCCGCGGTCAGGAACAGCAGGGCCTTAAAAAAGGCATGGGTAAACAGGTGGAAGATCGCCCCGGTGCTCGACAGCACGCCGACGCCGATGAACATGTAGCCGAGCTGCGAAACCGTCGAATAAGCAAAAACACCCTTGAGGTCGTTGTTGCACATCGCGATAGTCGCACCAAAGAGGGCGGTCAGCCCACCGACGACCGCCACGGTCGGCAGTGCATAAGGCGACAGCTCGAACAGCGGCAAACAGCGGGCGATGAGGTAGACGCCCGCCGTGACCATCGTCGCGGCGTGGACCAGAGCCGACACCGGCGTCGGGCCGGCCATCGCATCGGGCAGCCAGACATGCAACGGCAACTGCGCCGACTTGCCGAATGCCCCGATCATCAACAAAAACGGAATCCAGAGTAGCGACATGCCGTGCGGTGAAGCCGCCGCCATCGCCGTCGCCCCCGCCTCGCTCAGCGTTGCCGGGTCGGCATGCATCACCAACCCGCGGGCTGCCTCCAGCACCGTTGACAGCGACACGGTCTCAAACGTCTGATAGACCAGAAAGATGCCCAGCAGGAAGCCGAAGTCGCCGACACGGTTGACGATGAAGGCTTTTTTCGCGGCCGCGACCGCCTCGGGCTTGCCGTAGTAGTAGCCGATCAGCAGGTACGAGCACAGCCCGACGCCCTCCCAGCCGAGGAAGAGCAGCACGAGATTGTCCGCCATCACCAGCGTGGTCATTGCCGAGATGAACAACGCCATGTAGGTGAAAAACCGCCAATACCCCGGGTCGCCCTTCATGTAGCCCGCGGCATAGCAGGCGATGAGGCAGCCGATGCCGGTGATGACGCTGAGCATCACCAGCGTCAGCGGGTCGAGGAAGTAAGCGAAGTCGATCTGCAAAACTTCGCCGACATGGATCCACTCAAAAAAGGTCGCATGGTTTACACCCGAACCGATCTGCGGCCAAAGGATCAGCGTCAGCACGAAGCCGAACCCGATGGAGGCCGCACAGATCGGGGCGGCCAGATGATGCAACGCCGGCTTCAGCCCGATCGCACCGATCACAATCGCCGCCAGTGCGGGCGTCCAAGGGATCAAGATGGTGAGAAAATCGAGCATTTCTTTTAGACAGGATGACAGGATGTTAAGGATTAAACAGGATCAGCAAAACAAAGCTGTCATGACTGAATGTGTTGATTATTTGCTAGGTTTTAGAAGTCTCACATCATCGTAAAAATTGCTTTTCTTATCCTGTTTCATCTTGTGCCTTAATCTTGTCATCCTGTCAAAAAAATCACCCACTTAACGCCGACCACGCCGACGCGTCCAGCGTCTGCTTCCTTCTAAAGAGCAGCACGACCAAGCCCAAAGCCAGGGCTGCTTCCGCGGCGGCGATAGTCAGGACGAAGATCACGAACGTTTGGCCCGTGAAATTCATGTGGAACTTGCTGAACGCCACCAGCGTGACCACGACACCCTGAAACATCATCTCGGTGCAGAGAAACATGACGATCAGGTTCCGCCGACTGATAAACCCGATGATACCCAGGCAAAACAGCACCGCCCCGGTCAGGAGGTAGTGCGAGAGCATCATGGAGGACATCGGTTCGGGCATGGGGTAGTGGGTAGGCGCTAGGCTCTGGGCGCTAGGTCATTGGGGGAGGCTGGACTCTTTGGCGGAACGTTTTCGGCTGCGGGTAGCTCAGCATCTGGCCGCACTTGAACCCGTGCTATCGCGATGGCGCCGATCAGGGCGACCAGCAGGATGATGCCCGCCAGTTCGATCGCCAGGGGGTGGGCCATGAAAAGGTCCAGGCCGACGTGTTCGGTGTTGGTCACGCTGTCGATGGCCCCGCCGGTCGGCGTGGCAAGATCCGCATTTTCGCCGAGGTTGCGGTCGCCCAGGAACAGCCGGGTGACTTCCGCATCGCTAAGTGCGACGGCGTCCGGGTTCGGCTGAATCGGCGTAAATACCACGCTCAGCAATACCGCGAGCAGCAGAAAACCCGCCATCACCGCCCAAAGCGGCTCACGCGAGGTCCGGTCGTAGCTCGGCCCGAGGTCCGATGGATCGCTGCTGCTCTGGGCCGGGCTCGCAAGCATGATGACGAACATATAGGTAACCAGGATGGCCCCGCCGTAGATGATCAGCATCGCGAAGGCCATGAACTCCGCGGCAAGCGTCAGCAGCAGGCCCGCCGAGGCGATGATGACCATGACGAACCACAGGGCGGAATAGACCGGCCGGGTATGGGTGATGACACGCACCGCCGAGGCGATCGCAATGAAGCTGAAGATGTAATAGAACGCCGCCGCCCCGAGGTCGTCGCCGAATGTCTCGGTAAGGATCATCCGGCCGGCCAGAACCAGCCAGAGCAGCCCCAGCGTTGCGGCCCCGAGCAGCCCGCCCAGCACACGCCACCGCTGGCCCGGCTGAGGCATCAGCAGGTAAACAGCCACCGCCCCGAGGACAGAAGCGAGATACAGCAGGAGCGGTGTCTGCATGCGCGACGCAGCATAGATAGACCACGCGACAGCAGCAAGTTGAACACGCTTTGAATCACCTCGAAACCCGACCCCACGCACGGATCCGCCCCAATATCGAGCCAGCCCGACCCCCGCGAGACCTGAAAATCGCATCAGGAATCTGACAACGAAGTCCAGCACGCGCCTAACCGCTTGCAAACCATCAAGCTATGCAACACCCGCCAAGCCCCGCTTGCTTAACGCAAGCTCGGCGCGCACCAGCCTTGCCGAAATCGCAAGCGACCTGGCCGTTTTCGTTCAACTTCGAGCCCAACTCGGTCAAAGTCGACGCGGTTTCGACCCGCCTCGGCCCCTCGATGCGACATCCTGAGACGCTTGCCCGATGTTGGTGCGCACCGACCTGTCCTGAAATGCCAGTGCTCTGACCCACTTCGTCAGCAGCCGCGACGCCCTCACCGCACACCACGCCTCTGCATCCACCCCCGGCTCTTATAATCCCCCGATGTGTAGCCGCTACCACCTCCGCGCTCGGCCGGGCGATCTCAAGCAGGCATTCGATGTTCATCGTTTCGCGTTTGAGCAGTTCAAAGATATCGAATATTTCCCCGGCTCAACCGTACCGATTCTGCGTGCCGCCGCAGATGGGCAGCGGGAAATCATCGGCCTGGATTGGGGCATCCGACTCGGCCGACACCGCGTAACCAATTCGCGTGATGACAAGATTGAGCGGACTTGGAAACGCTTCATGCACCGCCGGGTGGTCTTTCCGCTCTCGCGTGCCGTCGAGTGGCGGTACCCGCTGGACATGTTCGGCCAACCCACCGGCAAGCCCCGGCCCTGGGTGCTCTACCCCGCCGATGAATCCGTCGCCGCCGTCGCCGGCATCGCCGCGCCCGACGACCAAGGCGTCTCCATGATGACCTGCCAAGCCACAGGCCTTGCCGCCGAAGTCCACAATAAAAACCCGGACGACCCGCGCATGGTTGTCTTCCTCACCGAACAAGCCGACATCACCCGCTGGCTCGACCACGACGTCACCCCCGCCGACGCAGCCACGCTTCTTAAACCCCCACCCGAAGGCTGGCTCGCGGCAGAGGCATTGACATCCAATCGTAGGGTGGGGTGAGGCTTGGCGAACCCCACCGTCGGGGTGCTGCCTGTCGCGCCCGGTGGGGTTCGGAGACTCACCCCACCCTACGGTTAATTTTAAAAGCAATCATACTCGAGATCGCCAAAGATTGGAGCGGTCGATGTGCCCCAATCAGCGGAGAGGTGGCCACGGCGGATGAATTGGTGGATCGACGAATGAGGCCAATCGGCGGGACGTTCGACAAGCCCGTGCTTGACCGGGTTGTAGTGGATGTAATGAATGTGGTTTTCCAAGTCTTGTTCATCGCGGCAGAGATGGTCATAGAAACGCCGTTGCCAAATGCCACGCTCGCCCTTGCGGGATCGACTAGCAGATCGTCTCTCGGTTGAGTCGATGCCGCGGCTGAAGCCAGCCTTGATGAGTCCCCAGCGAGTCGAGAAATCGTCATCGCCCATGGGCAGCGACCAGATCATATGCAGGTGTTCCGGAAGGATAACCGCGGCAACGATCTCAAATGGGTGGCGGTCCCGGACATCCCGAATGGTATGACGCAGCCGCGCGATTTCACGGATCAGCAGATCGTTTTGCCGGTCGGCAAGATTGACAGTGAAGAAATAGATTCCGCCGGGGTATCGCAGACGTCGATAATCCGGCATCCAACTAGTGTATTGAATCGTAGGGTGGGGTGAGGCTTTGCAAACCCCACCATTGGCTTGCTTTCGGTTTTGGCTGCTGGTTTTCGCCGAGCCTCACCCGGCCCACGATCGAAGTCTCAAATTTATTCACCGACGTGGTCCCACATAAAATCTGGAATCGGACAAGGTTTTTTAGTAGAGGTATTGCGTTGACGAGTTACACCTTGTACATCAGGATCAAACCGAATCGATGCGGTTAAATAGCTGCCTTGTGCAACACGCGATTCGATGTCTTTAAGAAAATTAAACATCTCCTGGTCAGATTTGCCAATTTCATCGGCGTCCGCTTCCCAAAGATAATAAGTCGGTTCGCCTCGCCAATAAATTAGATAAGCGGTTCCTAGATCGCAATAAGGATGCTGAATTATTTGCTTAAGGCGACTCAAGCCATCATCCCAATTGACATGTTCAGCGAATTCATGAACCTCTTCGGGGTTGGTGCAAGTGGAAAAAAACTCATCCTTAGCAGCTTCCCAACGCTGCAGCAATTTTTTGAACTGATCGCGATCACCTTTTTCTCGCTGAATTTCATGACCTTCTGGATCGTAATAAACGTGGTCAATCCAATAACTGCCAGCCATGCGGCCGATGTAAGCACGACGTTCTTCATCAAGAGCCATAATTTGATCCTTATGATGATGTTTTTGTAGGGCGGGGAGAGGCTTGGCGAATCTCACCATCGGGTTGCTTTCGGTCGTGGCTGGTGGGGTTCGCCAAGCCTCACTCCACCCTACGGAAAATTACACCTTCGGCACCGGCTCCAGCACCGACGCTCTCACGCGTCGGGTATTTTCCTGACCCGCGTCGCGCAACGTGTTGGCCTTCGTGTTGGACGCGAGGTCCGGCTGTAATTGCTCGAGTTTGGTGAGGTATTGCACCAGCGTCGCGACCACGGTGGCGTGGCTCCAAGTCAGGGGGCTGACCGAGAGCGGGGCGTTGGTTTCGGGGTGGACTTGTTCAGCGAGGACGCCCGAGGGCAGCGAGCGATCCGCGACCCATTCGAGATAGCCGACCGCTTCTTTCAATTCCTCGACGGTCGTAGCCTTGGCGATGCGGTAGTCGGCCATCCAGAGCGTGCAGATGAACCACGGGTTGCCGGGCACGCGTTCGACATCGTTCGTGACCTGGTGGTAGTAGTCGTCCTCGTAGCGAGCGACGCCGCCGACGTCGGTCTTGACGGTCAGCCTTTCCTCGATTTTCTCCATCGTCTGCTTGACCCGCTCATCGTCGACCGGGAGCAGGCCACAGGTGAAGATCGCGAACATCGAGGCATCGATGTTGAAGTCCGATTCGTAAGCAACTTCAAAAGGTTTGTCCGCATCGGGCTGATCACCCTCTTTAGATTGCTTGGCCTGCTTTCTGCGGATTTCTTCTTCTGAGCGTGGTAATCGGCCGGCGATCACATCTTCGAGCAGGCGGGCGGTGCGGTCGCTGTCTTCGGGGATGACACGGCGGAGGAATCGGCCATGCTCCTCGCTCCACATGATCTTGCAGAACGCTTCGCGGACCTCAGCCGCGGCCTTGGCGTATTTCTGGGCCCGCTGGGTATCGCCGAAGGCGACGGCAAATTCGTGGGCGGCCTGAAGCCCGCCGTAGACGGTGGCGACCGTGAAAGCATGGACGCCGTAGCGCTCCTCCCACAGGTCGTAACTGGGCAGCGGCAATTTCGAGTCC
Source organism: uncultured Phycisphaeraceae bacterium (assembly GCA_964523485.1). Taxonomy (GTDB): domain Bacteria; phylum Planctomycetota; class Phycisphaerae; order Phycisphaerales; family Phycisphaeraceae; genus Algisphaera. The sequence goes on along the minus strand of CAZFZS010000020.1, from coordinate 17,052 downwards.
GGGTCGCGGAACTGCACGAGGAAGTCGGCAGCGGGGCGGACCAGGTCGACCCAGATCGGTCGGGTGAATTCGATATCGCGATAACGCACGTAATGCCGCCAGACCGCCCAGATCACCAGCGCGGTTTCGTCTTCCTGAATCGGCAGTTGCGGGCGACCTTTGACATCGACCCACGGGTGCCAGGAACTGGCGGGCGTGCCGTCGGGGTTGTATTTGTGCAGGAACATGCCGCGATGGCTGAGGATGTCCGAGCAGAACTGGTAGAACTTTCGGCTGACATCCGCAAAGCCCGCCGAGTCGATCGCGTCGGCGACAAACGCCCCGTCGCGAGGCCAGAGGTAGCTGTATGTGTCGCGGCTGAACTGCATGATGTCCGAGTCGTTCGCAGCGATGATCGCGCCGTCGTTGTCGATCTGGGTCCGGACGATCAGCAGCGAGCGTTTGAACAGCTCCACGACTTTTTCGCTCAGCCCGGTGTCTTCGTGCTTGCCGAAGTCGGCCCGGGAGGCCGCCAACCAAAGTTCCCAATAGGCGTTGGTCCGGTCGATGACGCCTTGCGGCCCCTCGCGGTGCAGGAAGCGGTGGATGGTTTCCATGTCGTCGTAGCTGAAGCCGCAGCCCAGCACGAGATAGACCACCCGCTGTCCGTGGGCGGGGACCTGGACTTTGCACATGATCGTCGAGTCGACCGCGCCCTGAGCGATCGGGTTGTTGCCGAGCTTACCGTCCTCCGCATCGCGGTACGTGCCTTCCGCGCCGCCGAAGCCCGCGGTGCCGGTCGCGTATTCATCCGTCTGCTGTTCGCCGTCGACGTAGAAGCAGGTCATGATGTACCGGTCTTTGCGGTAGTGGATGACGCTGCGGAGCTGCGGGTCGTAATAGACGGTGTCGCCGACCTTGTGGCCGAACATGTGGAAGTCGTTGTGATGGAACAGCCGAACCTCGCGGTCCTGATCGCTTTCGTTTTTCACTTCGATGCGGCGGACCATGACCGGGCGGTTGAAGTCGACCACATCCGAGCAGCGGAGCTTGATCGCCAAATCGGGGTGTGACATCTCGACATCGGTCGCGAGCGTGTCGGGCTGATATTTCAGGCTCAGATTCCAGTTGTCCTCGGACCAGTAGACGCGGTTCTTGCGGCGTTCGTCCTTACGGCTGCCCACCACGTTGGTGAACACGCCGAACCGGCAAGGCCCGCCGGCGTGGTTTTCCTGGCCGACGTGGGGGAAATACAGGTCGCGGACGCGGTAGGCGTGGTCGAAGCAGACCAGCATCTGGCCGTTACCGACCGGGATATCTCGTGGCATGGAGGGGCTCTAGGGTGAACAGCAGCGATCGAGCTGCGATGGCACAGGGGTAAGGCGATTGGGACAGTATAGTTTGCCCCGGATTCATCGGTTGGCGATGGTTTGGAAATGAATTGCGGTCAGGTCACAAGGGTGACCTGTTCACCGTCGCGCGGGTGCTGGGGGTCGAGGGTGCGCAGCGTGAGCTTCAACTCGCGGTGGGTTTGAACTGCTTCGAGGTAGCCGGTGGGTTCGCCCTTGTCGAAGGGGTAGGCGATGGCGGGCAGGCCGACGATCGGCAGATCGCCCTCGTGGCGGAGTTGAAAGCGGTGGCGGTGACCGTGAAAGAGCGCCTTGACCTGCCGGTGCTGGTGCAGGAGGTCGAGCAGGGCTTGGCCGTCGACCAGGCCGTTGCCCGCGAAGGTCGGCGTATCTTCGGGGTCGTCGGTCGGGTTGTGATGGACGACGATGAAGGTAGGTTCAGGATTCTGTTCGAGATGCAGCCTCAGCCACTCCAGCTGGGTGTCTCCGATGGCCCCGACAATCTCATCGGTCTCACGGAGCGAATCGAGCACGATCCATTGCACACCGCCTTCGCGGATCGGGTAGCGCAGATGATCGCGTAGTTCCCGTGGGACCCGCAGATCGATCCGGCGGTAACGCTCTGCCAAGAACCGGGCGCGGTGGTCGTGGTTGCCTAAAGCGTAGAAAATCGCGGTGTCCGCCGAGATCAGCGGTTCGAGCAGGTTAAAGAATTGCTCGTAATCTTCGGTCAGACCAACGTCTAATGACAGGTCGCCGTTGATGATGACCATCTGTGGCGGGCCGGTTTGGATGATGCGATCGACCGAACGGGCAAGTTGATCCGAAAGGTTCTTGTCCTTGATAAAACGCTGCGGATCGCCCGCAATGTGCGGGTCGGCCATGAGGATGACGGGGCGTTTTTCTGCCATGTCAGCACGGGCGGTCGGCAGCTTCAGCATAGCCGCGGAAGCACCGGCGGCGGTGCCGGCGAGAAAACTGCGGCGAGAAATACGGGTTGCATACTCCATGAAGGGTCTCGTTTAAGCTTACCGCTTGAAGACCCTTCGCAACTCGCCAGAATGTATTCAATTTATGTTACGTGTAGCGGGTACACCGAAGGTGCCCGTCGCCGTATCGCGGGACGCTTCGCGTCGCCCGCTAAACATCGCTCAAATCTGCGCTGTATCGCAGGTTGGTCGTTGTTCGACATGCGGCGTCAGTCTGTCATCTTCTCCGCTCGGCCGTGGTCTCTGGCGTAGAACGCCTCGGCGATCGTGTCGACCTCGTTGAACTGGATGAGCGCCTGTTTGCCGTGCAGGTGACAGGTGCGGCCGTCGCGGAAGGCCCACTCGCCGCGCTCGCAGGAGTCGGCGGAGATGTAGCCGTTGATGTACAGCCGACGGTCCATGAATTCGGTGGTGTTGTAGCCGCCGCCGTGCACGGTGTAGGCGCTCCAAAGCGCGACGTCGCCGGGGTTCATCTCGACGGGCTTGATGCGTGGGTCGTCGAGGTAGTGCGGGACGTTGTAGAGGTCTTTGTTGCGGGGGTCGGCCTCGAAATCCTTGTGCGAGCCGGGCACGACGAACATCGCGCCGTTTTCCTTGCGGTGCGGGTCGATCGCGATGCCGGTCTGCACCCAGGTGTTGGACAGGTCACGGAAGTCCTCGACCGGCTGGCGCGACCGGACATCGCGGTGCAGCGGCCAGGTGACTTTGGACTGCGGTTTTTTCCAATGCAGCTGGTTGATGATTTGTTTGACGTCGCAGCCGATCAGCGGCTCGAGGATCATGAGCATCCGCGGGTTGGTGCGGTAGTGGTCGAGCACCGGGTCGTGGTAGCAGGGCCATTGCATGCCGCGGACGACGGACTGCCGCTGGTCGGGGGGCAGTTCGTTTTGATGGGATTTGTCGACCCAGATGACGGTGTTCTGTTTCCGCCAGGTGTGGCCGAGCAGTTCGCCGATGAACTTCCAGCGGTCGACGGCGGTTGCCATCTGGGCGACCTCGTGCGGCTCGTAGACCTCGCGGACGATGGTGTAACCCTCTTCGCGGTACTGCTCGATGTTGTCGGGCGTCATCGGGTTGCGCGGATTCGCGGTGCCATAGCCCTCGACAGCGGCGAGGTCAGCGGCGGCCTGCTCAGACAACTCGCGAATGGCTTGAGGCGTTTCACTGGTCTCGGACGCGGGTAGGGTTAGGCCGGGATGGGTTGCGGACATAATTCGGTCTCCAAGAGTTGGGTTTGTAAGTCGGTGGTGGTCTGTCGCAGGTGCGAAATCAGGACGTCGAGCCGGTCTGCATCGGGGCGGGCGGCATGGGCCGGCATCGCCAAGCCCAACGCGGCGATCGGTCGACGATCCGGATTGAAAAGCGGCATGGCCAAACTGAACTGATGCGGGTCGACGGGGCGGTTGATGCTTAAATGCGTTTGGGCGATCTGCTTGAGCTCTTTGCGAAATGCTGCGGCGGTCGCGTAGCCATGTGGCTGGGCGGGGCCGAACTGTTGCTCAGCCAAGACGGCCTCACGGTCGTCGTCATCCGCCAGGGCGAGCATGAGCTTGCCCGAGGCGGAGGTCAACGGTCCGAGGACGGTGCCGAGGGTCCGCTCCGTCGAGCGGACCTGCCCGCTGTGGGTGATGCGTGCCGCGACAATCGCGTGGGGCCAGAACGGCATCGCCAATGCCGCGGACCATCGGCTGCGCCCGACCAACTTGTGCATATGTGGCAATGCGACTCGCCGCATCGGGATGTCACGCAACAGGGATGCGCCCAACCGCAACGCACCGATGCCGATCGCATATCGCCGCTTGGCGTCACGCTCGACATACCGCTTGGCGACCAGCGTTTGCAGCAAGCGGTGGATGTGACTGGGCGGCAGCTCCAAGGCCTGCGACAACTCGCTCACCCCATGCGGCTCGGGCGCATCGGCCAGAAACATCAACAGCTCCAAGCCATTGTCCAGAGTGCGATTCATGGTTTCATTCTAATATTTAGAAAACTGATGTCAAGGTAATTTTTCTAGCATGTGGAATTTTTAGTTTGGGCTGCAGACAAACTGACGCCGTCTCGACGATTCAAGTTCGCACCTCTCCGCGAACTCCGCGTCTCCGTAACCTCCGCGATATCGTTCCCGAGCATCGCCCACCGCCCGCCGTGAAATCACGGCGGTATCATGCTCCCATGCCCCAGCTCACCATTGATGGCCGCGTCTGCACCTGGGAAGGCAAGAAATCCATCCTGCAGGTCGCGCTCGACAACCAGATCGAAATCCCGCACTACTGCTACCACCCCGGCATGTCGGTTGTCGCGTCCTGCCGGATCTGCCTGGCCGAGGTCGGCTCGCCGAACCCGAAAAACGACAACAAGGTCGAGCTGATCCCCAAGCTCGTGCCGACCTGTCAGACCCCTGCCGCCGAGGGCATGGAGGTTCACCTTAAGAGCTCGCCAAAAACCATCGCCAACCAGAAGTCGGTGATGGAGTTTCTGCTGATCAACCACCCGCTGGACTGCCCGGTCTGCGACCAGGCCGGCGAATGCTCGCTGCAGGATTACAGCTACCGGTACGGCCGCAGCCAATCGCGGTTTGAAGAGACCAAGATCAAGCAGCCCAAGAAAGACCTCGGGCCGAACGTGCTGCTGTACAGCGACCGCTGCATCATGTGCAGCCGATGCGTGCGGTTCACGCGGGAAATCACCGGGACCAACGAGATCGGTATTTTTGGCCGCGGCAGCGACGAACAGATCGACGTCTTCCCCGGCAAGCCGTTGGACAACGAGCTCTCGGCCAACGTCATTGACATCTGCCCGGTCGGTGCGCTGCTCGACAAAGATTTCCTGATGTCCATGCGGGTGTGGAATTTGGAGAAAACGCCGAGCATCGACGGCATCACCGCGAGCGGCGATAACCTCAGCATCGAAACCAACGAAGGCAAGGTCTACCGCATCAAGCCGCGGACCAATATGGACGTGAATACATGGTGGACCAGCGACGAGATCCGCTACGGCTGGAAGTTCATCCACAATAAAGACCGTTATCGCAGCCCGCTGCACAAGGTGCACGGCAGCCACGAGGAATGCGACTGGAACCAGGCCTACGCCAAGATCACCGAGAAGCTCGAAGTCACCGTGCTCAAGAAAGGCAAGGGCAGCCTCGGCCTGATGGTCAGCCCCATGCTCGCCAGCGAGGAGGCGTACCTCTTGGGCAAGCTCGCCACTGCAATCGACCCGGACGCGGTGCTCGCCGTCGGCCCCGTCCCCCGGAAGGGTGAAGACAAAGCGTTTCCAGGGGGCTACACGATCCGCGCGGAGAAAGCCCCGAACGCCCGAGGCGTCCGCCGAGCGCTTGAAGCGATCAGTGATGAGGTGCTGGATTACGACGCTTTTCTCGCGAAGTCTGATGCATTGCACGCCTTAATCCTGACGGGCAACTACCCCAGCGACTGGGCCACCCCGGAATTGACCGCGGCGCTGGATGGCAAGTTCAACGTGCTGATCGACACCCTGCCCTCCACCGCATCGGACCACGCCGAGGTCATTCTTCCGGGGGCGACGTGGGTCGAGAAATCGGGCAGCTTCGAGAACGCCGAGAATCGTCAGCAACATTTCGAGCAGGCCATCCCCGTAATCGAGCTGGCCAAGACCGAAGGCCAAATCGCATTGGACCTACTTGAAGCCGCGGGCAAGCTGGACAGGAAGCGTTACGACCCCGCCGACTGGCGTTCCGAAATGGGCGGGCCGTTCGCGACCGAGATGCACCTGCCTGAGGGTGAGTCGCAGAAGCGGTCGGAAGTTGAATATATCGAGCTGTAAGTCCAGTATACGGACGGTATTGTGACTCACTCTCACTTGCGAAATATCCGCTTTTCATCGTGTTTTCTGCGATTTGAAATCCTATACTTGGGTGTCTGTTTGAACCCCAGTCAAGGAGCTTAAAATGTTGAAAATCGATGATGGACAGTGTGGCCTTTGCCGGCACTTCGGCGCGGATGACCAGGATGATCAGAAGCTGGTGCAGATCCGCTTGTCACACGAAGCCCCGGCCGACCTGACCGAGGAATGTGGCCACCCCAAGCACGAGCCGCTGAATCTCATGGTCACCCCCATCAGCGGATGTGGCGGTTTCGAGCCGGTCGCAGCCTGAATCGCTTCGCGGGTATACTCCCCGCGTGCTTGCTTCAAAACTCGCTGAAAAAATCGACGCCGATCTCGTCGGCAACCCCAGCATCGACCTCACCGGATGTGCATCGCTCGACGATGCCGGCCCCGGTGAGGTCGGTTTTTTGAATAACCCCGTCTACGGCAAACGGCTGGCCGACTGCAAGGCCGACGCCCTGATCGTTCGGCCACGCGACCGTGACCACGCCCCCGACGGCGCGACGCTGCTGCTCACCGACAACCCCTACCTGGCCTTTCGCAATGCGCTGATCGCCCTGCATGGCTTCCGCCAACAGCCCGGCGTCGGCGTTCATGAAAACGCCTACGTCCACGACACCGCGGAGATCGGCGAGCTCTGCACGATCCGACCCGGTGCTTATGTCGCACCCAACGCCATAATCGGCGACCGCTGTATTCTGTATCCCGGCAGCTACGTCGGTCGAGGCGTTCGCGTCGGCAACGACTGCGTGATCTACCCCAACGTCAGCATCTACACCGACTGCAAGATCGGCGACCGCTGCATCCTCCACGCCAACAACAGCGTCGGACAGGACGGTTTCGGCTACGCCACCGCCCACAGCGAGCGGGCCCAGCGTGTCATCCACCACCGCATCCCCCAGGTCGGCAACGTCATCATCGAAGATGATGTCGAGATCGGCGCGAACTGCTCGATCGACCGGGCAACGATGGGTAGCACCGTGATTGGGGCAGGCACAAAAATGTCGAATCAGGTCGTCATCGGCCACGGCGCGAAGATCGGAAAGCACAATCTTTTCGTCGCCCTCTGTGGCGTCGCCGGCTCGACGAAAACCGGCGACCACTGCACCTTCGGCGGACAGGTCGGCATCGGCGGCCATCTCACGATCGGCGACCGCGTCCGCGTCGCCGCCTCCTCCCACGTCATGACCGACATCCCCGACGGCGAAGAATGGGGCGGCACCCCCGCACGGCCCTTCACCCACGCCAAACGTGTCGCACTGCAACAACAAAAACTTCCCGACATGGCCGCGGAATTGAAAAAACTCCGCAAGCGAGTCGAGGCGTTGGAAGCAAATTCCTCCGCCTAGACTGTTGTCATGAAGCTTTACACCCGCCGAGGCGATGCCGGGCAGACCGATTTATTCGATGGTGGCCGGGTCGGCAAGACCCACCCCCGTATCGCGGCATGTGGCGATGTTGATGAGCTCAACAGCGCTCTGGGCCTGGCATTGAGCGGCAGCGCGGGGGCGGGGTCGGTTCCGGACTTCGTTCAGCCGTTGATATCGATTCAGAGTCGGCTGTTCGAGATCGGTGCCGACTTGGCGACGCCTCGGCCCGAGGGCGAGCCAGTCTCGAAGAAGGTTGGCAGTGTGCCGCGGATCGAGCAGCGTCACATCGATGAACTCGAAGGATGGATCGATGCGGCGACCGAGGCGACCCCTGCGATGCGGCATTTCGTGCTGCCTGCCGGCTGCGAATTGGCGGCCCGTCTACATCTCGCCAGGACCATCTGCCGGCGGGCCGAGCGGAGCTGTGTTGAGTTGGCCGATCGCGAAGCGATCGGCTCTGCGATCCTGACTTACCTCAACCGCCTGAGCGATCTGCTTTTCGCCATGGCCCGACAAGCCAACCGCGAAGCAGGTATTGAAGACGTGCCTTGGATCGCGCCGGAATTCGAGGGTTAGGTTTTTCAAGCCGGGATGAGGCTCTGTGAATCCGCGGATCAGAAATATCTACGTCATGCGGGGATTCGCCAAGCCTCATCCCCGGCTTCGAAAAATTCGGGGTATTTAAGCTGCAAGTTTGAAACAGAGTTTTTCGATGGCGGCATCGATTTTTTCAGGCGTGTCATATCGGCCGCTGGCGATGGCGGCTCGGCAACGCAGAACTGAATTCAGATCGAACCGCTCATCGAAGTCCGGGGTGTGCTTTGCCGACGTCGATTGAGAGGCAGTGCTGAATGTGAAACCGTAGGAGCGTGGGGGCAATGGCTTTTTCATAGGCCGATGTTTATCGGTACGGACCCTGGCGGAGGTTGAATGAAAAATTGTGAGATTGCAACCGCTGTGGAGGGGTTCTGGAAAGGTGATTTAATTTATTTCAGCACAAGTACTTAGATTCACATGGGTGCCGGCTTCGGGGAAGGCTTTAATAAATTTTTCCGCCTCCAATGTCCTGACGATCGCCATCATGGGTTCGTGCAGCGGGGCGGAGAAGGTCAGTGATTTGCCTGTGGCAGGATGCTTGATGCGGAGCAGGGCGGCGTGCAGCGCGGGCGTGCCCATGATGAGTTCGCCGGCCTCGACGCGCTCTTTCGCAAGCTCCTCGAAGCGCAAGCCTTCGGCCTTGGGCCTAGCGAAATTCAAGCCCGGCCGACCCCCACTGGCCTCCGGTGGGTCTTCGATTTCCGGGGGGCCGACCATTTCGCCGCCGTAGAGTTGATCGCCGACGATCGGGTGACCGAGGTGCGAAAGGTGCACGCGGATCTGATGGGTTCGGCCGGACTTGAGTTCCAACTCGACCAGGCTGTAACCCTCATATTGTCGGCGGACCCGATATAGCGTCAGGCAGTCTTTCGCAGACGGGTCATGCCGAACGGCATACGCCTCGCGGATCGTCGGGTGTTTGCCGATGGGCTGATCGATAGCCCCCTGCGGCGGGTTCGGGCAGCCGTGGACCAGGGCGAGGTAGGCTTTGAGGTTCGTGCGTTCTTCGAACTGCTTGGCAAGCAGCCAGTGGGTGGCATCCTGTTTGGCGAAGATGATCACGCCGGTGGTGTTCATGTCCAGGCGGTGCACGACGCCTGGCCGTTCGTCCTTCTTGCCGACGCCCGAGAGCTCGCCGCCGCTGCGGTTCTGGAAGTGATAAGCCAAGGCGTTGATGAGCGTGCCCGAGCGGTATTTGCGGGCCGGGTGGACGATGATGTTGGCTTGCTTATTCAAGACGATCAGGTCGTCGTCTTCGTAAAGCACATGCAGCGGGATCGGCTCGGGCCGCAGGTCCACCGCGGGCTTGGGCGGTACGACGACTTCTACCACATCGCCCTCTTTCAACGACAGCGAAGGCTTGGCTTTTTTCTGATTGACCGTCACCCCGCCGAGCTTGATCAGCTTCTGGATCTGATTTCGGCTGATCCCTTTCAGCCGATTATGCAAGTAAGTGTCCAGCCGCTGTGACGAGTCGCTGCCCAGCGTCCACATGCGATGCTCCGCCCCGGCTTCCTCGAGTTCGTCGAGACTTTGGGCGTCGTAGCGCTTGTCGATATCGTCAGCAGCCCCGTCGGCCTCGCCGGGCTGTAAATCATCTTCGGGATCGGCCGACGACATCATTCACCCGCGGCCGGGGCGGTAGATGTTTCGCTTTCGGATTTGTCAGTCGCTGTCCCGGCTTCACCATCCGTCGCATCCGAAACTTCGCTGTCGGCGTCTGGCTGAGCCTTAGCATCGCCCTCGGTCATGGCAGCGGCTTCACCTTCCGGGGCGGCTTGCTCGTCCGAACCGGCTTCAGGTTCAGCACCGGCTTCGCTTTCCGGGGCCTCCGAGGTTTCCGAAGCTTCCGGGGGGGCTTCCGGGGCGAATTCGATGGGTTGACCAAGTTTCGCAAGCCATTCGATCCGTTTTTCCGCCCGGGCGGTGAAGGCGGGGTAGTCTTCGCCTGCCTGTTCGATAATCGCCTGATAGTGAGTGCGGGCCTGTTCCAGATCGAATCGCGACTCGGCGACGACGCCCAAACCTTCCAAGGCGTTAAGCGTATAGACCAAGTGCTCCGCGACTTCCATGGCTTGTTGGTACATCGCCTCGGCGGTGTCGAGGGCTTCCTCGGGGGTCAGGCCGGTGTCGCCGACTTTGCCGTCTTCGTCGCGGTTCGGGTCGTTGACCTTGGCCATGAGCAGGTCGGCCCCGCGCAGGTTCGCCAAAGCCGCGACGGCCGGGACGTCGTCGTGTTCATCCGCGGTGAGTCGGAAGGATTCGTGGCTGGCCGAGCCGTAAAGATCGAACCAAGCGACCTCCTGCTTCTCCATCGCTCGGCGGGTGATGATGTTGTAGCCGGCATAAACGATGGCGATGATCGCGATGGTCGCGACCAGCCAGGTGCCGTTTTTGTTCCAGAACTCGCCGAAGTTCTCGAAGAACCGGGCGAGGTCGTTCTGGTCCAACTCTTTGCGTTCTTCGGGATCGAGACGGTCGGCCATGATAGATGCTTGAATGCTGAAAATGAATGAGAAGGGTTCGCCGATCGCGGCCGATCAGCCGTTCTGCTGAGTGCTGGCTCTGAGCCAATTCAGGAGGCTGGAGGGCTTCCCGGGGCCGGGGCGGGTGCCGGAGTGGGGGGTTGGATGCGGGTCGGTGCGACCTCGAAACCTTTAGGGGCGATGGTAACGAGGATGGTCACAATTGAGCGGGTTTCGGTGATGCTGATACGGAGTTCTTCCGGGCCTTTGGTGTAGGTCTGCAGGGGGGTGCGGGGGTCGCCGGTGTCCATGCCGGTGGGCCGCCAGCCTTGATCGTCGAGGTTCTGACGGTAGAACGCGGAGGCGTCCTGCGTATTGGATCGGCCTTGATATACATGGCTGACAATCCGGTTGACCCCGTCATAGCTGACCGAACTCTTGCTTGGCACTGCCACGAAACCGACGGGCATCGGCACGTCAGGAATCGGCGAATCTGGATCGACCACCAGCCCACCGCTCGAAGCCCGCGGCAGGTAATCGCCGTCGTCAGAGTAGGCCCAGATCGGCCCGTTCGAGCCGCCCCCGCAGCCGACCAGAACGCTCGCAAGCGCCAGCACAGCAAGAGAACCAACCAGTGTCCGAATCAGGGCGGGGTTTAGCAGCATGAGCGTGGTCTCACATCGGGTCAGCGGTCACGAGCGAAGTGTGCCATCCTAATACAGCCCTGCACGCATCGCCAACCGAGGGGACGCGGTTTTCATATCAGCGTGATGCGAGATTCTTGTCGACCGGTTGAAATGCCGAGCGATTGGGTTTACGCTGACCCGCTTGCCGGAGTTGACCAAGCCCGGCCGGTTGGTGAGCGTAGCTCAGTTGGTTAGAGCACCGCGTTGTGGTCGCGGGGGTCGCGGGTTCGAATCCCGTCGCTCACCCTTACTTTTTTTGTCAAATTATTTGCCAACCTCGGCTCGGTTTGCAGACGCAGTACGGCCTTGCCGTTCAACCGTTGGTCGCTGTCATGCCGATGTTGTCAGTGAAAGCCGGGGGCAACCCTCGGCCGGGCGATGCAACGTCTTTGCAGCCCGCGATCAGGAACCCGACCATGGCCACGCTGGATCAACGACTCGAGCAGTTCGGCCAGACGCTGACCATCCGCCTGGAAGGCCTGGGTCAATTTGCGATCTTCTGCAAAGACACGCTCTATTGGGCGGTCCGGCCGGCCCAGGGGTACGGGCGACTCTACACCCTGCTGCCGCAGCTGTTTTCGATCGGCGTGAAAAGTATTCCCGTCGTCATGCTGGTCGGCGCTTTCGTGGGTGCGGTCATCGGTATCGAGACCTACGCCCAGTTCGAAGCAATCGGCCAGGCCCAGCGGCTGGGCGGCGTCATCGCGCTGTCTGTGGTCAAACAGATCGGCCCGGTGCTTGCGGCGGTCATGATTGCCGGCCGGGTCGGCGGGGCGGTGTCGGCGGAGGTCGGCACGATGAAAGTCACCGAACAACTCGACGCCATCCGCGTCATGGGAACCGACCCGATCCAGCATCTGGTGGTCCCACGCGTCATGGCCTGCGTCATCATGCTGCCCATCCTCACCATCGTCAGCGACCTGCTGGGTATCCTCGGCGGCTACCTGGTCGTCTCAATCGGCTACGGCGTGGACCGAAGCGATTACTGGGAATTCTCTGCCCAACTGGTCAACAACTGGGACATCTTCACCGGCCTGTTCAAATCCGTTTTCTTCGGCTTGTTCATCGGCCTAATCGCCTGCTACAAGGGCTTCAACTGCGAATCCGGTGCAGCAGGCGTCGGCAAGGCCGCGACCGAAGCGTTCGTGCTCGGCTTCATCGCCATCATCATCAGCAACTTCTTCCTCGCCCAGTTCCTCAACGTCCTGGACCCGCTGATTAACGGCTTCGGCGGGCCGACGGCGCTGGGTAGTTTGTTGTAACGCGAAGCGTTTCGTTAACACCCCGCCAACTTCACCAGCACGTCCAGCCCGCGGTCGAGCATCGTGTCGTCGCAGGCGTAGCTGAGGCGGAAGTGGGTGTCGCGTTGACTGAAGACATTACCGGGGATGATGAGCAGGTTCTGCTTGACCGCCTCGGCGATAAATTCGCTGCCGGTCATGTTTAAGTGTTCGGGCACTTTCGGGAAGGCGTAGAACGCCCCGCCGGGGGTGGTCAGCTCGTAATGAGGCGAGAGGCGTTCGACGACGCGGTCGCGTTTTTTTGCGTAGTGCTGAACATGATCGGACATGTCGGTGTCGAGCGCGAGCACGCCCGCCGCTTGGGCCATACTCGGGGCGCAGACGAAGCTGTATTGCTGCAGCTTGGTCATCTGTTCGACAATCGGCGTCGGCCCAGCCGCGTAACCCAATCGCCAACCGGTCATGCCATAGGTTTTCGAGAATCCCCGCATCAGAAGCGTGTCGGCAGACCGAGTCACCGGTGATGGGAAAAAGGTGTCTGACACCTTTTTTTGGTCACCGTAATAGAACACATCGTATATCTCGTCGCTGAGCAGCAGCAGATTCCGCTCCGCGCAAAAATCCGCGATGTCCCGGCAAACTTCCGGGGGGGCGACGACGCCCGTCGGATTGCTCGGCGAGTTGAACAGCACCAGCTTTGTCCGCTCGGTCACCGCCTCGGCCAACTTCTCGGGGGTCAGTTGGAAGTCGGGGTAGGTATCGACATACACCGCGGTCGCCCCGGCGAGCGTGACCAGGTGCTTGTACATCACGAAATACGGGTCGGGAATCAGCACCTCATCGCCGGGCCCGACACAGGTCATCAACGCCAACAGCAACCCGCCCGACACCCCGGAAGTGATCAAGAGGGAGGCGTCGCCGGATGCGAGCGCTGGGCCGAGCGTGTCCGGAAACTCAGCGGCCAGGTCGCTGGTGAGCTTCTCACGAAGTTGCGCGATGCCTTGGGTTTGGGTGTACTGGTTGAACCCCTCGCGGATCGCGTCGGCCGCCGCGTCCTTGATCGGCCCGGGCACATCAAAATCCGGCTGACCGATTGAAAGATTGATTGGGTCGTCGAGGCTGGCGGCGAGGTCGAAGACCCGGCGGATGCCGGATGCGTCGATCGCGCGTAAGCGGTCGGTGATGAAAAGGTCGGGGTTAAGCATATGCCCGACACGATAGCAGCCTGGCCCTCACGATACTCGGCCGATTCTTGGGTCTGATAGCATCCAGAAATAGCAACCGAGGTAGAAAGACACACCAGAAATAATCAGCCAGGCCTGCCAGACCTTGATTGTCAATCCTGACCGAAAACCGCCTGTCGCTAGAAAGGTGACGATGGCGGCGATCGCAAGAATATTCATCAAGCGGCGTATCAGATAAAAATGCTCGAAAAGGTATTCACGTAAAATAAAGGCAATCGTGAACACACTTACGGCAATAAGCAGGCCGATCCAGCCAGCGATCGAGGGCAACTCGCCGATGACCATGTAAGCGAGAAAAATAGACGCCGCAAAAAATTGCGCGCCATAAAACCACCCCACATTATTCCACAGCCTTTTGACGCGTTCGATCAAGAAATCGGATCCCGGAAGCCGTGAGTTCTACTCTTCAGCGTCTTTCTTCTTCTTGGACGACTTGCCGGTGACCAGTTTGCGGTTGCCGACTTTGCGGATGCCCAGGGGGTTGTCTTTTTCCATGTCGAACTCGCCCTTCTGTGCGAGTTGGGCGACGCGTTCGGCACGGGTCAGGACGTTGCGGTGGCGGGACAGGCCCCCGCCGGACTTGAGGGAGGAATCGAGGCTCATGGCTATCTTTCGGGTGGGGAAATTTCTGAAGCATCCACGGATTCGCAAAGGCTTATCCGCGGCTTGGGTTGTTCAATTAATCGAGTCAGTCGGCTGAGTATTTGCTGTAGTACATTCGGCTTAAATCGTCGCCGATGCCGTTGTTGTGGCGTTTCCAAGCTCGGCCAAGCGCCAGCCGGCTGGTGCGGTGGTCGGCCTGCTCGCCCGAGCGGTACTGCTCACGGGTGAAGCCACGGCTGACGTCGATCACCTGGACGAGCCCCCCATTATGCGGCGGGGTAATGATCGTTGCAACCCCGTGGTCGGCGAAAAACCGTTGAATCCGCCGGGCCTCGTCGGGCTGGGTGGTAACGATCGCGAGGTAGTTCAGCCCGTTCTGCCGCGGGTCGGTCCGGGGCGGGTCGATCCGCGAGGCACCGCCCGGGGCTTCTTCCAAGGTCAGGTTGGCCCCGGTCGCACCCATCGCCATCAAGGCCGATTCAGATTCACTGCCGGAGGCTCGGGGCGTTCCGGCAGACGTTCTGCCTGTCACGGTGTCCTGCGATTCGAGATAGGCCAACACCGCATCGCGAGTCGCGGTCCGCGTGTCGACCGGCTGGGCGGCGACGGGTTCGGGGTCGGCCGTGCCTCGGCCCAGCAAAAACGCCGCAACCATCGCGGTCAGCACCACTGCACCGGCCAGGCCCGCCATCAGGCGATTGACCTCAATGCCCAGCGGCTGACGGATCGCGTCCCAGATCGGCTCGACCTTATCGACCATCGGCTGCAGGCCGCCGAGCAGCTTACCTTTTAGTTGCAACGGCTGACGCTCGCTGCGGATGCGTTTCTTGCGGGTTCGGCCGGGCGCAGCACCACCGGCAGCAGGTTTCTGCTGAAGGATCTCGTACAGCGGGGTTTTGCCGCGTCCGCCTCGCATCTATTTAGTTTATCCGCTTCCAGCCGGTCGTGACTTGAGCGATTTCCACCGCATTGCTCATCCGGGATACGATCTGCGGCGATGGCCCGGCTTCTTCTCATCTTGCTCTTATTCACCTTCCGTGTCGCCGCGGTCGGCCAATCGGCGGGGATCACCCTGACCGTCCCAGCGGGCGGCCTCGGGCTGGACGGGTTCATTCGGCCGGGCGACTGGGCTGGGCTGGCGGTCGATATCGATAATCCCGGCTTGGACGACATCGATGCCGAGCTTGCCTGGCTGCACCGCGATCAGGACGGCGACACCGTGGCCGCCACCCGCCGGATCACGCTCACCCGGCAGCGTACCGGCCAGCGGGTCTGGCTCTACGCCGCCGTGCCGATCACCGCGAACGTCAACACCACCTGGGCCGTCCGGCTCACCTCGGTCGATACCGGCGAGTTGCTCGCGTCACTGTCGCTGCAGCCCGGGGCCGACCCGATGCTGTCGACGCAGCGGGAAATCCTCGCGGTGACCAGCAACGCCGAATTGGGCCTGAACGATTATCTACGGCATGAAACCCGTCACGCTCCGCTGTCGATCGTGCGTGGCCTGTCGCTGGATCGCCTGCCGGACCGGTGGATGGGTCTGTATAGTCTCAAGACCTTCATCTGGACGCAGGACCTCGGCGGCGACCCGGCCGACCCGCTGCAGACTTCCGAGGCCTCGCTGTTTGCCATGCGGGAGTGGGTCGCGCGGGGCGGGCATCTCGTGGTGGTGTTGCCTGCGGTGGGACAGACCTGGACCGGCTCGCCGTTGGCGGACATGCTGCCGCTGCCGACTGGCGAGATGCAGAGCATTGAGGAAGACGATTGGCCGGTCTGGCTGGGCGGGTTAAGGCAGGAAGGTCGGCCGACAATCCGCATGACGGTCTTCCGCGAGCCGAGTCAAGACAGCGGGATCACGGCGCTGCTGCGAGATCGGCAGAATCGGCCGGTCGCGTTGGGCAAGCGGTATGGGTTTGGCCGGGTGACGCTGATGGGGCTGGACCTCACCCAGCCGGCGTTGATTCGGGAAGGCTTGCCCACCGGCGAGCGGCGGCTGTGGAACACACTGTTCGGCTGGGTCCCGCCCGCCTACCAGGAGGCCTACACCGAAGCCCAAGTCCGCAACCGACAGATGCGGCGATCACGCGACCTGCCGGCGGTCGAGTTGGCGAGTTTTGTCGATAGCCGGATCAGCATGACCGGCACTGTCGGGGTTGTTCTGATTGGAGCGATCGGTCTGTTCTCGATTTATTGGTTGGTTGTTGGCGTCGTTCTGCTGCCGCTGATGAAAGCGAAGCAACTTGAGCGGTACACCTGGGTGGCGTTCGTTGCGGGGGTGCTGCTGTTTGCGGGCGTCGCCTGGGGCGGCGCTGCACTGCTTAAGCCCGGCAAAACCTCGATCAGTCATTTCAGCGTGATCGATATCGATGGTCGATCCGGGCTGACCCGCGTGCAAAGCGATTTGTCGCTATTCGTGCCGAACTTTGAGAATCTGGAGGTGGGCCTGCCCGCGGCGATGCCCGCGGTGCTCGGCGGGCCTTCTCATTCGACCATTAGCAGCACCGGGCTGAACCCCGCGCCGCAGCTGACCACCGGCTTCCCGGATGCGCAGACCTACCGCATCGATGCGGCCGACCCCCGGCAGTATCCCGCGCTGCCGATGCGGGCGACATCCAAACAGTTGCGGCTGGAATATCTCGGAGATTTGCAAGCGGGTGATGCATCG
>CAZFZS010000019.1:14571-70045 GCA_964523485.1 uncultured Phycisphaeraceae bacterium | reverse complement strand
CCCAGCTCGGCACGGACCTGGACAAAGCCACCCAGGCCCAGCTCACCCGCGGCGAGCGCATGGTCGAATTGCTCAAGCAAGGCCAATACGAGCCGCTGCACGTCATCGATCAGGTTCTGGTGATCTTCGCCGGCGCCAACGGCTTCCTCGACGACCTCAAGGTCGATCAGGTCCTGCCCTTCGCCGCCGCCCTCCGCGAACACTTCCAAGGCCCACAAAAACCGCTCTGGGACGACATGAACGAGAAGCGGACTCTCAAGAAAAACGACCTGCCCGACCGCCTCAAGACCGCGATCAAAGAATTCAAAGAGGGCTGGTCAGCGTAAACCCGGCCCGTTAACGCAAACGAGCAAAAAGCCCCTCCCCCGCGGGGCTTTTCTTTTGTGTTCGATAATAAGTTAAGATTTTAAGTCGAACTGTAGGACCGGACTCATCCGGTCCTACGAACTGACTCGATCTTCGGCAATCATGGCTAACGCATCCTAAGACTGCGACGACCGCTGCACGAACTTCTGCCGTCTGCTCAGCGAGATCACGCAGGTCCAGAAAATCGCCAGCGGACCCAAGCTGCGACTGCGTAGTTAGCTATCACAAAATTTCGGCCCCGGCCGATGGAGAAAGCTTAAGGGCATCGCAACCATTGAGTTGTACAATGGAAGCACCCGCCGGGCGGAGGTCTATTGGTATGAAGCCCATGGCATCGGTCGCCGACTGATCAAACGCAAGCAATTCCTCGACAGTGAACTAATACCATGACACAAATCGCAGCTCAATCAAACCGCTACGTCATTTGCGTCTCCTACCGCGGCAACTCGGGGTCGGTGCTCAAGGGCAAAGTTTATCGCGTTGTCGCTCCGCATAAGAATGACCTGCCAAGCGATGTCCGCATCATCGATGAAGAAAACGAAGACTACCCCTACCCCCGCGAATGGTTCGCCGAAATCGATCTTCCCGCGCCTGTACTTCAAGCACTGGACGCGGCATGAAATGTCTCGGAACCATTACTTCTTCTATGCTCATCTAAGCCCTGCCAGTGTGCGGGATTTTTTATTTGATTTGAGATGATATCTGAACAAATCAGACTTTATCCATTAGCCACGACTCGGGCTGAAGAACCTTACGATCCGACTTTTCTATACGTCTTTGCGGGCTGCATTCTCTTGGCCGTTGTAACGGTCGTGTTTTACCAAATCCGCAAGTGCCGATCATTGAATCAAGGTCTCAAGTCGCTCCTCACTGACTACGATTTCAAGATCGACCCGTCGCCTGTACCGCAGGCAATGATCGACTGTGCAAGGCTGTATCTTCGATCAATTCGGTACGACCCCAGAGAAGCTCCCAATCTTGCATTCGGAACGCGGCTGATTCGGCGTTCCGATGGTTATGTCATTCACATATCGAATGTAGCGGGAGGCTCAGCCTGGTCCCGCAATTTCGCGGGACACAATTTCACGTTGATGTCTGTCGTTCAATTTGAAGAGGGCATACAACTGCCACGTTTTATCATGCGACCAAACGATATCGCCACCTCGCTGGCAGCTAGCGATAAGAATGCCTTGGGGTCGATGCATCCACTTGCGAAATTATGCTTTGTCAGAACCCACGACACTGAGCCGACTCGCAAATTTCTATCGCAAGTCGAGATCGTCGAGTGTTTGAGGCAGTTGCGACATCTCCACATCGACTCGATCGGCAATGCATTCGCGATTTTCCAGGATTCAACATATGCATCAAAATCCTCCGCCTTTGAACTCATGGAAGATTGCAAATTATTCGCAGATACCATCCTCAAATCGTAGGGAGTGGTTAGTCTTCTCACTGCAGTTCGGGCCAATCGAAACCTGGGTGTGCGTTGGGCGAAACCACGCTGCAATATGCGGCTGAGTAGAGCAGACTCGGTACATTTATTGCGGTTTGCTTCCCTCCCTTCGGGTGAAGGGCGGGGGTAGGGTAGCAAGCGCTCGTTGCTTACTAGAAAGTCCACACCCTCCCCCAACCTCTCCTTCAAGGGAAGAGGATGAGAAGAGGCAAACGCTATCTTTGAATTGCGTTTGCTCTGATAATAGATGCCATTAGCAAAATGGTGCCGGCTCCGTTACAAACGGCATCAATCAATTCAGATCAGGCTTCAGCTTTACTTATCCATTATCGCGTCGTCAACGCTTGCGTTTCATTAGCAAGGTACCGAGCAGCCCGAGGGCCATGCTTCACCCGGGTTCTGGCACAGGGTCCAAGTCTCGGATCTCGACATTGCGAAAAATAAATGGGGGGTTGCCTGTCGTATATTTCGTGTCACTGGCATTGGGAGCGGACCCCAGCCACAGGCGATGGTCCCGGGGAGCGTAATCCGGGTCCCCATCTTTCTTGGTGTACTTCCAGACCCATTGACCATCGCGAGACAATCGGTACTGGTCCGGGCCCCACTCCAATTTGAAAGTTTCCCACTCACCCAGATCGCTGAAGGAGATATTGCCGCGACCATCAGGTTCTACCGACCAGTCACGTTCGTCTTTGGGGAAGACGGCTTTGGTCGAGGTCAAGTTATTCTCTGTCGGAAACGCTGCGTTGACCACGCCTTTGAAAAGCTTTTTGTCCGAACGCACATGCACGTTGAACCGGAAGTGATTTGATTTGTAATCATTAAAATAAGCGATCGGCTCGGTAATCCCGGTTCCGTCATACATCCCAAGCAAAGCGGGATCGTGGTTTGCATTGGTCGGATTCGGCTTCACACCTTTGGCTTCAAATGTTATTTGCCCATGCCGAATGGTTCGCGGCAGCTGGTAAAGAATGTGATCTGCGGACTGAGCACTGTCGGCAACGTAACCTTCTTCAGTGAGTTTGCCTCCGACCAACGTTCCTGCGGTTTTCCCATCTGTCAGGCTGTCTTGAATAACAATTTCACCCGGCGACTCCTGAGCGATGATGGCCGAGGTCGTACCCAGAGATAACGCGAAAACCAGTGATGAGAAGCAAAAATTCTTAAGCATGCCTGAAGCATAACTTGATTTTTACCCTGGACATACGACCTGTGAATCGATTGGCTTCATGGGTCAGCCTGTAGGATGATGCGCTAACTACATAGGGCGTAAACGGCAACAAATCGTCGTGGATGCGGTTCGCAAAGCCTGGGCGCTTCTGACCGCCAATGGATTACGTCCATGGAGTCGTGCTCTGTATCCGGCTTGGAGAACGAGTCGTCCCGTCATCCAGGGCCGGCGAGACAGATTGATGCGCACGGGATCGCAAATAGGCTGAAATGGGGCTTCAAGATGGGGCAGACTTGGGCCAATCGAGGCCCATGATGGATCGAACCATGCACAACCTTGAACGAATCGGCTACGACCTGGCTCGAGTTGGGCGTTTTGAAAACCCCGCTGATGAGCTGAAAATGAGGGTTGCGGCGGGCTATCAATGGCTGAGGATTTTGTGGGTTTATATCTCACAATCTGGCAGGAGGTTGCATGAAGGTGTGAAATCACTTTCTGAGAAATACTGTTTTTGCTCGGTTTTGCTTATTGATTTCAGCTTGGGATCGAGGCGATCTCGTGCGCGGCTCAGAATTCATGGCTTGGCGTCAAAGCCCGCTAAATCATGCCATACGGTTTTCAGTAAAGCTTCGACAAATCGCTAGGCTGTCTTGGTGAATGCATCGGCCTGGTATCGGCTCGCAGCGGATGGAGTGCTGGTGGTGCACTTCGGGGTTGTGATGTTCGTTGTGATGGGGCTGGTGGTAACATTGGCGGGCGGGGTGTTCAGGTGGAGGTGGGTCCGGGGGCGGTGGTTTCGGGCGGTGCATCTGGCGACGATCGGGGTGATCGTCGGGCAGGCCTGGCTGGGGGTGGTTTGTCCGCTGACGACCTGGGAGATGGCGCTGCGGGAGGCGGGCGGGCAGCAGCGTTATGACGACACGTTTGTGGCTTATTGGTTGGGCCGACTGCTTTTTTTCGAGGCGGAGCCTTGGGTTTTCGCGGCGGCGTATAGCGGGTTCGGGTTGTTGGTGCTAGCGAGTTTCTGGTGGGTCCCGGTGCGGTGGCGGGGTTAGCTGTGGATGCGGGGGTTCATAGCGGGCATTGGCGATGGGGTGCGAGTTGGCCTAAACTGACAAGGCTGAATTTATCCTTTCCGATCCGTTTAGAGCTTTATATGACGACTGAGACCGCGAACAAGCAGGATGTAGTGACACTTGAACTCGATGGCAAGCCCATCGAATTGCCGGTCGTCGTCGGCACTGAACAGGAACATGCTCTGAATATCGCCAAGCTCCGGGCGGAGACCGGCTATATCACGCTCGACGAGGGCTACCGCAACACCGGCAGCGTCCGCAGCAACATCACCTACATCGACGGCGAACAAGGCATCCTCCGCTATCGCGGATACAGCATCGAAGATGTCTGCAAGCATTGCACCTTCATCGAGACAGCCCTACTGATTATTTATGGCGAATTGCCCAGCGAAGAACGGGTGTCGGAATTTAGAAATTTGTTGACGCAGCATTCGTTTATACATGAAGGCGTCCGCCGGGCGTTCGAGGGCTTCCCGGCACATGGCCATCCGATGGCGATCCTCTCGGCGATGATCAATGCGATCTCCTGCTATCAGCCGGAGGTCATGGAGATGGAGGATGACGAGGTCCTGTTTAAGGAAGCGGCTGCAAAGCTGCTCAGCAAGGTCCGGACCTTGGCTGCGTCGGCGTATAACGCATCGATGGGTCGGCCGTTGATGTATCCGCGGAAAGAACTGTCGTACTGCCAGAACTTTCTGCACATGATGTTCTCGCTGCCGCATGATCATTACGAGCAGGACGACGATGTCACCGAGGCGTTGAATCTGATTCTGGCGTTGCACGCGGACCACGAGCAGAACTGTTCGACATCAACGGTGCGGATGGTCGGCAGTTCGGGGGCGAATCTGTTTGCATCGTGTGCGGCGGGGGTCTGTGCGCTGTGGGGGCCGTTGCATGGCGGGGCGAATGTCGCTGTGATCAACCAGCTCAATGAGATCTATAAGTCGGGCACGGACGTGTTGGACTACCTCGATGATCTGAAGCGGACCAAGGGCGTGCTCTACGGCTTTGGGCATGGCGTTTATAAGAACTACGACCCGCGAGCCCGTGTCCTGAAGGGCTCGGCAGACAAGGTGCTGGCGAAGCTCGGCGTGAACGACCCGCTGCTGGACATCGCTCGCAAGCTCGAAGAGGCGGCGCTCAACGATGACTATTTTGTCAGCCGAAAGCTGTACCCGAATGTCGATTTCTACTCCGGCATCATCATGAGGGCGATGGGCATTCCGACGGACATGTTCACCGTGATGTTCGCCATCGGCCGAATGCCCGGATGGATCGCGAACTGGAAAGAGGTCCGCGAAACCAAGAGCCGTATCTACCGACCACGCCAAGTCTACACCGGGCCTGCCCACCGGGAAATCCCCGATCGTTCGCAGTGGAGCGGTTAATCTGACGCTTTACACGATCCCCTTTGAGGTCTTTAAATTGCATCTTTGCTCGCCGCGGCACCTTCTCCGCCGCTGTCGGCTATCAGCTGCCTTGCAATAATCTAAGTCAATCTGAAGGCTCGCTGCTTATTTTAAAAGCACCGCGATCTTAGATTGCAAACGACTTGAGCAGGGGCTATGATATGACCCCTGCTTGACTCAAACCCCTGATTTTGGAGCTAGAAACGACTATGAGTGGCAATTACGCACGTATTTCGGCTATCACCAGCATCGCGGACCGCGAACCGGTCAGCTCGACTTTCGACTTCAAAACAGACCCGACGAGCGGCGTTTTTGGCGAAAACGTTTTTAATCTCGACGAAATGTCGCAGCGGTTGCCGAAGTCGATTTTCAAATCGCTTAAAACGACGGTTGAAACCGGCGGAAAACTCGATCTCGAGGTCGCCGACGCCGTGGCTGAGGCCATGAAAACCTGGGCGCTCAGCAAGGGTGCAACCCATTACGCTCACGTGTTTTACCCGCTCACCGGCCTGACCGCCGAGAAACATGACTCATTTTTCGACCCCGACGGCAACGGCGGCACGATCGCGACCTTCGCAGGCAAGTCTCTGATCCAAGGCGAGCCGGACGGCTCGTCGTTCCCCAGCGGTGGCATCCGCGCGACCTTCGAGGCCCGCGGCTACACGATTTGGGATGTGACAAGCCCCGCCTACATCATGGAGAATCCAAACGGCACCACGCTGTGCATCCCCACCGCGTTCGTCTCATGGACCGGCGAAGCACTCGACAAGAAAACGCCCGTGCTCCGCTCGATGCAGGCTTTGAACAAACAGGCCCAACGTATCCTTAAGTTCTTCGGCAGTGACGGACCCTTCGTATCTTCGACCGCGGGTGCCGAACAGGAATATTTCCTGATTGATCAGCAGTTTTATTTTGCACGCCCGGACCTGATGGCGGCCGGCCGCACCTTGATGGGCGCCGCCCCGCCCAAGGGCCAAGAGTTTGACGACCACTACTTCGGTGCGATCCCCGAGCGGGTTCAAGCCTGTATGTTCGAGGTCGAACGCGAGTGCTTCAAGCTCGGCATCCCCACCAAGACTCGGCACAACGAAGTGGCCCCCGGCCAATATGAAATTGCACCGGTCTTCGAATTCGGTAACGTCGCGACCGACCACCAGCAACTCATTATGACGACGCTGAAAAAGGTTGCTCAGAAGTACGGTATGGTTTGCCTGCTTCACGAAAAACCCTTCGCGGGCGTCAACGGCAGCGGCAAGCACCTGAACTTCGCGATGGGTTCGTCCGCTGCGGGCAACCTGTTCGATCCCGGCGATACCCCGGCCGAGAACGCGCAATTCCTCATCTTCTGCACCGCGATGATTCAAGCGGTGTATCGTCACTCGAAACTTCTGCGTGCAGTCGTCGCTTCAGCGTCGAACGACCACCGCCTCGGTGCAAACGAAGCCCCGCCTGCCATCCTCTCGATCTTCCTCGGCGATGAGCTGACCGAAGCCATCGAGGCGATCGCCACCGGCGGCTCGGTGAAATCCAAGAAAGGCACGCTCAGCGTTGGCGTCGATGTCCTGCCGCCGATCCCGAAACACTCGGGCGACCGCAACCGCACCAGCCCGATGGCGTTCACCGGCAATCGCTTCGAGTTCCGCGCCGTCGGCTCGAACCAGTCGATTGCCGGCCCGCTGGTCGCTATGAACAGCATCATGGCCGAGGCGCTCGACGAGGCCGCCACGCTGCTAGAAAAGGCAGACACCAGCAGCGACAAGAAGCTCAATGCCGCTGTCGAGAAATACATCAAGGGTGTCTGGAAAGAATGCTCCTCAGTCGTGTTCAACGGCGACGGCTACTCCGATGAATGGCATGAAGAAGCTGAAAAGCGTGGCCTGCCGAACCTCCGCACCACCGCCGACGCCCTGCCTTACATCAAGGACAAAGCCTCGATCGATCTGTTCAAGAAGTACAAGATCCTCAGTAAGCGTGAGGTCGAGTCGCGTTACGAGGTTTATGCCGAGCAATACGTCGCTTCGGTCAATGTCGAGAGCAATCTCGTCGTCGAGATCGCTCGTACGGTGATCCTTCCCGCTGCGATTCGCTATCAGAGCGAATTGGCCACCAGCTTGGCCAACCTCAAAGCCATCGGCATCGATCCGGATCACGACACGATCAGCAAGGTCACCGAGCTGATTGCCGGCTTGCAGGATGCGACCAACGACCTCGATGAACTCAAGGAAAAAGAAGAGAGCGCGAAGTCGATGGCCAAGCATTGCGATATGTGCCGCGACGAGATTCTGCCCAAGATGCTCGAGGTCCGCGGCTACATCGATGAGCTCGAAGGCGTGGTCGCCGATGATCTTTGGCCGCTGCCGACCTACCAGGAAATGCTCTTCATTAAGTAAGAGCAGGTTTTAATCTGTATTGAACTCTGGAGCCCACGCCGACAAGGCGTGGGCTCCTTTTTTTTCATTGAGCCTCACTCACCCAAATCCCTATAATCGCCGCCCATTCCTGACAACCTCTCCTCAACCCAGCTTGAAGACGCATGAGTCATACCCTTCGATACCGGCAAATCCACCTCGATTTTCATACCTCGCCCGAGATCGAAAACATCGGCGTGGATTTCGATGTTGACCATTGGCAGCAGACGCTAAAACGCGGCCACGTTGACTCCGTCACGATCTTTGCGACCTGCCACCATGGCTACGCGTACTACGACACCCAGGTCGGTGAGCGTCACCCGCATCTTGATTTCGATCTACTGCGAAAACAATTCGATGCTACGAAAGCCATAGATGTCAACGCACCGATTTATCTGACCGCCGGCGTCAACAACTGGGCCGCCAAGAATAATCCCGGCTGGCGTGAAGTCGATGTGGACGGCCGCTACACCGGTTGGGCCAAAGGTCAGACCGAAGCCGGCTTCCACATGATGTGCTTCAACACCCCCTACCTCGACCTGCTTTGCAAGCAGATCGAAGAGGTCGTCACACTATTCCCGAACTGCGATGGCATCTTCCTGGACATCATCCATCAGAACCCCTGCTGCTGCCGATGGTGTCTGGAGTCGATGGCCGAGGGCGGCTTCGATGCAAAAGTCGCAGAGGATCGTGTGGCTCACGCCCGTCAGGTTTTGCTGAAGTATTACGAGCGAACCACCGCGGCGGCGAAGGTCCAGGATGCGGATATGCCGATCTTCCACAACTCGGGGCACATCAGCAAGGGCGACACGGACATTCTCAAGTATTTCAGCCATCTTGAGTTGGAATCGCTGCCGACCGGTGGATGGGGCTACGACCACTTCCCGCTATCGGCCCGCTACGTGAAACAGCTCTCGCATGATGTGCTTGGCATGACGGGTAAATTCCACACCACGTGGGGCGAGTTCGGCGGGTACAAGCACCCCAACGCCTTACGCTATGAATGCGCTGCCATGATCGCCCATGGCACGAAGTGCAGCGTCGGCGATCAATTACACCCGACCGGCCGACTTGACGAGAGCACATACGAACTGATCGGCAAGGCTTACGCCGAAGTCGAAGCGAACGAACCCTATTGCAACGGAGCGGTCAACGTTGCTGACATCGGCCTTCTATCGAGTGCCGCCTGCAGTTCCGATCATGCCCGAGAATCAAATGCGGATGACGGCGCTTCTCGACTCATGCTTGAAAACCACTTCCTTTTCAACGTACTCGACAAGGAGATGGAGTTCTCTCCCTACAAGCTGCTGATTCTGCCGGACGATATCGAGGTCGATGAATCGCTTAAAATCAAGATTGATAGGTACCTTAGTGGTGGCGGTAAATTGCTTTTGACCGGCCACTCCGGCCTCAACAGCGATCAAACAAAATGCGTATTCGATATCGGCGGCGAGCTCTCAGGCACGAGTGAATTCGAGCCGGACTATGTACTGCCCAATGAGCCGCTTCGGCCAGACTTCTGCGACTCGCCGATCGTCATGTATCGTCGCGCGACAAGGCTCAAAGCCACGGTTGGTCAGTCGCTGGGCGATGTCTACGATCCATATTTCAATCGCTCCTACCGGCATTTCTGCTCGCACCAGCACACCCCGCCCCGGCCCGAAGCCAGCGGCTACCACCTCGGGGTGACCCATGGCCAAGTGACCTATCTCGCCCACCCGATCTTCACGCTTTACGCGGGTTACGGCAGCGTGGCTTATCGCCAACTGTTCAGCAATGTGATCGATCAAATCCTCGGCGAGGATCGCACGCTGCGGACCAATCTGCCTTCGACGGCCCGGGTCACACTGACCCGCCAGGACGCCGAGGATCGCTATGTGCTTCACCTGCTTTATGCCAACACGATACGCCGCGGCGGTGTTCTCGAATTGTCAGGCGGTACAACCCGTGCCACACAGCCCATCGAGATCATCGATGAGCTGATCCCACTGCACGATGTTGAGGTTGAATTGAGCAAAGACTTGAAGGTGGCCGAACCCGATCGCAAGGGCGTGACGCTGACCACCGATGCAGATGGCAGCAAACGTTTACGCATCGACGAATTCCAATGCCACGAAGTAATCTGTTTCTGAGCTGCCGCAAAAATTAATCGGCTTGTTGTGTGGTACGGACCGGCATGCGTTGATGCTGTGCCATGAGTAAATCACTGCGGACGCGGCCTGCTCAAAGCTGCAGACCACGCCACCCGGTTTGGCTACATAGCACCGTAGCAAGGCACCTATCTCTAATCAGATAATAAAACACCCGGCAGGCTATTCGCCTGCCGGGTGCTATTTTTCGTGCTGATTGCACGAACTATTCGATGAGCGTGACGACGCTGCCAGTCTCGAACGACTCGGGGCCATCAATGACTTTGCAGTACGACAGGTTGTCGGCAACGCGGGTGATTTCGAGTGTTCCCAGCTCCGCACCCTCAGCCATGCCGAGGATCATGCCGGAGGTCGGGTCGATGAGTTGCTCGCCCTCTTCGGTGACCTTCAGTGTCATGCCGGTCTGGTAGTTGTGGCGTTCGCCGCGGTTGATGATGACAAAGCCGTTGGTGTTGGTCACGACCGCACCGGTGATCGGTTCGTCTTCCATCTCCAATGCAATGAAGTACGCGGCTTGGTTGATGGCGTCTTGGGCGGCCTCAGCGAGAGGAGTTTTCTGGAACGCGCCGAAGCTGCCGGAAACTGGACCGCGCCAGGTGCTGACGTTGAATCCGGTTCGGCCGGCCTTGCCGACGATGGATTTCTTCGCGGCGACTTCGCCGGTCGTGGTGTCCACGAGTTTGACGATGCAGGTGATTTGAGCCTTGCCGCCACTCAGACCGACACGTGCCGGCACACCCGGGACGCGAACCCGGGTGTTCTGACCTGATTCGTCGTAGTCGACTTGGGTGATGGCCCCGGTGGCGATGTACTTTGCTGGACGCAGCTTGCCGGACTGGGCAACCTGATTCTGCTGGGCGGTCGCCCCACTGCTGACCAACGCCTGCTCATCCTGGATGATGTCGAGCTTCTCACGCTCGACCATGACAAACCGGTCGGTGTCGTAGAGGGCCGATTCGAGCATCAGCGAGAGATTGCGGTTCAGGTCGTATCGGCCATAGCCCGCATCGTTGGTGAAGTCCTTGACGCCGATTGCGTGTTTAACGCCGGTGTAAGGTGCCAGTTTGTATTTGGCATCTGCATCGGTCGTTTCTGTGGTCGTCGTTTCGTCTTCGACCTCGCTTTCATCTGCAACTTCGGTGTCACCGCCACCGGTCAGGCCGTCCCAGCCGGCTTGGAGGTTCGAGCAGCCAGCCACTAAAAACGCACTGCAAGCCAGCACCGCCATGAGGATTTGATTTCTTGTCAACATGTTTGTCTCCGGAGAAAAAGGTTGTGCCAATCGATCGATTTGGCTGGTGATAGGGTTCGGTGCGGTTGATTGCACGAATAAAGGCAGGTTAAATCGGGCATTCTTGGACGTCAAACGGACTGCTCGCATGGGCCAGCGTGAACGATTCGCGATTGACCTCGGTCGGCTGCGCGGAACCGCAAATTTAATAAGCACCGCGTCGAGACAGTACCGCCCCCGGCGTCCGCCAGAGGATGCGTAAATCGGATGGAATCGAGCGGGTTCGAACATACCGCTGGTCAAGGGCAATGCGTTTTTCGTAAGGCAAGTCGTTTCGGCCGGATATTTGCCACAGGCCGGTCATGCCCGGCTGGACTTTGCAGTAGGTCGTGAATGCTTGGCCGTAGCGTTCGCGTTCGGCCAACGGGATCGGGCGTGGGCCGACCAGCGACATCTCGCCTTTCAGCACGTTGATAAGCTGAGGCAGTTCATCGAGGCTCGTGCGGCGTAGCCATCGGCCGACGCGTGTTCGGCGAGGGTCGTTTCTCAACTTCGCAGTTTCCGCCCACTCCCAGAAATGCTGCTGATTGGCGAGGAGATGATCCTCCAGTGATTCCTGGGCATCTTCGACCATCGTGCGGAATTTAAGGATTTCGTAGACCCGCCCGCTGTGGCCATACCGCTGCTGCTTGAAGATCGCCGGCCCGGGCGAATCCCGTCGGATGGCCAAGGCGATCAATACATAGAGCGGCAACCACAGCGGCAGCGTCGCCAGCGTCAGGCCGAGGTCGAGCCATCGCTTCTTGCGATTGACGATGGGAAAGGTACTGGTATGTCGTGTCGCGTCCAACTCACTCCGCACTGGCTTGGCATCGGGCCATCGGCGGCCGCTGTCAGAAGCAATATGGCAATCCTCATGTGTTCGCTGATTCGTGGCTACGGCAGACTGTGTGGCGACTCGGGTCATAGGTGTTCACGACTTGTCGGCCATGGTCCGATGCACCACACGCTCGAACTCGGCCTTAAAGCGGTCGGGGCGATAGGCCATCGCGGCCTGCCGCAATTCTACCGGCGAGCAGGATACGCCGACGCTTTCAAACTGTTGGACGGTAGCGATGATCGCATCCGGGTCGGGTTGATAGAAAAATCGGCCGGTCTGGCCCTCGGTGACGGTTTCGAGCACACCGCCCCGCCTTAGTGCAATTACCGGAGCGCCGGCGGCCATCGCTTCGACCGGAGCGATGCCGAAGTCCTCATGACTGGCGAAAATTAACGCTTTGCATCGATTGAGTTGGTCCGCGACTTGCGCGTCATCTGCATCAGGGATGAAACGCACATTGTTTTTAGCTGAGTGCTGCAGCTTTTTCAGATCCGGGCCGTCGCCGATGACATGGAGTGGTTTGTTTAGCTGGTTAAAAGCAGCAATCACTGCATTGGTATTTTTGTAACCCACCAGTCGGCCAAGCGTGACGTAGAAATCGTCACGCCGAGTCACGGGCGCAAAGCGATCGACCTCGACGGGTGGGTGGATGATTTGAGCATCACGGCGGTAGATGCGACCGATGCGGTTGGCGACATTTTGCGAATTCGCGATAAACACATCCGGCCGCTGACCCGCCGCCACATCCCAAAGCCTGAACCGATGCATCGCGTAGCGCTTGATCGGCAACGCCCGGCCGGGCGGCAGGTGCTCATGCACCAGGTCCCAGGCGTAGCGGGCGGGGCTGTGCGTGTAGCTGATGTGGGTTTGCTCCGCGGTAGTCAGCACGCCGTGGGACACCGCGTGATGTGAGCTGATGACCAGGTCGTAGCCACGCAGGTCATGCCGCTCGACCGCCATCGGCATCAACGGCAGCAGCATGCGGTGACGCTTGCGGAGCAGGGGCAGCCGATCGAGTGATGAGCAGTGGAACTCGCCAGGCTCCAGCGGCGTCCCTTCAATCGCCTGCCGATCAAGGATCGTGACATAAATCGGTGCATCGGGGTACATCTCGGCCAAAGCGGCGAGGACTCGCTCGCTGCCGTGATAGCCGACGATGCATTCGTGGACCAGTGCGACCTTCATAAGTAACACCGGGTCACATGCGGAAGAACGCTTCGATCGCGTCCGCAACACGATGAACCTGCTGCGAGGTCAATTCCGGGAAGATCGGCAAGGCCAATACCTCATCCGCCGCACTTTCCGATTCCGGAAAGTCACCTCGGTGATGCCCCAACGGCTTGAAGCAGGGCTGCTCGTGCAGCGACAACGGATAGTAGATCGCAGTGCCGATGCCGTGGTCGGCCAGGTATTTTTGCAACGCATCGCGACGCTCCGAGCGGATGACGTACTGGTTATAAACCGATCGGCAACGCGGGTCGATCCAAGGCGTCGTCACCCCGTCAACTTTGCTCAGGCGATCATCGTAGATCGATGCGTTCTCACGCCGGGCGGCGTGGTAGCTTTCGAGCTTGCTGAGCTTCACTGAGAGATACGCGGCGTTGACCGAATCCATGCGGAAGTTTGCGCCGACCTCGTCGTGGTAGTACCGATCACGGGCGCCGTGGTTGCGGAGCAGCCGCATCTTCGCGGCGAGTTCCGCATCATCGGTCAGCACCATCCCGCCATCACCCGCCCCCCCGAGGTTCTTGGTGGGGTAGAAACTCAGCGCAGCGGCCTTCGTCGCATGACCTACGTGTTGGTTTTCAAACGTCGCGCCGATGGCCTGGGCCGCATCTTCGATTACATCGAGATCATGTCGCTCGGCGATGTCACGGATCGCATCCAAATCGGCAGATTGGCCGAACAGATGCACGGGCATGATCGCTTTGGTTTGGCTGGTAATTGCAGATTCAATCTTCTGCGGATCGAGGTTAAAAGTCCGCGGATCGATATCGCAGAACACCGGCTTAAGTCCAAGTCGCCAGAGCGAACCGGCCGTTGCGAAAAATGTAAACGGGCTGGTAATCACTTCATCGCCGCATTGATAGCCCAAGGCCATCAGAGCGAGCAACAGAGCATCGGTGCCCGACGAGCAGGACACGCCACGCGATCTGCTCTTCCAATTGCTGACAGGCCGGCCCGTTACAGACCATCTGACCATCCAACACCTCGCCCACCCGCTGCATCACTTCATCGCGTATCTCGCGGTACTGCTGCTGAAGATCGAAAATGGGTACCGGGTCAGGCATGAGAATTAACCGCAGATGAACGCGGATGAACGCAAAATGAATTCAACAAATTCAAACTCAGAAT
This sequence comes from uncultured Phycisphaeraceae bacterium, assembly GCA_964523485.1. Lineage (GTDB taxonomy): Bacteria > Planctomycetota > Phycisphaerae > Phycisphaerales > Phycisphaeraceae > Algisphaera. Next base: position 55,546 of record CAZFZS010000019.1, on the reverse strand, counting down.
GATTACAGGCCGACCAGCAAATTCAACGCAACAAGTCATTTTTATATCACCGTTCATTCGCGTTCATCTGCGGCAAAACTCCTGCCTTATACCGCCAACTGCCCGGCGATTCGGCCGAGCGCTTGTTCGACGTTCTCCCGGCTGTTGAACGCGCTGATGCGGAAGTAGCCTTCGCCGGCGGCGCCGAAACCGCTGCCGGGTGTGCCGACGACGTGGGCTTCGTTCAACAGCTTGTCGAAGAAGTCCCAGCTCGACAGTCCGTCGGGCGTTTTGATCCAAACATAGGGGGCGTTTTCGCCGCCATACACCTGCATGCCGATGTCGGTCAAGGTGTCGCGGATCAGGCGGGCGTTTTCCATGTAGAAGCTGACGAGGCGTTGGATTTGGCCCCGCCCATCTTCGGAATAGACCGCCTCGGCTCCGCGTTGAATGACATAGCTCACGCCGTTGAACTTCGTCGACTGCCGACGATTCCAGAGCTTATGCAACTCAACGTCCGAGCCATCCGAGGCTTTCCCGGTGAGCGATTTCGGCACAACGGTAAATGCACATCGCGTGCCAGTGAAACCCGCGTTCTTGCTGAACGAGCGAAACTCGATCGCACAGTCCCTTGCCCCATCGATCTCATAAATCGAGTGCGGCAATTCGGAGTCGCTGATGAATGCTTCGTAGGCCGCATCGAAGAGGATCAGCGAGCCGTTTTCTTTGGCATAGCTGACCCATTTAGCGAGCTCATCTTTCGTGGCTGTTGCACCCGTCGGATTGTTCGGGAAGCAGAGATAGATCAGGTCGACTTTTTCATCGGGCAGCGGCGCGGTGAAATGATTCTCTGCAGTGAGCGGCAGGTAGACCAGCCCCTCGTATTCGCCCGCCTCGTTGGCCGGGCCGGTGTTGCCCGCCATGACATTCGTGTCGACGTAAACCGGGTAGACCGGGTCGGTCACCGCGATCTTGTTTTTGGTGTGATTTCCGGGGGCGGTGAAGATGTCGAGAATGTTGCCGGTGTCGCATTTACTACCGTCGGAGATGAAAATTTCCGAGGCATCGATATCGCAGCCCCGCCCCCGGAAATCTGCCTCGGCGATCTTCTCGCGTAGCCAGAGGTAGCCCTGATCCGGTCCGTAGCCGTGGAAGCCTTCGCGTTTGCCCATCTCGTTCACTGCGCGAATCATCGCGGTTCGGCAGGCTTCGGGCAGCGGCTCGGTGACATCGCCGATGCCGAGCTTGATGATCGCTGCATCGGGATTGGCCTGGGCAAAGGCATTCACGCGACGGGCGATCTCCGGGAAGAGATAGCCGGCTTTGAGTTTGAGGTAGTTGTCGTTGATGTAGGGCATGAAGTTTGTGGTGTTGGGTGTTGGGTAATGGGTTTGAATAGTTCTCAGCGTCCTTGCCAGTTGGCATCTGCTAACTGCTAGTTCTTTTCGACGCCGGTCAGCTCGCGTAGCAGCTCGACTTCTTCGTGATCGTAGGGCGAGCCGTCTTGGCGGAGGATGTCGTGGTGCCAGATCGGTGGCTCGGGGATCGGGCCGGGGGTTTCCCAGCTCCGCCAATGATAAATCGTCTGCGACCGCCCCGCGACAAATCCCCAGTTAATTGCGCCGACCCGCAGCTGCTTGAAAATCGGCAGGACGGTTTGAAACGTGTTGCCCTGCTCACGGGCGAGGTATTCACTGCACAGCAGCGGGCGATCACCAACGACGGAGCGGACCGTGTCGATCGTATCTTGAGTTTTGTCGTGGTGGCCGTAAAAATGAAAGCTCGGCAAGTCACTGCGATGGAGTTGCATGAGATTGATCGGGTCGGCCGTCCAGTCGCGGCCATGCACGCCGATCGTCAGCGGCTGCGTCGGATCAACCTCGCGTGCCCAATCGAAGCAGAGTTTGACCATCTCGGCGATCGACCGCTTGCCCATGGGTGCGGTATCCCACGCGGCAAGATCACCTTCTTCGGTCCTCAGCGTCCGCCGGCCATCCTGCACCGGCTCGTTGTAGAGGTCCCAGGCCGCGACGCGATGATCGTCTTTGAACGGTTCAATCGTCTCGACGATATAACGCCGAACCGATTCACGGAACTCGTTATCAAACTGGGCCCGCTCAACGCCCCGCTCCAACGGGCAACGCAACCAGGTCGAATTGTGCACCCCAGGGATGGGTTCGGGTTGTGGGCCCAATGCCCCCGCATCCGACCAACAATCATCGAGGAAAACGAACATCGTCGCAATGCCATGGCCGTCGGCGATCGACAGGTATTGGTCCATCCGCTCGAACAGCCCGTTACGGTCGGCGTGGAAAACCAAGTCGTGCAGATAGACCCGCATGAAGTTCATGCCCAGGCCCGCCGCCCAGCCGAGTTCGCGGTCGATCGTCTCCGGATCGAACGTCTCGGCCTGCCACATCTCCAACTGGTTGCCAGCCGTCGAGGGATAAAAATTACAACCCACCGGCCAGGGTCGACTTTCCCACCACTGGGTCAGCCTATCAATCGACCACCGCTTTTCATCTTTCCAATCCGCATCGCTCATCGCGTGAGTCATCCTTTTTCCTGAGCGAATTCGCGAGCGGCTGCGAGGGCATCATCCAGCTTGCTCGGGTCCTTGCCGCCGGCCTGGGCCATATCGGGTCGGCCGCCGCCCCCGCCACCCACGATCGGCGCGACGTGCTTGATCCAGTCGCCCGCCTTGAAGCCGGACTTGACCATCGCTTCCGGCACGGATGCAAGCAAGGCAACCTTGTCATCGCTGACCGCCGCGAGCAGCATCGCCGCCTCAGGGTGTTTCTTGCGGATGACATCCATGGCGGTCCGCAGGGTTTTGCCATCGGCTCCGTCGACTTGCTCGACAATGACCGGGCCGGATGCCTGATCCGCGAGATTTCGCGCAGCTTCAATGACCGCCTGCTCGCTCTGGCTGCCCTGTGCTTTTTGATGGGCTTTGACTTTCTTGTTCAGCTCAGCCAAACCCCCGCGGATTTGCGATCGACCGTTGATGGGCAATTCGCCCTGTTCCATTGAACGGGTCAAGCCCTCGACCTCGTCGGCCAGATCTTTAGTATCGGCCTCGGCCAAGGCTTCAAGCCGACTTAGCAGCGACTGGGCCTGGGCGGATGCGCGATGGGCGGCATCGCCGGTCAGTGCGGTGACCCGGCGGACGCCTTTGGAGACGGCCTCCTGACTGACAATCACAAAGCCCTCGGCATCACCGGTCGTGGCGAGGTGCGTGCCGCCGCAGAACTCGATGCTGTGCTGCGGCCAATCGTCGTTTTCCGGGTTGGCCAAGAGCTCGGCGACGGGCACGCCGATGCTGACGACGCGGACATTGGGCGGGTATTTCTCGCCGAAGACCGCACGAAGGCCGTTGATCCGGATCGCCTGTTCCTGCGGGGCGAGCTCGGCATACACCGGCAGGTCCGCGGCGATCTGGTGATTGACCTGCTGCTCAACGGCTTCGATCTGTTCAGCGGTCAACGCGGCTGAGTGGGTGAAGTCGAAGCGGAGCTTGTCGCCATCGACCAGCGAGCCACGCTGGTCGGCCTCGGCGTTGACGTGGTCGCGCAGCGCACGGTTCATGATGTGTGTGCCGGTGTGATTCGACTGGATCGCCGCACGGCGGGCGGCATCGACGCCCATCGCGACCGAGCAGGTGTCTTCGCAGTTTTCCAAGATGCCGGCCGTGACCTTGCCGAGGTGGACATGGACATCGCCGACCTTGACCGTGTCGGTGACCTTGATGCGGACCATCTGCCCGCCGGTCGGCGAGGTCGAATCGCGGACCATGAGGCTGCCGGTGTCGCCGACTTGGCCGCCGGCTTCGGCATAAAACGTCGTCATCTGCAAAACGACCGCGACCTCATCGCCTGCCGTCGCCTGCGGGGCCGAGAGGTAACTGTCGCCGGTCTTCTTGAAAAGATGCAGCGTATTTTTCTGGAACGGCGCTTCGGTCGCTTCATAACCCGTGAAGTTCGTCGTGGTGAACCAACCCGCATCCAATCCTTTGCGGACCTGCTCGGCGAGCGAAGCCATCGCGTCCGCCCCGCCATCCGCCCCGCCGCGTGAGGTTTCGCGGGCTTGGTCCATCAACCGATTGAACCCTTCGACATCAACGGTCATACCCCGTTCCTCGGCCATGAGCTGCGTCAGGTCGAGCGGGAAGCCATAGGTGTCGTGGAGTTGGAAAGCGTCGTCGGCGGGGATGACCGGCGGCTTCGCCGCATCGGCTAAACGTTTGGCGGTTTCGTCGAACAATGCGATGCCACGGTCGAGTGTCTTGCCGAACGATTCTTCCTCGTCTTGTATCTCTGCCATAACCGCTTCAGCGGCCGGCTCGATTTCGGGAAACGGCCCCCTGAAGTTCTCGACGACCGCTGGAACGAGCTTGTAGAAGAACGGTTCCTGTACGCCCAGTGTCTGCCGGCCGTATCGCACCGCCCTTCGCAAAATGCGACGCAGGACATACCCCCGCCCGTCGTTGCTGCAGTGGGCACCGTCCGCCAATGCAAACGTCAGCGTGCGGATGTGGTCAGCGATGACACGGTAAGCGATGTCGATAGGGTCCTGCAATGATCCTTCGCCGCCCTGGTAGGCCCGGGCGCCGGTGGTTTCGTGGATCGCTTTGAACAGCGGGGCGAAGACATCGGTGTCGTAGTTGCTGTCCTTGTTCTGCAGGATGCGGACGATGCGTTCGAAGCCCATGCCGGTGTCGACATGCTTGGCGGGCAGCGGTTCGAGGCCGCCGGTGGTCAGCCGGTTGTACTGGATGAAAACGAGGTTCCAGATTTCGACGACGGTGTCCTGATCGTCAGCGTTGACCAGCGACCCGCCGGACTTGTCGGGGCTGCGGTCATAATGCAATTCGGAGCAGGGCCCGCACGGGCCGGTGTCTCCCATCTCCCAGAAGTTGTCTTTCTTGTTGCCGGGGTGGATGCGTTCGGCGGGCAGGTGGGCGAGCCAGAGGTCGCGGGCTTCGAGGTCCGGCTCGAGGCCGAGCTCTTCATCGCCTTCGAAATAGCTGGCGTGCAGCCGCTCGGGGTCGAGTCCCCACCAGTCGTCGCTGGTCAGCAGTTCCCAAGCCCAGTCGATGGCCTCTTTTTTGAAATAGTCACCGAACGACCAGTTGCCGAGCATCTCGAAAAAGGTGTGGTGGTAGGTATCTTTGCCGACATCGTCGAGGTCGTTGTGCTTGCCGCCGGCCCGGATGCATTTCTGCGTGTCGACCGCCCGGGTGTAGGGCCGATCGCCCGTGCCGAGGAAAACGTCCTTGAATTGGTTCATCCCCGCATTAGTGAAAAGCAGCGTCGGGTCGTCGTGCGGGACGACTGGCGAGGACGCCACGGCCGTGTGGCCGTGTTTCTCAACAAAGAAGTCGATGAACTGTTGGCGGATTTCGGCGGCGGTAGGCATGGCGGGTTCGGCGGTGGCGTGAAATAAGCCCGGCAGTATATCGCAAGCCCGACGCGGCGAAGACTACATATCTTGCAATTTCCTCACGCAATGAAGGCCTTAACCCGTTACGCACGCCTACCCTTGAACGTCTGCCCCAACGCAATAATTTCGAAGCAACCTCCATGATTGAGCAACCCACCGACGCCAGCCGCCCGAACATCGTCGTGGTCGGCGGCGGGTTTGCCGGCATGACTTTTTGCCAAAACCTCAAACGGACTCACGCCGAGATCATTCTGATCGACAAGCAGAACCACCATTTGTTTCAGCCGCTGCTGTATCAGGTCGCGATGTCCGCCCTCGCCGCCACCGAAATTGCAGCACCGATCCGCTCGGTGTTCCGCAAGCGGCAGGACATTACCGTGTGGATGGATGAGGTGACGAACATCGACACCGAAGGCCGGTTTGTCGAGATGGGCGATGAGAAGATCAAGTATGACTATCTCGTGCTCGCGGCCGGCGGACGGACCAGCTATTTCGGCAAAGAACATTGGCAAGAACATGCACCCGGACTTAAAACGCTGAATGATGCCCTGCGGATGCGTCGCGAGGTGCTGTGTGCTTTTGAGAAGGCTGAAGCCTCGCTTGATACGGCTGAACAGGAAAGACTGATGACCATTGTTGTCGTCGGCGGCGGACCGACGGGTGTCGAACTGGCTGGCGCGATGGCGGAATTGATCCACCGGGTCTTCCGAAAGGATTTCAGGCGGATCGATGTACGCAATGCCCGTGTGATTCTGATCGAGTCCGGCGATCGTTTGCTCAAGGTATATCCGGAAGAGCTTTCAGCCAGCGCGCTGAAACAACTCAAGGAATTGAACGTCGAGGTGATGCTCAATCAGCGGGTGAACGAAGTCGAGCACTGCTGTGTGACACTCAAAGACGGCACGGTGATCCGCTGCGGGAACGTGCTGTGGGGAGCAGGCGTCCGGGCGAGCGAATTGACCGACACCTTCGAGGCCCCGAAAGACCGCGGCGGCCGCATCGAGGTCGAACCGGACCTGAGCGTGCCGGGGCATCCGAATATTTTCGCGATCGGCGATTTGGCGAGTATCACGGATGTCGATGGACAAGATGTACCCGGCGTCGCTCCCGCTGCAATGCAGATGGGCAAGCATGTCGCAAAGATCGTCCACCACGAGATGTTGCACGGCCAACGGGCCGTCGCCGACCGCCCCGCCTTCGATTATTGGGACAAGGGCTCGATGGCCACCATCGGCCGCAAGCGAGCGGTCGCCTGGATCGGCAAGCTCCGCTTCGGCGGCTTCCCCGCGTGGTGTGCCTGGCTGGGCATCCACATCATGTTCTTGGTGACGTTCCGCAACAAAATCGCTGTGCTGATCCAGTGGTTTTATTCGTATATCACCTTTCAGCGAGGCGCCAGGATCATCATCCCCGAAGAAAACCTGGCCGAGGCCGCCGAGATGGAGCGGGGCGAGTTGTTGCAAGCTGCGGCGGATGCGTCACAATGACCCCGCCGTCACCTTGAGGTCCGATCGCGTCCCTGGCCAACGCGACCGCCTTGCATGGCCGGCTCATTGGAAACTTCTCGGTCATGCCCGCCGTCTGCATTTATTTTCAAGTTCATCAGCCTCATCGCCTACGCCGATACAGCGTCTTCGATACCGCGCCGGACTATTTTAACCACGATCAGAACGCCCAGATCCTCCGCAAGGTCGCTCGCAAGTCCTATTTGCCGACCACGCAGTTGCTGCTCAGCTTGATCGAGCGTCACGAGGGGCAATTCAAAGTTGCCTTCTCACTGACCGGCGAGGTGATCGAACAAATCGAACGCTTCGCGCCGGAAGTCATTCAGACTTTCGTCAAACTAGCCCAGACCGGCTGCGTGGAGTTTCTCGCGGAAACCTACCACCACAGCCTCGCATCGCTTTACAACCTCGATGAGTTCGAGCAGCAGGTCGATTTGCATTCACAGCGTATCGATGACCTCTTCCACCAAAAACCGGCGGTCTTCCGTAATACCGAATTGATCTACGACAATCGGTTGGCAGACCATTTGCAGAAACAGGGGCGGTTCGTGGGCGTGTTGGCGGAGGGCGTCGATACGATTCTGGCCGACCGATCGCCCGGCCATGTCTACCGGTCCACCGCCGGCCTGCCGCTGCTGCTCAAGCATCATCGGCTGAGCGACGACATCGCCTTCCGCTTCGCAGATCGCAACGCGCCGCGTTACCCGCTGACCCCGGCCAAGTTCGCCAATGCCCTCGCCGAGCCGACCAACGCATCGGCCGACGTGATTAATCTCTTCATGGATTTCGAGACCTTCGGCGAACACCAGTGGCAGGACACCGGCATCTTCAGCTTTCTTGAAAAAATGCCGACCGCCGTCCTTGAACAAGGCCACAGCTTCATCACGCCGCAAGAAGCCTATGACCTGTTTCAGCCGGTCGATACTTACGACTGCCCACAGCCGACGAGCTGGGCCGACACGGAACGTGATATCTCGGCCTGGGCGGGTAATGCGATGCAGACCAGCGCGCTCAAGGAGCTCTACAGCCTGCGCGACGACATCCTCGCTACCGTTCAGACTCACCAACACGACCACCCCGAGCCGGCACAACGCATCCTCAAAGATTGGAGAAGGCTGACCTGCTCTGACCATTTCTACTACATGTGCACGAAGTTCTTCGAGGATGGCGATGTGCACCAATACTTCAGCCCCTACGAGTCGCCCTACGACAGCTACATCAACTTCATGAACGTGCTGGATAATCTGCGATTACGCTGCAAGCAGTTTGAGGATGCTTTGCCGGCTTAATTATCGTGCCTTAGCTTCGAATATGGGTCGGGTGGCATGGTCTGGCGGGCTTTGACGTCAGGTCATGGGTAAGTGTCGTCCATCGTGGCCTGCTCAAAGCAGCAGACCACGCCACCCAATTTCCATAAGTCGCCAAGTGGGGTGCGGTGAGTCTTCGAACCGCACCGAAAGTGTGTGCCCAGTGGTGGTGCGGTACGCAAAGCGTTACCGCACCCTACTGCTCGATTCATCCTCCACTGCGATATAAAGTTCTGTAACCTCAAAACATGCTTGATCGTTACATGGCTGGAACTTCAACATGAATCGCGTTGCCGGTTGCTCCGTTTCGACTGTGATTACGACTTGGCCTTCATAAATCGGAACCACAGCATCAGCCATCCCGAACGACTTCAGCTGACCCGGCGGGTAGTCGACCCGGGTCAGCGGCACATTGGCAGTCAGCGTCGTGGCGACCAGGCCCGGCTCGTCAATTGGATTAGCGTATAGATGCAGCCCATCGGGAATGACGACTTCGATGCGGTATGCCTCGCTAGACCCGCCTGACGCGCCGCGGGTTTTTTCTGCTGTCGCAGCGACGGCTCGACTATGCTGCTCTACAGCAGCGGTACTCGTTAATTCTGCCGAATTGTTGAGTACTTCGACGACGTCCATTCGCCCCGACCGCAGTAATCGGCTGGCGGCATGTGCGGTATGGGTCATGCCCAAGCCTATTGCCTGCAGCGGTTGCGACAGTCGGCGGAGGCCGGCGATGGCCAAGTCCATCCACCGCTTTTCGTGAGTCAATTCCGCCAGCGTGATCGCATTGTGCAGCATCTGCGCGTTCCCGCTGGGCATCGCACCGTCCTGAATTGACATGCCTTGCACGAAGAGATCGGACTGCCCTTGGCGGGTATCAAAATACGTACCCGCTGCATCCGGGCGGCCGAAATCATCCGCAGTTTTGTTCGTAAGCCGGATCGCTTGATCCAGATATCGCCCTGTACTTTTGATCTGCAGTGCTGTTTCAGCTTGATGCAACGCTAGCAGGCCGTGGATCAGTAGTGCGGCATCTTCGAGAAACCCGAGCTTCCCAATTTTTCCCTGCCGCATCGAACGTAACACCCGGCCCTCGTCATCCACCATGTGCTCGAGCACCGCATCCGCAGCACGGCTGGCTATATCTATGAGGCCGCGTTGCTTGATCGCGATACCCGCTTTCGCCAAACCGGCAATCGCTGAACCGTTCCATGCTGTCAACACCTTGTCATCCGTTGCGGGCTGATCGCGTCGGTCGCGGTGTGCGAGCAATATGCGTTTGGCAGACTGCCGTAGTTCATCGAGCGATTCGACAGAAATCTCGTGGACATTGGCGACCTCATCCATCGGCCGGGGGAGATAGAGCACGTTGGTCGGCTGCGCCTCGGCGTGATGCGGGTCGCGAAAATTCGGGCCACTTTCTAAGCCGTAAAGGTCCGCCAAGATCGCCACCGCACCGTCATCCATTCCGCCCGCCTTCAGCACCTGCTCGAACTCATCCTTGTCCCAAAGATAATTTTCGCCTTCGCGGGTGTTGACCTCTGCGTCCTGGGCCGACCAAAAGGCTCCGGTCGGGTCGGTCATCTCGCGTTTGAGATACTCGCTCGTTTCGGTGATGACACGCCGATACAGAGCGACATTCGGGTGCTGCGGATCGGCTCGAATCGCGGATGCAAAAAGCTCGAGCAGTTGCCCGTTGTCGTAAAGCATCTTCTCGAAGTGCGGGACGAGCCAGCGCTCATCGACGCTATAGCGATGAAAGCCCCCGCCGACCTGATCGAAGATGCCGCCGCGGGCGATTGCACTCAAGGTGTGATGCAACGCTTGAATCGCTGAGGATTCGGATTCGTTCTCGTGATGACTCAACAAAAACATTGGCTGCACCGGCGTCGGAAATTTCGGCCCCTCGCTGCCTGAAAATCCGCCGTACCTCGGATCGTATCGCGTCATCAACCCCTGACTCACGCGGTCGATCATTGCAGATGTGACCGGGCCGGCAGCGAACTTCGCGGAGGACTGTTCGGCGACCGCGCTGGCAACACGCTCGGCCTGGTCCAACACCTGCTGCCGCTCATCCCGCCAGAATCCGCTGATCGCTTCGACGACTTCGACAAAGCCCGGCCGACCGTGCATGCGCGTCGGCGGGATGTAAGTCCCCGCCCAGAACGGCTTAAGTCCTTTCTCGCCATCGCCCCCAACGCCCGGCGGCGTAAGGAAAACCGACATCGGCCAACCGCCGCTGCCGGTCAGCAACTGCGTGGCGGACATGTACAAATCATCGACATCTGGCCGCTCCTCGCGATCAACCTTGATACATACGCACGCCGCATTCAGTCGCTCGGCAATGGCAGAGTTCTCGAACACCTCCCGCTCCATGACGTGGCACCAGTAACAGGTCGAATAGCCGATAGAAAGAAAGATCGGCACATCGCGTTGATGCGCCTCGGTAAACGCAGGCTTACCCCATGGTTTCCAGTCCACAGGGTTGTGTGCGTGCTGCAACAGGTACGGACTAGTCGAATCGATCAGGGCGTTGGTAAACCGCGGTTGGGCATTGGCGTGTCGGGTCATAACGATGAATGGTAGTCAGCCGGTCCCCGACCATGACAGTGGCATCGGCGTCGGCTATCGTTTCGACATGATCCGTAGAGCCGATGAAACCCCCGACCCCGCCGACCGGATTTTTAATGTTCTAGGCGGCCCGTTGCAGGTCTGCGGCGAAGACCCGATGACCGGCTACTTCCGCACCGGCTGCTGCGAAACCGGGCCGAGCGACCTCGGCTCGCATACCGTTTGCGCGGTGATGACCGACCAGTTTCTCGCGTTCAGCCGGTCGCAGGGCAACGACCTGATCACGCCTCGGCCAGAGATTCGGTTCCCGGGCCTGAAAGCGGGCAACCGCTGGTGCCTTTGTGTCACGCGTTGGGCCGAGGCTTACGAAGCGGGCGTGGCCCCGCCGGTGGTGCTCAAAGCAACGCATCGCGGTGCGCTGAAAGTCGTCACGATGGAAGCGCTGCGTGAATACGCGGTCCAACCTGATGCGGATCACTGAAAGTAAGGTATGACCAAGACTGATCCCGCCCGTCGTGTTGCTGAACTCCGAGCCGAAATCACTCGGCATAACGAGCTGTATTACACCGGTCAGGCGACCGAGGTTTCTGATCAGGACTTTGACCAGCTACTTCGCGAATTGCAGGATTTAGAGGCGGCCCACACTGAACTCGCTACGGCCGACTCGCCGACACATCGCGTGGGCGGCCGACCAATCGAAGGCTTCGAAACGGTTGAACATGCCGTGCCGATGTTGTCGATCGACAACACGTACAGCAGGGAGGAACTGCGGGAGTGGTACGACCGGACGATACGAGCGTTGGCGAAGTCCGAAGAGAGTTCAGCACTGTTTGCCGATGCGGAAGCAGAACCGCGGCTCTGCCTCGAACCCAAGATCGATGGCGTGGCGTTGTCGCTGATTTACCAGGATGGCCAATTGGCTCGTGCGGTGACACGAGGCGATGGCCAGAAGGGTGATGATGTCACGCAGAACGTCCGGACGGTGCACGACATCCCGCTGGTGTTGAACGATGAGGCGGGGCCGATCCCGAGTCGGCTGGAGGTGCGTGGCGAACTCTACATGCCCGACCGCGTCTTTCAGCAGCTCAATAAGCAGCGCGAAAAACAGGAGCTGGAGCTTTACGCCAACCCACGTAACCTCACCGCCGGCACGCTGAAACAGAAAGACTCGTACAAAGTTGCGAAGGGGTTACGCTTCACCGTGCATGGCCGGGGTGGGATGTCCGAGGATGCGGACGCACGGTTGACAGATTCCCAATTCATGTTCAGCCGGGCCGTCGCGGCGATGGGTCTGCCGGTCAGTTCGCATATGTCCGAGGCGAAAACTTTTGATGAAGCCTGGCAGTACATCGAGGCCTTCGACCGCGATCGGCATGATCTGGGCTACGGCACGGATGGCGTGGTCATCAAGATCGATGACATCACACTGCAGCAGAAGCTCGGGACCACCAGTAAGAGCCCGCGGTGGTGTATCGCCTTCAAATTTGCGGCCGAGCAGGTCGAAACGGTGCTGCGTGAGGTCCAGGCCCAGGTCGGCAAGACCGGCAAGATCACGCCGCGGGCGGTCATGGACTCGGTCTTCGTGGCTGGCACAACGGTGACCCACGCGACGCTGCACAACTACGGCGAGGCTCGACGCAAGGACATCCACCTCGGCGACACGGTCGTCATCGAGAAGGCCGGCGAAATCATCCCGCAGATCGTCGCCGCGCTGCCCGACCGCCGCCCCGCCGATGCGAAGCCGCTTCAGCCGCCGACTCACTGTCCGGCCTGCGGAACCGCGGTCGTGATCGAGAGCGACAGCGGCGACGAGGAAGGCAAGGAGACCGCCCGCTATTGCCCCAACCCCGACTGCTCCGCCCAACTCCGCGAGCGACTGATCCATTTCGCCGGCCGTAACCAGATGGACATCGATGCACTGGGCGAGAAAACGATCGATCAGCTATTAGAGGCAGGCCTGATCCCACAACTGCCAGACATCTACACGCTCAAGAACCATCGAGAGGCGTTGATCGCGTTGGATAGGATGGCGGACAAGAAAGTCGACAAACTATTGGAAGGGATCGAGGCCTCGAAGGGCCGTGGGTTGGCACGTGTTCTGGCGGGCTTGAGTATCCGACACATCGGACGAACCGCCAGCCGATCGATCAGCAAAGCCTTTCACACACTCGATGATTTGCAGCAAGCCTCGGCCGAAGACCTCGAGGCGATCGATGACATCGGACCCATCACCGCGGCCTCGCTACATCAATTTATCCATTCGGATAAGGGCCGAGACACGCTTGAAGCCTTACGCACCGCGGGTGTCGAGATGCACGAGCCGCAGTCGGAAAGTATCGCTGCCGACGCGGATACTTCCTGGGCCGGCAAAACGATCGTGCTTACTGGAACACTCCATGACTACACCCGCAGCGAACTCAAAGACCTGCTCGAAACGATGGGGGCCAAAGTCACTGGCAGCGTGAGCAAGAGCACCGACCTGCTGATCGCCGGCGAATCCGCGGGTTCAAAATTAAAGAAAGCACAAGACCTGAACATCGAGATTTGGTACGAGGATCGGCTAAAAGCAGAACTGCAAGGCTGACCTCAACAACGCATCTCTCACCCCACGCCGACGCTGAGGAGGCTCTGCAACGAAGCGTCTGGGATACACATCAAATACCAGACGCTTCGCTCGAAGACTCGCTCAGCGTCGGCGTGTAAAGCAGTTCAATTTTCGGCAAGCGTCATACTTGACTTTGCGTTACAGATACGATATAGTTGTTTCAACAACCTTTTAAGGAGTTTGCGATGACTGACACACTACAGCGACATTCGGAAGTCCGCCCCGCCGATCAGCGCGGGACAACCCGAATCGGTTGGCTGGACTCGAAGCACAGCTTCAGCTTCGGCGGCTACCACGACCCCCGGAAGATGGGTTATCACGGGCTGCGGGTGCTCAACGACGACCGTGTGGCTCCCGGCATGGGGTTCGATACGCACCCGCACCGTGATATGGAAATCCTGACCTGGGTCCTCGATGGCGAGTTGGCCCACCGCGACTCGATGGGCCACGACTCCACGCTGGGGCCGGGCACGGCTCAATTGATGTCCGCCGGCACCGGCGTGGCACACAGCGAGTTCAACGCCTCCAAGTCGGAGCCGGTCCATTTCCTGCAGATCTGGATCGAGCCTGCGGAGCGTGGCACCCAGCCGCGATATCAGGAGCTGCCGACCGATGCCAACGACCGGGCGAATACGCTGCGGCTGATCGCCAGCCCGGCCGGCGGTGAGACTCACCTGGCGATCGGTGCGGATGCTTCGGTGTACGTCGCCGATCTGAGTAAGCCCGACGTCGTTAGCTACGAGCTTGCCGAGGGCCGCGTCGCCTACGTTCATGTCGCGACCGGGCAAGCCACGATCAATGGCCAAGCGCTCTCCGCCGGCGATGCCATCGCCATCGAAGCCGGCGAGATCAAGCTCGGCTCGGATGAGCAGGGCCAAGTCCTGCTGTTCGACCTGCCCGCATAAAGCGTTCTGTCTCGAAACGACAAAGCCCCCGCCTCACCCGCGGGGGCTTTTTTTTATAATCGACCGATGATCCGACCCGCTGCGATTGCCGACGTCCCCGCGATGGGTCGGATCATCAACGATGCTGCGGAGTTCGGGCTGATGCTGCCCAAGTCGGCCGCGGTGCTCTACGAGAACCTCCGCGAATTCGTCGTGGCCATCGAGGGCGACCGCGTCGTCGGCGTCTGTGGTTTGTCCATCATCTGGGCAGACTTGGCTGAAGTCGTTTCATTGGCTGTCGAGGTCTCGCAGCGTGGCAAAGGGCTGGGCAAACGACTGGTCGAGGCGTGCATCAACGATGCCCGTCGCCTGGGCATCCGCCGGGTCATGTCGCTGACCTATGAGCAAAACTTTTTCGAGAAGCTCGGCTTCCGGGTGGTGGATCGGCAGGAGCTGCCGTTGAAAGTCTGGGCCGACTGTGTCCGCTGCCCGAAGAACGAGGCCTGCGATGAGATCGCGATGATCCGTGTGCTTGAAGAGGTTCCAATGCAGAAATTAGACTTTTCGCCGCCCCGGGGGGCGAACCTCACCCCGCCCGTGGTGCTGACCCATTCAGGGCAGTCTTCAGGCTGACCGCTGAAGCCTGCGCTGATTTTCGAAAGCCGTATCGATCACGCCAGCCGCCCGGAAGGCCGCGATCCGGCGCCGACAGGCTGGGCAGCTTGCACAGGGTTGCTCGACATTCATCGCACAAGACCATGCGGTCTCCCAAGGCACGCCCAAGCCCTCGCCCAATTCGATGAGCTGCCGATCCGTGTAACGCAGTAGTGGCACTTCCAACGCCGGCGCCTGGATCAAATCGTTCTCAAGCATTTGCATCATCGAGTGCCGAAGGATTGAGAGTCTTGATATTTCCGTAGATCGGCCGTCACAGGATTGAGGCCACACGACAGATCCGATCTGATGTTCCGCCGCGTGGGCAAAGGTGCCCAAGAGCAATTGCGGCGTGGCGAGCTTCGCCGCGGGCAGGCCATCCGCCGCCTTGGCCGTGGGCTGGTTATAAAGATGCGGGATACGCAGCTCATCGACGCGGTGGAGCTGAAAATGATCCGCTTGTCGATGCGCGTGTTCAAGCCGTTGAGCCGTATTGTCCCGCCCATCGTGCGTAAAAACCGGCGTGATCCGGACTCGTTCGTGACGATTGAGCAGTACCGCAAGAGCGATCAGGCTCCGCAGCCCGCCGGAGTGGAGCATCATGACATGTCGGGTCTGGGCCATGCCTCTATATCGATCGGCTC
Organism: uncultured Phycisphaeraceae bacterium; assembly: GCA_964523485.1. Taxonomy (GTDB): domain Bacteria; phylum Planctomycetota; class Phycisphaerae; order Phycisphaerales; family Phycisphaeraceae; genus Algisphaera. The sequence goes on along the minus strand of CAZFZS010000019.1, from coordinate 39,958 downwards.
GGCTGGATTTGCTTAATCGCAAGCCCGAGAGCGCTGCGTTTCGCGATCAGCTAAACTTCATGCATGGCCATCGTCGTATTTGAACATCACCCGCTCGAGACCGCCGGCCGGCTCGGCATCGTGCTGCAGGAGCTCGGTCACCGCCTCGACATCCTCCCCCTCTACGAAGACGCCTCCGTCCCCGCAGACTTCGATGGCGTCGACGGCATCCTCGTCATGGGTGGTCCGCAAGACACGGATCAGCAGGATCAACACGCCTGGATGACCCCGGAGATCGACTACATCCGCGAGGCTCATAAACGCGACATCCCGGTCGTGGGGATTTGTCTGGGTGCTCAACTGATCGCCACCGCGTTGGGCGGCGAGGTCGGCCGCATGGAGCAGCGGGAGATCGGCTTCGGCAACGTCAAGTCCAGCTTCTTCGGCACGACCGACCCGATCCACGCCGGCATCCCCTGGGACACGATGCAGTTCCACGCTCACGGCTGCGAGGTCACCAAGGCCCCGCCCGGCGGCACGCCGATCCCGCTGTCGTCCAGCAAACAATGCAAATGCCAGGCCTTCCGCGTCGGGCTGACGACCTACGGCTTCCAATACCACTTCGAGTGGACCCGCCCGATGATCCAGGAAATCCTCGCGGATGATCCGGACTTCTACGGCTCAGGGCCGACCGACATCGATACGATCCGCGCCTCGATCGATGAATACTACGACCTCTATCGCCACCTCGGCGATCGGCTGTCGCGCAACATCGTGAACCTGCTCTACCCAGTCGATAAACGACTCGCCCCGAGCGGAGCGGATGTCACTAACTTCCGCTCGTCGTGAGTGCTGGAGATCTGAGCGGTTCCCGACTCTCGCTGCCGCTTCCGGAAAAGCGATTCAGCCTGCACAAAGCGGTGTGCAGCTACGGCTATTTTCTTTTGGCCCCCAATCATTGGGATATCCGGCGGCAGGTGCTACACCGCCCGCTTCACATGCGACGGGGATCGACCGTGCGTTGCATGCTGCGGCAAGTTCCAAGGGGACGGCTGATCATTGAATGTGATCGCACACTGGATCGCGGCGATCAACTGTTTATTAAGATTCAAGTCAAACGGATGCTGCGTTACGACGAAGACCTATCGCCGTGGCGCAAGCTTAATAAACCCGCCGCCCGCCGCGGCTTTGGCCGAATGTTTCGCAGCCCGACGCTTTTTGAGGATGTCATAAAAACCATTACGTCGTGCAACGTCACTTGGCCGAACACGATGACGATGAACCGCCTCATGGTCGAGCACGTCGGCCACGGCAATTTTCCCACCCCCGCTGAGCTCGCCGACTTCGGCGTCGAACGCCTCAAATCCCGATGCAAGGTCGGCTATCGCGCTGAACGTATCGTCCGTTTCGCCCGCGAGGTGCTGGACGGTCATATTGATTTGGAATCACTTGACGACCGACACCGACCCAGCGATGCGTTGTACCAAGCCTTTATCAAAATTTACGGACTGGGCCCCTATGCCGCCGCCAACCTCTGCCATCTGGTCGGCCATTACAATCAACTGCCAATCGATACCGAGACCTATCGACACTTCTGCAAAACCCAAAATATCAAACGGCCGAAAGACCCGGCCAAGCTGCATCGTCGGATCGAGGCGTACTACCGACAGTATGAGCCTTACCCCTTCCTCGCGTACTGGTTCGAGCTCTGGGAAGACTACCAACGGAAGCACGGCCCGGCGTGGCGATGGGATCGCGAATCGACAGGCCAATCGTTCACTGCAACGAAGCTTAATTCGTAACCGGGGTGGCGTGGAATGGCGGGTGGGTGGCGTGGTCCATCGGACTTTGGCGATAGGCCCCGGCGAGCGACTTGTATCGTGGCCTGCTCAAAGCAGAAGACCACGCCACCCCTATCAGATTTTACTGATACCCTTCGATCCCGAACAATTCATCAAGTGTCACCAGTTCCAATCCTCGGTCTCGCAATTGATTGACTAGCGGAATTACCGCCTCGGCGGTCGGGCGTCTGGATCGCGAACGATCCGGCTCGTGGCCATCGTGCAGCAGCAGAACCTCGCCGTCCTCAGCCCCGGCGAGTAGCTTGACGATCTTACGGGCGGTGGTCCGTCGGCCGCCATCACGGGCGCGGCGGGACCAGTTCACGACGGTGTGGCCGGTCGTGCGGGCCTGATACATCAGATGCCAATGTTTGTAGCCCATCGGCGGGCGAAAGATGGCTGGGCGTTGTCCGATCAGATCGACGATCAGGTCGCCGGTCGTCTCCATCTGCTGTCGCCAATACACATGCCGGCCCCAGAGCCCTTGGCGGTGATGAGCAAACGTGTGGTTCGCGATCAGGTGGCCGTCGCTATAGATTTCTCGCAACAGGTCGGGGTAGCGAGCTGCGTTTTCACCGATCACGAAAAACGTTGCTTTCGCATCGACATCGCGCAAGGCTTGAAGCACCGCCGGGGTGCTGTCGGGGGTCGGACCATCGTCAAAAGTCAGCGCGGCGCGGGGCGAATCGCCATTCTGTGTCGGGTCGGCCCGGTAGAGGACCCGGCCCATAAGTTGGCTGCGCGGATGCACAATGCCGTAGCAGACCACCCCACCCACCATCGCAACGGTCGGTGCCACCACCGTGTACCAGGTCTCGGCAAAAAGCATCGGGCGATTATAAAGCCGCCGTCACCGTCACATCGCCTAGCGGTTCGGACGAACGATCGGCGGATCGAAACTCGGTGCAATCGCGGGCAGCACATCCCTGCTGTAGATCGGCCCAGCCTCGATCGGTCGGGTTGTCAACACCACCGCCGCCGAGCTGACTTGGTCCAGCCCACCGTGTGTAGACTCGAGATTGACAAACCAACTGAACCAACCAATACCGCAGCAATAGCCCGGCTCGAGCGTCGCCATGACCTGAGGCGTGCTCACCGCGATGCCATGAAATGCATCCCAAAGCCGCGGCGGCGCAGCCGGAAACGCCGCATCCGCGGTTTCACTCAACCACTGTTCACGCGTCAGCGATCGGCTTTCCAATTCCTCGTACAGCAAGACGTCGCCGGTGATTGCCTCATAAATAAATACATCACCGGATTTGCGGATCCGTGCTTCGCCAAGCTGACTTCGAACCACGACTTCATCGAGTTGCTGATACGTCACAATTTTGAGTTGTTCCAACTCGAGCAACGCCTCGGCGACCTGTTCCGGCTGATTCGTATGCACACCGAAATAAGTGAGCAATCCATCCATCTCGAGGACGACCGCATCGTCGCCACTGACTTTGTTGCCGACTTTGAAACCCGCATTTTTCAGGTGTTGCTTAATATCGATCCACTGTGTTTTTTCTAGGTTGTGGCCATGGTCGGACACAATCGAGATATCCATCGCCCCGCGTCTTTCGTACATGATCTGCAGGCAGAAACGTTCGAGTTCATCCAGCGTTTCGTCAAGGCCGGGCTTGCCGTGCTGCATCAACATCGAGGCGGGCGCTGCGAGATAGACGATCGTCGTGCGGTACGGGCTGTCATCCAACGCCTGCCGGCTGCGTTCGAGTTCAATCGGCAGCCATTTTTTCGGTTTCAAGAACAGGTCGACGTTCTCGTCATAATCGACTTGGTAGGACACCCGCTGCTGCCACGGGTTGCGGTAGCCTGCGAGACGCTTCGTGATGAGATTGCGGTAGCCACGCTTCTGCGGGCGGGGGTCGTAGTGCCGATTGATCATGCCGGGCATCGGCGGGGCATGGAGCAATGCCGTGAAACACAGCGCGGACATGCTCGGGAACGGGCAGATCACTTTGCTTGGCGGATGGAACAAACGCAGACCATGCGGGCCGGGCCGCTCGAAACGCTCACGAAACGCCTCGTAGGGCAGCGAGTCGGCCAGCACGATGAGATGCGGCCGCGGCTGATCTTCTGAATCCGACAAGTTGTACCGCCGATCGATCTGGCCGTCCTGATCGTCGTCGTAACTCAGCTGATCCAGTCGGCCGGCCTCACTCTGCGATACCGCAAAGTCTGCCCGGCCATCGCCATCCGTGTCGTACCACGCCTGACGATCGCTTTGAGCAATCGGCTGCTCGGGGAAGAACAGGCGATCAGACTGACAGCCTGCCAATATGTATGGGATTAAGCATGATCCACAAATTGCAAGTTTGAGCCAGCGACGAGTAGTCATGAAATACAAATCAATCAGGTGATTCAGCTTGATGATCGAAACGGTCGCGATGCAGCGCGGCGAGGATCGGGATCAGGCCGATGGCGGTGACAATCAGTGCCGAGAACACGCCGATGGCGGTGAGCGTGCCGAGCTGCTGGATGGCGGGGACCCGGGTCAGAGCCAGCGAGCCGAAGGCCAGGCCGGTCGTGAATGTCGTCATGACCACGGCGTGGGTGCTCGCCGCGATCTGTTCGATGAAGGCTTTGCGATTGAGATGCCCTTGCCGGGCCCGCCGATGGATATGCGTCAGGAATATGCCATCATCCACCCCGATGCCGACGATCAGCGGCACGGCCACGAGATTCAAGCCGTTGAAGCTCAGATTCAGCACATCCATCGCCACGGCCAGAAGCATCAATGCACCGACAGCAGGGAGCAGGGCCAACGCCACATCGCTGGGCTTTCTGAACGCGATGAAGAGCCAGATCAACACCGCAACGCCCGCCAAAGTCGTGAGTCGGAACAACTCGCCGCCGATCGCTTCCTGCGTGTCATAGCCGACCACAGAAATGCCGGTCAGGGTCACACCGTCGAGTCCCTCCAGCGTGTCACGCACCGCCACGATCATGTCGTTGCGGGCTTCGACGGTTTCCCAAGGTTTGGTCAGCGTAACCAGCACAATGCCATCCGTCGGAGTCACCGCGTCCTTTGGAAGGACGGCGTTGGCCATTGTTGGGTACTGTCGAAGTTGCTGCCAACCCGGGGCCTGGCCCGGACTGAGCAGTTCGCGAAGGAACGATTGGTAGGGGTCGAACACAGCGGGGTTGAACGGACTGGCTATTGCGGCCTGTTCGAAGTCAGCAAGGATTGTAGGGATATGAAAATCCGCATAGTTCGGCGGCTGACTCGGGTCAGGCAGCAACGAGGCTGGGCCGGTCACGCCGCCCAATCCCAATGGCTCGAGATTGGCGTCGAGCAGTCGCCGCTGCACGCGGTGGGCGAGGACGATGAGATCATCGGGTGTCTCGGCTTCGAGATAAATCGTTAGAGAATCGGGGGCGGCACCATATTTCTCAGCAACGATTTTTTGCGTTTCGAGCGGTGGGTGCGGCCGGGGGTGCATCGCGTGCAGATCGTGATCAAAAGAGATCGGCGACCGCCAGCCCCCTTCCGGGTCACGCGAATCGATGATCAGCAACACGGTGCAGGCGATACCCAACACGATCGCGAGGATGCCGACCGACTTGGCCCGGCGGAGGATGCCTCGCACAATCGGTTCGAGGTTAATTCTTGAAGACGACCAGCCATGACTGAGCCACCCGTGCTTTTCGACGCTGAGCAGCATGGCGGGCAAAACAGTGATCGATGCGATGAGCGCAGCAAGCAAGCCGAGCAAGCCGAGCAGCGAGAATTCGCGCAGCGATCGCACGCCGCAGCTCATCAGCGTGGAGAATCCGATCAGCGTGGTGACGCAGGCGGCGAAGATGGCCGGGCCGACCTGCCGGGTTGCCCGGATCGACGCCTCCGACGGCGGGGCGTCGCGATGCTCCGCCTGATAGTGCGCGAGGTAGTGCACGCAGTAATCGATTCCCAGCCCCGCCAACACCGCGCCCGACACCGCGGTGACAGGCGTCAACTTGCCAGAAACAAATGCGTAAATCCCGAAACCCAACACAATCGCCACGTACACCGGCAACAGCAGCAACGGCAGCGTGAGCGGATTGCGATACACCAGCAGGAATAGCACCACCAATAAAACAATCGACCCGAGGCAACTGCGGATCATGTCGCTGCGGGTCGCCTGCGAGCTTAGCTCGGCAATCGCGTAAGCCCCGGTGTAATCGATCTGCAAATTCTGTTCATTCGCGGCCTGCACGGCGTCGCGGACAACCGGCATAAAGGCCTCAGTGAACGGCAGGCTGTTGGCTGACTCGACCCCGGCCACGCGGATCATGATGGCCCGGCCGTCCGGGCTGATCAGCGCATCGCTGCCGTCCATTGTTTCAAAAGGTGACCGCCCACCCCCGCCGCTGCCCGCGGCCCGCTCGGTCATAAATTCCCGCAGACGTAACGGATCCTGAATCAGCTCTTTGGCGAGTTGCCCCGCGGCCGGGCCGGGCATCGCCATCATCGCGGCATTTTGCTCGAACTGCTCCGCCATGGCCTCGGGCGAGAGCCGATCCAGCATGGCCCGCCGTTGACTCGGGTCGAGATAATGCAGACCGTTGGGGATCACGACCTGCTCGATGTACTGGATGGCATCACGCGACTGCCGAAAACCATGTCGGCTGACCATCGGCTGTTCATCAAGCCTTTCGCTCAACCGTTCGGCAAACTGAATCAGCTCGTCCGGGTCAGCGGGTTCACCTTCCGGAGTCCGAGCTAGAACGATCAGGTCATCGCCCAACGCGAATCGGTCGAGCAAGTTGCCCAAGGCAATCGCGGCAGGCTGATCGTCCGCGAGCATGTCGCGGATGCCCGTGGCGGGCTGGAGTTGCAGTGCACTGTACAGGCCGGCGGCGGTGACGATGAGCGTCACCAGCAGCGTGGTCCGCGGCCGTTTGGCGATCAGCTTTGCGAGTCGGCCGAAAATTCCGGTCTGGTCCAAGGGGCTGGTCAATACTGTTCCGCTCTGCGGGGCGGGCGGAAAGCCCTGGGGTTGAGTTCGCCGTTGACCTCAATGTTATACAGATCGACCCGGAAGCCCGTGCCGTCCAAACCACTGCCAGCCCAACTGATCGGCACAACATAGCCATCCAGCAGTGTGTACTCCATCAACACCTGGCGAGTCACCTTGCCCTTTTCGTTTAGGATGGCGAAGGCCTGCACCGTGCGCGTCGCCGGGTCGATCGTCGCCCGGACCCGCCCCCCTTCATAGACGACCTCGACCAGCCCGGCCGGGGTGCTGCGTGCCGATTCGACCGCATCAAGCTTCACACCACGCAGAAACAAGCTAAGACCATCCACAATTTTCTGTGCGGTGAGCTGCTTGGTTTCGATTTTCTCTTCGACCCGCGAATCGGCATATAGCCAAACACCTTCAGGCGTCGAAGTCAGGTCAAATAGCGTTTGGCCGAGCTTGCTGCCCCGGAGACGCGCATGAGTATCATCGCGGATAACGATCGCGCCGTCGAGGTTGTGGGAGTCGCCCTGGCTATCGGTAAGTTTGATGCGGCACTGGGCTTGCAGCGTGCGGACACCGGCATCACGCTCGGTCATGAACCGCATGGTGCTGGCCGGGCCTGCCGGTGGGTAGGTCGGCAGCTTCACACGCTCGGGTCGGCCGCTGCAGCCTGAGGCGAGCAGTGTCCCGACCGATAGAACAATGATGAAGCAGCCTCGCAAATTCGTGCGGGATACGGGCTGATTGAAAGTGAGATTCATGCGGGTTGGAGCAGCTCTCGCCGCAGCACTTTGCCTGTCGCGGATTTAGGAAGGGTTCGACGGACCTCGAATGTCCGCGGAATCTTATGCGGTGCTAGCCTTGAACGGAGAAAAGTGCGGAGTTGATCCGGGTCGACGGACGCCTCGTCGGCAGTCAGGATCGCTTTGACCCGATTGATCGTGGAGGTTACCGGATCGGGGACGACCACGCATTCCAGCACATGCGGATGCTGGGCCAATGTCGCCTCGATCTCCAGCGGATTGACTTTCACGCCGCCGATGTCAATCAGCAGCTTGAGTCGGCCGGTGATTTGCAAGGCACCGGATCGATCCAGGCAACCGAGATCGCCGGTCAGGAAATAGCCATCGATGACGTCGCCGATCGGCTTCTCGGCTTCCGTCGGCTGTTCGCCAATCGGTGCATCGAGATAGCCCTCAAACATCGACGCAGCGCGGACCGCGACGTGACCGGTTTGGCCGGTTGCCAAAGGCAGATCGGGGTCGGGCTCATCGGGGTCGAGGATTTTGATGTCGACGCCCCGCATCGGTTGGCCGACGTCGGCGTAATTCTCGCCAAAGGTCACCGAGCCGATCTCAGTCGCTCCATAGAGCGAGCCCAGCTTCAGGCCGTCACGCTCGAGTAAGTCCCGAGCGATGTCTGGCGGGAGCATTGCACCTGCGGAATACACGCGGCGGAGCTTGCCCTTACCAGGCTTCATGCGATTAATCATCTCGAAAATCGCAGGTACACCCGGCAACACAGTCGCGCCGCTGGCGACGACCAGGTCGGGGTCGAAGCCTCGGCCAGGCGCCTGGCTGGACACGATGTGATGCACCGCCGCGGAACCGGCCCAGATCGGCGCGAGCATGCCATTTTCCAACCCGTAGCTGTGCGAAAGCGGCACAGCAGCGAGCACCCGATCGTCCGGTCGCAAACCCACCGCCTCAGCGACGTTGCGCGCGACAGCATCGAGCGAGACGGCCGAGCGCCGCACGATCTTCGGCAAACCTGTTGTGCCCGAGCTTTGCAGCAGGAGAAATCCACGACCGGCCTGATCACTATTCGATTTGAGATCTGCCGGAGGCAGCGGTAGGTCGAGCGTATAGCTGAAGTCAAACCCGTCCAGACCAACACACAAATCGCTCTGTCGGATGATGCAATGAGAGCCGACCTGCTCAGCCAATTTGTTGATCTCGACATCGAGCAGCGAGGCATCGACGGGCATCAGCGTTCGGCCGGCGGCGAGCACCCCGAGAAACGCCGCCACATAGTCCGGACGATTCCGCCCGACCAGCATCACCACCGCATCCGATGGCGTCCCGCGTTCAACCGCAAGCGCCCATCGCATCACCCGGTCATGCAATGCAGACCAATGCCAATTCCCCGCCTGCCCGGTCGGGTCGATGCAGCAGATCGCCAGGCCATCGGGCGATGACACGGCCAACTTGCTCAGTCGATTCAGGACTTGGGGCGGCATGGGTGACTAACAATGTTTCTGAAAAATTAAGTTTCGGCGAATGCCTCTGCAGCTGGAATTGGCAAAGGCTCAGCTTCGTGCCTCGCATCCCCATCCTGACTCAGCAGCGAGAAGCGATCCCGCTTCGGGACCAGCGTGAAGCGTTGCTGCAATGCAACAAACGCATCGAACAGCTTCAATCGCCAGCGTACCGGCCAAGGCGTCGAGCGCATGACCTGCCCGGTCAGCACGGCAATCACCGCGCGGTGGACTTTCATGGGCCCGCTGCCGTTCAAAAACAGTTCGCGGAAGCTGTGGCGGTAGTAATGGCGGATGATCCGGAAAAAATGCTTAGTGCCATGCTCGAGAAACCGGATATGCCGACGGCGGGCAGCCTCGGGGCTGAGCTTGCCAGACAGTTGTTGATCGATCAGGTTAGCGAGGTTTCGCCCGCCCTCCATGCCGAGGTAGATGCCGGTCGAGAATACCGGGTCGATGAACGTCGCCGCATCGCCGACCAGGAAATAGCCGGGGCCGGCGTAAGGCTTGCATGCGTAGCTGTAGTTACTGATGACGCCGTTCTTCTCGGGGTAGCCCGCGTCGAGCAGGCGTCGGCGGACCGCTGGGCAGCGCTCGATCCCCCAGAACAGCATCTCTTGGGCCGGCCGTTTGACCTGTCGGGCCACCGCCGTATCGAGCACCATGCCGATACTCGTGCGATGTTCATCGATCGGAATCATCCAGAACCAGGCCTCTTCACACATGACCAGCACGATGTTGCCGTTGTCCAGCCCGTCGCTGCGCTTGACGTTGGTGAAGTGACCGAAGTAGGCGATCTTTTGCAGGCCCGGCTGGTCGAAGTTTTTCCGTGTTTTGAGGTGACGCCCGAGCACCGTCGATTGGCCGCTGGCATCGACCAGCACCTTTGCGGTAATCGTACGACCATCGGTAATGAGTTCGACCCGGCCGTCCTCAAGCGTCTCGATGGTTTCCACGCCCGCCCCCTGCAGGACTTCGGCACCCGCTTGTTCTGCCGCCTTGAGCAGGCAATCATCGAAAGCCGCACGCTCGATATTGAACGTCGGCTCCACGCCGGGCAGCAAGCTATCCGTAAAACGGATGCGGGTCGTGTCCTGCCCGTTGCCCATCGTGAATTCGGCCCCGGTCTTCTCGACCTGCGGCAGCTTTGAAAGCTCTTCGAGCAAGCCGAGGTCGCGAAGGATCTCCATGTTCTGCGGGACCAGCGATTCGCCGATGTGGAAGCGTGGAAAGCTGGCTTTCTCGATGATCAACACCGATCGGCCGGCTCGGGCGAGACAGAGTCCGGTGGTGGCCCCGGTCGGTCCGCCACCGATCACGATCGCATCAAAATCCGCCGATCGATCAATCGACACGGGCGACCCCTTCGATCTCGACCAGCAGGTCTTCACGGCAGAGCGGCAGATGAACCAACTCGATCTTTCCCGCGAGATGCGGCAGGCGGCGCAGCGCATCGCGGAGAAGACTGTCGCCATCATTTGGTCGAATGTGATAAATACGAAGACTCTCAAGCGACTTCAGGCCGACGCCCCCGCCGGCTTGGATGAGACTGTCGATATTCACATAGGTTTCTTCTGTCTGAGCTTTGAGATTGCCGACATGCACCGACGCCTCGCCCAGCACGCTGGAGGTCCCGCCGATCAGCAGCTTGGCTTGATGGTTCGGCCCTTCGCAGCGGGTTGCACGGGCAAAGCTTGGCGGCATAGGGCCATACTTTTCGGTGTAGCGATAGGCCTCGGTCTGTCTCGGGTTTTCGACTGCCTGTGCGTGCGATCGATCGGCCAGGGCATCGATCCGCAAGTGGGTGCGGTCGGCATGACCCACGCCTGTTGCGGTTGGGACATGCGCTGGGAACGCATCGAGTGATCCATAGGACTTTAGGTATGCAGCAAAGCGGCCAGCATTGAAAACCATATAGCGGTTCAGTCGATCGCCGTGCTGTCGGCCGATCCCCGGGATGTAATTCCAAACTCGGATCAGATGTGGACAGCCCTGCGACTCGAGCGTTTGCTGCAGCATCGCGTAGGCGTCGGCCGTCGCCCGCTGCAGGTCCAGGTCCGCAAGTGCATCCGCATCGGCGACCTCTATTTGGACAAACGTAAATCGCCTGCCGACCGTGACCCGGCCGCGGTATCTTCCGTGGGCTCCAAGCCTTTCTTCCCGTAGCGGCGAACCCACCCAATTCAATACCCAGTCCGGCAGCAAAGTGTCGGCCTCTCGGAGCGGTCGAGCTTGGGCGGCGGTCGTCATCATCACAGACACAGGTTCGGCGGGTCTAATCTTGCTGATCGGAGAAAGCCCGATGGCTCCGGGTCGCGGCTTTTTTACGGCCTGCTTCATTCTAATGCCCTCAGCGATCAGTGGTGACCGTTGCACCGGCAACCAGGCCGTTGAAATCCCCACAGATCATCGTCGCAACCGGCCGGTTGGCTTGAGGCGGTCCGGCCAGAGCAGCGAGGCGAGCTAAAGGCCCGACGCTGAACGATTCGGCAAACGGCCAAGCATCCTGCGCGACCGCGACACCGCTGCGACGCCCGGCCAGCCGCTGCATTCGACCTAGCCAAGTTTCGCTTAACTCATCATGTAACACCGTACCGCCGTTATTCGACTGCAAATGAAGTCGATCCGCGAGCAGTTTTACACCGCGCAGAACCTCATTATTGGAAAAACTTATTTGCCATCCTTCTTCAACCACGGCTTTGCAATCGGCCCCGCGCTCTCTCGCCGCCGACTCGGACTCGAGTAGAAAAGTTACCGCCCCGGCCGCGGTCGGCATTGCCAAGCCGTGATCGGCATAAGCCCGCTCGACCAATCCGTCATGCTCCTCACCGGCACAGACGATGGCCCGGTCCCAATCACCTGAAGAAATACGCAGCATCGCCAATCGCAGTGCATCCAAGCCCGCGGTTCGCGATCCGATGATGGATTGACAGGCTCCACGGATTCTGAAGGCCATGCTCATGTGAGCCGCACCGGCATTGGGCACGCCCTCGGCGAACCAGACCGGGTTGGCGGCCGCTATACCATCGTCGACGATGCCTCGGTAGTAGTCGTAGCTGAAGTGTGTCGAGCCGTGGGTCGTCCCAAGGATCGCGCCGCATCGGGCTGGGTTTTGGAACAGAGATTCAAGATGCTCGGGCGTGAGCCCCGCATCTTGAAGAGCCAGCGTGCTCGCAGCGAGCGTGAGCTTGACATAATCGCTCAGGCGTCGGACACGACGGGCGTTGAGCAGGTCGAGATAGTCCTCCTCGGCCACCGGTCCGCTGCGTAGATCGCGCGACTGCTGACAGGCTTGCTTCACCGCTTCAAGCCCGATGGCGTCGGGCATGAGCACTCCAATTCCCGTGATCCAAACCGGCTGGCATGTCGGGGACTCTGCGACCGATTGCTCAGGTTCTTCTTGACTAAGAATCAGACAAGTATTTGCCCCGCCGAAGCCGAGCGAGGTGTTCACGGTCGCTCGTATTGGCTTGGACTGCGGCTCGACGGAGAGGATCAGATTTTTGAAATCGACATCGGCTGGACGGGTCTGGGCCGTTGTCGGGAGTTGACTGTCTCGCATGGCCAAGGCAGCAACGATCAGCTCGGCTGCGCCCGCCCCGCCGAGCGTATGACCCAATCGGCTCTTGAGTGCCGCGACAGGAGTTTCTGACATGCGGTCGCCGAACACTCCAGACAAAGCCGCATATTCCGCCGCATCATTGTCCGTCGTACCTGTGGCGTGGGCGACAATCAGATCGATCGCTTCGGGTTGCAGTTCCGCACGTTCGAGGGCAATCCGGATGGCCCCGGCAGCACCTTGGCCGTCCTGCATGGGTTGGGTCAGGTGGTGGGCATCCGCCGACTCGCCGCCGCCTCGCACATAAGCGAACGCCTCGTGGCCGCGCTTCTGCAATTCTGGAACTCGCTCCAAGATCACAATGCCGTAGGCCTCACTGACTTTCATCCCAGCCCGGTCTCGAGCGAACGGCCGTGGTAGCCGTTCATCCACGAGACGCAGGCTGTTGAACCCCGCGTAGGCGTACTCGCTGATCGGGTCGTACCCGCCGCAGATCACCAGGTCCAGTTGGTTTGCCCGCAGCAGCGTCATGCCCAAGAGGATGCTGCCCAGCCCTGAAGAGCAGGCTGAGCAGGTCGTCATCGCCCCGCCATGGAACGGCAGGTGATTGGTGGCCCGGGCGATGACCGCGGGTGCCAGAAAATCTTTAAGCGGCTGCATCGATCCGCTGCGAACCATTTGGCCTGCGGCGGTCATGCCGTGCAAAGTCGTACCCAACATCACGCCGCAGCGGATCGCTTCGTAAGCGCCCAGTTTCGCAATCCCGTCGATATCAGACACGCCTGCCAGCCCCGCCGCACCCAACGCCTCATCAATCGCGCGTTTCAGAAAATACGCTTCGCGTGGCCAACCCGCCTCGGGCGTTTCGTGTACTTCCCCGCCGCCTCGGTCAGCTTGTGCCGGGTATTCGATATGCTCAAGCGGCCCCAGCCCGACGGCCCCAGCCCGCATCGCCGCCCAAGTCGATTCGCGGTCCGGCCCCAACCCGGTGACCAGCCCCGCCCCGCTGATCGCAATCTCCGCTAGCGTCAATCCTTGACCCATCCTTATAGTCTATCGCGAGCCGATCATTGCATAAAGCGTGAGGTGTGCCGACCATAGATCGCCATCAATGTCCTGTTGCGATCCTGGTCCACTCCCGCTAAGTCGCGAGGGCAGGTTGCGATTGTTATGCTTTCATTCAATCGGCCGGGGTGGCCGAGCTGTCACTCATGGCCCGATCCAGGCCGGGATATTCGAGCAGGAGATTTTTCGAATCGATACAAAACTGGGGCCGTAGCTCAATTGGGAGAGCGCTGTGTTCGCAATGCAGAGGTTGTGGGTTCGATCCCCATCGGCTCCATTTCATTTTTTCAGACCGAGAAATCGATCATCGCATCAATTCAGTTTTTTGACCTGCTGGGGGCCATTCATAAGGTAGGTGTTGCCACGCCATCGAATGGTCTTACCGAAGCTGCTGGATAGAAGCAGGATGAGGTTGACGGTCATCACTGCCAGAGTGCCGAATCGGTCAAACCAGAGCGTGTGTTTCATGTAGCGAACCATGTCCGGCCCGAACGCGGTACGGACAATTCGTCGGCGGTAGGTCGCGCGGAACTGGTTGAAAATGCCGACCCAAATTAAGGCGTTCATTGCCAACACGAAGATAATCCATCGGCCGGTCATCAGACTGAATATCGCAGCGGCGATCGCGGAGAGATTAGCGCTGACGTAGAGCAGGACCAAGCCAACCGCTTTGTAGAACGTGTTGGGGTCGTGCACCCGGCTAATGGTGTATTGCCGACGGGCGAACTCGAACAGCTCGCGGAGTGTCATATCGATAGGTGACGCGACCAGACACTTGAATACGAAGTACAAACGCTGCGGCGTGGATCGACACATTCTGGTGAGTTGATAATCATCCGAAAGTGAGCCTCGCAGGTGGCCGACCAGGTCATGTTCTCGGGCGAAGTCAGCCCGGACGGCCATCGATCCGCCCCAGGCCTGCGTAAGCTTGGCGTGGGTGACCATCGTGGCGACCCCCGCATTAATCAGGCTGGCGAAGACGCTGCCGAGTTTCGCCCGCTGGGCACGCAGTTGCGGCACGAGCCAACGATACCCCGTCGTGGCGGCAACCTTGTCTGGCAGCACGTGCGGACCAATCAGCGTCTGCAGCCAGCGGGTGTCCGGCACCGCATCCGAATCCGCAAACACCCAAATCTCCACCTCAGGCGCATTTTCTTCGAGAAACGCCAAAGCCTGGAGCTGATTGTGGACCTTTTGGCCGGTGTCATCCGGAGCCTGCCCCGCAAACAGGTAGTCAATCCGCGGCGGGTCGGTATGTAACGCGAGCTCTTCCTGAAGCACACGCAGGGCGGGATCGTCCTCCGATTCCAAAACAAAAATCAAGCGGTATTGCGGGTAGTCCTGTTTGAGCAGACCCCGCACGTTGCGTGGCAGGTCCGCATCCACGCCTTTGAACGGCACGATGACGGCAGCGGTAGGGTGAAACTGCTCGTAATAATCTCTGATATCCCAGCCGATACGTCGCGAAAACTTGCGTGCGATGATGCCGACCAGCAAAGCTTGCATCACCCAGGCGCACCAAAGGAGGATGAGCGGCCCCCACCAGAGCAGCTCGATCGGATCAAACATCGAGCAGGCTCTCGCCGGTCATCGCGTCGGGCTTGGCGATGCCCATCATGTCCAATACCGTCGGGGCGCAGTCGGCAAGCTTGCCGTCCGCCCGCAGCGGGGCGTCTTTGTCCAAGGCAGGGTCGACGATGATGCAGGGCACATCGTAGAGGGTGTGGGCAGTGTGCGGCGAGCCGGTTTCGGGGTCGAACATCTGCTCGGCGTTGCCATGATCTGCGGTGACAATCAGCCTGCCGCCCTTTTCGAGCACGGCATCGACGATATCGCCGACACAGGCATCGACGGTTTCGACGGCTTTGATGGCCGCGTCGAGCTTGCCGGTGTGGCCGACCATGTCGCCGTTGGCAAAATTGACCAACGCGAAGTCCGGCGGTTCGTTGCTCTGGATCGCCTTGAGCACGTTGTCCCGAATTTGCAAAGCGGACATCTCGGGTTTCAAGTCGTAAGTCGCAACCTGCGGCGACTGGGCCATCGCCCGGCTCTCACCCTCGTAGGGGTCTTCCCGGTAGTCATTGGCGAAGAAAGTGACATGCGGGAATTTTTCAGTCTCGGCGGCACGGAGCTGCGTCTTGCCTGCACCAGCCAACACCTCGCCGAGGATGCCACTCATCTTCGGCGGCTTGGGGAACGCCACCCGCAATCCCGGAAATGCACTGAAGCTGCTGTCGTAAGCGGTCATGCAGACATAATTCAGGTCGAGTTGCTGGCCGCGGTCGAAGCCTTGCTTGCCAGAGTCGGGCGAGGGCGGGACGTTGCCCTCAAAATCAGGCTGCATGAATGCCCGGGTGATTTCACGCGGTCGATCCCCGCGGTAGTTGTAGAAAAGCACCGTATCGCCCTGTCCGATTCGGCTGCTGGAAGGGTCGCCATCTTCGGCAATTGTGCGGGGCAGGATGAATTCATCGCCCTGCTGCGAGTCATTGGAAGGGTTGTCGTAGTAATCCTGCACTGCGGCGGATGCCGAGGCGTAGTTGCCGACGCTACTGTCATAGCAACCCTCGGTCAGCAATCGATAGGCCGACGCGACGCGCTCCCAACGATTGTCACGATCCATCGCGTAGTATCGGCCGACGATTGAAACGATCTGCCCGACGCCGATCTCGCTCAGCTTGGCTTCGATCTTCTCAATAAATCCCTTGCCGGTGAATGGGCCGGTGTCGCGGCCGTCAGTAAACACGTGCAGGCAGACATCCTGCTTGGCCAAACCCTGTCGCTTGCAAGCCTCGACGCAGGCGTAGAGGTGTTCGAGTAGGCCGTGTACGCCTGCATCGGAGGCGATGCCCAGCAGATGAACCTTGCCACCCTTCGCTTTGGCGGCATCGATCGACTGGACGATCGCCTGGTTTTTGTAAAACGACTCATCCTCGATCGCGACAGTGATGCGGACCGATTCCTGGTTCACGATTCGGCCGGCCCCGATGTTCTGGTGGCCGACTTCTGAGTTGCCCATCGTGCCGTCCGGCAGCCCGACATGTCGGCAGCAGGTATGGATCAGCGTGTTTGGATACCGCTGCATCAGGGCATCAGAGCATGGCGTGTGGGCCAACTTGATCGCGTTGAAATCATCGTGCTCGGCGTTAGGGTTCTCGCCCCAGCCATCTCGGACGATCAGGACAACCGGACCTTGCGAAGATTGATTTTTTGAAGAGGTAGACATCGATGGGGCGGGTAGGGTTTGCGGTCATTTGCCGACCAGAACATCCGTAGCAGAGAGGCGATGATAAAGGATCGGCATTAGCATGTGGCGATGGACCTGTCACGCAACGCAGTTTGTGTGAAATGCGGCTATGCCCTCCAAGGTCTGGGTGCGCAGGGTCGCTGCCCGGAATGTGGGGCGTACTACGACGCCGACTCGGGCCGTGGTATTGCATCGGAACTGACCCGGCGTAACGAACGGAGCGATCGGGCGGTTTATCTCATCAAATTCTGGACATTAATGGGTGCCGCCGCCCTTGTTTTGCTGATCGGGATGCTGCTGGCTTGGGGGTCGCCGCAGCCGATTCGACCGATCGCCACGGCAACACTCATCGCCTCGATGTTCGGCTTCGCCGCATTCGCTACGTGGTTTATTGAGCGGCAACAAGAGCCGTGAAAAAGCGGGCTTCGGTCGCCCGGGTCCAGTTACTGCTTACCGGTCCACGCCGCCTTCGGCTCGCTGCCGGCCGCGATGCGTTTGAGATTGCCCATATGTCGGACGATCACCAGCAATGCCAGCAGGCCGGTGAGCCCCGCGAATACGCCGACCTGCAGCAAGGCAAAGCCAAAGATAAAGCCAGAGAAAACGGTCAGGATCGGCAGACTGGCAGCAGCAACCACGCTGGCCAAGCCGACGTAACCGGATAGTTTTGCAGTGAGGTACCACATGGCAAACGCAATTAAGCCCGGGACGGTGACGACCGGCATTAAGCCCAGTGTTGCCCCCAGCCCCGTCGCGACCCCCTTGCCACCCCTGAACTTCAGCCAAGGGCTGAAGACGTGGCCGAGCACCGCCGCGATCCCGACGCTGACCCATTGCAACACCCAGCGAGCGCTGTAGATCCCATCGCCTGTAGAGGGCATTGTACTTTCACCATTGTCAATCAAACTGGTGACGGTTTCCACCTGCTGAGCGACGACCGCCGTGATGATTCGCCCCAAGGCGATGCCGAATGCTAAGGTGGGGACTAAGCCTTTACCGACGTCGAGAAAGAAACAGATCAACCCCCACTTCTTACCGATTGCCCGGCCGAGATTCGTCGCCCCCGGGTTGCCGCTGCCGATCTTGCGGATGTCTACGCCGTTAATACGCCCAAGCAACACCGCAAACGGGATCGAGCCCGAAAGAAACGCAACGGCCAGCCAAATCAACCACGCGGTTGTGCTCATAAGACACCGCGAGCATGCTACCGCAACCGGCCGACCGAGATTGGTCATTGTCAGCTAACCCGCACAGACGTATCATCAGGTCATGCCACGCCTGCGATTCGCCCTGCTCAATCTGCTGTTTTCCCTTGCCATGTCCTCGGCAGCCCTCGCCCAGGATGTCAAGCCGATGGAGAAAGACGATGGCGGCTGGATCGTTTATGTGATCGCTATTGTTTTGGCCATCGGTGTGGTAACCGCGAGCGTAATGAGTTCACGCCGAACGCATCAGGATTGACCGTAGCCGACACCGACTAACAACTCCTCCAGGAGCCTGCCATGACTCACCGTTCCCTGGCCGCCTTGATTTTTCTCAATGTCGCATTGCTCGTCGCGTTGGCGGTGACCGTGTTTACCCCGCCCGCTCAAGCGCAGCTCGGCGGGGCCGCCCGCCAATTTCTTATGATCGCAGGCAGCGCCCCGGCCGGCGATCAATCCGCGGTTTACATCCTGGATGTTCAAAGCGGTGCGATCGCACCGATCTTTTTCAACAGTGCAAACAACCGCTTCGAAGCCTTCCGCGGCCGCGTGATCAGTGATGACATCGGCATGGCCGGTGGCGGGCGATAGAACGCCCTGCCGCCCGAGTTTTTCGAACTGCCATATCACAACTTTTCAAAGAGATACACCGCCATGAACCGAATCCAACTCGCCTGCACCGGCCTCATCGTTTCCTCGCTGATCCTCACCGGCCTGCTTCTAGTCCAACTTGACCGCAAACTGCCCGCCAACCAAGCCCAAGCCGATCAGGTCATCGCCCAGCAAAACTTTACGCTCATGACCGCTGACACTCGCGAAGACGAACAGTCGCTGTTTATCCTCGACAACAATTCAGCAACGCTGCTGATCTACGGCGTCGATATGGGGCAGAAGCGACTTGAACCGCTCGGCGGCATCCGCCTCGAACAGGTCTTCCGCGGCGGCGGCTCCGGCGGCGGACGTAGCCGCTGACATTCACCAAAGGCTCAAAATCGAAGCCCACGCCGTCACGGCGTGGGCTTATTTTATTGATGCAGAATGTAAACCTTCACATCGCGATTTGATCAATTGCCTCGATCAGGGCGTCGATCTCCCCATCGGTCGTAAATGCGCCGGGGCTGACTCGCAGGCCGCCATCAGGGAACGTGCCGAATCGCCTGTGAGCATACGGCGAGCAGTGTAGCCCGGGGCGGACGGCAATCTCGAAACTGTCATCGAGAATCGAACCGAGGTCGCTGGCCGGCAGATCGTTCGCATTGAAGCTGACCGTGCCGACGCGATCACGTGCATCGGCCGAGCCAATCAGTGTGAAGCGGTCGTCGTTGCTGACGAAATCGATGATCTTGGAGACTAATGCCTGCTCGTGCTCCAGAACCAGCTCGATCGGTTTGGACAAGACATAGTCCACCCCGGCAGCCAAGCCTGCCAACCCCACTGTGTTCGGCGTCCCACCTTCGAGGTAATACGGCAAGAGAGCCGGCTGCGTCGGCGTCGCGCTGTCGCCGCCGGTCCCGCCCTCTCGAAACGTCGCAAAGCCGGAGGGTGCCTGTTCGAGTTTTGTCGATGCGATCGCGCGGGGTCCGATGTAGAGCACCCCCGTGCCGGTCGGGCCGAGCAGCGACTTGTGGCCGGGCAACGCGAGCAGATCGACCTGCATCGCCTCGACATCGATCGGCACCACGCCTGCGGTCTGCGCGGCATCCAGCAAAAACAGCAGGTCGTGTTCTCGACATAGCTTGCCGACGGCCTCGGCGTCCTGAATCGTCCCCGTGACATTACTCGCATGCGTGAGCACGACCAGCTTGGTTTCAGTCGTGATCGCCGCCGCGATATCTTCCGGATCGATTCGGCCGGCGTCATCGCAAGTCACGCGGGTCAGGTCTATCCGGCCAGCATGCGCCATCGCCTGCAGCGGGCGACTCACCGAGTTATGTTCCAACACGGTCGTCACCACATGCGGGCGCCCGTCAAGACTTGATAAGACACCTTTCAGCGCGATGTTGAGCGCATCGGTACCATTGAGTGTGAAGACTACTCTCTCCGGTTCCGCAACATTGAAAAAGCGTGCGAGCTTAAGACGAAGTTGATCGAGCATATGCTCGGCCGCGACCGCCATGCGGTGGCCCGCCCGGCCGGGATTGGCCGCGTCTTCAGCAATAAATTTCGCCGTCGCTTCGCCAACCCCAGGGGCCTTGGGGAAACTGGTTGCGGCGTTGTCGAGGTAGATCATGGGTTACTTACTTTTGATTCCAATCGAGCAATCAGAACAAAGGTGCAAATCCCTGCACCCGCCGCCACACTGAGAGTTGACCCAGATGCATCGCTTCATGCCCGGTCAGCACGAAACTCAAGAAATCGCCCTGTGTCGGCAGAACGTCTTTCATCCGCTCATTCGTATTCGGCTGAGCAAGCAGTTCGTCGGTCACTTGATTTGAGGACTTCACGACAGCATCGTGTCCATCCCGCCACGCCTCTATGATCTGATCGAAGTCAGGCTGATCGGCCTGATCCGGATTTGGTTTTGATCCGATGCCGTACAATTTCCCGTAATATTCAAGATCTACCGGGCTCTCCCCTCCAAACATCGTTGTTACTCGGCCGGCTACAAACGCAAGATGCCCCAGAAGCCAAGCGGGGTTTTGCCCGCCGTCACATGTCAGTCGATAGGCGTGACCCGCGTCGATGCCATTCAGCAAGCCGTTGCCGTATTGGCCAAGGAATTGATAAACCTTCAGCTCTTTTTCCAGCGGCATAGTTAAAACTTTCGGTTTGAGTTAGCTGCCGACGTATTTTGCGTAAACGCCGCGAGCGACATTGGCCTCTTTTGTGCCTTTGACAATAGCTCGGCCATCGGTGAACAGCGTCAATTCGTAGGGCTCACCATTATCTTTCAGCTCAGCCCGGAGCATAAACTTGTTTGCAACGACGCTGCCGTGTGCTTTCAAGCGTTCTGCGATGTCGGCAAAGTCGAGTTTCTCGCCATTGGATTTGTGAGAAAGCTGTACCGCATTTCGGCCGCACAAGGTCGTCGTGCTGCTGCCGAATTTGCCATCGAGAAACTCGAACTCGCGATGCTTACAGCAACGACAGTCGCCGACGTCATAAGCCCGGGCGACCTTGAATTGCCTGAATGTATTGGCCCAAAGATCGAAGTTCAGCATAGTCGGCGAGACCTGCTCGATGTTGCCCGTCAACACCTTCAGAGCTTCGGCGACTTGGTAATTCGCAACCATGGATACCGCGGGACCGATGACACCAGCCGTATCGCAGGTCGGATTTAACCCGGGGGGCGGGGCCTGCTCGAAAATACAACGCAGACAAGGCGTCGCCTTCTCGGAAGCTTCCCAAGCCGATTCACCTCCGGGGGTGTGCGGCAGGATCGCGTAGCTCGCCCCGACCGTGCCGACCGCCCCGCCGTAGATATAAGGGATGCTGTGTTTGACCGCGCAGTCATTGGCGAGATAGCGGGTCTCAAAGTTATCGACACCATCGAGGATGATGTCGACCTTTTGATAGTCCGGATTGGAGATACCCGCGAGTTTTTCGATATTGGTGTGGTTGACATCATCGACCACCGCCGTCACCTTCACCTGCGAGTTGATCGAAGCGATTTTATTTTTCGCAGCCTCGGCCTTAGGGATCGCGTTCTCGACATCCGCTTCGTCAAAAAGCACCTGCCGCTGAAGGTTTGTGATTTCGATGAAATCGCGGTCGACGATGATCAGATGGCCAACCCCCGCCCGGGCGAGCATGTTAGCGATGACCGTGCCTAATGCACCGCAGCCGACGACCAAGGCGGTGGCATCGAGGAGACGTTTTTGGCCTTGCTCACCAAAGCCGGGCAGCAGCATCTGCCGGTGATAGCGTTCGAGTTGATCTGACATGGCGTCTACTTTGTGGGTTCGTCCTTAACTAGCCGCTTGCCGAGGCTGACCACATCGTCGACGTGATAGCCCAGGGCGTTGTAAAACGCAACGACCTGATCGTTGGACTTTCGGACTTGCAGATTGATCTTCGGGCACCCGAGTTCCGCCAAGGCTTTTTCAGCAGCGTGCATCATCTCGGCCCCGTAGCCTTTGCGGCGATGCTCGGGATGAACCGCGGCGTAGTTGATCCAGCCGCGGTGGCCTTCATAGCCCGCCATCACGGTCGCAATGATTTGGCCGTCCTCCTCGCCAACCAGCATCAACTGCGGGTCGACGCGGACCTTGCGTTCCAAGTCGCGCCACGCATTGTTCTCCGGGCGGATCAGGTCGCATCGCTTCCACAGGTCGATGATTGTGCCCGCATCGGCGGGTTGGTAGGATCGGATTTCCATATGAATTATCCTGCGACCAGCGACCCGCCCTCGACGGGGTCGACATGGACACCTTTACTTTCCAGAAATTGCACCGCCTGCTCGATCTCTTGAGGATCACCATCAAACTGCAGTGCCATCACGCCGATCTTCGCCCCGACATGAGCTTGCCGAATGTCGAAGCGAACCTCGGGAAACTTTTGCGAAAGCTCCCAGATACAAGGCTCGTCCTGGCAACCGCCTTCGAAAGTCAGCCAGCATTTGCGAGAAGCTTGGGGCATGGTGGATTCACCTTCAAATCGAGTTAGCAGCAAGTTCAGATTCAACCACCCGCGATGGCCGGAACGATGGCGATCTGGTCGCCAGCCTTCACCGAAGTATCGAGATTATCGAGAAAACGGATGTCTTCATCATTGATGTAAACATTGATGAAGCGATTTAACTCGCCCTCGGCTTTATAAAGCTTCGCTCCGAAATCGGGGTAATCAGCCTTCAGTTTGCCGAGCACTTCGCCGACGGTCGAGCCTGGGACATCGATCGATGCCTGGCCATCAACCTGACCCCGCAGGGCAGTCGGGATCTCGACGGGAACGGTAGGCGATTGGGTGGTCGTGGTATCAGACATGTGCAGGCTCCAGAGGCTTAGCGGGTTTGTTCTTAGATTGGGATTGGATCAGTTGGTCAAACGCATCGATTTTGGCGGGGATCGCGTCGTGTTGCTCGAATTGGTGATCCATGGCTTCGAGCGTTTTCAAGCCATTGCCGGTGATGCAGACGCAGATCGGTTCATCGCGGGGAATCCGACCGGACTCGATCAGCTTGATGGCACAAGCCAAAGTCGTCCCGCCGGCGGGTTCGGTGAACACGCCCTCGTGTTCAGCCAGCAGGCGGATTGCCGCGATAATTTCCGCGTCGGTCGCGGAAGCGCCGTAGCCGCCGGATTCGCGAATGTTCTTCAACACATAATACCCGTCGGCGGGGTTGCCGATGGCAATGGATTTTGCGATCGTGTTCGGCTTTTGCGGACGGAAGAGTTCTTCATCTTCCTCAAGTGCTTCGACGATCGGGTTGCAGCCGGCCGCTTGGGCCCCGTACATCTTCGGCTGATTGTCATCCACCAGACCGAGCGTTATGAACTCCTGATAAGCCTTCCAGATCTTCGGCAGAATCGTGCCGCCAGCGACCGGGACAACCGTGTGAGCGGGCAGCCGCCAACCCATCTGCTCGGCAATCTCGAACCCATGCGTTTTTGCCCCCTCGGTATAAAACGGCCGAAGATTCACGTTGACGATCGCCCAGTTATAGCGGTCCGCGATCTGAGAGCAAAGACGATTTACATCGTCGTAATTGCCGCTGATACGGATCACTTGCGGACCGAACACATTCATCGCGACCATCTTGCCAGCTTCGAGGTCGTGAGGCACCATGACACATGCATCCATACCAGCCGCAGCGGCGTGAGCCGAAACAGCATGGGCCAGGTTGCCGGTGCTCGCGCAGCCAACGGTGTCGAAACCGAACTCAATCGCCTTAGTAATCGCGACAGCGACGACCCGGTCTTTATAGGAAAACGAGGGGTAATTGGCCGAGTCGTCTTTGATGTACAGCTCATCGACGCCGAGCTTTTTGGCGAGTCGGTCGGCTTTGATCAGCGGGGTCCAGCCCGAGTGCAGGCCGGCCTTCGGCTCAAGCTCGATCGGCAGCAGATCGCGGTACCGCCAAAGACTCAGCGGCCCGGCCTCAATGGATTCACGGGTCACCTTGCCACGCATCGCGTCGTAATCGTAAGTGACCTCGACCGGCCCGAAGTCGGCATCGCAGATCGTACGTGGTTCGATCGGGTAATCGATGCCCGATTCCTTGCCGCGTAGTGAATGGATGTAACTCATGGTCTAAAGCCTCAAAATACGACGAGTCAACACGAAAAAGCCCTTCAAATCTCGAAGATAAGAAGGGCTGAAACTTTGTAGACAAGTGTGCAGCGTCTTATCTTCCCCTCGGCCGAGGCCGAGAGCGGGAATTCGCACCTCTTTTTCATACTCCCCAATGTCGAATCTTGTATCGACGGCAGGGAGGGAAAACGGTTGCGGTGACTTCATCGGGCCCGTCCCTCAGTCACTCTGGATAAGTGCAGTTATTAAGTTGTAACCAGGCAGAACCTGGAGCCGAGTACTGTATCTTCTGCCATGCTTGAAGTCAACTGTAGACTCGATCTGAGGGCGAGCGCTGCTGCTTTGCGGTCGCGATTTGCTTTTGTTAAACTACCCGGCCCCTCACGGGCATCTGCGGGTGTAGCTCAGTGGTAGAGCGTCACGTTGCCAACGTGAATGTCGAGAGTTCGAATCTCTTCACCCGCTTCAATAACCCTTCGCGACCTACGGGTGGCGAAGGGTTTTTTTCAGGCGGCAAAAAAATTTGCTCATTACTAAGCTTGTCTGGCGAGCACGCCTTGAGCCATAAATAGTCGACGAGCAGCAGTCGATTATTAAACCGACAGGTCTAACGCAGCCCCGAATTCGACAAAGTTGACCGGCAGATTTTCAGTTGAGAATGAGTGGCTCATAAACAGATCGGTCCGCAAATAGCGGCCGACGACAGAATCTGAACGGCTACTGAGCTGTGGTGTGAACGACTCGCATAGCAATGTACAACCTCGGGTTGCACAGCTTTTGATTCGTTAAATCCTTAGCGTTTGTTCTGCGATCGAATCATCCGTGCTACACCGCGAGATATTTGGCAACGGTGGCCTCGTCTACCTCATCGCGATCGTTGGTATGGACGATCTTGCCTGACTCCATCACGAATAATCGGTCTGCGACGTCCAGAGCAAAACTGAGAACTTGCTCCGAAACTACGATCGACAGTTTTTTAAGTTTCTTGATCTCATTGAGCGTACGGGCGATGTCCTTGATGATTGACGGCTGAATCCCTTCCGTCGGCTCATCCAGCAGCAGCACCTTTGGCTCGGAGACTAAAGCACGGGCGATGGCGAGT
>CAZFZS010000019.1:0-14530 GCA_964523485.1 uncultured Phycisphaeraceae bacterium | reverse complement strand
GGACAAGTTGCCCCCCCGCCGTTTTCGCATCTCCTTGAGAACCGGAAAGAGATCGTAGATTTCCGGGTCGATCTTTTTCTTCCCCTTGACCGACTCAAGCCCGGTCAAAATATTTTCTTCGACCGTCAGTGTCGAGAAAATCTGCCTACCTTGAGGAACATACGCGATGCCGTTACGCACCCTGCCGTAGGCGGCTGAATCGCCCACTGACTTGCCATCGACTTCAATCTGCCCGGAGTCGAGCTTGAGCACCCCGATGAGCGCCTTCATCAGCGTGGTTTTACCCATGCCGTTGCGTCCGACAATCGTGAGCGTTTCTTCCTGCTTGACCTTGAAACTCAAATCCCAAAGGATTCGGCTTTGCCCATAGCTTACGTTCAGGTTTTCGACATTCAGCATCGTTCAATCTCGGCAAAATAGAGCTGCTTAATTAATTCGTTCAGTGGCCCAGGTAAACATCAATCACTTCGGGGTTCTTCTCTACGACTTCCATTCGGCCCTCGGCCAAAACCCTGCCTTGGTGCATCACCGTGACCTTGTGCGCGATCTCGCGAACGAAATTCATGTCATGTTCGATCACCAGCACCGATCGGTTCTTGCAGATGCTTCGGAGCAGGTCTGCCGTGGCTTCTCGCTCCTTCACCGACATGCCAGCCACCGGCTCGTCGAGCATCAGCAACTGAGGATCGGCGATCAGCAACATGCCGATCTCCAGCCACTGCTTCTGGCCGTGGCTCAATAGTTCTGCTTCAGTATCGAGTTGGTCCTTCAGGAAAATCTGCTCGGCAACTTCCAAGACTCTTTCTTTGACTTCCGCTGTCTGTTTGAAAAACAAGGCTCCGAAAACATTGCGGCCCTTGGGGTAAGAGAGTTCAAGGTTCTCGAAAACCGTTAGGCGGGGATAAATCGATGGGGTCTGGAATTTTCGTCCCACCCCGGAACGAACGATTTTTTGTTCGGGCAGCTTCGACATCTCGCGGTTATAGAATCGGATACTGCCAGAGGTCGGCCGGGTTTTGCCGCAGATCAAATCAAGTAGTGTGGTCTTGCCAGCACCGTTGGGGCCGATGACCACTCGCAGTTCATTGGGCTCGACGTAAAGCGAGGCGCTGTCCACTGCTTTGAAGCCATCGAAGGAGACCGTCAGGTCTTCGACGGAGAGCGCGAAATCGTTGGGTAGGACCATGGTGGCGGCCTTTCAAATCGGGATCAGTGGGCCGAGGTTTGTCGGGTTAAAAACAATCAGGGTGTCTGCGCAACCGACGCGGGCGGGATGCCGGGACGTGGTTTGCGGGATGGCCGCAGGAACTTGAGATTAGGCGTGATGTACTTGTCCACAATCCCTGCGAGACCATTCGGGAAGAACACCGTGATGACGATGAATACACCACCCATAATGAACAGCCAGAGTTCCGGTGCCTGTTCGGAAAAATAGGTTCGGCCGTAACTGACCAGCAGTGTGCCGTAGACCGCTCCACAGAGCGACATTCGGCCGCCGACGGCACAGAAAATCACCATATAAATGGAAGGCTCGATGGTGACGAGCTTCGGCGACATGAACCCGACATTCAGCACAAACATTGCACCGCCCAATGCCGAAATCATCGCCGCGATGCAAAAGATGAAGGTCTTGAAGTTTGCAACGTCGTAACCCGAGAAGCGAACCCGCTCTTCGGTGTCTCGGACGGCAAGGAGCAGTCGGCCGAGTTTTGATCCGAGGATCATGCGTCCGACAACGATGCTCAGCAAAAGAAGTATCGCGGTAGCGAAATACAGTTGGGTTTGGGCTGCAGGGGTTCGGATGTCCCATCCCAGCATGGTGCGCAGGTCGGTGATCCCGTTGATGCCGCCGGTCCATCCCTGGCGGGTCACGAAGAGGATTTCCATGATCCAGCAGGCTGCTTGCGTGATGATTGCAAAGTAAACGCCGCCCACACGCCGCTTGAACATGGCGGTCCCAAGGATATATGCCAGTACAGTCGGCACCGCAAAAATAAGCAGCAAGGTCAGAGGAAAACTTTTGAACGGGTACCAGATCAGGGGCAACTGCGTGATCTGGTTCCAGTCCATGAAGTCCGGCAGGCCGACGGTGGTCAGTGCCTTGATCTGGTCGGTGCCTGCTTCATTGGCGATGTTGCCGGCCGCCTCAAGTTTCAGGAAAGCCGCGAGGCAGTAGCCACCCAGCCCCCAGAATACACCTTGCCCCAGGCTTAGGATGCCGCCATACCCCCAGCAGAGGACCAGCCCCACCGCGACAAAGGCGAGGCTAAGGTATTTGCCCATCATGTTGAGACGGAAGGTGTCCAGCATTGCCGGGAAGACCAGCAGCAATAGGACGGCCAGCACCCCCATGCCGATCACACCCTTGGTCCCACCGAGCATACGGTTGTACACAAATTTCAACGCCTGCTCCTCTTGTAACTTATAAACACGGTTAGAGTTCGGATGCCCACGATCACTTGCGGATCTTCGAGACGATCAGCCCGCTGGGCCGGATCATCAGGATCACGATGACAATCGCCAACACGTAGACCTTCGCCAAGACCCCGCTGGTGAAAAACTCGAGGATGGATTGCACTTGAGCAATCGAGAATGCGGAGATGATCGTTCCGATCAAGCTTCCCGCTCCGCCGAAAACTACGACAAGGAAAGTATCCACGATGTAGAGGGATCCGGCCGATGGCGACACCGATCCGATCGTCGTGAATGCCGCACCCGCGACTCCCGCCAAGCCACAACCGAAAGCGAAAGTCAGCCGGTCGGTACGTGCGGTATTAATACCCACCGCATTAGCCATCTCACGATTCTGAACGGTGGACCTCACCCGCAGGCCCCACCGCGATTTGTAAAGCATCAGGTAAATAAGCACGGTCATCACGACCGCGAGCACCAGCATCATGAGCCCGTTGATCGGGATGTCGATGCCCGGCGTTGGCTGCCAAGAACCCATCAGCCACATCGGGATGGTCGCGCTGTCTTCACGCGCGCCGAAAGTCAGCCGGAAGGTCTGCTGGAGGATCATGCTCAGCCCCCAGGTTGCCAGCAGGGTGTCCAAAGGGCGTTTGTATAAGAAACGTACGAGGCCGAATTCGACCATGTAACCGACGATAAAGGTGATCGCGAAGGCCGCGACGATGGCGAATGGGAAGTAAACGCTCAAGAGCCCGGGAGCGCTGCGTGTCACCAAATCGGACATAAAGACCGTGGTGTAAGCACCCATGGTGAGAAACTCACCATGCGCCATGTTGATCACTTTCATCTGACCGAAAATGATTGTCAGGCCTAGAGCCATTAACAGAAACACCGCGAACAGGCTGAGGCCTGAAAACCCCTGCATCACAAAGATGGCACGGAGTTGTTCCCCGGTGTACTGCTCGAACATCGCAATCGTCATCATCATGGGTGGCGGTCCAATTAACCCAAGGGATCAAGCAACTACTTCAATACCTTCCGTACCACCGTTCGTGCCAGGGACTCCGTGCATGAAGACACGGAGCCCCTGACCGACGGCGGAGCAAGATTTATTTGTAACCTTCGGGGAACGGGTTCGGCTCGATGAGCTCATCCGATTCCGCGATCACCTCGAACTGACCGTCCGCCAGCATCTTGCCGATGCGAGCCTTGGACCAGAGGTGGTTGTTTTCGTGGATGCGGACGTAGCCTTCGGGAGCTTCAGGGAACTCGATGCCGGTCGAAGCCGAAGCGATGTTGTCGATATCGAACGATCCGGCTTTCTCAACGGTCAACTTCCAAAGCCAGGGGCCGAGGTAGGCAGCCTGGGTCACGTCACCGATGACCGAGTCTTCGCCCCACATTTCCTTGAACGCCTTGACGAATGCTTCGTTGTTCGGATTGTCCAAACTCTGGAAGTACTTCATGCAGGCATAGAAGCCTTCGACGTTCTCACCGCCGATGCCGAGGATTTCATCTTCGGTCGTCGAGATGGTCAGCAGGATCTGGCCGTTGTCAGCGAGCGACTTGCCGGTCACGCCCGCAGCATTGAGCTGCTTGTACCAGGCCACGTTCGAGCCACCGACGATAATCGAGTAGATGCAGTCGGGTTTAGCCAGTTTTACCTTATTGATGAGCGAGTTGAAGTTGGTATGGCCCAGCGGGTAATACTCTTCGCCCACAACCTTCGTACCTTCCATGAATCGCTCAATATGAATCCGTGCGATTTTGTTGGAGGTTCTTGGCCAGATGTAGTCCGAACCAATCAGGAAGAAAGTCTTAGCACCTTTTTCTTTGTTCGCCCAGTCCAGGCCCCAGAGAATCTGCTGCGTTGCTTCCTGGCCGGTGTAAATCACGTTCTTCGAGGCTTCGAGGCCTTCATAAAACGTTGGGTAGTAGAGCATGCCGTTCTCACGCTCGAAGATCGGCAGCACCGCTTTACGAGATGCCGAGGTCCAGCAGCCGAACACGGCGGCGACTTTATCCTGGATGAGCAGCTTCTTGGCTTTCTCAGCAAAGGTCGGCCAGTCGCTGGCACCGTCTTCCTGGATAATGCGAATCTGTCGGCCGAGGATGCCGCCCTCTTCGTTGATCTGCTCAATGGCGAGCCGTTCAGCTTCGACCGATCCAGTCTCAGAGATCGCCATCGTTCCGGTGATGGAGTGAAGTTGGCCGACATAGACGAAATCGTCCTCAACAGCCAGGCCGGTCTTGTTGACCTCAGCGGTCGGGTACTTGTCGAGCATGGGGTTCTTCCAGCTTTCATCGACTTTCTGCTCGATGATCTCGCCTTCAAAACCGCCTTCACTCTCGGCTCCACCCTCACCACAACCCGTGAGCGAGAGTGTCAGCCCGCAGGCTAAAGCTCCACCCAAAGCAAATTGTTTCGGGACGGAACTCACTAGGCTTCCGAACTGACTCAAAGTATCCATGAACTGCATCTGCAACATCTCCTGTTCGCGTGCTCAGCACGCAGGAAGGCGGTTCGGCCGGCCTCACAATGAGACGGCCTCGGGGGATCAACTAAAAACAAAGCATTGCTTAACCGTGTTCAATCACCCATGGTCGAGAGCCGGTGTAGCTCTGCAGCCTTGGTTTGGTTTCCTTTGACTTAGCACGGTGTGAGCAGCCGGAACTACACACATGCGGCTCGTGCCGGCTTTTTTCGTTGCGATCCATGGCTGCGACTTTCGTACCTGCCATCACACGCAATCGTGGACGGGTAAGCACTCGAGAGGCGGCCAGGCCACAGCTCGGACACTCGATTGGGTCGTCAGCTGCGTCGTATGACCGCAACTCATCAAATCGGCCATGGCTTTCGCATTCGTACTGATATAAAGGCATCAATTGGCTCTGCGGGGTTGTTTCTCTGTTCGGATCTAAGAAGAAAGTTTGGTTTCAGAATCCGACTAATCCGCAACCGCGAGGTCGGCACCACCGACCTTGATCGATGGGCCATCGTTATTGGGCTTAATGTCGAAGTTGAAAATCTCAGTCGGCAATGCCAGCGTCGCACATGCATTAGGCACGTCGACGATGCCGGAGATTCTGCCTTCGACAGGGGCTGTACCGAGGATTGCATAAGCCTGCTCGCCGGTGTAACCAAACTTTTTGAGGTAGGCAATCGCGTTGAGGCAGGCCTGGCGATAGGCAATCGTTGCGTCGAGGAAGTGTTGCTCGCCTTGCTCGTCCACGGAAATACCTTCGAACATCACATAGCTGGTGTAGTTCGGCTCGAGCGGGCTGGGCTCGAAAATAGGGTTGATGACCGCATATTTTTCCATGCCGCCCTTGATGATGTTGACACGGATATCGAGGTAACCCGCCATCTCAATTGCGCCGCAGAAGGTGATCTCACCGTCGCCTTGCGAGAAGTGGATGTCACCCATCGAAAGCCCGCCGCCGTCGACATAAACGGGGAAGTAAACCTTCGATCCGCGAGAGAGGTTTTTGATGTCGCAGTTGCCGCCGTGCTCGCGTGGCGGCACGGTGCGAGCGCCTTCCGCCGCAGCCGCATCGCGAGCGTCGCCGGTCATCCGACCCATGTGGGCGGTATCTGCGTAAGGCAGGCAGGCAAGCGTCGGGACTCGTTCCGGATCGGTATCGAAAAGCTTTTTCTCCCGGGTATTCCAGGTTTCCAGCAGTTCTTTACTGGGCAAACACCCGATCAAACCGGGGTGCATAATGCCTGCAAACTCGACACCGGGAATGTGTCGCGAGTTGGCGTAGATGCCGCTGAAATTCCAGCAAGCCTTGCGTGCATCGGGGTAATGCTCATCAAGGAAACCGCCGCCGTTTTCCTTGGCGAAGATGCCTGTGAAGCCCCACTGCGAATCGGGCAGCACGCCAACGTCTAAAATGTCGACTACAAGTAGGTCCCCGGGCTCAGCCCCCTCGACGCCGATTGGACCCGAGAGATAGTGAACTTTAGAAAGGTCTACGACCTTGATGTCGGTCGCTGAATCATCGTCCTTAATTTGACCGCCGGTCCAATCGACGCATTCCACCCGGAATTCAGCACCGGGCTTCACCGTTGCCACCATCGGCAGGTCTGGGTGCCAACGGTTATGCAGAACATCCTGCTTCTCAGGACTTTCCGAGACGTCAATTTTAATCAGCGTTTCCATGCAACATGCTCCTGTGAATTCGAAATCAATAAATCAACACATCACAAACAAGCGCAAAAATAGAAGCTTGGCAGGAGTCAGCGATCGTGCCATCGTTCAATCTGGCCGGCGATGATGTCAGCCTCGCACTTCGCGACGAGGCTGTGAACCGCAGTTGCAAAGGTGATGCCAATAAATAAGGGTTGACCCCATCAAAAAACAGCCACAGAGCAAAATGCAAGTTTGTTGGATTAATAAATCACTTTAAGCCCGATTCCTGCAATACTTTACATATGATCTTAACGGCAAGAAAAATTTCAGTACCACCCGAATTTGAGTCGTTGATAACGATGCTCGAACGCTGAACATTGAAGCATGTGTAGAATTATTCAGCAGTCGCACCAGCTTAAAATCCAGATGCTCACGTTATATGCAGCTCCATCGGGCCTGAAATCGATCCAGAATGCATACTTCTAAGTTTGAAAAATCTTGCTATGATTGAAATATGAGCAAAATTACAATGCACCAGCTTATTTTTTCATCTTTCTATAGATTTGATCGGTTTCGTCAGAGACACTCTTTGATCTATGGGTGTATATGTTTGATCGCACTGGTTCATTTAGCCGACTGCTTAGGTAATGATGCTGCGGCCGAGAATGAGCGAGAAGGCCTGCCCACAGCGATTCTCTACCACCGGGAAGCGCCTTCCGCTGCTTCCGAAGCAATGCTGGAGTCATTACAAATCGCATCCGCCGCCGATGAGTTATTGATTCAGATTCGGGTGATTCCGTCGATTGATTCGCCGGAGCGGGCAAACATCGTTGCCCTGTCTCAAGAATTAAATGCCGTTGGCGTTCGCCAGATTCCAGCGGTGGTCTTTCTCGATCCCGACGACAAAGCGTACGCGGTTCTTGAAGTTTGGCCCGACCAGCAACAGAACACAACGAAGCTCATTAATAAAGCCTTGGATGATCTGGGCAAGCGTGACAATGCGTTTGAATCTGCACGTCAATTGGAAGGAATTCAAAAAGCCCAGGCTTTACATCAGGGCTTGGTCGCTGTCGGCGATTTGTGGTGGCGGGCTTATCTGCCGGAGGCCCAGGAAATCATTCGGCTGGAGCGTGAAGCCGATGTCTCCGAACTCACGGCGCAGTACTTGCCCAAGCTGGTGGAACTGCAATTGGATCAAATGATCCAGGACCGTGTTTTCCCACTGATCGATGCCGGTAAATTTGGGGAAGCCTCGAAGGTCCTCGAATCGATGCGTCAGACTATGCCTGTCACGGAAGAGCAAAGCCAGGTTCTGTTAGCGTTCCGCGTCCAACTCGCGATGTCGGCTGAAAAGCCCGAACTCGCCAAGCAACTCGCGCAAGATGCAATCGAACTCGCCCCGGATAATGAAACGGCCGACCAACTCAGGCTGCTCGTTGACAAGCCCTGAGTCGGTTGATTTGTAATTGAACCTTCACATCACGAGTACGCAACCTGAAACGAATTTAAGCAGCGCTTTCGATACAGGCAAGCGTTAACTTTCACTCCGCATCCGGCACGCGTTGAATGCGGGGGTCGGTGAACTCATCCGCCTCGTCACGGCTGGTCGTGCTGAATTCGCTGATGATGGCCCCATCCTCGCCGGCCTGAAACCAATGCCAAACGCCCGGCTCGATCGTGTACTGCTGGCCTGGCTTGAGGTGGACCTCATTCCAAACGGTGTAATAAGCCTCGTCACCAGCGGGTGGTTGGGCTAATGGATCGGCAGCCGCAGGACCGTTTACATACAGCAACACTTCGCCCTGTCGACAGCGGAATGTCTCACGCTTGCCCGGATCAATGGTTTGGCCTTGCTCGTTCCGGATCGGCGGATGACGATGCTGCGGGCAGGTTTGTCCTGGCAGCATGATGATCTCTTTCGCACAGTAGCGATCGTTATTTTCATACACGACCAGCCCCAGACCGGCCCGCTCGATGTCGCCCAGACCGAAGTCGGCGATCTCCATTTCATCGCGTTCTTGTGGCGTCAGGATAATGCCAGCTGCATCGAGCATCGCGATGTATCGCCGCTTGCATTTTTCAAATGTGCCAAGGCTGGTCATCATGTTCTCCGGGGCGGGTTGCGATCCACGAATTTCTGAATTTCATCCAATGCCGGGATACCGCTTACCGCATCGATGCGCTGAACGCAGTGCGCTCCAGCGGCACAGGCCAGGTCGGCGGCCGCCTGAAGCGATCGGCCCTGCAACATCCCCGCGATGAACCCGGCAATTGTCGTATCCCCGGCCCCGGTCGTTCCTACTACGTCGACTTCATAAGTTGGTGCATCAAACGACTGGTTGCTGAGGCTGGGAGCAAAATCAACATCGCCGCTTTGAACATGCAGGCCGCGTTCGCCATCTTTCACGACGACGACTTGAACGCCCATCGCGAGCAACTCCTCGACGCTAACTTGCATTGAAGCCAGTTCATCCGCACTGGGCAGAAATACGCTGACCTGCGGCAGAACGTTTTTCAGCACTGCCCGCCAGTCGACTTTAGCGTTCCAGCTTTGCGGATCGATGCCACTGGTGTCGAGCGAAGTGATGAGGCCGGACGCCTTAGCGCGAGCCATCAAGCGTCTGAGCGGCTCGCCGTTTTCCTCGCAGATGCCGCGCATCGCGGGGGGATAGCCGAAGTGCAGCCACCGCGCACCTTTAAAATCCTGATCGCGAACCTGAGCATCCGTAAAAACTTCATTGGTGCCCGGGCAATGCAGAAATCGCCGATCACTGCCGGGCGTGCTGATGACAATCGTGTAACTCGTGGCAGAACCTATGATTCGTTCGAGGTGATGCGGCGCATCGCATTGATTGAAGATCCGCTCGATTTCCCGCCCAAACATGTCGTCACCCACCGCGGCGATCAGCTTGACGGGGATACCCATGCGGTGCAGGGCCAAGCCAGAATTGCCGACGCTGCCGCCCGTCGCCATCTCTGCCGGCCCGACTTCAAAAAGCTGGCCTGGCTCAGGCAAGGCATCACCCAGCAACTTTGGAAACACGTCCAGACAGACATGCCCCGCGCAGATTACTTCAGGCGAACCCGATGGCCTAGCAGTCATTTCGCGTCTCAATATTCAGGGCTGACTAACGCTCTACTTTCATGCGATTGCAGCGCAGCGCTGAGAATCAGGTGATGTTGATGAGCTTCCTGCGGGGTGACGCAGGTAAAGACTTCGCCAGAGCCGGCGGCTTTACTCTGCACCATGTCGTCTCGGCCATGCATCAGTTCATCGCAGAACGCGGCCCACATTTGCTGGATCGCATCCGCAAAGCCGAACTCAAAAATTCCGCCGGTGACGCTGGCGTAAGGCGGATCGAAAGGCAAATCCTCGACCTGCCACGCCTGCGACCCGCCGTTTTTCGGGTACGGCATGGTCTTCAAGACCTTGGGATTCTCGGTCGAGAAATGAGCGGACTGACGCGTACCAGCGATGCGGAGAAACCAGGTGTTCTGATGCCCCGGCGCGATGCGTTTGACGCTGATGTTTAGCGGGAAACTGCCGGCGTCGCTATCGACGTTGCAAAACAGCGAGCCGTTGTCCCATGTCTCGCAAGGGACGCGGTTCTGCGACCCCGGGCCGTCGGGCCGCGTGGAGACCGCCTTGGTCAGGATGCCGCGCACATCGCTCGGAAGCCAGCCGAAGCGCAGCGGCAGGTGCAGCGGGTGCATGCCGAGGTCGCCAAGCACGCCATACTCGCCGCACGAGGCGACCTGCCGTTTCCAGTTGATCGGCTTATCCGGGTTCAGATCGCTGCTGTGCCAGAACCCCGCCTCGACATCGAGGATTTGGCCAAACACACCGTCCTGAACCATCTGCACGATGCGTTGTGCCCCGGGAAAGAACGGGATCTCACTGCTGCAGCGGACGAAGCTTTCGGGATGCTGCTCAAGGACCGCCATGATGTTGCGGTTGGCCCGAAGATCGATGCCGAAAGGCTTTTCCCCGAGCATCGCCTTGCCGCTGCGGATGACATCGCAGTAGACCTGCTCGTGCAGGTGATGCGGGACCGCAACATAAAGGGCATCAATATCGTCAGCCTCGA
The DNA here is from genome assembly GCA_964523485.1 of uncultured Phycisphaeraceae bacterium. Lineage (GTDB taxonomy): Bacteria > Planctomycetota > Phycisphaerae > Phycisphaerales > Phycisphaeraceae > Algisphaera. The sequence goes on along the minus strand of CAZFZS010000019.1, from coordinate 3,894 downwards.
GAAGCTGGCGGTAATCCTCGGTGGAGTATTGGATCGGAGCATTACGCTCGAACCACTCGCGGGCTTTCGGGTTCAGGTCGCACACACCGGTGATGGTCGGCTCAAAATCCGGTGGATTAGGCCCAGCATCCAGTTGACACCATCGTGCGGCCGCCGCGGCGAATTCCCGCCCCATCAGCCCGGCGCCGATGACCCCAAAACTAATCTTTTTCCGTGAAGTACTCATAAAATCAGATTGCGTGGTGTCGATTTATGAAGCGAATGAGTGTATGTGGCGGGGATCCTGCGTCACACTTCAAGTATCGATCTGTCAAACCCAAGCCGATGACTCACAACTTAATTTCTTTTCCCCGAAAAGCTCTGTCGTGATGTCCCAATTGGTCCCATGGAATCCGAGAATGGATCACATTTTGCAAATCATGAAACCTTTAGAAATGGGCCCGGTAGGATTCGAACCTACGACCTCACCCTTATCAGGGGTGCGCTCTAACCAGCTGAGCTACGAGCCCGAGTTTGATCGAACTTGTCGATCTCGGGCGGGTTGGGGAGTTTATCAGGGGAAATTGCTCGTTGCAAAATAGATCATCGAAGCGTGCTGCTGCGACCCGCTGAAGCAACTTAATATTACGCTCTATTCGTCGGCCCCTACCTCAACCGTGTAGTTCGGGCTTTCGCGAGTAATACTGATGTCATGCGGATGACTCTCGGCAAGCGACGCCCCGCTGACTCGACAGAATCGGCCATGCTCACGCAGTGCGTCGATGGTCTGCGTGCCGCAGTAGCCCATCCCGGCTCGCAACCCCCCCACCATCTGATAGACGAAATCGCTCAATGGCCCACGATACGGCACACGGCCTTCGACGCCCTCAGGCACGAGCTTGTCTCGTTTGGTGACGCCCTTCTGAGCGTAGCGGTCGGCCGAGCCGGCGATCATCGCGCCTTGGCTACCCATACCGCGGTAGGTCTTGTAGCGTCGGCCATGGTGGATGACCAGATCGCCCGGAGATTCGTCAAGCCCGGCAAAGAGGCTACCGAGCATGACGACGCTGGCCCCGGCGGCAATGGCTTTGGTGATATCGCCTGAATGCCGAATGCCGCCGTCGGCGATGACGGGGATACCCTGCGGGGTGGCAGCGCCGCAGGCGTTCACGATGGCGGTGATCTGCGGCACACCGACGCCGGTGACGATCCGCGTCGTGCAGATCGATCCTGGTCCAATACCGACTTTTACAGCGTCCGCTCCAGCGGCGATCAGATCCTCCGCCCCCTGCTTGGTTGCGACATTGCCTGCAATCACATCGATGTCGTAGCGTGCCTTGATGTCGCGGACCGACTGGGCGACGTTGCTTGAATGGCCGTGTGCAGAGTCAACGATGATCACATCAACCTCGGCCTCAATCAATGCATCGACTCGGTCGAGTTGATGCACGCCGACCGCTGCTCCGACGCGGAGTCGGCCGCGCTCGTCGCGACAGGCCAGCGGGAACTGGTCCTGCTTCGCGATGTCGCTGATTGTAATTAGCCCGGTCAGTTTGCCCTCTGCATCGACTAGAGGAAGCTTTTCGACCTTATTCTTATTAAGGATCGACTCGGCTTTTTCCAAGGTTGTATCGCTCGGGCCGGTGACTAATTTGTCGGCCGAGGTCATGACTTCGTGAATCGGGGTATTGTCATCGGCCAAGAACATCATGTCCCGCCGGGTGACGATGCCCACGACCTTACCCCGGCTGGTCCCGTCGTCGGTGATCGGCACGCCAGAGATGTTTTGCTCAGCCATCAGCCGACGCACCTCGTACGAAGGTGCTTCCGGGGGCAGGGTGACCGGATCGACGATCACGCCGTTGGCAGAGCGTTTGACCTTGGTGACTTCGCGAACCTGCTCAGCAATCGAGAGGTTTTTATGGATGAATCCGATGCCACCCTCTTGAGCCAGCGCGATCGCCAGCGCCGACTCGGTAACCGTGTCCATCGGTGCGGACAGCACGGGGATATTGAGGCGGATATTGCGGGTCAGTGCGGTCGAGGTGTCGACCTGGGCGGGGATGACGTCGCTGCGGGCGGGAATGAGCAGGACGTCGTCAAACGTGATGCCGTCGGCGATGATCTTGGCTTCCATGGCCTAATCTACCGACACCCGGGCAGCCAAGTCAAGAGCGCTAAAATCGAAACACACCGAAAATAAACGATTCCAAATGAAGTAAAGATTAAGGCCCGCGATGACTCAACGAATTACCCTCTTACTCGCTGCGATCGCCGGCTTCACCGCGGTGGCGTTCGGCGCGTTCGCAGCCCACCTGCTGGATGACCGCGTCGGCGAATATGGCTTGGAAGTCTTCGAAACGGGCGCCCGCTATCACGCCTACCACGCCCTGGCCCTGCTGGGATTGGCTGGCCTAATCGATAAACTCGGCAGACCTGCCCGCATAGCCAGTGTTTGCTTCGCCCTAGGCATCGTGATCTTCAGCGGGTCGCTTTATCTGCTAGCACTCACCGATCTTCGCTGGCTGGGAGCCATCACCCCCATCGGCGGCACCCTTTGGCTCATCGGCTGGGCTTGCCTGGCTTTCTCCGCTATCGCTGAATTATTTTTCAGTCGCAAGCAGTAGGCCAGCTCATAGACTACGAATTCCTATCTCCTGCCTAGATAATTCCATCCGGTCAACCGCCAGTTTTCGTAAGTTGGTTGCTGGAGAATCTTGTAATCGACACTTTCAACATGCCCATCTGCCATCCAGCGACTGGCACTCCCCCGATGCTTGTCGCTGACCGCACCTTCGTTATTTGCACCGTCGAGCCCTCGACGAATTTCAAACTAAGCCCTGAATTTACCGCTGTTGGTGAAGTTGTCGACATCAGCTAGCCCGGCCCGTCGCGACGGCTCTACGATCTGGTCAATGCGTTATCCATATGCACGATTTACGCCGGTTCTTCCAAGGTCATCAGCATTTTTTAGATTATCAAATCGCTCAACGAAGCTGAAGGAATTACCTTTGAGGCGTGGCCTCCATCCCAGCGCGCCATAGCTGAACCTAAATGGGTTCGAAACATTTTCTGGCGTGACCGCTATCGACTGAGCAGTCGGCCGAATGTTCAAGGCCTCAAAAAATCTCAAATTATATTAAGACCTGATTGTGATTTTCACTTCAGACCATGTTGAAATGCTTTTCATTCCAGGCCGATGGATGAAGAAAATCTGGCACGAGCAGAGCAGCGGCATACCTTTACTCATGCGATATAAAGACAATTTTAACAAGGGCATGGTCTGCGATCGCGTCGTGGGTTTGATCGATGTCACTCCCGCCGTTTTCGCACTCGCCGGTCTGGATGTACCTGCCGATCGACACGGCTATGATCGAACTGAAAAACTTGCCGGTCGATATTACGATCGCCCTAACTTCCCCTAATTGATTTCATTCAATACTGGAGCTCCGTCGAGAGGACTTACGTTTTACGCTTGCCCCGATGAGTCTGGCCAATATTTGACAGGCCCTCGTACGAGCACTCACATGTATGTCATCCTCGACCAACGGCATACCAACTATCGCTGTTTTTTTGACCCTCCAAGACTTTCCGACCCCCTGCCACCAGGCACCGATCGTCTCGCTTATGAATTGATCCGTGATCCTTATCAACTCAACTCGATTCTGCCCAAATGCGGCCATGATTCCCTACTCAGTGACCCGCACGAGCAACTCGCAAATCAACTCGAAGGTATCGGAGATGATTTCATCCGTAGATTTTATGCGTAAGAGATAAATTCGAATGGGCGAAATTGCGAACTAAAAATTTCGCCATCCGATGAGTCGGATGACACAAAAGCAATGATGACTCCCCCCAAATGGGCGATACAGGACTCGAACCTGTGACCTCACGCGTGTGAAGCCGATATTTCGC
>CAZFZS010000018.1:73300-75018 GCA_964523485.1 uncultured Phycisphaeraceae bacterium | reverse complement strand
GACCGCAAGAGCTACTACTACCCCGACCTGCCGAAGAACTACCAGATCAGCCAGTTCGACCTGCCGCTCTGCTACGACGGCGCCTTCGACCTGCCCCTGAAGCCGGACCCTGAGCGAAGCGAAGGTCCGGGTGGAACCGCGGACGGCAACTTCCCGGACTTCTCCACCAAACGCATCCGCATCACCCGCGCTCACCTCGAGGAAGACGCCGGCAAACTCCTGCACGACCTGCCCGGCGGCGGCTTCGTCGATGGCAGCCTCGTTGACCTCAACCGGGCCGGCACGCCGCTGCTGGAGATCGTGACCGAGCCGGACTTCACCTCGGCCGACGAAGCGGTCGGCTTCGGGCAGGCGCTGCGCGACATCTGCCGGCACCTCGGCGTCAGCCAGGGCGTGATGCAGAAGGGCCACATGCGGTTCGAGCCGAACATCAACGTGATCGTCACCAAGCCGTCCGGCGAGCAGTTCGCGACGCCGGTCGTGGAGATCAAGAACCTCAACAGCTTCAAGGCCGTCCACGGCGCGATCGTCCACGAGCACCACCGCCAGGTCGAGCAGTGGCTCGAGGACGGCCGGGTGATGGGCGCCCGGGCCAAGACGACCCGCGGCTGGGACGATGCGAAGCTGGTGACCACGCCGCAGCGGGAGAAGGAAGACGCCGACCAGTACCGCTACTTCCCCGACCCGGACCTGCCGACGCTGGAGGTCGAAGCGGAGTGGGTCGAGCGGCTGCGGGTCGATCAGCCCGAGCTGCCGCAGGTCAAGCGAGACCGCTACATCGAAGACTACGGCCTCAAGCCGATCGACGCCGACAACCTGCTCGCCGAGCCCGCGAACACGCGGTTCTACGAAGCCTGTTTGGCGGATCCCGCTTCAGCGGGCGTGTCGTCCCCCGAACCCCGCCGCGTCGCCGCCGTCCTGCTCAACGCCGGGGCCAAGCGCGCCAACGAGCAGGGCGTCGCGCTCGACGGGCTCGGCATCACCCCGCAGCAGGTCGCCGAGATCGTCGCCCTGCAGGCCGACGACAAGATCAGCGCGACCGCCGCCGACACGCTGTTCGGCCATGCTTGTGATAGCGACGCCTCGGCCGAACAACTCGCCGAGCAGCACGGCCTGCTCCAGGTCAACGACGATGCCGCCCTCGACGAGTGGGTCAATCAGGTCATCGTCGATCCGAAGCACGAGAAAGCCATCGCCCAGTTCCGCGACGGCAAAGACAAAGCCATCGGCCCGATGATCGGCCAGGTGATGAAGCTGTCCAAGGGGCAGGCCAACCCCAAGGCGGTCGGCGAGAAGATCAAGGCACGGCTCGCCCCGTGAGACCCGACGTCGCCCGCATCGATGATCCGCACGACCCCCGGCTGTCGGTTTACCTGAACCTCAAAGACCGCAACGTGCGGCGGCAGACTGGACAGTTTCTTGCCGAGGGCGAACACGTCGTGCGGCGGGCGTTCGCGGCGGGGCTGGCGGTGCGGTCGGTGTTGGTGGTGGCGTCGAAGGTCGAGCGGGTCGAGGCCATGATCCGGGACGCGGGGCGGGAAGGCGTCGAGGTGTTGGCCTGTGCGAAGGACGTCATGGAGTCCGCGGTCGGGTTCAAGCTGCACCAGGGCATCATCGCGGCGATCGACCCGCCGTCGCCCCCGGGATGGGATCAGGTGCTCGGAGCCGCGGGCGCAAGCCCGCCGGGTCGCGGAAGGTCCAATCGACTCGGCGGGCTT
>CAZFZS010000018.1:0-73203 GCA_964523485.1 uncultured Phycisphaeraceae bacterium | reverse complement strand
CGGCGGGGTTGGGGGTGCGGGCGCTGGTGCTCGGGCCGCGGTGCGGCGACCCGTGGTACCGCCGGGCGGTGCGGGTGTCGATGGGGGCGGTGTTCACGCTGCCGATCGTGCGCAGCGCGGACCTCGACGCGGATCTTGAGCGGCTGCAAGGCGAGTTCGGTTATGCGACGGTCGCCACGGTGACCGATGCGGACGCGCCGCCGTTGCACCAGTTTGCGCTTTCACCGAACTTCCGGGGGCGGGGGCGGGGGCGGTTCCGGGGGGTGGCGGTGTTGCTGGGCAGCGAGGGGTACGGGCTGGCCGCGGACGTGGTGCAGCGGTGCGACCACCGGGTGCGGATCCCGATGCATCACGATGTGGATTCGCTGAACGTGGCGGTGGCGGCGGGGATCGTGCTGCACCACTTCCTGAACCCACCCCCGCCCCCGGAAGCAGATGCTTAGGAATACTCGGCCTTGGTCGGCGGTTGGGTTTTTCGATGCGCTATGCTTACCCGAAAGGTTGACCTATGAAACTCTGGCAAATGGCCGGGCTGTTCGCGATGCTCTGGGGTGTGACCGCGTGTGCGGACACGGCCGGGGCGGACGACGGTGCCGACGGAAAGGACGTTGAACTCGTGATCGAACCGCAGCGGGACGACCAAGGTAAGTTGATTGCGGTGGAGAAAACCCCCGAGCAGTGGGAAGCCGAGCTCTCCGAGAAGGAGTTCTACATCCTCCGGCAGTCCGGCACGGAACGGGCGGGCACCGGCCGGTACCTCGACCACAAAGAGGACGGCGTCTACGCCTGCGCCGGCTGCGGGCTCATGTTGTTCGACTCCAAGACGAAGTTCAACTCCGGCACCGGCTGGCCGAGCTTCTACGACCGCGTCGATCCGGACTTCGTGGACAACCTCGAGGATCGCTCGCACGGCATGGTCCGGGTCGAAAACCGCTGCGCCCGCTGCGGAGGCCACCTCGGCCACGTCTTCAACGACGGGCCCCCGCCGACCGGGATGCGGTACTGCATCAACGGGTATGCGCTGGACTTTGTCGAGCGCGAGGAGGTGGAGCGGTTGAAGAACGAAGCAGCCGAGTCGGAATCGCAGGCCGCGGCGGACGCGGAGTGAAACACAGGTCTATCCTCACACAACCAAGAGGCCCACGCCGTGGCGGCGTGGGCTTCTCGCTTTGAGCCATGGAAGGGGTGGCTTCCGGGGGCGGGGTCAGCGGGCGTATTCGATGGTGCGCATCTCGCGGAGGACGGTGACCTTGATCTCGCCGGGGAAGGTCATCTCTTCGCTGACGCGTTTGGCGATGTTGCGGGCGATGGCGTGGCAGGCGCCGTCGTCGATGCCGTTGGGATCGACCACGACGCGGACCTCGCGGCCGGCTTGGATCGCATAGGCCTCGCGGACACCCTTCTGATCCCGGGCGATCTGCTCAAGTTCCTGCAAACGCTTGACGTATTTCTCCAGCGTTTCGCGGCGAGCCCCGACGCGGGCGCCGCTGATGGCGTCGGCGGCCATGACGATCGGGGTATAAGGCGTGGTCGAGGGGATGTCGTTGTGGTGGCCTTCGATGGCGTTGAGAACGGCCTCGTTCTCGCCGAACTTGCGGCAGAAGTCGGCCCCGATCTTGGGGTGGCCGCCCTCGACCTCGTGATCCATCGCCTTGCCGATGTCGTGCAGGAAGCCGCAGCGGCGGGCGAGTTCGCCGTCGAGGCCCAGCTCGTCGGCGATGACCTGGCAGAGGTAGGCGACCTCGTGGCTGTGACGCAGGATGTTCTGGCCGTAGCTCGTGCGGTAGTGCAGCCGCCCCATCATCTCGCTGATGCGCGGGTGCAGGCCCTGGATGTTGGCCTCAATGCAGGCATCCTTGCCGAACTTGATAAGCCGCTGATTCATCTCCTCGTTGACCTTCTCGAAGACCTCTTCGATCCGTGCGGGGTGGATCCGCCCGTCTTCAAGCAGCTTGCGGAGCGTCTGGGTGGCGGTCGCACGCCTGACAGGATCAAAACAGGAGACGGTGATGATCCCGGGGGTGTCGTCGACGACGACATCGACGCCGGTCGTCGCCTCGAAGGCTCGGATGTTGCGTCCCTCTCGGCCGATGACCCGCCCTTTCATCGCGTCGTCCTCGATCTGCACGGAGTTGGTCGTGCTCTCAGCGGTGTGTTCGCTGGCGTAGCGTTGGATCGCGGTAAGCGTGATTTTCTGAGCGATTTCTTTGGCTTCTTCTTCGGCCCGCTCGGTCACTTTCTGGACCAGTTGGCCGGCCTCGTGCTGGAGCTGATGCTCGAGCTGCTCGAACGCCTGACGCTTGGCCTCGTCTTCGGACAGGTGGGCGATGCGGAGCAACTCGTTTTTCATTTGCTCGGTATGGCGGTCGAACGCGGCTCGTCGATCCTTAAGAACCTGCTCAGCTTCATCCTCCAAGCCCGCAATACGTTCGCGGTCTTTTTTGACCTCTTCATCCAATTCGGTCAGGTACTTCTCTTTAGTTGTGAGCGTGTCGAGCTTGCGGTCGAGGTTGTCCTCCCGCTTGGTCAAGCGACGCTCTTTTTCGGTCAGCTCATCGCGGAGTTCATCCAACTCGGATTCGAGTTCCTCACGACGCTTGGCCTGAGCGTTGCGGGCGTCGAGTTCGATCTGCTTGGTCAGCGTTTCGCCGTCGGCTTTGGCGCGACGCAGGACATCATCCGCCTCCCGCTTGGCGGTGTTGAGGCTGCTGCTGGCGAGACCCCGATTGATGAGCAGAGCAACGATGACTCCGACGACGACGCCGGCGAGGGCGATCACCGCAGCAATCGCATTGCTGACGGCGAGCATAGAAATGGCAGATACGAACATCGATAGCCCCTTGTAATCGGCTCGACGCGATGAGGCGTGGCCGGGTTGGGGCGTGGCGGGCGAGCGGGCTTTTCCGGCTGCGGATCAGGACGGACGTTTTGGTGGATGATCGAGCCGGACCCACCGGGCGTCTCGGCGGATCGCCGGGCAGGCCACGGGGCGGGCGGTTGAGTCGCTGATGAGCCGGGCAGGCAGCGGTCGAAGCGGGGGTTGCGCACCCAAAGCATCGAGGCTGATCAGGCCGGCAAACCAACGCAGAATCAGATCAAACATCACCATTTCGTCAAGTTCCCACCGGCGTCGATACAGGGCGGCCGGCGTCTGTAAATCGGGTCTGGTCAAAGACCTACACAGATGATCAGCATGACCGGGCGGGGCTCGGCCCGGCAGCACGCCGGGATTTCATGCCAATTGGCTGTTACTACACTTACGGGAATCATCCTACCCAAGTTCACCTCAAATCACAACCAGACGCGAATTGCTCATTGCAGCTGGCTATTGGCCCTTTGAAATAGAAAAAGACCAGCAAGAATTCAAACCAACGGCTTACAGCCCATCGCTAATCGCGTGGTACTCGCTCTGAATCTGAGCTCCTGTTGGCGTATTTAATCTGCCTCACACCGGTCCAGACCAGCAACTCGAAAACCAGAAACATTAGGCCCAGCCCTAGAGCGGCGAGGACGGGTTGGACCGCGGCAAGTCCGCTGATCCCCAGCCGGGAGCTGATTTGCCGCAGTTCGGTAAACACGCCCTGATGCAGCAAGAAAAACAGCGCCACTGCCGCCGGCCACCAGCCCACAGCGGCGTAGCAGACCACCCGCTCGGCATGGGCACACGGCACCCGCCAACCCCGTCGCTGACTGAATACCGTGACGCCAGCCGCTTCGACATAGGTCAGCAGCAACACCGCCTTGGCGGCCAACATGCCCTGCCCCCACGCCCAGAGCAGGTCAGCAAGGCCCATCAATCCCGCCGCCAGCCCCCAGCAAAGCCCGATGCTGCAGGCGTGTGTCAGCAGGAACAGTCGTGACGCGGGGCCTTCGCGGTCAAAATTAAGTTTGCGAAACGCTTGCCGTGGCCGAGTTGCGATCAGGGCGACTGTTTTAACCCAGTGCTGAAGGCTATAGCTTCTCTGCCAGGGCAGGCCGACGCGCAGATGAGGATTGGACGCAGCAACCGGCTCGCCACATTCGGGGCAGCGATCGTCCGGCTGTTTGTCATGGATCGGATAGCCACAGGTCTCGCAGATCAGTCCCAGCTTGGGGTTCGGGTTTGATGCGTTGGCTTGGCCATCTTCAGACATGGGTGACATGCTAGGGCGGCAAATCACTGGCTGTGCATGCATTCATGTTTGTTGAGCATCGCGGTCTGCAATGGGTCACGATGGTCTTGGCTGAAACCATTCTTGAGATTGGTCTAAAATTTTGACTCGCCAAGCGTGTATTTATTATAGACTTGCACATTGGCGAGAGCCGGGATGCGCACCGTTCGCCCATCCCCCGCCCAGTTCATTGTCAGGAGATTTTCACCATCGCTAGAGGACGCTTCCGACCCCAACCGCGCGACACCGGCAAACGCCTGCGCATCAACGATCAAATCCGTATCTCACCGGTCCGCCTCATCGACGAGCAGGACGAACAGATCGGCGTCGTCGAAACCGACGAAGCCAAACAACGCGCTCGTGACGCGGGCCTCGACCTGGTCGAGGTCAGCCCCACTGCCAAGCCCCCGGTCTGCAAGATCATGGACTATGGCAAGTGGAAATACGCGCAGCAGAAAAAAGAACAGAAAGCCAAGAGTCACGCCAAGAAGTCCGAACTTAAAGGCATGCGGCTTCGACCCAACATCGATGACCACGACCTGAAGTTCAAAACGGACAAAGCCCGCAAGTTTCTCGAAGACGGCGACAAGGTGCAGTTCGTCATGCTCTTCCGCGGTCGACAAATGGCCCACCAGAACTTGGCCCGCGACACGATGAACGGCATCGTCGATCTGCTCGAAGAAGTCTCCAAGGTCGAGCAGCCGCCCCGCATGATGGGACGACGTATGACCATGCTTCTGACGCCGGATCGAAAGAAGCCGTCGGAGAAGGCCGCCGAAACGCAGCCCGAGGCGTCTAAGTAAATTGAGTGATGACTTTTCACTTCACGCGACCGCCTCACATCCAAGCATATGAGGCTTAGGTTTAGCTATGCCGCACGACCCGGACCGAAGCCAGTTCTATATTCTTCTCGGTGATGAGGATTCAGCGGATCGGGCAACGCTGTCCTATCAATTGACGGGCGAAGGCGAGGCGACTTTTTACAGCGTTTACGTCCCCACCACCCATCGCGGCCAAGGCTTGGCGGGACGGGTTGCGGATGAAGCTTTTACCCATGCCCGGGACGCCGGCTGGCGGGTCCGGGCGACATGTTCGTATCTGACCCAGGCCTACCTGCCACGGCACGCGAATGCTCGTGAACTATTGGTCGACTGATCAGGAGCCCATATTCGGCAGGAGGCGGGCAGCATCCCGAAAATTTGTCGCGGGTGCTTGATGGGTCGGCTTCGCCGCTCCCGCTGAACTTCGAAAACCGAGTGAGGCAAGCTCGGTCAATCAGACAGTTTTTCCAGCGCTTGCTCGACCGTGGCATTGCCGTGGACGATCGCGATCAGTGCCTGCGTGATGCCGCGGGGGTTGTCGTGTTGAATCACGTTTCGGCCATAGACGATGCCGTTGACGCCCTGCTCCATTAAAGCCTTGGTCCGCTTGAGAATTTCCTCATCACTGACCCGCCCGCCGCCACGCACGAGGATCGGAATGCCCGAAGCGATCTCGACGACGCGGTGGTAGATACTTACATCATCGGTGGGGTCCGCCTTGATGACATCCGCCCCGAGTTCAACGCCCTGCCGGACCAGCGGCGCAATTTTGTCGAAATCACCATCGACCATATACCCGCCCGCTTTTTCATTTGGAGCGAAGACCAGCGGCTCGACCATCATCGGCATGCCGTATCGCTCACTGGCCGACTTGAGCTTCGTGATGTTCTGAATGCACTGGGCATGCACCTCCGGCTGATCGGGGATGCGGAAGAGATTCACGCAAAGACAGGCCGCATCCAGCCGAACCGCGTGCTCAACAACATCGTCGACCGCATGACTGAATAAGGTCCGAGGCAAATCTTTCCCGTAAACGTTCGCCACATCGGTCCGCAGCACCAACGCCGGCTTGGCCCCCGGGATCGACTGCAGATGCCTTGCCTGACCAATCGATAATTGCACCGCATCCGGACCGGCATCGACCACAGTCCGAACCGCCTTATCCATGGATTCAATTCCCGACAGAAAGCCCGGCTCATTGAAAAAACCGTGATCGATGGCGACATCAAAACACTTGCCATCGGAAGCGAAAAGACGTTTAAGGCGATATTTCATTGTTTTGGACCCTGCCCCGGCGGGTGAGTTAAATCTATCCGCACGCCCGCAAGCCAGCACGCAACCATCGCTGACAGACCCGGGTGATAGAGTTTTCCGTTTCAGGCCTCACGAGTGTGACGCGACTATGATGAATCGGGGTGACAGGATTTGAACCTGCGATCTCCTAGTCCCAAACCAGGCGCGATACCAAGCTTCGCTACACCCCGTCGTCAAATGCGACAGAACGATACTTTAGCACACAAATCAACTGACGCGTGATCGTTGATTCAAGCATGGATCAAACATCGGCGAGATAGGCCGCCAGCAGATCGCGACAGGCGTTTAAATCATCCTTGTGGACCATCTCGACGGCGGTATGGATATAGCGGGTCGGGCAGGAGAGGGTAAACGCCCGCGTGCCGGGGCCGGCCTTCTGGATACCCGCGGTGTCCGTGCCGCCTCGGCCGAGGATCGACCGCTGGGTCTTGATCCCGTTGGCCTCGCCCACCCGCTCGAAGTGTTCTAGCACCTCAAGGTCCGCGATCGAGGCGCTGTCCATCACGGTCAGGGCCGCGCCCTGGCCCTGGTTGGTGACGCGCTGGTCCTCCGGGACGCCGGGCGTATCGACACAGAGAGTCGTGTCGATGCCGATGCCGATGTCCGGCCGAACAGTGTAAGCTGAGGTCACTGCGCCACGCAGACCCACCTCTTCCTGCACCGTGAAAACACAATGCACCTCGCAGCGGTGCTCGACCAACCGTTGAATCGCATGAATGGCGATCCAGCAGGCGATGCGGTTGTCCATGCATTGGCTGACGTAGGTGTCGCCCACCTCGGTAAAGGGTACTTTCAAAGTAACCATGTCGCCGATCCGGACACGCTCTTTGACTTTTTCTTTGGGTAAGCCCAGATCGATCAGGAGCTCGCTGACTTCGGGGATTTTCTTGCGGTCTTCATCGCTGGCAATATGCACCGGCTTGCCGCCCGGATTGAGCACGCCCGGCAGGTCGCCATCTTTCGTTGCCACCGTCACCAAACGGGCAAAGAGGTTGCGGACATCAAAGCCACCGACATTCTGGACGCGTAGGAAACCGTCTTCACCGACATGGCGGACCAAAAAACCGATCTGATCCATATGAGCCGCGAGCATGACCTTGGTCGGCGGGCTGTCACTATCGGTCTCGCAGCGCGGTTTGCGGATTGCGATGATCGAGCCCATCGGGTCGACCGACACCTCGTCAAACAGGTCGCGGGTTTCCTTGAGGATCAGTTCGCGGACCCGGTGCTCGCGGCCGGGCACGCCGGGGGTCTGCGTCAGGGCTTCTAACAAATCCATGCTTGATCTCTGTAATGCGTTTTAAGTAAAAGTTCAGGAGGCGGACTTCAATGTCGTGATGCACATCGGCAGGCCCAGTTTGTCCATCTCGGGTTCGCCCGGCAAACGTTCGCGCTGATCATGGTCGCGATGGGCCACCGCCAGACAAGCGAGGGCGTCCATCATATCGTCGGGCTTGACCACCCGGCGGGGGTACTGCTGCAAAGCTTGATCCACGGTCGGTCCGACATCGCCGAATTCGTCACGCAGCAGTTCCCGGCGAACGGCCAAGCCTTCCGCGGTTTTCTTCGATGGCAGTTTGGCCGGTCGAGTGTTTGAATCAACGCTGGCTTGATGCATACGGAGAAAATTAAGTTCGGGATGCGTCTCGTAAATGCGACCGCGTAAATCTTGGCCGCTATGCAGGACCGCATCAAGTTCGCGGATGCGGTGCATGATGTTGAACGACTGGATCGACAAACCCCGGCCCAGAATCTTGCGGTTGATGTCATTGGCCTGGGCGTGCGTTTGAGCGTCCAACGCTTGCCGGCAAGGCGGATCGAAGATGCTGCTGCGGGCCGGGCCGAGCGCGTCCCTCCCCAAAATATCGCAAGCCCGTCGGCCACCGGATGTGTAAGGCAGGCCGATCGGCATATCGATATAGATGGTCACGGCTTGTGAATATCGATCCAGCAGGTCCGTCAGTGTTCGAAATACCTCGAGTACAGGTTTGCCGCCCTTGGGGGTCGCCGCCAGCCAGCCACCGGGGCATGCGTCGACGCCGACCGCATCGCGTGATCGATTCACCGCGTCAGCGCCTGATCGATCTGCTTCGCGAGGTCGACGTCCTTCTGGGTCACTTTCCCCCCGGCGTCGTGGGTGTTCAGTGCCAGGTGGACACTGCTGTAAGTGTTGGTGATGGTCGGGTGATGATTGGCCGACTCGGCGAGCAGCCCGATATGGACGATCGCGGCGAGGGCTTGCTTGAAATTGTGGAACTTTAATTGCTTGACAATCCGATCATCATCAAGCGACCAGCCGTTGAGGTCCGCCAGAGCATCGCGGATCGCGGCTTCATTGAGGGGGTCCGTCATCAATCTTTCCTTTCGATGAGTTGACCCGAGTGTAACGCAAAAGTTTTTTGCTTGATTAAATGGAAATGTATGGAGTCTAATCCTAACATTTTCCGTCCATTCAGTGTTGATCTAATAGGAGCCTATTCGATGACAATCACCCCGAACCCCAAGCAACAGGCCGACCCACCGGGTAACGCCGAGAAAGACCCGGACGATTGGGTGACAGGCGACGAGCCGATGACCGGCGCGCAAGCGAGCTACCTCAAAACGCTCAGCGAAGAATCGGGCGAGTCATTCAATCCCGAAATGACCAAAGCCGAGGCGAGCAAGCGGATCGAATCACTCCGCGAGCGGACCGGCAAGGATGAGCAGATCGCCGGCGGCAACCCCGGCAACACGCCGCAAGCTCAAGAACCCGGCAAGTAGTGATTGCTCGCTTGCAGCTGGCCTTAAGCCAATCGCTAACAGCCAAATGCAGATTGCAATTTTTCGCGATGTCCCGTCGTGACTCAACTCGCCAAATCGAGACACGTAATCGAAGTATTGGAATAGATACACAAATCACCCGCGATTTGCAGTGCGTTTCGGGCAACGTCTTTCGCGGCCTGGTCGGTGTGAGTCATCAAGGCACGGGCGGCAGCGGTGGCATAAGAGCCGCCCGAGCCGATGCCGAGGATGCCATCGGTCGGCTCGATGACATCGCCTGTTCCGGAAACGAGCAGGCTGACCGAGCGATCGGCGACCACGAGCAAACTTTCCAGCCGCCTCAGCGCACGATCGGTTCGCCATTGCTTCGCCAATTCGACCGCCGCCTTCTTCACGTTCGCGGGGCTCTCTTTCAGGTGGGCCTCGAAACGCTCGAGCAGGGCGAACGCATCTGCCGCCGCCCCTGCGAAGCCAACCAACACCCCCGCCGATTCCGCCCCTACCTCAGGCAACTTCCGGACCTTCACCGCATCGCCCTTGGCCACAACGTCCTGCATCGTGACCTGCCCGTCGCCCGCGATGGCGACATCGCCGCCCCGCCGAACCGAGAGCACGGTTGTCGAACGGATGACGGGCGAGGTTTCCGGATTCCTGCGTCGGCTCATGGCGGGCATTGTAGTGAGTACGCTGTACATGATGACCGCCCCCGGAAGCCAGTACTCGATTGCCAACGACGGATCCGCTCAAGCCGGCCACGTCCCGGTGCTGCCCGATCAGGTGATCGATCTGCTCAAGCCTCAACCCGGCCAAACCTATCTCGACGCGACCCTCGGCCGAGGCGGTCATGCCGCACTCATCCTCCCCCGTCTCGGCCCGGGCGGGACCTGCATCGGGCTCGATACCGATGCCGGCAACGCAGCATTCGCCCGACAACGCCTTGAGCCGATCGCCCAGCAACATGACATCCGGCTCATCGTGAAGCACGCCAACTTTGTGCAGGCCTTTCAAGCAATCGAAGATTTAGAAATTCCGGGGGCGGGGGCGGGGGCGGGGGTCGACCTGCTGCTTGCTGATCTGGGCTTCGCCTCGAACCATGTCGATGATCCGACACGAGGCTTCACTTTCAAGGATGATGGCCCACTCGATATGCGGCTGAACCGCGACCAGTCGCTGACCGCGGCGGAACTGGTCAACACCCTGCCCGAATCAGAATTGGCCGACCTGATCTTTCAACTCGGCGAAGAACGGCTGAGCCGACGCATTGCCCGCTCGATCTGCGAGACCCGGAAGACCCAACCGATCGAAACCACCGCCGAACTCGCGGAGTCGGTCCGCCGGGCATATCCCGCCGCCGTCCGCCGCAACAGCCGGCTCGACCCCGCGACACGCACCTTCATGGCCCTGCGGATCGCGGTCAACGATGAACTCGGTGCCTTGGACGCGTTTCTGGAAGCGTTGCCCCGATTACTGAATCCGGGCGGC
This sequence comes from uncultured Phycisphaeraceae bacterium, assembly GCA_964523485.1. Classification (GTDB taxonomy): domain Bacteria; phylum Planctomycetota; class Phycisphaerae; order Phycisphaerales; family Phycisphaeraceae; genus Algisphaera. The sequence goes on along the minus strand of CAZFZS010000018.1, from coordinate 62,675 downwards.
CGGGCGGGGATCATTAGCTTTCATTCGCTGGAGGACCGCCGGGTCAAGCGGGCGATGCAGGAACTGGATAAATCCAGTGAATATCGCCGATTGAATCGTAAGCCGATCGTGGCCGAGCCGGCGGAATCCGCATCGAATCCGCGGAGCCGATCAGCCAAGCTCCGCGGCATCGAACGGCTTGCCTGACCCGCTTGCTGCACCGCTGACCGCGGTTCACCAACGTGATGGAATCCGCTAGACTGTCGCCATTCGTCACGGCTGACGCTTTCACGACCACCCTGCAAGGACGGAAACGGGACCATGGCACGCGAAACTAAAGTCGGCCTGCTGCTAGGCATGGCCCTGATCCTGCTGGTCGGCATCATCCTCTCCGACCTGATGTCCGACGGCGGCCCTGATGCCCCGGAAGCGGGCAGCGAATTTGCCAATAATGCCCAGCGTGGCCTGGGCAACGAGCCCGCCTTCACCGCTGACCCAGCCTTCCCGGATCGCCCCGAGCCGACCTACCGGCCCGAGGTGATTCAGCGCGATCTCCCGCCCGCACCAATCGACCCACCGCAGCGGACGGTTGAGCCGACGCCCTTCCCCGCTTTGCCCGAGCCCAGCGCGGTCGAAGCCGCCGGCGACTCGACGCAGCGGGCTCAACTGCCCTCCGCATGGCGGGTGACCGATCCGCTGAATCTCGACGCCCGTCCCTCGGCCTCAACTTATGACCCGATGCCTGCCGAGGTCGCGGAAGCCTCCGCCGGCCAAGGCGAATTCATTCACTATGTCCAAAACGGTGAGACGCTGGCCGACATCGCCCGGCAGTATTACGCGAACGCCGAATTCGCCCAAGCCATTGCTTGGTTCAACAGCGACACGCTCGATCGCGACGCCAGCCTTCGGGCCGGCCAGCGGATCGAGATCCCGCCGCTCGACGCCCCAGTCTTCGAGCGTCTGTTCAAGCCGGTCCATGCAACGCATGCTGTGCGTGTAGACAACGATCTGCCGGAGTTGCCTCGTCAGGATCGCAAAGCCTTGCCGAGCAACAATTCGAGTCGTCAGATAACCGTGGCTCCAGGCGACACCCTAAGCGGTTTGGCCGCGGTGCACCTGGGCAGCGGCGACCGTTGGCGAGAATTGCTCGAAGCCAATAGCGATCAAATTGGCCGGCCTGAAGATTTGCGGGCCGGCATGACGCTGAATATCCCGAACACCACGAGTCGGTCCGAAGCGACCGTTACTGCAGAACCTGCTCCCCGATCCATCTCGATCAACGGCGCCGATCCCCGTCGTACTTACACCGTAAAAGCCGGCGACAACCTCACCCGCATTGCAAACCGCGAGCTTGGCGACGGCGATCGCTGGCGGGACATCCTCGAAGCGAACCGCGATGTGTTGAGCGATGCGGATGACATCTATGCCGGCATGACGCTCAAGCTGCCCGGTCAACCGATTGCAACCACAAGCCGTCCTTCCGAAAGCCCCGCCGCTTCGAGTCAGCAGACCTACACCGTTCAGGCCGGCGATACTTTGATTGCCATCGCCCAACGGCAGCTCAGGGATGGCGATCAATGGCGGGACATTCTCGCGGTCAATTCCGACCAGCTTTCGCGTCCCGAAGACCTTAAGGCCGGGATGCGGCTGGTCATGCCCTGATCCCGCATCGGGCTTTTCTCTATGCCGATCCGTTTCCTGCTCACGATCCTCGGCGTGATGGTCATCGCCGCCTCGCTGCTCGCCCTGCGGCAGCATCGGCTGAGCATGCTGCATGAGATGGCTCAGCTCCATGCCCAGATGGACCGCGACCGTAAAGCGGCATGGATAAGCCAATCGCAGATCGCCGAGTCGACTCACCCCGAAGCGTTGCGTGAAGCGATGGATCGTCGCGGGCTGATGACCGCCCCGCTGCCCGGTAGGTCTGATGCCGCAGCCGTCGGCCCGGAACGGATGCCCTATCAGTCCGCGGTCGCCCAGCCGATCCCGGGGGGTGAGCGGCGATGAGATTTGCTCGTCAATCCAAGGCCGTCAACCCCGCTGCAATATCGGCCGCCGCCGACATGAGCCAGCGCAACCGCATCACGGCTCGCGTTTGCGTCGTGCTGATGACGTTGATCCTGCTGGGCCTGCTTGGCCGGGTCTATCAGTTGCAGGCTTACCCCTCGCCGAAGATCACCGCGATGATGGGCAAGCAGGCTGGCGATCTGACGCTGGACGCCCGACGCGGAGCGCTGATCGATCGCCGTGGTCGCGACCTCGCTGTCACGCGATTGGCGTACCGCTTGTTTGTCGATCCGGATTTGGTGGACGACCCCAACACCTTTTCCGAGTACGTCGGCTACACGCTCGGCTACGACCCCGCCTGGGTCGAGATGACTATCGCCAAGCGACGCGGCTCCCGCTACATCCTGCTCGATCAAAGGCTGTCCGACGAACGGCTGAAGAAATATCGCGAGCTTGACCTCAAAGGCCTTGCCATCGAACCGACGCTGGTCCGCGACTATCCGCAGGGGGTGACCGCCGGCCAAGTCGTCGGCTTCGTCGGAGCGGAGGGCAAAGGACTCGCGGGGCTGGAGCTCTCGCTCGATCGCCGACTGGCGCCGGACCCGGGTCAATATGCGTATGTCCGTGACCGCAGCCGCAATGTGCTTTGGCTGGCGGACCAGCACTATGAGCCGCACACTGACGGCGAGCCGATTCGGCTGAGCCTTGACATCAACATTCAGGATATCGCCGAGCAAGAACTGCAAGCCGCCGTCGCCGAGTTCGAGGCCGAGGCGGGCCAACTGCTGGTGATGGACCCCTACACCGGCGAAATCCTTGCGATGGCAAACTACCCCGCGATCAATCCGACCGCGTTCGGCTCGGCCGACCCAAAGCTGCGTCGCAACCGCTCGGTGCCCGATGTCTTCGAGCCCGGCTCGGTGATGAAGCCTTTCGTCTGGGCCGCCGCGATCGAGGCCGGCCAAGCCCACCCCGACGAGATGATCGACACGACCGAGGTCGGTTGGTGGAAGCCCGCCCGCGGCCCGGTGCTTCGTGACGCCAGCCCGCACGGCGAGATCAGTTGGGACGACATCCTGAAATATTCATCCAACATCGGCATCGCCAAGGTCGCCGAGCGGATGGGTCGGCCGATGCTCTACGACATCATCGCCAGCTACGGCTTCGGCCAGCCGACCGGCTCGGGCCTGCCGGGCGAGGTCGCCGGCTTGCTGCGACCCGAGCCGAAGTGGAGCCACACCGACCTGACGCGCATCCCCATGGGCCAGGGTGTTGCGGTGACACCGCTCCAGGTCACGCGGGCTTTTTGCGCTCTGGCGAATGATGGAGTTTTGATCCGGCCGAGCATCGAGGCGATTGACGGCGGCACGGTACAGCGGCCGGAGGTCACCAGTCGGGTGCTCTCGCCGCATATCGCAAGGCATACCCGTGAAGTGCTCGGCCGAGTCATCATCGACGGCACGGGACGCAAAGCCCGCTCTGACCTTTATGACCTGTTCGGCAAGACCGGCACCGCCCAGTTGCCCGACCTGAAAAACGGCGGGTACTACGACGATCAATACATCTCCAGTTTCATCGCCGGCGCACCGATCGATCGGCCGCGGCTGGTGGTCGGTTGCTACATCCATCGGCCGAACAAAGCCATCGGCCACTACGGCGGCACCGTTGCCGGCCCGCCGGTCAAACGCGTCATCGAACGTTCACTTCAGTACCTCGGCGTGCCGACCAAGCCCACCGCAGCCGACTGATTCATCCCTAAGCCAAGACTACTTTACCGCCACGCGAAGCGGCCGCCCGTTAAACTGCGGACCGGTTAGATTTTTATCGACTCAGGAGTTTTTCATGTCTGAAGATTCATCGCAGATGCAATCCGTTCTCGAAGAGACCAGGCGGTTCCCCCCGCCCAAAGACTTCGCCAAGCAAGCTCATATCAACTCGCCGCAGCAATACAAAAAACTCTACAAGTATTCGATCGAGAACCCCGAAGCGTTCTGGGCGGATGTGGCAGATCAGCTGCACTGGTTCGAGAAATGGGACCGCGTGCTGGAATGGGAAGCGCCTGATGCGAAGTGGTACGTCGGCGGCAAAACGAACATCGCCTACAACTGCCTGGATCGGCAGGTCGACGCTGGCTTGGGCGATAAGCCCGCGCTGATCTGGGAGGCCGAGCCGGTTGACGGCGAAGGCCGGCCGCAGGTCATTGCGTACAGCTATGCGGAACTGCTCCAAGAGGTCAGCCGATTCTCCAACGTGCTGAAGAACAACGGCGTCAAAAAAGGCGACGTCGTCACGATCTATATGGGCATGGTTCCGCAGCTGGCCATCGCGATGCTCGCCTGTGCCCGCATCGGCGCGGTGCATTCGATCATCTTCGGCGGCTTTTCCGCACAAGCGATCCGCGACCGGGTCGAGGACGGCGAATCCAAAATTCTCGTCACCTGCGACGGCTCCTGGCGGCGCGGCAAGGTCGTGCCGCTCAAAGCCAACGTCGACGAAGCTTTGACGATGACCGATCGCGTGGAGACTGTCATCGTTTACAAACGGTGCGAGAACGAGATAGATTGGAAAGATGGCCGGGATGCCTGGTGGCATGATGCCGAGCAGGGCGTCTCCGATGACTGCCCCGCCGAGCCGATGGGCAGCGAAGATTTGCTGTTCATCCTCTACACGTCCGGCAGCACCGGGAAGCCAAAGGGGATCATGCATACCACCGGGGGGTACATGGTCTACACCTACCTCACCAGCCGACTGAGCTTCGATTTGCACGGCCACGGTGAATTGCCCAAAACGAACCGCTCCAGCAAAGGCCCACTGGACGAACGCGGCACGAAGCCTTGGGCACCCGGCCCGGTCGATGAGAAAATCACCAGTGACAATGTCTATTGGTGCACGGCTGACATCGGCTGGATTACCGGCCACAGCTACATTATCTACGGCCTGCTGCCCAACCGCGTGCCGACGCTGATGTACGAAGGCGCCCCCAACTTCCCCGAGGCGGACCGCTTCTGGGGCATCATCGAACGGCACAAGGTTACGCAGTTCTACACCGCCCCCACCGCGATCCGGGCATTCATGAAGTGGGGCAACGAGCTGCCCGAGAAGCATGACCTGAGCAGTCTGCGTGTACTCGGAACCGTAGGTGAGCCAATCAACCCCGAGGCTTGGATGTGGTATCACCAGGTCATCGGCAACGAAAAATGCCCGATCGTCGATACATGGTGGCAAACCGAAACGGGCGGCCATGCGCTAACTCCCCTGCCTGGCGTGACGACGACGACGCCCGGCAGCTGCTGCACGCCGATGCTGGGCATCGATGCGGCGGTCGTCAACTCCGAGGGACAGGAAGTCCCGCAAGGCAGCGGCGGCATTCTGGTCATCCGCAAGCCCTGGCCGTCGATGCTGCGTGGCATCTATGGCGATCGCGATCGGTTCATCGAGACCTATTGGCAAAAGGTGCCGGGCATGTATGTGCCGGCCGACGGGGCGCGGATCGATGACGATGGCAATTTCTGGATCATGGGCCGGATCGATGATGTGATCGTCGTCGCCGGCCACAATCTCGGCACGATGGAGATTGAGTCGGCGTTGGTCAGTCACGAAGCGGTGGCCGAGGCGGCGGTGGTCGGCTTCCCGCATGATGTGAAAGGCACGGGTATCGCAGCCTTCGTCATCACCCGCGGAACGGTGCCTGAACCCGGCTCAGATGAGGCCGAAGCGATGAAGAAAGCGATCTCCGCTCATGTCGCCAAAGAACTTGGCCCGATTTCAAAGCCTGACCAGATTCGTCTGACCGAAGCCCTGCCCAAAACGCGCAGCGGCAAAATCATGCGTCGCCTGCTCCGCGACATCGCTGCCGGCAACGAGATCACCCAGGACACGACCACCCTCGAAGACCGCAGCATCGTTGAGAAGCTGCAGAACAGCGTGTAGTTCGTTTACGCATCTATCGATTTAGCAATTCATATGAGTACTGAATCCAAACCCGTCACCGGCCTGCATCACACCGCTTTGCGTACCGCTCAATTTGATCGGTCCGTGGCCTTCTACACCGAGATGCTTGGCCTGACGCCGAAGATCCAGTGGGGCGAGGTCGGCAAGCGGGCAACGATGCTAGATGCGGGCGATGGCAATTACCTCGAGATTTTCGAGCGTGAGGAACCTGAAAAGGGTCCGCCCGCGGAAGCGAGATGGCTTCACCTTTGTTTCCGGTCATCTGCCGTCGAAGCGACGGTTGAGAAACTGCGAGTTGCCGGGGTGGAGATCACGGTCGAACCGAAGAAAGTTGAACTGACCAACACGCTGACCCATGCGGAGCATGGCAAAGCCACGATACACCTGGCCTTCTTCAAGGGGCCGGACGGCGAGATCATCGAGTTGATCGACAGCAAGGAGTTGTGAGATGAGTCAGCATGAAGCGACGGTGACCTGGCAGCCGCAGGGTGAAGCGTTTACTTACGAAGCCTACAGCCGAAACCATGAGATTCGTTTCGCGAATGATGCGACGATCGAAGGCTCCGCTGCAGTGGATTACAAGGGCGATCTTTCGCGTGTCGATCCCGAGGCGATGTTCGTCGCTTCGCTTTCGAGTTGTCACATGTTGACGTTTCTCGCGATCGCTGCGCGAAAGCGGTTTGTCGTTGAAAGCTACAGCGACCGGGCCGTGGGCGAGCTTGGCAAATCCGAATCGGGTGCGATGGCGATGACACAAGTCACGCTGCGGCCCGTGATCTCTTTTGCTGGGGAGAATCAGCCGGATGCACAGGCGATCACCGCGATGCATGACGCGGCCCACAAACATTGCTTCATCGCAAATTCGGTGACTACGCGCGTGTCGGTTGAGCCGGCCTGATTCGACCGCAGCCGTATCGAGGCCGATCTGCCGGTATCATCCCGCCGCATGGATGCTCTGCAAACAGACGAACACCACAGCGATCCGCCGAGTGGTGATGGCAAACAGGTGCACCCGTTCAAACTGGGGCTGCGGATGGCGTGGGCTAACCGATGGCCGGGGCTCGTGCTGTCGCTGTTTGCGGTTTCACTGCTGCTGTGCTGGTGGTACGTGCCCCCCGCCCGCGAATGGCTTCAGACGATCGCCGACTTCAGGCAGCGTGTCGATGGCGGGAGTTGGTTGAGCCCGTATGCTATTGTCGCGACCGCTCTGTTCGGCGGGGCGATTCCCTGGGCGGTCCAACGCCTTCGGCCGAAGTACCGCCACCTCTCGCCCTGGTCACACTTGCTCTGGTATTCGCTGTTCTGGGGTTACGTCGGCTTTGAAACGTCGCTTTTTTATGATGGCCAAGCCTATCTCTTCGGCGATGAGTCGAGCTTCGGCGTCATCCTCACCAAAGTGCTGGTGGACATGCTCGGCTGGATGCCGCTGTGGGCGGTGCCGAAAACGGTCATCATCTACAAAGCGATCGAGGCGGATTTCGATTGGCAGAAGCTGCGGCGGTGGTTTGCAGGGCCTTGGATTCGGCGGGACGTGATCCCGATCATTGTCACCAACTGGATGATCTGGGTACCCGCGGTCTGCGTGATCTACAGCCTTCCCCTGGCGTTGCAGTTGCCGATGCAGAACCTCGTGCTTTGTTTCTGGTCGCTGATGCTTGTGCTGCAATCACGGGAACAGTCGTCGGTCGACGATGCCGACTGAGTCGACATTTCCTAGACTGCGGACATGGGCGTAACCATGTTGATCCAGGCGATCGGGGCGACGGGCATTTTTGCCTCGCGCATCTTTCTGCCCGCTTTTGCCGCGGCGCTGGTGATTCGGTTCGGCCCGCAGTGGGGGCTGACCGGCGGGTTGGGATTGTTGCAGTGGATCGACCCGACGATCGCAGCGGTACCGACTTGGTTTACGGCCAACGAAACCATCATCATCCTCGGCCTGCTCGCCGCGGCCGAGGTCCTCGCCAATAAGCATCCCGATGCACGGGCGTTGCTCCAGGCGGTCGACAAATACGCCAAGCCCGCGATGGCGGTGCTGACCTACTTCGGCCTACTCAGCGTTGCGGATGAAGACTTCATCAAGGACGTGCTGCCCGCGACGGCGGGCTGGTCGTGGGAAGCGATCTTCGCACCCTTCATTGCTGCGGGAACTTATGTCTTGGCTCAGGCTCGGTCGACGGTGCTGGACCGTTTGACTGAGGCGGACGAGGACGATGAGGCCGGGGCCCAGTGGCTGTTCAGCTGGGCGGAGGATATCTGGGCGGTATTCGGCCTATGGTTTCTGATCCTGTTCCCCGTCGTGATGATCGTGCTGATCGCGATCGTCAACGGACTGATGCTGCTGCTTTTCGCACGTGCCCGGTACAAGGAAGAAAGAGCAAAAGTCGAGTGTGCGAACTGCGGGGCCACCATGTACCGCGCCGCGATGGCTTGTCCGTCATGCGGCGAAAACAATCCAGCCGTCTCAAAACTCACCTGGCTGGGCGCGGCTTATGGCGATGAGCCAGCCGACCTGAACGAACACCCCTATCGCCTCGCGGCTCTGCGACGCTGTCCGACCTGTGCTACCCGGCTGCCGGAACGCAAGCCGGTGCAGGAATGCCCCCGCTGCGATCGGGAAGTCTTCGGCGATAAAGCCTTTGCTGAACAATTCGCCAACCGCGTTTCGGCCCGGCTGCCCGTCGTGCTTGCGGCGTGTTTCGGGTTGGGTTTATTGCCGGTGATCGGGCTGATACCCGGCGTGATTCTTTATCGTCTGACACTAGTCGCCCCGTTCCGGCGGTACATCTCTTGGCGGCGAAACTTCGGTTTGCGATGGTTTGTGAAGATTCTGTTTTTCATCCTGGTCGCGGTGCAGTGGGTGCCGGGCGTCGGCGGATTTGCGTTGTTGGCGATGGCACTCATCAGCCATCTGACCTACCGCCACACGTTTCAGGAATTGCTTAAGCGTGGCTGAGACGGCGATCGAGATTCAACGCCGAGCCGGGGCCGATCGATGACGCAGTGGCGTTGGATCATCGCGGGGCTGATTGTCGGCATCTTGGCTGCGTGGTGGGCGATCGATGTCCGCAACCGTAGCAATTTCCGCCCCGAGAAACCGCAGATCCACCGCACGGATTTAACGGTCTATACCACTGCGGGGGCCGCTTTCCTAGATAACGACCCGGCAACCGATCCTTACGACAGCCCGAATCCACGCGGATGGGTCTACCTCTATCCCCCGCTGTTCGCGCTGGCCATGGCTCCGCTGGACGCATTGCATCCGCATGTTGCCAGCGGCATCTGGTTCGCTATCAACGTCGCCCTTGCTTTCTCGATTTTCTTTTTGCTCAAGCGGCTGATCCGGGTGTTGTGGCCAAGCGAAAGGCCTGCTGAATTCAAGGGCCGTTGGCCGCGTGTCGTGCCGGGCTATGTGGCAGTGTTCACCATCTCGGCGATGATCCTGCCCATGCTCAACGGCATGCAGCGGGGTCAAGTCGGCCTGCTGCTGACCTGGCTGCTCGTGGCGGGGCTGACGTGCTGGGTGACCCGCCGAGGTTTTGTGGGTGGACTGCTATGCGGGCTTTGCCTTGCCATGGCTGCGGTGATCAAACTGCTGCCACTCTTGCCTGGATTGGTGCTGCTCGCGGTCGCTTTACGCATGACGCGCATGCGGTCCTGGCTCGGACTGTTATCGGGACTGCTGGCAGGCATCACAGCCGGGCTTTTGCTCATCCCCGCCGGGCTGATCGGATGGGAGGACAATATCGCCTACCTGCAATATTGGTGGCAGGATGTCGTGCTTAGCCCGTACATTGCCGAGTCGCGCGGATTTAACCTGAACAGCCGACGCAATCAGTCACTGGAGAACGCGGTACGCTTGCTGATCGACTCGCTCAGTGGGAAGAGTCAACTCGATAACCAAGCCAGGACATTCTCGCCAATTTGGCTGGGCATCCGTATCGCATTGCTGTGCCTGCTTGGCGGGGTCGCCTGGCGATTGAGTCGACCAGTCCTCAACAGGCGTCGGGGCTGGGTCGCTGACGAAAGGCCAAGCGATCGCCTTGGGGCGGCGGTCGTGTACAGCTTGGCGATTGCATCGGTGCTGGTGCTCAGCCCGGTGACATGGGGGCATTACTTCGTAATGCTCGCCCCGGCCATGGTGCTGCTGCCGATGTGGCTGATGCTCCGTGGCCGACCGCGCTGGGCCTGGCTCTCGGCACTGACCCCCGCCCTGCTGATCCTCGTGCACTACTTCGCGCTCGACAGTCTGGCGTGGTACGGCGTGCTGGGCCTGGGCATCGCGCTGTGGTGGATCGCTTCTTGCGTTAGCTTGATAGTAATAGGCACTAGGCAGGAACGGGCCGTCGCTGCTTGACCGCCTGCCTAGTAGATGCGTGATTTGCATCGCAAGGTATTCGGCCAGATCGTGCCGCAATTGTTACAGTCTCGCGATGCCTGCGACCGCTCTCTCCGTCAATCTCAACAAAATCGCCTACCTCCGAAACGCCCGGCATGGTGATACGCCAAGCGTTGAGCATTTCGCCAGAGTCGTGTTGGATGCCGGTGCTGTCGGCGTCACGGTCCACCCCCGGCCCGACCAACGGCACATTCGGCCGACGGACGTTCAGGATCTCGCCGCACTTTTGCTGGACGACTCGTACCGCGGCCGAGAGTTCAACATTGAAGGCAACCCGCTGGACGAAGGCGGCGGACACCTCATGCCGATGCTGCTCAAGGTGGTACCGACACAGGCGACGCTCGTACCCGACAGCCCGCAGCAGGCGACATCTGACCACGGCTTTCGGCTGGAGCAACCCGAAGTCCGGCAAACGCTCGAGCCGATGGTCAAGGCGCTGCAGGAAGCGGGCAGCCGAGTGAGCGTCTTCGTCGACCCGCATGTCCCGGATGTCAAAGGTGCCGCAGCGGTCGGCGCGGATCGCATCGAGCTTTACACAGAAGCCTATGCCAAAGCCTTCGGCACGGTGCACGAAGCATCGGTCTTGCAACTGTTCATCGATGCCGCTCACGCCGCTGTTGATGCCGGGCTGAAAATCAACGCCGGGCACGATTTGAATCTTCAGAACCTAGGACCATTGGTGCAGGCGATCCCCGCCATTGATGAGGTCAGCATCGGCCAAGCTCTCGTCGCCGATGCTTTGGAAATCGGGATGCACGCGGCGGTCGAGGCTTATCTGGACGTATTGAATCAGGCGGGATCGGCCTGACCGCTGGCTTGCTTTAGGGCATGTCCCGCATCTTCGATCAGTTCGCCGATTGCATCGGGCCAAACGTGATCGGGCCATTGGCTTTCGATCTCCTGCCGATGTCGCTCGATCAGGATTGCGGCACGGTCGCGGCCGAGTTCGCGCTCTTCAGTCGGCAGATCGTCGAGTTGTGTCAACGCGAAGATGACCGCCTGCAGGCCGATGATCGGCGGGATGCAGGCTTTAAGTTTGCCAGCCTCGCCTTCGGTCGGCAGCACCACTGCCGACCGGGCAAATTCGACCCATCGGCCCAGCAGCACCGACCACGTCAACCGATCAGCGTCCAATGCCGCCGGTTGAAACTCCGAGCTTTCTTCAAGATTCGACATCGTTAAAATCAACAGATCATGACCTTACTGAACCATGTTAGACGACTAACCGCGGTGTCGATTCTATTCTGCGGCTGCTGCGTGACCGCCTCGCCTCAGGACGTCGCAGACCAATTTCTGACCGTTTCGCCGGGTATACACCTCGACCGGGATCGGGGCGTCTTGGAACTGGATGCGAAAATCATCGGGCGGGAGGTCGATTGGTTGGAGCTTCTGGCGTGCAGCCCGAACAGCCGGGAGCACGAGTCGATCGTTACCGTCGAGGCTTCCGCGACGCAGATTCATGCAGCGCTGTTGCTGCTGGGACTCGAGCCGGGCTCGCCGATGACACACGAGCGAAAAGGCGATGAGATCGTGGTCACCCCGCCGAGCGGACCGGCGGTTGAGATTTTCTTCGTTGTGGATGATCAGCTCGTCCCGGCCAACGAATGGGTCGTCTCACAGGAAACCGGCGAAGTCATGCAGGGCAATCGCTGGCTGTTCACCGGCTCGCGGATGGTCGAATACGAGGGCGAGTCATATTACCTCGCACAGCAGAACGGCACCCTGATTTCGGTGGTGAACTTCGGCGACGATCTGCTGGGCCGACCTGACACCCAGCCTGCAGACGGCGGAAACGACCTCTGGACTACTAACACCCAGGCGATCCCTCCTGGCGGGACAGAACTGCGTTTGCGTCTGGTCGTTGTCGAGCCAGATAAAGAAAACGAAGAAGTCGCGTCCGAATAACCAGTAAATTCTATCGGAAAGGTTTGACATCAACCCGGTTACACCGGACAATCAAGCCCCCGCCCGGTTCATTTCCTTCAACAGGAACCGATCATGATTTCTGCTCTGCGAGCGACCGTTGTAATCTCCGCTCTGGCCTTGGTGCTTGTATTAGCCAATGGCTGCGGCCCGCGTCATAACGTGACCCCGGCTCTGTCTTCCTATGCTCACCACCATGAGCAGGATGTCAACCGTTACCGCAGGACGATTGACCACAACACCCGCCAAATCTGGGACGACTTCGCCAATATTCTGCTGTTGGATCGGCCGGTTCGGCTGGTTAAATATCCAGTGCCCTGATTTGGCTTGAGTTGGCTCACCCATTTTGACTGCGTCCATATACAGGCAAGGTTTAGCTTTCATTCGGAAAAATTAGGGCAATCCCCTTATTTCCTGTGAAGCTGAGCTCTAAAAGCATTTTGAACTTATCCAGATTAACCCGCTGGACGATATTCCTATACGGGGGGAAGCGTCGGCGTATTCAAACGCCGTCACATCCTAAGAACGGGGTTTCCTATGGGCGCAGCAGAAGCTTATAAGACACTTGAAGAACTGAAGAAAATCGAAAACGGTTCCAATCCGGAACAAATCAATTCCCGCCGCCAGCACCGACGGTTTGCCATCCGGGCACAGGCCAGACTCGAACCAATCGGCAGCGTTTTTGGCAGCAAAGACATCCTTGAAGTTTCACTGCGAGATATCAGCCGGGGTGGTATCTCGGTCATCTGCGCATCGCCGATTCAGGCTGACACGTTGTGGAACGCTAGTTTTCTTCGAAGCGGCAGGCCGTTCGCGGAACAGACGATTTTCGTCAGGCATTGCCGTCAGATCGGTGCGGATTGTTATCTGACCGGTGCGCAATTCGTTGCGAGCAGCGCATTGCTTGTGCAACTCGGTGTCGGAGAAGAGGACCTCGACTACGACGAGCGGCGGCAAACCCAGGCGTTATCGCTCACCGAATCGGAAGACGCTTTCGAGAGTCCGGATTCGATCGAATAGAAATTTGCACTCTCAGTTGGGTCAGTCGCTCATGTAATGCTGCAGCGGCCGAACGTCCCAATCACCCGAACGCAGTGCCTCGATTGCTTGAACCGCAACACGGGCGGCGGTCAGCGTCGTAATCATCGGCACGCCGTTGCGGACCGCGGTTGCCCGAAGCTTGCCTTCATCCGTGCCCGCCCCCTTGCGGGTCGGCGTGTTGATAATCAGATCGAGTTCCTCGTTTTTAATCAGATCCAGCGCGTTGGGGCGTCCGCCCTCCTGAATCTTTCGAATACGCTCGGTCTCGATTCCTTGGTCGATTAAAAACGCATGGGTGCCACCCGTGGTCAATACGCGGAAGCCCTGATCGACAAGGCTGCGGGCAACTTCAGTCACTGCCGGCTTGTCGCTCTCGCGAACCGAAAGAAACACGGTCCCGGAGGTCGGCAGCGTCGCACCCGCACCCATCTGGGCTTTGGCGAACGCGAGCGGCAACTCGGCATCGATGCCCATACACTCGCCGGTGCTGCGCATCTCCGGCCCGAGGATGACGTCAACCCCCGGGAACTTGCCGAAGGGGAAGACCGACTCTTTCACCGAGGTGTGGGCCGGCGTCACTTCCTCGGTGATGTCCAGTTCGTGCAGCTGCTTGCCTGCCATGACTTTCGCAGCCAGCCTCGCCCAGCTGACGCCGGTCGCTTTGCCGACGAACGGCACGGTGCGTGAAGCACGGGGATTGACCTCGATAACGTAAACCTCGCCGTCCTTGATAGCCCACTGAACGTTCATCAATCCACGCACTTCGAGCGCTTCAGCCATCGCCCGGGATTGCTCCTTGAGCTGCTCGATAATCTCAGGGCTAAGCGAGTGAGGCGGGATCGTACAGGCCGAGTCGCCAGAGTGGATGCCTGCCTCTTCGATATGCTCCATCACACCGCAAACGAGCGCTGTTGAATTTTCGCCACCAAAGTCAGCGATGACATCGACATCGCATTCCGTCGCCTCCGCTAGAAATTTATCGACAAGGATCGGTTGGCCCGCGAGGTCGGAGGCACCGATAGCTTTGGCCATGTAATAACGCAGTTGCTCTTCGTCGAAGACGGTCTCCATCGCTCGGCCGCCCAGCACAAACGATGGCCGAACCAGGACGGGGTAGCCGATGCGATCGGCGATCTCAACCGCGTGTTCGACATCGTAGGCGATACCGTTGGCGGGCTGCCTTACTCTCAGGTCACTGCAAAGCGCGGCGAATTTATCGCGGTCTTCGGCGAGCGCAATCGAGTCAACGCTGGTGCCGATGATCGGTACACCCGCCGCCCGCAAACCGTCCGCCAGATTCAACGGCGTCTGCCCGCCGAATTGAACAATGACCCCGTGTAAGAGGCCCGTAGCCGTGGCGTCCTCGCCGCCTGGCGAAGACGCCGCGGCTGCTCCGAAAGGTTGCCCGTTCAGTCGCTCGCAAACATTGAGCACATCCTCGAGTGTCAATGGTTCAAAGAACAACAGGTCGGACGTGTCGTAATCTGTGGAAACAGTCTCCGGATTCGAGTTGATCATCACCGCCTCGAAGCCGAGTTCCTGCGCGGCAAAGGCGGCTTGAACACAGCAGTAATCGAACTCGATCCCTTGCCCGATACGGTTAGGTCCGCCGCCAAGGATGACAATTTTTTTCTTATCGCTGACGCGGATTTCGTCTTCGGCTAAAGCCTGGGGATGGCCATTCCCAGGCTTTACAAACGGCGTTTCATACGTGCTGTAGTAATACGGCGTCACCGCCTCGAACTCCGCCGCGCATGTGTCGACCAGCTTGTACACCGGCTCGATGCCTACGCGTTGGCGACTCCGACGCACCTCCATGATGTTGCTGGTGGTAATCGCTCCGAAATAGAGATTGGCCAATTGGGCATCGCTGTAGCCCAGCCGCTTGGCCTGACCTAATAGCTCGGCTGGTACGTCGGCGAGTGAGTCGAATTGTGTCAGCTCGTTTTCAAAGTCGACGAGTTGTTTCAACTGATTCAAAAACCAGGGGTCGATCTTCGTCGCTTCGAAAACCTTGTCGACCGACCAACCCATTTTGAATGCGTATCGCAGGTAGTACAGCCGACCCTGCGAAGGGACTTCCAACTTCCGCATCAGCTTATCCAGCGGGATGGGAAACTCCACAACCGACCCGTCCGCGTTCTCAACGCCGCGCTCGTGATTCAGCCATTTGTCGTTCTTGTCCAGACCGAAGCCGAACCGCTTGACCTCCATCGAGCGGATGCCTTTCTGCAGGCTTTCCTTGAACGTTCGGCCGATGCTCATCGCTTCGCCGACGCTCTTCATCTGCGTTGTCAGCGTTTCATCCGCCTCGGGGAATTTTTCAAACGTCCATCGCGGGATCTTGGTCACCACATAATCGATTGACGGCTCGAAGCAGGCGACGGTCTGGCCGGTGATGTCGTTGGGCAGTTCCCAGAGCGTGTAGCCCACCGCAAGCTTCGCGGCGATCTTGGCAATTGGAAAGCCGGTTGCTTTCGAGGCGAGTGCCGAGCTCCGCGAGACTCGCGGGTTCATCTCGATGACGACCATGTGGTCTTTGGGGTCTGCGCCTTCCGGGGGGTTGGGGTTAAAGGCGAACTGACAATTGCTCCCGCCGGTTTCGACGCCGACCGCTCGCAGGATCGCCAGCGAGGCGTCGCGCATCTGCTGATATTCTTTGTCGGTCAGGGTCTGGGCAGGTGCGACGGTAATCGAGTCGCCGGTGTGGACCCCCATCGGGTCGAAGTTTTCGATCGCGCAGATGATGACCGCGTTGTCATCCTTGTCGCGCATGACCTCCATCTCGTATTCTTTCCAACCCAGCAGCGACTGGTCGATCAGGATCTGGCTGGTCATCGAGGCGTCCAGCCCGCGGTTGCAGATGTCTTCGAACTCTTCGCGGTTGTAGGCAACCCCCCCGCCGCTGCCGCCGAGCGTGAACGCCGGGCGGATGATGGCGGGCAGGCCGGTTTCTTCGAGCACCTCCCAAGCCTCAGACATCGAGTTGGCGACGCCGGACTTCGGGCTGCGCAGGCCGATCGAGTCCATCACATCCTTGAATTGTTGTCGGTCTTCAGCGCGATAGATCGCCTCGCGGTCGGCCCCAATCATCTCGACGTTGTATTTTTCGAGCACACCGCGGTCGAACAGTTCGCAGGCACAGTTCAGCGCGGTCTGGCCACCCAGTGTGGGCAGCAAAGCGTCGATGTGCAGGTCGCCGCCATGGTGTCGCTGTATGACTTTCTCGACCGCCTCGGGCGTGATCGGCTCGATGTAGGTCTGGTCGCTGAACTCCGGATCGGTCATGATCGTCGCGGGGTTCGAGTTGACCAGCACGACCTTGTAACCCTCTTCGCGGAGGGCTTTGCAGGCCTGTGTGCCGGAGTAGTCGAATTCGCAGCCCTGGCCGATGACGATCGGGCCGGAGCCGATAATGAGGATGGTGGACAGGTCTTCGCGTCGGGGCAAGGGCGGGCCTCGGAGGGGCGAGAAACGGGATGCCTGCCCGCGCTCATCGCTCGGGCAAATTGGCGGCCAGTGTAGCGATTCTCGGGCGTCGGTGTGCTTGGCTTCGTCTGCCGATTTTGTTGGTTTCTAGAGGGGGTCGTGGGGATTGCGCGGGAACACGCAATCAATTTGAAAACCATGGCGTTCCCGCGATTCCAACAAGTCCCGCGAAAATCTCGTTCATACACATCAGATCAAACGAGGAAGTTAAACTGCCGCCATGATTCTGCTGATCGACAACTACGACAGCTTCACCTACAACCTCGTTCAGCGAATCGGGGAACTGGACGCATCAATCGATCTGCGCGTGATCCGCAACGATAAAATCACACCTGCAGAGGTAGCAAAGCTTGATCCGCAGCACATCATCATTTCCCCCGGCCCATGCACGCCGCGGGAAGCGGGCGTGAGCTGTGACATCATCGATACCTTCGCCGGCCGAATCCCCTTGCTGGGTGTTTGCCTTGGCCACCAATCCATCGGCCAACAGTTCGGCATGACCGTCGACCGACACGTCAAGCTGATGCATGGCAAGACCTCGCCGATTCATCATGATGGTAAAACCATCTTCGCCGGACTCAGCAACCCCTTCACGGCGACGCGGTATCACAGCCTGGTCATCCTCCGCGACAGCTTCGACCACAATCGGTTTGATGTCAGCGCCTGGTGCGACGATGAGGGTCAAGAGGTTGTGATGGGCCTGCGGGCGCGGCCGGGCAGCTTGCCGGGCGGCGATGCTCCTTTGGAGGGGGTGCAATTCCACCCAGAAAGTTTTCTGACGGTCGAGGGGCCGAGGATGTTGGCGAATTTTCTCGGGTTGTCTGCACCCGAAGCTCAGTCGGCCTGACCGCCCCGCCGTGACGCGGATGCCCGGAAGCGTTACCCTTGCCGCCCCATGGCAAAACGCAACTCAAATCATAATCAAGGCGGCCGCAGCAAAGGCAACCCAAACAGTCACGTCAACGTTCTCGTAATCGGCTCGGGCGGCCGGGAGCATGCGCTGGGCTGGAAGCTCAAGCAGTCCAAGCGCTGCGGCAAGCTGTTCTTCGCACCGGGCAACGGCGGCACGTCCGCCATCGGTAAGAACGTTGATCTCAAGAGCGAGCCGGTCGACACGAAGAACGTCGATGCGATCGATTATTTCTGCCGTCACAACGACATCGGCCTGGTCGTCATCGGCCCGGAAGACCCACTCTGCGGCGGACTGGCCGACCGGTTGGCGACACCCGACCGGCTCGTGTTCGGCCCGACCGCAGACGGAGCAAGGCTCGAGGGCGACAAAGCCTTCGCCAAGGAACTGATGCGGGCCGCCTCAATCCCGACGGCGGACGCCCGCATTTTTACCGATTTCGAGCGAGCCATGGCTTACGTTGAATCGCGGGAGACGCCGGTCGTCGTCAAGGCGGCAGGACTTGCTAAAGGCAAAGGCGCCATTGTCACCTCGACCAATGAAGAAGCCGTCGATGCGCTCAAGCGTTGCATGGTGAAGAAAGAATTCGGCGAGGAAGGCACGACCGTCGTCATCGAAGAACGGTTGATCGGCCAGGAAGTCTCGATCCTGGCGCTTGTGGACGGCAAGCATATTTTCATGCTCGACCCCAGCCAGGACCACAAGCAGGCGGGCGAGGGTGACACCGGCCCAAACACCGGCGGCATGGGCGTCTACTGCCCTACCCCCGTCTTGAATGATAACGACCTCGCGGTGATCGAACGTGAAGTGCTGGTTGCCGCTGTCGATGCGATGCGACGGGATGGCGTGGAGTTCAAAGGCGTGTTGTACGCCGGAATGATGCTCACCGCCGGCGGCCCAAAAACGCTGGAGTTCAACACCCGGTTCGGCGACCCGGAAACCCAGCCGTTGATGATGCGGCTTAAAGGCGACCTGCTCGAGATCATGATCGCCACCTGCGAGGGTCGGCTGGACGAAGTTGACCTGAGCTGGGATGCGCGTGTTTGCTGTGCGGTGGTCATCGCCAGTGGTGGTTACCCGGGCGACTATGAAAAGGGCAAGCCGATCACCGGCATCGAAGACGCTGAGCAGGACCCGGACATCCAAGTGTTTCACGCCGGCACGAATCTGCAAAACGATGGCACGCTGGTCACCAGCGGCGGCCGCGTACTGGCTGTCTGTGCATTGGCGGACACGCTGGCCGAGGCCCAAGCTAAAGCTAATGCCGCCTGTGAAAAAATCCGGTTTGAAGGCGCCTGGTTCCGCCGCGACATCGGGTCACGGGTGATGTAAATCAGTCATTCGGATAGGGACTGGTTTGTGATCCAGATGTCAATCACTTCCCCCGCCAAGTAACCTGCCCAACAGTTCGATCGGCCCGACGCGGCCGATCTTTTGTTTGGCGTGATCGACAGGATCGAACTCTGCAACACTCGGAGCGGGTGTCAGTTCAACAAGGGTATTTTGGTCGACCTTCGACAAACCCAATGAGCCATCGCCGGATACGGTGACGATCCATCGGCCGTTGCTTAACTCGCGGTACACCGCCTTGCCGTGCTTCACCGCCGGATCGTTCCAGTCGATTGCCAAAAGCTCGGAGTTGATCGGCGTCCCGCCATCGGGGGCCGTCGAGGAATCGAAGACCCGGCGGATCAGCAGCCTGCCGTCCTTGACCACGTAATCGACATAGATCGGCAGCGACGGGTCGGCCGACACCGGATGCGTTTCGACCCGGCCGTCCGCGGTCCGCACGGTCACCCGCACACGGTCGCCGTCGACAACCAACTCGGTCACCGCCGTACGGGTCACAGCCTGGTTATAGTCCTCGGCCAGATCGTGATAGTCATCGTTCAACTCGACCAGTTGATCGCGGTAGATCTCGGCGGCGTAACGGCTCTCCAGCCATTGATAGCCCAACGCACCGACCGCGCCGAAAACAATGAGCGAGATAAATAAACTGATTTTTCGGGTCATGATGCAAACTCATCCAGAGTGATCGGGCATATTGAATATCGGTATGCCGAACGGTATGCCGCCACACCCTCCAAGCGATGCCGCATAGCATAGCGCCATGCCCAGCCGAATCGTGAAATCCTGGTGGATCCCGATCCTTGTCGCGACCTGCCTAATCGTTCTGCTCGTAGCCTGGGTCGGCCCGGGAGTGGCCAGAAAGGTTCATCATCAGGTCAAGGAGAACCGGGTTTCAGCGCTCGAAATGCAAATCTATGAGGCGGCGGACCGTGCCGGCCTGGACCGTCGACTTGTCCGGGCGGTGGTCCTCGCTGAAAGTGGCGGCGACCCGGAAGCGCGATCGCCACGTGGTGCGGTGGGCCTGATGCAGATCACCCCCGTCACACTTCAAGAGGTCAAACGGCAAAACCCGGCCCTACCCGATAGCGACCTGACCGACCCGGTTTACAACCTGAGCGTCGGCACGGCATATCTCGCCTCATTGATGAAGCGATTCGACAACGACCTGACGCTGGCTCTGGCGGGTTACCACATGGGGCCGACGCGGGTCGCCAGGCTCAAGCGCAAGCACCCGACTCTGAGTAGCCAGCAACTGGTCGACCGGTTCGCCGGACCGCAGACGAAGGCCTATCTGCGAATCGTCCGCGAACTGATCTTGGAAGACACCGTAGAAACGGAAAACTGAAAAATTGCTTTATTGAAAATTCAGCTTTAGTCAGCCGAATTTACAAGGGGCGTGACAATCTCGGTTTCATCGAGATTGCCATACTCATGCCAACTCGCGTCGTAGACTGCGATGTTATCGTAGCCCAAGTCTTTGAGAATGAGATATGGCAGCGATACGCGGGTGCTGGTCTGGCAGTACATGACGATCGGCTTGCCCGCTGCCTTCGCCTCGGGCAGACCCTGCTTGGCAAAGATCGCTTCGATCTCGCTACGCGATTTCACCTGCTTATCTTCTGCAAGCAGGTCGGCGTAGTCGGCATGGACCGCATCCGGAATATGCCCACCACGTCGGTTGCGTCGCGAGTCTTCGCCGGTGTATTCAGCCAGGCTTCGCGTGTCATAAAACACAACGCCGTCGCGGTTGTCTTTCAGGTGCTGCTGAACATCAGCGAGACTCCACAGAAAAGCGTCATCCGGGTCGGCCTCATACCGAGCAGGCTTGAGCTTGACCGCTTCGGTTTGCGGGGCATGACCAGCCGCTAGCCAGCGGTCGTAACCCTTGCCATCGAGAAAATACACACGCTCCTGCCCCAGCCAATCGAGGATCATCGCGGGGATCGAGCCGTCACGCTTTCCGCCGTGGTTGCCGTAGACCACGACGGTGTGCTCGCGGGTGATGCCCGCCTCGCCGAGAATGGCTTCGTATCGCTGCACATCCGCCTCACCCTCCGGCGTCAGGAAGATGTATTGGCTGTCCCCCTTGCCGGGCTTGGCCGAGGGCGTCCGCAGGTCACCCCCCGGCAGGCTGATCGCGCCGGCAATATGTCCCGCGTCATATGCCTCGCGGTCACGGGCATCGACAATGATCAAGTCATCACCCAGGGATTCACGCAGCTTGACGAGTTGATCCGGACTAATGAACGAAGCGAAGCCTTCTTCAGCGACGGCCAAGCCATCATCTGAGTGCTTCTGATCGGTCGGGTCGGCCTCACAACCCATCAAGGTCAGACTGATAGAAAAGAGAAACAGAACAGCGGCAGTCATTAATCGCATGGATTAGCTCGATTTCGGTTCAAGTGGTCGGGACACCAAATTTCGGAGCCGAAGAGTATAGGGAAGCCGAGGCGATCGACAAATGCCGACCGCCCGGATGTAGCCTATCCATTAGGTTTTAGACGTGTCGCGAAATCAGCCGGTAGCTTCGATCGCCCGTGATTCTGCAGGCAGGGCCGGGGCTTTTTCAGGATCGGACAGAGGTTTGAACGACTTCTGCTTCGACCAGGTGTTGTATTTTACGATGCACCACAACGCCCGGAAGCCGTCGCTCATACCGATCTTCTTTCCCTCTTCGTAGGTTCGGCCGTTATAGGAAATGCCGACCTCGAAAATCCTGCAACGCATCCGGGCTACCTTAGCCGTGATCTCCGGCTCGAAGCCGAAGCGCGGCTCTTCGATATCAACCTGCTGAATGATCCGCCGATCGAACACCTTGTAGCAGGTCTCCATGTCCGTCAGGTTCAGGTTCGTGAACATGTTGGACAGCGTCGTGAGAAATTTATTGCCCATGAAGTGCCAGTAATACAACACGCGGTGGACCTCGCCGCCGGAGAACCGCGAGCCGAACACGACGTCCGCCCTGCCGTCCAAAAGTGGGGCGAGCAGCTTCGGGTATTCGTCTGGGTCATATTCCAAGTCGGCATCCTGGATCAGGACATAGTTGCCCGTTGCTGCGGCGATGCCGGTTTTCAGGGCTGCACCTTTACCCTTGTTGACTTCGTGATGAAGCACGACGGTGTCGTCATCGGCTTCGTATTCCTTGAGGATCTCGGCCGTATCGTCCTGCGAACAGTCGTTGATCAGCACGAGCTGTTTATCAATCTCGCCGAGATCGACCGCGCGGACCCGGCTGATGATGTTGCGCAGGGTTTCCTGCTCGTTGTAAATCGGAATAATAATGGAAATCAACATGCAGACGCCCTGTTGGTTTTGTGTGTCGCAGGCGATCATCGCATGCTACCGTCTAATGCTCCATCGGTTTTCGGGGCTGGCGGGTCAAGTGGAGGCAGGTCCGATAAATCGTAAAGTGTTGCAGTCGCGTCGTCGCTGTGGATTTCCGCAAGGCGGATCGCGCGGTGATTGAAGATGTCCAGGATGTGTTGGCGGGTGTTCACCGGGCCGACTTCCTCGGCATGAGTGATGACGATCCAGACCCGGTCGCGGCCGGCGAACTGCCAAACCTCGTCGATCCGCTTTACATAATCTGCCGGCCGAACGTTGGAATGAAACACCCAGGCGGGCTTGAGGTGAAACTTGTCGAGCCGTTCGGTGTAAAAGCTCTGCACCGCGGAAGCGTTGCGGTTCAGCCAGACAACGTCTTCGGGGATCAGTTGCTGATCGAGTTCTTCGAGCACCAGCTTGATATCGTCATCCGCTTTGATGCCACCGCCGGTGAGCACGGGCTGTGCCAGCAGGACCGCCGCGATGCCGATTGCCGCGAGGCGGAAGGCCCAACTTCGTTGCATCCACAGATAGCTAATTCCTACAGCCAGCGGGCCAATCAACAGCGGCAACGCGAAAAGAATCAGTCGGTCGCCGTAGGGATAGATCTCTAGCACCGCCGCCAAAGCCAACCCCAACCAGGCAGAAATCAATCCGTACCCGATCGCCGTCCGCTGATGAATAGCTAAGACAATCATCCCGACGACCCAGACGATCCAGCCGAGCTGATACATCGTCAGGTCGACCGGGTTGATGAACACGGCCGCAAGCTGATCGAGCAACTTGTCCGGCCGGGTTGGAACCAGCCGAAGGTAGAACGGCCGCCAATACCCCACGAGAAAGTCATCGTCGCTGTAATGCCGCAGCACCGAATGGTAGTGGGCGAAAAACGAGGCGATCCAGATGACACCCATCGCAAAAATAGTCGGCAACGACCATCCCCGCCCCACCGGCCGCTTCCATGCCGTCACTAACAATGCCACACCGCAACCCGCCAGAATGAAAATCGCAGAGGCGGAGAACCATGTCGCGATCAGCCCTGCCCCAGCCAGCAGCAACAGTCGAATCACGGTCAGCCGACTGCGACAGACCCATTGCGTCAGCAGCAGCAACAGCAGCGCGATGAAGAGTTCAAGCGTGTACTGCTTCGTTTGCTGGGCGTAGTAGGCGAGTGTCGAATTTACAGCAAAAATCAACATTCCTGCCAGCGCTGGCCAGCCCCCCACCAGCCGACGGATGAACAGCCAGAACAAAGGCATGGACAGGCAGGCCGCGATGACCGAGACCAGCCGGAAGGCCAGCTCCTGTTCGCCCCAGGCCGCAATACTCGCCCCGAGCAATATTACATAGCCAACCGGTGCTGCCTGGTCGTTGGTCAGCGGTTCAAGCCATTGTGTCAAGCCGCGGCCGATGACACTTCGTAGCAGATTGACTTCGTCGATGAATAGGCTGAGCTGAGCAAGATACGCGCTGACACAAATCGCGATCCCGAGGGCGGCAATGCCAAAACCCAGTCCATCACGCCAGATGGACCAGTTCGAGGGATCGTTTTGAGCAACGCCCGACCGGGTCGGCGATTCATCAGATGTTGAGCGGTCCTGCAACGCGTGGCTTCCTGATCGGTGCATTCGCGAAGCGATGTTAATCGAGCGGCTTGCT
Source organism: uncultured Phycisphaeraceae bacterium (assembly GCA_964523485.1). Classification (GTDB taxonomy): domain Bacteria; phylum Planctomycetota; class Phycisphaerae; order Phycisphaerales; family Phycisphaeraceae; genus Algisphaera. Next base: position 38,646 of record CAZFZS010000018.1, on the reverse strand, counting down.
CAGAGTGAACGTGCTGTTTAACGGTCAGTCCGGCAGGAGGATCTCATCACCGACCTGCAGTTTTTTGGGATCGACATCAGGATTTGCATCCTCGATGTCTTTCATCCGCATGCCATCGCCATAGATTTTCTTAGCGATTTTCCAATACGAGTCGCCTTTTTCGATCACGTAAATTCGTGGTTCAGCCGGCTCGGGTGCGGGCTCGGGTTCGACTGACTCCGGGAGCGGCTGAATCTGATCGACGTCGGCTCCGATCATCGCACCGGCGGAATCGGCAGGCTGTGGGGGCAGAAATTCAACATCGCTGGAGCCGGCCGCGGTGGCAGGGGCAGGCGTGGTCGGCGGCGGTGGGCCGGGGACCGGCTGGAGCTCACCGCCGGAAGGTTCGGGGACGATAAAGCAGCCCGGCAGGGCCAGGCCAAGAATTGCAAAAAGGGGCAGCCAGCTGCGCATGTTGGTCCTTTAGGTTGGAGCCGATGGATCACGGTTCGATCCGCCATCATAAATCATATCGCGATAGGCGATCGGGCGAGGTCCAAGGGCAGAATTGGCGGAACCGCTAGGATGGCCCACTATGCAAACAACGATGGTGACCGAGTTTGAAAAAATCGCTCGAGGCGAGGGCTGGTTGGCGGCATCGATCGATCGATCGGCCGACAGCAGCCCGACCCGACCCGGGCCGGTCGTTCTAGTGACCCATGGCCACACGGGCAACCGTATCGGCCGCAGTAACAAAATCGTCGAGTTGGGCCGACGACTTGCCGCGGCGGGTATCACTTGTGTCCGCTTCGACCAGACCGGTTGCGGCGAGTCGAGCGGCGACTTTGAGGCGATTACCCTCGGCGACGGCGTCCGTGATGTTCAGACCATGCTGGATTGGCTGAGCAATCAGATTTGGTGTGATCCAAATCGCATCGGCCATGTGGCGATCAGCATGGCGTCGCTGCTGGTCACCGCCGCCGAGCCAGAGCAGCCGTCACGCGGCATCGCGATGTGGGCACCGGTATTCGATCTGCGTGCCGCGGCCATGACTCGTGGCCTTGGCGAAGCGGGCGAACTGCTGCAGCAACAAGGATGGTTCCCGTACAAAGGCCTGAAACTCGGCGTGTCGTTTGCAAAAAGCATCGATCAACTCGACATGCCCTCCCAACTGACCCGATCCACCAGCCCGTTGTACATCATGCATTCCCCCGACGACGAGATCATCGAGTATGAGCAGGCCGAGTCGATTGTCGCTTGCTGTCAGAAATCAGATCGGCCCTGCAGCCTGCACACGATTGAAGGGGCCGATCACGATTTCAATGATTATCCCCACCGACAGGCGGTGATCGATCTGACCGTGCGTTTCATGCAGGAGCGTTTATTGAACAAAGCAACGTCGCGTTAATTGGGTGGCGACTTGAATGTCGATTTAATTTAACTGCGTTTAGCGGGTGCACCGAAGGTGCCCCTGCTGCAGACCGCGGGACGCTGCGCGTCGCCGGCTACGTAGCTCTGAAAACTGGAGTGTTTTGCCAGCCAAGTTGTGATCGACCCAGGTTGCCCAGATTACCCCGCCAACTTCTGCCCCGGCAGCAGTGGCGGCATCGGGACGCCCAACGTCTCGGCGATCACGCGCATCAGTTCCGCTTCCTGCGTTGTGACTGCACCATCCGCTTCGATGCATGTCGCGCAGGCCTGAATAACCTGTCGCTGCACCAAGGGCTGAGCATGAGATAGGTGGTCCATCGCCTCGCTCATGCTCTTGTAAGAAAGCGGCGTTGTCGGTCGGGCAAGCTGCAAACCGATCTGTCGAGCCGCGGCGTCAAAGGCTCGGCTGGACTGCTCTTCTGACCGATTGTCAATTTTGGCCAAGGCACCGAGCAAGACTTCGACGCTGGTTTTGAGCTGCCGGATATCCCCGACAGGTCGGCTCGCTCGGCCGGCACGCTGCGGCGTAGCAGGCGACAATTGCCTTTCGACGATCGCACCGATCGCCCACTCGAACAGATCCCGCTTCTGATCGGCCCGGCTCAACTGATCAATCCGCTCAAGGAGTTGGCTTCGCGTAGCCTGGTCCATCCGCACCAGCACCGGCATCGCTAGGTCAGCCAAGGGCAGCCTTGCCTCCGGCTTCAGATTGACAGCGTCATCGGCAATCTGCTGAACCCGCGACACCACCGCCTCTGGCAGCGATTCCTGCAGCATCTCCAGCTGCCGCTGTCGAACCTCGGGGTCACGGCGATCCAGCAGCAGGGATAGCAAGACCGCTTGTGCTCCCGTTGCCGATCGGGCCTGGGCGGTCAGCGTTACCGGCATAGATGCGATGAGCTGCCGGGCGTATTGCACGTGAGCCGGGGTGGGTCGGCCGATCTGCTGGACCGCTGAAGTTTGTCGGCCGGCCTGCCCCGCCTCCGCCCCGGCAAGACCTATACCTAACCCGAAGTCGAAGGGATCGCGTCGATGTGTGGGCTTGCCTTCATTAGCGTCCGGCTCGGGTTCAAATCGTTGTCTCGGCGGCGGGTAGCTGCCATCCCAGCTCGGCTCGATCTTCTTGATCCGCACGGGCAGCGGCGGGTGTGTCGCGAAAGCCTTGCCGATGAAGCCCGACATCGCGTTGCCGAAGAACATATGGCTGTGCTCACTCGCATGAGCGGTACGGAGATTTGCCCCATGGCTGAAACCGCCGATACGTTTCAGTGCCCCCGCGATGCCATCGGGGTTGCGGGTGAACTGCACCGCAGAGGCGTCGGCGAGAAACTCGCGCTGACGAGAGATCGCCGCCTGGATCAAGTGGCCGAAGAACACGCCTAAGTAACCGATGATGTACAGCGCGACGCCAAGAAGCATGATGGCGATGGCCGCACGGGCGTCATTGTTTCGGCTGCGTCTTGACCCGCCGCTATAGTACATCGCCCGCATCATGACCGAGCCGATGACACTGATGGCGAGGATGCCGAAGATCAGGCCGATCAGCCGGATGTTGATCCGCATATCGCCGTTGAGGATATGGCTGAATTCGTGGGCGATCACGCCCTGCAGCTCGTCACGCGAGAGCTGCATGATGCATCCGCGTGTGACGCCGATTACCGCATTGTCGATCTTTGTGCCCGCCGCAAAAGCGTTGATGGCATCTTCATCGTCGAGGAGATACACCGCGGGGACCGGTGTGCCCGAGGCGATCGACATTTCTTCGACGACGTTGAGCAGGCGGCGCTCGTCGGGATCGGTGGTGTCCGAGGTGACGAGTCGGCCGCCAAGCGTGCGTGCGACGCCCGCCCCGCCGTGTGCCGCGAGTTGGCTGGATTTGTAGAGCGACCCGCCCAGCACGGTCGCGATGACGCCGAGCGATGTGCCGCCAAGGATGACGAGATATGGCAGGTCAGGTGGGCCGGGCTGGTTTGGGCCGTAGGCCGACCCGCCGGTCTGCCCCTGCGTGAAAAGCATGACTACGACCACGACTGCGAAGATCGACACGATGATGCCCACCACCGCTAAGACCATCAGCCCGACCAGCAAGCCCGTCCGCTTGCGGGCGACATCCTGATGCTCGAAGAAGTCCATGGAATAGGCGCTAGGGGTTAGGCGCTAGGCGCTAGGAAGACGCAAGCGTCGGCGGTGTTTGAACGCATAAGGAGAACTTGAATGAGCGGCGAGCAGCCCCCCCCATCAATGGCAATTGACCGCTGACCTGGCGCCTAACCATTTACTAATAGCGCCTAACTAAACGATACTTCCGGGGCTTCACGTTGCTGTTCGTCCTCGATCTCGAAGAACGCGGCATCGCCGAAGCCGAGGATGTTGGCGAGAATGATCGGGGGGAACGATTCGCGATAGTTCTTATATGACAACACCGAATCGTTGTAGGCCTGTCGGCTAAAGGCGACCTTGTTTTCCGTGCTGGTCAGCTCTTCGCTGAGCTGCATCATGTTCTGATTGGCTTTGAGGTCCGGGTATGCCTCGGCAACCGCCATCAGGCGACCCAGTGCCCCGGTCAGTGCGCCTTCCGCGCCCTTGAGCTCAGCCATCGCGGCGAGGTTGGTCGGGTCGCCATCGACATTGATCTGGGCCTGGGTGGCCGAGGCTCGGGCTTTCATCACCGCGTCGAGCGTTTCCTTTTCATGGGACATATAACCCTTGGCCGTCTCAACCAGATTCGGGATCAGATCATGCCGACGCTTGAGCTGGACATCGATCTGCGAGAAGGCGTTCTTGAAGCGGTTGCGCAGCTGAACGAGCTTGTTGTAGATGCCGATCGCCCAGAGCACGATCAGAATGGCGACGGCGGCGACGACCAGCACCGCAATCAGCGATGCAGTCATAGCGACGAGGATAGGGGCAGGGGTGAGATTCAGCAGCATGTCAGAACTCTCGGAAGGGTGGGGAATAACCATAGCGATCTTTGAATAATGTAGTGTGACAAGTTTCGTTTGGCTCTGATGCGAATGCGGCTGAATAGTTCCCAGGTCTGGGAATGGGTTTCGCACAACACTATTTCAATAACCCGGCAATCTCATCGCGGAGCTGCTTGGCGGCATCGGTGATCTGCTGCTGCCAAGTGCCGCCGCCCGCGTTGTGATAAGCATAGATCACGGAACGGCTGGCGGTGATGATCGCCCCGCGGCCATCGGGATTCAGGCAGGCCCTCACATCCTCGGCCGACCCGCCCTGCGCACCATAGCCCGGCACGAGGAAAAGTTGCTGCGGCATCAACTCGCGAAGCCGAATCGCGTCCGCTGGCTTGGTCGCTCCGACCACCGCCCCGAGAAGCGAGTAGCCCGACTCGCCGATATCACCTTGACCGGTCTCGGCAATCAATCGGGCCACACCCTCCGCGACAGTTCCGCCATCCGCTAAATTCAACGACTGCAGCGCATCGCCGCCCGGGTTCGAGGTCCGGACCAAAGCGAAAAGTCCCGCTCCCCGCTCGCTGGCGGTTTGAATAAACGGGTCGAGTCCGTCCATGCCGAGGTAGGCGTTGACGGTCAAAGCATCCGCCCCGGGATCGGCCGAATCGACTCCCGAACCTACAGCAGTATCACCCAGCAGGCCGGCGGCGTAGTGGGCGCTGCTCAAGCCGATGTCGCCGCGTTTGCCGTCGGCGATGACCAAGAGGTTGTGCTGCTTCGCTGCTGCGACCGTCGATTCGTAAGCGGCGAAACCCCGGCTGCCGTAGCGCTCGTAGCAGGCAAGCTGCGGCTTGACCGCCGGCACGACGCCCGCCACCGCCTCGATCACCGCCAGGCTGTATTCGCTGACTGCTTTGACTGGATCGCCAAGCTGCAGTTCGGCTGGCAACTTCTGATAAACCGGATCGATCCCGACGCAGACCGGGGCACCGGCAGCGTCGGAGGCCTCGAACCAGCGATCTGCAAAGTGGCGATGCGTGGACATGGATCGCGATGCTACCAGAGGTCAGCACAGTAGATTGTGAATGCCTTTGCAGAAGCGATCTTTTGCCTGGAAGTGACAACCCCGGCTCGAACCGGGGGGTGGTCGTTCGAGCCGGGGCGTCAATTGTTCAGAATTGATGAACCGCGGATTTGGTCCGCACGCTGAAAAGCATCGGTTCTATGATCGCCAATCGATAACGCTTAAGTGTTTTACCTATCGGCAAAGAATCTCGAAAATATTGCTGCGAAAGTCTCACGTGTATGAAACCTCGAAGCGAAAAAGTTGAAGTTTCTACTCCGGTTTCCTCGTCGACGCCGGGCGGTAGTCTCAAACGACAGGTCAGCCTGGGCGGCGCGGTGTTGCTGGGACTCGGTTCGATGGTGGGGACCGGGGTGTTTGTCGCCTTGGGGTTGGGGGCGGGGCTGGTCGGGCCGGGCGTTTTGATCGCGGTGGGTCTCGCGGGTGTGCTGGCGATGTGCAACGGCATGAGTTCTGCTCAACTCGCTGCGGCTTACCCCGTTTCCGGAGGGACGTACGAGTACGGCCACCGCGTGGGTTGGCCGGCCCTCGGGGCGGTGGCGGGGGTGATGTTTCTCGTTGCTAAATCCGCATCCGCCGCCACAGCCGGGCTGGGGCTCGCGGGCTACCTTTTGCATCGCTTCGGCTGGAGCCAGGCTTTGGCCATCCCGGTCGCGATCGCGGCCGTCATCTGCCTGACCGTGATTGTCCTCGAAGGCATTCGTCGAACCAGCTTAGCCAACACCATCATCGTCGGCTTCACGTTGCTCGGCCTAGCAGCTTTCATTTTTGGGTCGCTGCCCTCCGCCGCATCTGGAAATTTCCAGCCGTTTCTGCACGTTTCCTCAGATACCAACCTCTGGACCGCCCTGCCTTATGCAACCGCACTGATGTTTGTCGCCTATACCGGCTATGGCCGGATCGCCACGCTCGGCGAGGAAGTCCACGCCCCGGCCAAGACGATCCCCAAAGCCATCGTCATCACTGTGATCGTCTGTGTTACGCTCTATGCCGCGGTGGCTGCGGTTGCGATCGGCGTGGTCGGTGGCGAAGGCTTTGCGAAATTGACGGTGAGCAACGACGGACCACTTCAGGCTATAGCCCAAGTGGCAGGCTTGCCTACCGGGCTGGTCTGGTTGATCACTATTGCCGCGATCACCGCGATGCTCGGCGTCCTACTGAATCTGATCCTCGGTTTGTCGCGAGTCGCCTTAGCTATGGGACGACGCGGGCATCTGCCAAGCGTATTTGCAAAGGTCGATGCCACCGGCTCGACGCCCGGTCCGGCAGTCCTGCTGGTCGCGCTCATCATCGCCGGCTTGGCCTGCCTCGGATCGATCAAGACCGCGTGGTCACTTTCAGCGGTGACCGTCTTGATCTACTACGCCATCACCAACGCCTCGGCCCTCCACCTCGCACCGGAGCATCGGCTCTACCCGCGGATCATCTCATGGGTCGGCATGGTCGGCTGCCTGAGCCTCGCTTTTTGGGTGGACTGGCCCTACCTCATCGTCGGCGGGGTCTGCGTCGTCATCGCGTTGACTTGGCATCTCCTGACCAAACCTTATCAACACGGTCCGCAGAATTAGGCCGCTTCGGCTTTTGTTTCGGGCTGAATCCGCACCGGCTCTGACGACTCGTTGATTGCTTCGCGGACTTCGACGAATCGGTCGTAGCAGACCTTGAAGGCTTCCACGATGGCTGGGTCGAAGTGTTCGCCGGATTCTTCGATGATCATCGATCGGGCGACTTCGTAAGAGAAAGCGGCTTTGTACACCCGAACCGAGGTCAGCGCGTCAAAGACGTCGGCCACCGCGGCGATGCGTGCTGACAGCGGGATGCCCAAGCCGCTGGTTCCGTCGGGGTAGCCCGAGCCGTTCCAGCGTTCGTGGTGCGAACGGGCGATCTCGGTCGCCATCTCAAGAAATCCACCCGACTGGCCATGCTCAGCAACGGTGCCCAACGCTTGAGCGCCGATCATGCTGTGCTGCTTCATCAGATTAAATTCACGATCCGTGAGTCGGCCGGGCTTGAGCAGGATGGCATCGGGGATGCCGACCTTGCCGATATCGTGCAGCGGGCTGGCCTGGAAAATCCGCTCGGCATAGCCGTCATCGATCTGGTCAGTATACGGCCCGTTCTTGCCAAGCTCTTCAGCGAGCAGCTTGCAGTAAATCCGGATCCGCTCGAGGTGTGCACCGGTTTCGGGGTCACGCGAGTCGGCAAGGTTCGCCAAGGCGAACACGATCAGGTCGCGCGAATCGATAAGCTCTTGGCTCTGCTGATCGACGGTCTGGTGCAGCACCTGATTGTCCGCTGCCAGCGCCGTGCGGGCTTCAGCCAATTCGTACAAGGCTTCACGCAGCCGCATCTGAACACGCACCTTCGCGAGCAATTCTTCCTCGTCGAACGGCTTGATGATGTAGTCATCCGCGCCGGCCTCGTAACCCTTCACACGCTCGCTAGTCGAAGCCTTGGCAGAAACCAGCAGGATGTTCGTGTCTTGGCCATGCGGGTGCAGACGGATGCGACGGGTCGCTTCGTAGCCATCCATGTTGGGCATCATGATGTCCATCAGCACGACACAGGGTCGATGCTGTTCAAACATTTCGAGGGCTTGGACGCCGTCGGTTGCCTGAATCAGCGGATAGTGGTCCGAGAGCGCCTCCTCCAGAATGGCGAGGTTCATCTCGTCGTCGTCAACAATCAGGATGGTGCGGTCGATGGTCATACTCCTTGCGGACCCCCCACAAAGGTATTTCAGGCTGCGATTTTCTCAGATCGTGCTTGGCTGTCTTGACGCAGCGGCAATTCGTAATAGAACACCGCCCCGCCGTCCGGGTGGTTCTCGGCCCACACACGGCCACCGTGGCCACGCATGATTTCTGTACAAATCGACAAACCCAGACCCGTGCCGCCAGCCCCGGATTTGGTTTTACTGGATTGAACAAACTTATCGAAGATCAAGTCGATTTCATCCTCCGGGATGCCCGGCCCATGGTCACGGATCGAGACGATCGCCCCTGGCCTGCCGTCTTGCAGCGACTTGGTTTCGAGCTTCACCTCGATCGCGGTTTTGGCGGGTGAGAATTTGAGCGCATTGCCCAACAGATTACGGGTCACCTGCATCAGGCCGCGTTGATCGATCTGGGCGGCCAAGGGATTCGAAGGCAGGTCAAAACGCATTTCGATTTCACGCTCGGACACCAGCGAGACGTATTCATCCACGACGCAGCGAATCAGGGCCGTCATGTTCTGCTCGCTGAAATCGAATTCCATCTTGCCTGCTTCGAGCTTCGAGAGGTCGAGCAGGTCGTTGACCAAGTCAAGCAGGCGTTCGCCACTGGTATTGATCTTGTTGAAGTAGTCCTTGACTTTGGCCCGATCCGCGGTGTCGGATTTATTCAAGCCGAATTTCGAGAAGCTGAGAATGCCGTGCAGCGGGGTTCGGATTTCATGGCTCATGTTGGCCAGGAATTCAGACTTCGCATGGTTGGCCTGCTCGGCTTGTTCGATGGCCTGCATGAGTTCACGCTCGGCCTGCTTCATCGAAGTGATGTCGATCAGCACGCCGTCCCAGCGGGTCGTCCCGCCGGGTAGTCGGGTCGGGTTCGAGATCGCCTCGACCCAGGTCGTTTTTTGGTCGTCATCAACCAGCCGACCCTGCCAACGGAAGGGTGACAGGTTACGGTGTGATTCCTGCACCGCCGAATCGAATCCCGGGCGGTCCTTATCGGAGATATGCCTGAACATTGATTCGCAATCGCTCAAAACCTGCTCGGGGTCGTAGCTGAAAATCCGGCTGCACCCTTCGCTTACGAACGTAAAGCTAGACTTTCCAGTCTGATCGATTTCAAATCGATAAACCATGCCTGGCACATTCGAGGTCATCCGTTGAAGCTCTTCCACATTCATCGTGGTCTGAGCCAACTGATCCATCAGGTAGTTGTAGCTCTCTGCAATCTGCCCGACCTCGGTAAAAGGCTCGACCGGTGCGCGGAGGCTGAGATCGCCGGTCCGTGTCTGCTCGTCGATCGTTTGTGCAAGGTCAATGAGCTCGGTTGATGCGTTATGTTCCGCGACATTGAGACCGGTCAGTTCGTCCTCTCGGCTGACGCGTAACCCGATGAGTCGGTTTGCGATCAAGAAAGTCGGCAGACCGATGCCCAGGCAGACCACACCGCAGGCCGCGACACCCAAACCTTGGACTTGTAGCTGTTGCCAACGATTCAGACCGGTGCCCAGGATTTCGGGGTTACCGAACAACGCCACAGCAAGTGTTCCCCAGATACCCGCTGCCAAGTGAACCGGAACGGCGGAGATGACATCGTCGACTTTGAATCGGTAAAGCGTCAGCATCGCGGCTTGGCAGATCGCCGCTCCAACGATGCCGATGATAATTGCTGCCGGGGCGGAGACGGCGTGGCAGTTGGCGGTGATCGCGACCAGGCCGGCCAAGCCGCCGTTGATGGCACCATTCGGGTGCGGGTGGCGATCGACGAGCCAGCTTAAGGCAATTCCGGTGATGAGCCCGGCCGCCGCGGCCAACACGGTATTCACGATGATGCCGGGTACCGCTTGATTCAGTTCGAGTGTGCTGCCGCCGTTGAAACCGATCCAGCCGAACCACAAAAGCAACATGCCGAGCATTGCGAGCGGTAGGTTGCTGCTGTTGGTCGCATGAACCTTGCCGTCCTTGCCGAATCGACCGATGCGCGGGCCAATGATCAGACAGGCCGCCAACCCGAACCAGCCCCCCACCGAGTGGACGACGGTCGAGCCTGCGAAGTCGACGAAACCCAGGTCGCTGAGCCAACCGCCCTGCTCGAGCAGCCCGCCGGCCCAAGCCCAATGACCGAAGATCGGATACACCAGCGAAACAATCAACGCCATGTAGAGGTAGCCGCTGAATCGGACGCGCTCGGCCACGGCCCCGGACACGATTGTGACCGCGGTGCCGCAAAACATGACCTGATAGAGAAAGAATGTCGAAACCCAGGCGTTGCCGGGTGAGCCTACATCCGGGCTGAAAAGGCTTTGCCCAAACCAGCCGCCACGACTTGCACCGAACATGAGGCCGAAGCCAACCAGCCAGAAGATCGCCATCGCGATGCCGAAGTCCGCGATGTTTTTAAGTGCGACGTTGATCGAGTTCTTGCTGCGTGTCAGTCCTGCTTCGAGGCAGAGAAAACCGCCCTGCATCACGAAGACCAGCCCGGCCGCGAAGACGACCCAAAGCATGTTGATTAATTCTTCATTCACCCGGGCACTCCCTGTGGCTGCGCTTGGTTTCAAGCAGCATCCATAGCACTATCGGGGTATTACCTATGCCGATTTAGTGCAGATCAGGCAGATTCTTTGACCGACGCGGCGTGTTCACGAGCCCGGATCATCGCCAGGGGGCGATCGGAATTCAGCCGAGTGTTGAGTTTGCGAAGCGCTTCGATCTCGATCTGACGGACACGTTCCCGGGTGAGATTGACGTGTGTACCGATCTCTTTGAGCGTCAAAGGATCGTTGCCGTCTAGGCCGAAACGCAGCCGCAGGATCGTCGCTTCGCGTTCGTCAATCGCATCAAGCAAGGTCTCGATCGTCTGGAGATCGTCTTCTAAAAGCACTTGGCTATCGGGCGAAGGTGTTCTGTCATCCTGGATCATCTCCGACAGCGTCGGGGCTTCGCCATCGCCGCCGCTGCCCGGCTGGACCGGCCGCTGGCTGGCTTTGACGGCCTTGCGGATGATGCGGACCTTCTTCGTCGGCAGGTCCATCTCTTCCGCCAGCTCTTGAATAGAGGGTTGTCGGCCGAGCCTTTCTTCCAAAACTCTAGACGCCTTTTTCCATCTGGCGATCAACTCGACCATGTACGCCGGGATGTGGATCGGCTGCACCGCGTTTATCAATGCACGCTTGATCGCCTGTTTGATCCACCAGCAGCCATAGGTTGAAAACCTCGCGCCCATATCGGGGTCGAAGCCTTCGACTGCTTTGACCAATCCGACGTTGCCCTCTTCGATCAGGTCCTGAAGTGGCAGGCCGCGGTGCATGTATCGCTTGGCGATCGCAACAACCAGTCGTAGGTTCGACCGGATCATGCGTTCCCGCGAAGCCATGCAGTCCTCGTTGATGATCTTGCGGGCGAAGAATTTTTCTTCGTCGGCCGACAGCAGCGGCAGCTCGTCGATCTGCTTGAGGTAGACCTCTAAATCGGATTTAACTCGTCGGCTTCGGGCAACCATGTATGTATCTCTGGATCAATGCGAAGGCCCACCCCAGGAGTGAGCTCAACGTTGCATCGACGTGAGATACATTCGGCTTAACCGATGACAAGTGAACCGTTGCAAGCCATCAGGATGTTTCGATGTCTGCAACGGTTATGCAGTCTGGCGAAGCAAAAACCTCCGGATATGACGACTGAATGAACGACCACACGAAGCGATTGCTCGCCCTCTAAGCGTTATGAAAACGACTTGCTAGGCTATGGCGATGGGTCAGGCTGGCGACACACTCAAGACCATTAACAACGGATTGAAGCTCGCGGTCTCGCCGGCGACGGCGGCGGCGCGGTCGTTCGCAGGCTCGGTGCGGACCTATTCGCTGGATCGCGGACGCGGCGATGTCATTGCCGGGCTGACCGTGGCGATGGTGGCCGTGCCGCAATCCCTGGCCTTCGCCAGCATTGCCGGGGTGCCGCTGATCTACGGGCTGTACACCGCGATCATCGGGGCCATCGTCGGATCGATCCTCACATCGAGTTCGCACCTGGCCATCGGCCCGACCAACACGATGAGCCTGTTGGTCAGCAGCGCATTCATCGCGCTGACTATTCCGGACCAGGGCGATGCACGAATTCAGATGGCGGTGATGCTGACGCTGGCGGCGGGCGTGATGCAACTCGCTTTTGCGATCGCGCGGATGGGTGAACTGGTCCGCTTCGTCAGCCATTCGGTCATCGTCGGGTTCAGCGCCGGAGCGGGCGTGCTGATCGCAGTGGGCCAGGTGCCGGCTTTTCTTGGCGTGAGCCTGAAAGGATTACATAGTGAACACGAAGGCGTCTCGGAGAAGATCGATCGGCTGATCCAGGCATTAACGGTCGCAGGCGATTCGCCGGATTGGCGGCCGATCACCGTAGGCTTAATCAGCATGGCGGTCGCGTTGGTCTGTCGGCGGATCTCGCGATGGATTCCTGCTTACCTACTCGCGGTCATTGCTGGAGCGTTGATTGTATTTTTCGCGGGTTGGTCCGGCGATCAGCTTGCCTTGGTCGGCGATTTGCCTGCCGGTTTACCGACTTTTGAAATGCCGATCTTGGACTGGGACGCCTACAAGACCATCCTCGCCCCGGCATTCGCGATTGCATTGGTGGGGATGATCGAGGCCTACGGCATTGGCAAGACACTGGCTGGCCGAAGCGGCGAACGTATCGATGCGAATCAGGAATTTTTCTGTCAGGGCGTGACCAACATCGTCGCGTCGTTTTTCCGTTGCATTCCATCGACGGGCAGCTTCTCACGGTCGGCCTTGAATTTCGAAGCCGGTGCAAGGACACGATTTGCTGGGCTGCTCGGCGGCATCTTTATCGCTTTGATCTTCCTGCTGCTCGCACCTGCAGCGAAGTTCATTCCGATGTCGAGCATCGCCGCCATCCTGTTTGTCATTGCCTGGGGCCTGATCGATTTCGACTACGTCAAGAAAATCTTCAAGAGCAACCCGGCCGACCTGCTGGTCTGCGTGGGAACCTTTGCAGCGACGTTGACCATCTCGCTGGAGATCGCGGTTTTTGTCGGGGTGTTTCTCACCCTGGCGTTGTACCTGCAGCGAGCAAGGCAGTTGTACATCACCGAGATGGTACGGACGCCGGGCGTGGCTTCGGGCTTTATCGAGCGGCCGATTCGTGAACGCACCGAGGGTGAAGATACGATCTTTCTGCAGATCGAGGGCAACCTCTTTTTCGCGGCGGCGGACGACCTGACCGATCGGTTCCAGGAATTGCTGCACCGCGATATCAAGGTGGTCATCCTTCGTCTGAAACGAACGCATTTGGTGGATGCGACAATCATGCACGCGATCGAGCAATTTGCCGAGCAGTTGCATGAACGCGACGGCCATTTGCTTTTGTGTGGCGTTCGGCCACGGATGCTCGAGCGGATGCGGTCGTTCGGCCTGATCGATGTCATCGGCGAGAACAATGTATTCATCACCGATGACACGCCGTTCAGTTCCGCTAAACAGGCGGTCGCCAGGGCGCGCGAGTTGACTCGGGGCCCCTCAGAAAAAAATGAAAGCGGGCAGGCTGAGCCAGCTCATCCGGATATACATGATGAGCCGTCTTCATGAATCTCGTTTTTCATCACGCGGCCCTCGGTGATTTCGCGCTGATCCTGCCGATGCTAAGGAGTCTTGAAGGCAAGACGACGGTGATTGCCCCCTGGTCGCGGGGGATGTTGGCCAAGTCTTTGATCGATGGCGTGAATGCGATGGACATCGAGATGTTCGAGTTCACCCGGATGCATCAGCCCGGTGGACCCCAACGGCTCAGCCCGGCGGTCCGCGATCTGCTCGCATCCGCCAAGCGGGTGATCAGCTTCGTCAGCGATGGGCGTGACGCCTGGGCGAAGAATATTGAGCGGTGGACGCCGAGTGCGGATGCGGTTTATCTCGCGACTCGTCCGCCGCGTGGCTGGCGGGGCCATGTCACGGCTTGGCATCGCGCGGAGCTCGAGTCCGCGGGTGTTGAGCTTTTCGCTACTCAGATCAAGCCTAGCAGTGATCCGGCCGGTCCTTTGGTCATCCACCCCGGCAGCGGCGGCGAGGCGAAATGTTGGCCCGTGGATCGCTACGAACAAGTAATCGAAAATCTGATCGATGCTGGACGAACGGTTCAGCCGGTCTTTGGTGAGGCGGAGCTCGAGCGCTGGCCGAGTGATCGGATCGAAAGATGGCAACATGATTACAAAGCCAAGCCTTGCCTGACGCTCGAAGCATTGCTCGCGGAATTGATTCAGGCTTCGGGCTATCTCGGCAACGATGCGGGGCCGACGCACGTCGCGGCACAGCTCGGACTGCCGGTCACCGCCCTTTTCGGCCCGACCGACCCCAAAGTGTGGAGGCCGATCGGGCCGAGCGTGTCAGTTATTGCTCCGGAAAAGACTGCGGCGATGGGGTGGCTGGAAGTATCCCGCGCGTTAGATGCGGTGACGTCTTGATCGCGATCAGGCTTCATTGATAGCGGGCTTGCTAAAATCCCCTGATGCGAATTTTGCTTGCCAACCCGCGTGGATTCTGTGCCGGCGTGAACATGGCGATCGACACCGTTCAGGAACTGGTCGATCTCATCGGCACGCCGCTTTATGTCTTCCACGAGATCGTGCACAACAAGCATGTCGTCGAGCGTTTCGTACGGCAGGGCGTGACGTTCGTCGAATCCATCAGTGAGGTGCCGGCTGGCAGCACCGTCGTGTTCAGCGCCCACGGCGTCAGCCCGCAAGTCCGACAAGAATCGAAAGATCGGGGTCTACGCATGATCGACGCGACCTGCCCGCTGGTGACCAAGGTGCATGTCGAAGCCCGCCGTTACGCCAAGATGGGCTGTCAAATCCTGCTCATCGGCCACGCAGACCATCAGGAAATCATCGGGACGTATGGCGAAGCGCCGGACGTGATGCACATTGTGGAAACGCCTGCCGACGTCGAATCGCTAGACTTCCCAGCGTCGCAGCCGCTCATTTATCTTTCGCAGACCACGCTGAGCGTCGACGACGCGAACGTGATGATTAAGGCGATCAAGAAGAAATTCCCTTGGTGCAAAGCCCCGCCTAAAGAGGACATCTGCTACGCCACGACCAATCGTCAACACGCGGTTCGTCAGCTCGCCCCGTCCGCGGACTTTACACTCGTGGTCGGTAGCAAAAATTCATCCAACTCGATCCGTCTGACCGAGATCAGCGAAACGGATGGCACACCCGCCCATCTGATCGACGATGCCTCGGAGCTGCAGCCCGAGTGGTTCGAGGGTGTCGAAACCGTGCTGCTGACCGCCGGTGCGTCGGCCCCGGAAGACCTGGTGCAGTCGGTCTGCGAAAGGCTAATTGACCAGTTCGGCGGCGAAGTCGATTCCGCACATATCGTGGAGGAGGATGTCAACTTCGCCCTGCCTGTTAGCCTACGCATCCTCAAGCACGAGATGACCACCTCCAGCGCCTGACTCGGCAAAATTTCAGCGTTTAGCCGACGCGACGAAGTCGCCGGCCACTGTCTACTGATTCAAATCGATAATTCTCGAAGGCTTGAGTGCCGCCCGCAGCGTATCGAAGCGGAACCATTTCGATTTCACCTTGTCCGGCCTCGTCGTCGCCCGGGTCAGGTCCAAGGTCATCCGCGACTCTTCACCGATGGGAAACAGTTCCGCCTTGGCCGGCAGGATCGGCGATTCACCTTCGGCGACCGCGACCTCGATTTCGCCGGTAAGTCGGCTGACCAGCACGCTTTCACCCTGAGCATCGATCAGATCGATCCGTGCGGGCAGGCCCGTTTCGGGGTGGAGCAGGAACGTCATTTTCAGGTCCGGCGGCTGGATCAGCGCGTAGCCGTCGACGTTCTTCACCGGATCGCCGATCGGCAGCCGACGGGGATCGATCTCGATCAGCCCCAAGAGATAAGGCACCGCTTCGGGCTGCACCGGCAAAGGCAGCGGCTGAGCAAGCGGCTTGCTGTAACTGCCGTAGTACGCGGTCTTGTCGTTGAGCAGATCGAACACCCAGAAGCCATTCTCATCACTGCCGGCCCAGAGCTTGGTATCGCCGAGCACCTCGACGGTCATTGCGGTATTGAGCGGCCGGTCAAAGATCAGTCGGCCGTCCCCAACCTCTCGACGCTGTCGATTTTTTTCATCACGCCAACGCATCTCAACCCGCGTCCGCACCCATAGCCGGGGGATCATGCGGACGTTCTCGTTGTACCGCTCGACCAGCTCCCGATAGTCCGGCATGTCCACGGTTTCGATGGCCGGGGGATTCAAATCATCCGGCACAATCGGCTCACGGGTACAGCCGTTGCTGAGCATGGCAGAAGCAAGCAGACCAATGGCCGCGGATGAACGCAAATGAACGCAGATAGATTTAATTGAGTTCATAAAAAAATTTCAAAAAACTGATCTGCGTTTATCCGCGTTCATCTGCGGTTGAAAATAAGTTACAACTCCGCTTCGAGTACCTCGCCGAGTTGGCTGGTGACCTGTTCGATCTGGGTAGCATCAAGTTTCGGGTCGAGCACTTCGAGGGTCTCTTCGTCGTTCCATTTGCCGAAGTGGCCTTTGCTGACATCGACCTTCGGCGTGAATTGCCAGAACGACTCGCTTTCGCCGGTTTCTTCGTTGGGTCGATCGACACTGCCGTCGTACCGCAGCAGCTTCTTGCGCATTAGCAGCAGTGAAACGACGTAGCGGAACGCCAATCGGCTGGGCTCGGTGGCATCTTCGAGCCGACGCAGCAGGTTCATCATCACCGCGTCATCGACAAACGTTTTCTTTTTCTGGTTCGGCTCGGCGACGGATGTTTTCCAATAACTGAACAGGTTCGGCGGGCGGAAGCCTTGCTGCCAGGCCTCCATCGAAAGATCGATCCGCTTCATGCCGAGTTGGTCGCTGGGCTCGCGCTCGTCTTCGGGGATATCGACCAGCGCGGAGTAGCAGTCTTCGCCCGGCTCGAGCGATCGACCGGTCGCGGCACAAAAACCCGACGGCCGCTGCACGTCATAATTGCTGGTGGTCAGCTGGGACATGCCGCCCCCTGTTGAGCGAGATACTCCGCGGCATCGACGGTCTGATCGATCAGCGTGGCAATGGTCATCGGACCCACCCCGCCGGGCACGGGCGTGATCAGTGAGGCCCGCTCTGCTGCCGCTTCAAACTCGACATCGCCGACGTTGCCGGCGTTGTACCCTGCATCCATGACCACCGCCCCGGGCTTGATCCACCCGCCACGGACCAATTCCGGCCGACCCACCGCCGCGACGACGATGTCCGCTTGGCCAACCTGCTCGGGCAGGTCCGCGGTTCGGCTGTGGCAGATCGTCACCGTGGCATGCCGGGCCAAGAGCAACCCCGCCATCGGTTTGCCGAGGATCGCGCTTCGGCCGACGACCACGGCGTGTTTTCCGGAAATCTCAACGTTATACGCATCGAGCAGCCGCATGATCCCGCCGGGCGTGCAACTCTCGAAGACCGGGCCCTGCGTCGCGTTGCTTTCGCCGGGGAACCACATGCGTGCAAAGCTGCCGAAGGTCACGCCGTCGACGTCTTTGCTCACCGGGATGGATTCGAACGCCGCCCGCTCGTCGATCTGCTTCGGACTGGGGTGTTGCAGAAGGATGCCGTGCACTTTTGGGTCGCTGCCGAGTGTGTGGATGGCGTCGATCAACTCGTCGGTGGTGGTCGTTTCGGGCAGCTCGACTTTGCGGGAAACCATGCCGATCTTTTCGCATCGCTTGCGTTTCATCTGCGTGTAGGTCACGGAGGCCGGGTCAGCCCCGACCAGTACGGTGGCGAGGCAGGGCGTCACGCCATACTCCGCCTTCATCTTCTCGACGCGACGGCCGGCCGCCTCCAGCAGGTCCGCAGCCACTTTTTTGCCATCCATGAGGGTCGCTTGCATCACGGCATTTTATCACCCACCCGCGTCGGCGTTCCGCTTGTCAAGGGCAGACGGTATCGCTCGACCTCGATCCGTTGGTCTAGACTAGATGGATATGCAGGCGATCATTCTTTCCATCGGTGACGAGTTAGCCTTGGGCCAGACCGTCGATACCAACGCGGCCTGGCTGTCCGCCCGACTGATCGAGCACGGCATCCCAACGCTGATGCACCTGACCGTCGCGGACGATCTGGATGCGATTGGCCGGGCAATCCGCTCGGCCTGCGATCAGTCCGATCTCGTCATTATCACCGGCGGACTCGGCCCGACCGAGGACGACCTGACCCGCGAAGCCCTGGCCTCGGCGATGGATGTCGAGTTGGTGCAGGACGGCGAAAGTTTGTCGCGGATCAAGCAGTTTTTCGAGCAGCGTGGCCGGGTGATGCCGGAGCGCAATGGCGTTCAGGCGATGCACCCACAAGGTTCGCGGATGTTGACCAACCCGCGCGGCACCGCGCCCGGCATCGCCGCTCGTCTTGGCGATGCAAAGATTTTCGTCACGCCCGGCGTGCCGCATGAAATGAATGGGATGTTCAGCGAAACGATCCTGCCGCAGCTCTTGCAAGGTGGGTCATCTGGACGGGTGATTCGCACTGCGAAGGTCAACACGTTCGGCATCGGCGAATCAGACGCCGCCGAGAAGCTCGCCGACCTGACCGACCGCCACGCCAACCCGACGGTGGGCACGACCGTTTCGGATGGCCTGTGCAGCATCCGCATCCGCAGCGAGGCCAAAGATGCAACCGAAGCCGACGCGATGCTGCAAACCGCAATCGAACAGGTTGAGGACAGGCTCGGTTCGATCGCTTTCGGACGCGAGGAGGATACGCTTGAGCAGTCTGTGATTTCGCTGTGCATCGAGCGACAGCAAACGGTCGCGACCGCGGAGTCCTGCACGGGTGGGCTGCTGGGTGCAATGCTCACGTCGGTGGCGGGGTCCAGCGCGGCCTACCTCGGGGGCTGGGTGACCTATCACAACGCGATGAAGCAGCAACAACTCGGCGTTGCTGACGCGACGCTTGAACAACACGGTGCGGTTAGCGAGGCGGTCGTATTAGCGATGGCGGCAAGCGCTCGACAACGCAGCGGGGCTGATTACGCTTTAAGTATTTCCGGTGTCGCCGGGCCGGGCGGCGGCACCGAGAACAAACCCGTCGGCACGGTCTGGATCGGACTCGCGACGCCGGAAACAACCCTTGCCAGGCAGGCTCGATTTTCCGGGCCGAGGCAGAGCGTGCGGGATCGCGCTGCCAAGTGCGCTTTGCAGATGCTTCGGCTGACGCTGCTCGAAGAGCCGTTAGAACTCATTCAATGGCTCGCGGTGGAGCCGGCGACGGCCTGATGTCTTCGGACTCCGCCGAGTCTGATACGACCTCGCACCCGGTCCCGCTTGGTCGAATCGATCTGCACGCCCACCTGCTTCCGGGGGTCGATGATGGCTGCGTCGATCTGCAGGATTCGCTCGACTGCATCGCGATCCTCAAACAAGCGGGTTACGTCGGCACGGTGTGTACGCCGCATGTCTGGGGCGAGCGTTACCCGAGCATCACCACGGAAAATATCGCGGCATGGACCGATGCCTTGCGGCGTGAATTGCAGCAGCGTGAGATCGACTATCGCCTTTGGCCCGGTGGGGAACTACGTATCAGCAAGCAGGCGGTTGAGTGGATGAAAACCTTCGGCGTGCCGACGCTCGGCGATTCGCGGTGCGTACTGATGGACACCTGGGACCGCGGCTGGTCGAAGCAAGTGGATCGCACCGCGGAATGGTTGTTGAGTGAGGGCTATCAGCCGATCCTGGCCCACCCCGAACGCTCAGCCCCGAACGCCGATCCCCATCACAAATATCACCGCAATCTCAATCGTCTATCCAAAACCGACGTGCTGCTGCAAGGCAACCTCAAATGTTTCGACGAGGGCGAGTCGACCTTGGCGGGACAGTTAGCTCATCAGTGGCTCCACGAGGGGCGTTACGATTTGCTTGCACTGGACCTGCACCACCCGGAATCGCTGCCGCCTCGTCTGGCGGGGATCGACGTGGTGCGAGACCTCGTGGGGGAGGCGACGGCGGATGCGTTGATTACCAAGACGCCGCGGCGGTTGTTGTTAGGAGCGTGAGTTTTGGGGTTGGGTGTTGGGGGTTTGCGGTTGGGGGTAGGAGTGGGTTGGTTAGATTGGAATCTCGGGGCTGCTGAAGCAGCCCGCGGGGGGGGTGAGTATTAAATTGAAAGTGAAGCTAAATCTGCGTTACGACGGCTTGTTCAGCGGCGGCGCGTAGCGGTCTGACTCTGCGATGCGTGAAGAGTAGTGCGGGGTTCATCACGATCGTGCCGATCGCGAAACGGTCGGCGCCGGCCTGGGCAAACTCATCGATATCACCAGCCTGTCGGATGCCGCCGCCGCCGAGGATGCCGATACCCTGCATCCAATCCTTCTGTCGCAGTTCGCGGATGCAGTTGATCGCAATCGGCTTGAGCGGTGCGCCGCTCAACCCCCCCGCGGGCACGGGCAGGGTGTTACAGCAATGCAGCCACCGCACGCCCTGTTTCACCGCCGACTCGGCGGTCGCCAGATAATTCACCGGCGGCAGCTTGACGACGACCGGCACACCCGTCGCCACGGCGCGGCCGAACAAATCGCTCGGCCCGGCGATCTCGCCGACGTTCGGACAACTCATGTTGAGCTCAACCCCCAGCGGCTGCAATTTCTCGATGTCGTCGAGCAGCGACCACCAGTCGTCGGGCCCGAAGCCGTGGATGCTGATGAGTTTGTCGGTCGGGTCGAGTTTGCCAGCCTTTGCGTTTTTCATCACCCAACCCATGCCCGGGTTGCGCAGGCCAATCTTGTTGACCCAGGCTTTGAGGCGGGGGTAGTAGCGGACGGTTTTCATGATCCGCCACGGCCGACCGGGTCGGTCTTTCACCGTAAACGTGCCCATCGTCGCGGTACACCCCTCCGGGCGGATGTAATTGCCGAAGGGTGCGGATACGGTCAAGGCTTGCAAATTCAGCACCCGCTGAGCCGGCGGTTGAGGGTTCGGCTGGATATCCGTAGCGGCGACAGAGGATGGCTGGGCTTGAGTGTCGGGCACGGGGCCAAGTATAACCCGGGTATGCCCAGGCTCCTGCATCGTGTGCGTCATTCGTTGGCCAGCAGTTGGCCAAGCGTGGTGGAGGTCGCGCTGGCCGAAGCGGAGGACTGGTCGGCCGATGAGGCGGATCGGTATTGCGTGCGATGCGGGGCAAGCAGCGGGCCTTATGCGAATACCGAAACCGGCTGCCCGTTCTGTCGAGACCGACGGATGCCTTGGCGGAGCGTGACCCGGCTGAGCGGGTACGTCGAGCCGATGGATGGTTGGATCAAGGCGATGAAGTTTGGGAGGCAGTGGGCGTGGGGCCGGTGGTTCGGCGAGCGTTTGGCGACTTCATTTCAAGCGGCGGATCAACTCGCCGCTTCAGACGATAACGTGCTGATCTGCCCCGTCCCGATGCACTGGATGCGGCGGTGGTCGCGGGGTTTCAATCAGGCGGAACTGATCGCGAAAAGTATGGCCGAGGCTGGGGGCTGGCGTTTTGCGCCGCTGCTTAGCCGGGTGCGATACACCTACCCACAGACGGCTGTGGCCGCATCGCAACGGCCGGCCAACATCCGTGGCTCGGTGGCCATGCCTCGCATCGATCTGTCTGGCAAGACCATCATCCTCGTCGACGATGTCAAGACTACCGGATCGACGGCCAGGCTCTGCTGTCAATTACTCCGACAAGCGAAGGTCGATGCGGTGCATCTCGCGGTTGCCGCGGTGGCCGACCCGCACCATCAGGATTTCCAGTCGATCAAGCCGGGTTGAATCATCGTTCCCATACCAACCAATCAAAACGGGAAAAACAACGGCGTCAGCGCGATCGCGACGATGAGTACCAGCAAATTCAGCGGCAGGCCGATGCGAAGGTAGTCGGTGAAGCGGTAGCCGCCCGGGCCGTAGACCATGAGATTGGTCTGGTAGCCGATGGGCGTCGCGAAGCTGGCCGAGGCGGCGATCATGATGACGATGGCGAATGGCAGGAAATCGACGTCGAGGTCCACCGCGAGCGCCTTGGCGATCGGGTAGATCAGCACAGCAGCGGCGTTGTTGGTAATCGCTTCGGTGAAGAGATTCGTGAGCAGGTAGATGGCGACCAAGGCAAGCCAGGGATTTTCGCCGACCATATTCAATACGACAACTGCGATGCCGTGGGCCAATCCCGAGGCGTGCACCGCCATGCCGATGCCCAGTGCCGCGGCGATGACCAGCAGGACGGACCAGTCGATCGATTGCCGGGCCGCCGTCGCAGTGATGCAGCCGGTCAGGCCCATGCCAGCCGCGGCGAGCAGCGCACCATTCAGCGGGCTGACCCAACCCGTCGCCATGCCGACCACGAAGAGCGACAGGATGCCTAATGCGATCCAGAGCTTGTCATGCCGTGGCGGGCTGGCCGCATCCACCCCGCTGACGAGGTAGAAGTCCCGGCTGTTGCGCTGGCGTTGCAGAAACGAAGCGTCGCCTTCCAGCAAAAGCACATCACCACTGTGCAGTTGGATGTCACCGATCTTGCCGGTCAGCCGTTCGCCATCCCGGGCCACTGCGATCACGACAGCGCCGTACTGGCTGCGGAATCGCCCGGAGCGGATCGTTTGGCCGATCAATGGGCACGACCGCGAGACGACCGCTTCGATCAATCGGCGGTGGCCCTGGGGCGCGTCGAGCTTAAACACTTGATCCGTCGCCACAGCCAAGCCACGGATTTTTCGCAGGTCGATGACCGACTCGAGCACGCCAACAAAGATCAGCCGATCCTCGCTGTGCAGCTTCGTTTCAGGCCCGACCGCGGGCATCACCTGCCCGTCCCGGTCAATCTCGGACAAGTACAGGCCCGGCAGCGATCGCAATCCCGCCGCCTCGATGCTTTTACCCACCAGTCCGCTGCCGGGCTGGACGATCATTTCGACTGTATAACTGCGTGGGTCGTCGTCGAGTTGAATAGCGGCCTTTCTCTCCGGCAATAACCACCGCCCCGCGGTCAGGCAGTACAGCAGCACAACCACGGCGACGGGCAAGCCGACCAGCCCGATCGTGAACAGGCCAAGCTCGAGGCCGTCGCCGATGAGCAGTCCATATACCAACAGGTTGGTCGAGGTGCCAATGAGTGTGCACATCCCCCCTGCGATAGCGGCATAGCTCAAAGGGATCAGCAGCCGGGACGGGCTGACGCCGATCTTCTTGGCCCAGTCCGAAACGACCGGCAGCAGCATCGCCACGATCGGCGTGTTATTCAGAAAGGCCGACCCTGCCGCGACCGGCAGCATCAGTCTGGATTGTGCCCATCCCAACGACCCGGGCCGACCCAGTATCGGTTGCATTAGCGTCTGCATGGCGCCGGTCTGGGTCAGACCTGCAGCGACCACGAACAAGACGCCGACCGTGACCGCCCCGGGGTTTCCGAAGCCGGCAACGATCTCCGCGGGTTGTGGCATCCGGTCGCTGAACAGCGACAGGCTCATCAGCAGCGTCATGGCGCCCAGCAGCAACACATCCGGCCCCGCCCAGTTGCGGACCAAACCCAACAGCACCGCTGCCAACACCGCCAAAGTGACCCAAGCTTCCCAAGCCATCGCGATCATCCTCGGCGAGTCGATTGAAAGGGTGCACTGGCTCGGTCGGGTCGAATTTCAACAACTGCCGGGCTAAGCGATTTCACTCAAGTCGGCCCGGCGATAGCCGATATAGGGATAGGCCCTGTCAACAGGCGGGCCGATGGTCCAAAAAGTTCCCGCCGAATGGCCCGTTTGTGAGGTTCATCATGCCAGGCTCCGCGATTCGCATCCTTTGTCCGAATCTCAAATGTCGAGCGGTGCTGTCTGTGCCAGGTGTGGCACGTGGCAAAACTGTTCGCTGTCGCAGTTGCAGCATGAAAATTCAGATCCCACAGGGCGATAAAAAGACAGACAAATCACCGGCTGGCTTCGAGGCTGATCTCAGCGGCGGTTTACGCGAGGCGAGCTGAATCGGCTCTCTCGCCATCAATTTCAGACTGATTTGAGGTCTTCCTCACCCAGGTCTTCGAAATCGAATTCGATGACGCTGCTTTCGTCGCCCATTTCGCCGTCATCCTCTTCATTCGCCAGCGCTTCCAGTGCTGCAATCGGATCATCAAGATCGATTGTTGGCGTGGAAATCTCCTCTTCGATAGGGCCGGGCTGATCCACCAGATCGCCGGTTTCGGGATCGGTGAGGATTTCTGGCTCTGAAGACTGTTGGACAGGGTCCGCACTCGCGGCCGGATCGCTGGTTTCGGATGAATCGACCACAGTCCGCACCGGCTTGATCTCGTCCGGCACGCCATTGACGACGACGGTAAACACGACCGGACCGATGACAACTTCATCGCCTGCGGTCAGTTCCGCTTCCTGAACCCGAACGGCGTTGTGGTAAGTTCCGTTGCTCGACCCGAGGTCTTTGAGCTTGATTGCGTCGCCTTCGATGGAAAGCTCGCAGTGCTGCCTGGATACGCTGGAGAGTGGTATACGCAGCTCGCAACTGGTTTTACGGCCGACCACGACCGATCCCTCACGCAGCGGGAAGTCGCGTCGCGTACCATCGGGTTTGAACATGACCAGGGAAGCTTGCATAGGACTCATCGCTATATGAAAACTTGCTATGAATCTTGCCGAGTTTAACCCATGCCCCACAGACCAGCAAGCGGCGTCTCATCGTAGGCTGCGAGCGATCGCCGACTGCGAACGCATTGACGGGCTGTATCTGCACCTGCCTTTCTGCTTCCATAAGTGCCACTACTGCGACTTCTTCAGTGTCGTTGAAAAAGATGGCCAGGCCGCTGAGGCACAGGCTCGATTTCTGGCTGCGCTGCTCGACGAGTTTGAGCAGGTTCAGTGCTCGCGTGGCCTGCATCCACGCACGATTTTTATTGGCGGGGGGACGCCGACCTACCTCAGGGTCGACCTCTGGCGAGAACTGCTCGACGTGCTGAAGGCTCACGGCAACCTTGAACAGGTCGAGGAATTCACCGTCGAGGCGAACCCGGAAACCGTTACCCCCGAGCTATTGCAAACGCTGGTTGCGGGCGGTGTCAATCGGCTGTCGATCGGGGCGCAGTCCTTCGACCGATCGAGTCTCAAAGCCTTGGAACGCTGGCATGACCCGGACAATGTCAGGCGTACCGTGGCGATGGCTCGAGAAGTCGGCATCGACAATCTTTCGCTGGACCTGATCTTCGCGATCCCCAACCAAACGCTCGATATGCTCGACCGTGACCTCGATCGGCTGCTCGAACTCGAGCCAGACCACCTCTCGACCTATGGCCTGACCTATGAACCCAATACCGCGCTGACCGCTCGGCTGCGGGTCGGCCGAGTCACGCCGATTAGCGAAGAACTCGAGCGAGCGATGTACGAACGTGTCATCGATCGGCTGGAAGCCGCGGGTTATCAGCACTACGAGATCAGCAACTGGGCGAGGCCCGGCCGGTCCTGTCAGCACAACCTCGGGTACTGGCATGGCCGAAACTGGCTGGGGTTCGGCCCCTCGGCGGCCAGTCATCTTGACGGGCTGCGTTTCCGAAATATTGCCAACCTCGCCAGGTATATCGATACCTCGCCGGAACCTACGCTCGAGGACGTCGAGCAACTCGATCCGAAGAGCAAAGTTGGCGAGACGCTCATGCTGCGTCTGCGGTTGGCCGAGGGGGTCAGGCAGGATTGGTTGGATGAGCATCTGGGCGACGACCACAATCGGTCTTTCGCGATCGTCGAACTGATTGAATTGAATCTGCTTGAGCGAGCCGATGGATTTCTCCGACTCACCCGCCAAGGGCGATTCGTGGCGGACAGCGTGATAGCGAAATTGCTTTAGTTATCACGTCATAAAATTCAGCGTCATCACCTATTTGATCACGGGTAGTACTGAAAAATGTTGCCGGTATCGGGGATGTGCTTGATGACATCGTCGCTGATGGCGGTCAACGCCTGAATCGCGTCATCGCTGACGGGGGTTTCGTAAGCGGTGGCGTTTTGCTTCGCTTGATCCGCATCTCTTGCCCCGAGCAGCACCGTCGAAACACCCGGCTGACGGGCGACCCACTGAATCGCGAGATTGACCAGCGGTTGACCCTCCTTCTCGGCAACTGCTTTCATCCGCTCGACGCCGTCAGCGACATGGGGCCAGGCTTCGCGATCGAACAGCGTGTTGCCCTCTCGCTGATCGCCCTCGGGGAAATCGGGACGTTCCTTGCCAAACTTGCCGGTGAGAATGCCTTGGGCAATCGAGGAATAGGTCACGATGGCGATGTCGTTCTCCCGACAGTACGGCATCACTTCGTTTTCGAGCGGCCGCCAAAGCAGGTTGTAGCAGAGCTGGTGGGCATCGATTTTTGCGACGTTTGCAATATCTTTCATCTGATCGACCGAGAAATTGGATACGCCGATGGCTTTGAGTTTGCCTTCGCTGCGCATTTTCTCCATCTCTTGCAGGACCGGCTTCATGTCCTGACCGCTGCGAGGCCAGTGGATGTAATACAGGTCAACGCTGTCAACGCCAAGGTCTTCGAGGCTGGCTTCGAGCTGGCTGCGGATCTCCTCGGGCTTGGCATTGGGTGTGTTGCCCTTGGTTGCCAGGAAAATATCGTCGCGATGCTTGGCCAGGAACGGAGCGAGTACGCGTTCACTTTTGCCGTTGCCATAAGCACGGGCGGTGTCGAAGTGGTTCATGCCCGCATCGAAGGCGGCTTGAATGGCCGCTTCGGACTTGGCATCGTCCTGCCCGCCCCATGCGGCGCCGGCAAAGGCCCAGCAGCCGAGGCCGAGGACGGATTGAGGTTTGGTCACGGGATCGATGGTGGTGGTTTGCATGGTCGTGGGGTCTGGGTGTTGGGTGTTGGGTGTTGGGTGTTGGGTGTTGGGTGTTGATTTTGATTATTGAAGCGATGCGGAATTTCTGCTGTGTGGGCGAGCTAATGGCTAAAGGCCAATCGCCAACCGGCAGAAACTAGTAATCGATTTCAATCTGGGCTTTGACACTTGCATCGGGCATATCGACACAGAAGTCGAAGGCTTCGATGCTTTGCTCGAAGGCGAAGGTATCGGTGATGAGCGGTTTCACATCAAGTTGTCCCGAACCCATCAGGGCGAGTGCTCGGGGGTAGACGTGGGCGTAGCGGAAGACGTGTTCGACGCGGGCTTCCTTGATCTGGGCGGCGACGACGTCGTAGGCGATCGGCCCGCCGGGCATGCCGACGTAAACCGCGCACCCGCCGGGGCAGAGCAGGTCGAAGACGCCCGCCGCCGCCTTGGCGTTGCCGGTGCATTCGAAAACTAAGTCCGCGCCCCAGCCATCGGTTGCTTGATTGACAGCTTCAGTGATGTCCTGCTCGGCCGCATTGACCGCGGTCACCGCGCCGGGCTTCAGCGACGCTGCAAGATCGAGTTTGGGTTGTTTGACGTCGGTCACCAGCACCTGTGAGCAGCCCCCCGCCAAGGCCGCGAGGACCGTCACCAGGCCGATCGGCCCGGCCCCGGTGACGACCGCCACGTCGCCGGGCTTGATCTTTGCCTTGTTGGCCGCGTGCATCCCCACCGCCAACGGCTCGACCATCGCCCCCTCTGCAAAGCCCACCGAGTCCGGCAGCTTGAAGGTGAAGGCCGCGGGATGAACAACCTCGGGTCGAAGCACGCCATGCACCGGCGGGGTCGCCCAGAACTGCACCGCCGGGTCGAGGTTATACATGCCCAGCCGACTCGCCCGGCTGTTCGGGTCCGGGATGCCCGGCTCCATACAGACCCGGTCGCCGTTCTGAAGGTTGCTCACTTCCCTGCCGACTTCGATCACCGTGCCGGAGGCCTCGTGTCCAAGCACCATCGGATCGTTAACGACAAATGGGCCGATCGCTCCGTGTTGGTAGTAATGCACATCCGAGCCGCAGACGCCGACGGTGTGAAGCTTGATACGGACATCGTGCGGGCCAAGCTTTTGGTCGACGTCGATGTCGCGGAGGTTGAGTTTGAGGTCGGGTTCGAGGACGAGAGCTTGCATGTTTCAGTTTGCGTCAGGAGGCGTGCGAGTCGGGCCGACGGGTTGACACCCGCGGCTTCTGAGTAGTCTTTATTTAGATTACTCGCTTTCACGCATGGCAATGCGTTGATCGGCTGGCATTTTCTGTTTGCCACGCACGAGCAGCTTGATCGGCACCTCCGCAAAGGGCAATTCATCCCGCATGCGATTCAGCAGGTACCGCTGGTAGTTATTGTCGAACAGGTCCGGGTCGTTGACGAACAGTGCGATGGTCGGCGGGCTGACCGAAAGCTGGGTGGCGTAATAAATCTTCGCACGCTTGCCGCCCTTGCTCGCCGCTGGGCCACGCTCCTGCATGACCTGTTCGATGAAGCTGTTCAACTCTGACGTCGTCACGCGGTGGGCCGCCTGTTCGACCAGATTCATCGCCATGGCGATCGCCTCGCGGATGCCTTCAGCCTTGGAAGCGCTGACGAACACCAGCGGGGCAAAACTTAAACCCTTGAGCGCATCATCGAGGTATTCCGCGTATTCCTCCTGCTCGTAATTTTCCTGAGCGAGGTCCCATTTATTCACCACGATGACCGTCGGGCGGTAGTGCTTGTTGATCTCGTTGACCAATTGGTGATCGACCTGACTGATCGGCACGGCGGCATCGATCAGCAGCAAACAAACATCCGCCCGTCGCACGCTGCGTAGCGAGCGGTGTTGGCTGTAAAACTCGATATCGCCCGACAGGCTTTTGGTTTTGCGAACGCCAGCCGTGTCGATCAGGGTCAGGGTCTGGTTGCCGGATTTGAGCTCGAGCTCCACGCGGACATCGACGCTGTCGCGGGTCGTGCCTTCCTTCTCGGAAACAATGACACGGTCGGACCCGGCTAGGGCGTTGACCAGTGTTGACTTACCCGCGTTTCGTTTGCCGACGAGCGCAACCTTCGTGGTGTGATCGATCGGCTCGTCCGGTCCCCCGCGGTCGATCGTGAAATCGATGTTTTCGCGGATCGCATCGTAGAGATTGTGCAAGTGGTGGCGGGTCTTGGCGGAGACGAGGATCGGCTGGCCGAACCCAAGCGACGCGGCGTCCAAAGCCCCGGCCTCCTGGGCTTCCGCATCGACCTTGTTGGCGATGAGCAGCATCGGCTTGTCACGGCCGGCACTCTGCCGCAGCACCCGGGCCACCGTGCGGTCGAGCGTCACGATGCCGGTCTGTCCATCGACGACGAAAAGCACCAGATCGGCCTCCGCGAGGCCGTGGGCGATCTGCTGTTCGACCTCGGCGGTGAGGTTCATCGAGTCTTCGATGCCGTAGCCGCCGGTGTCGATGAGTTCGACGCGGTGGAACGGGTCGCCCTTGTTTTCGCCGGGAATCGAGATCACGGTGGAGACGCGGTCGCGTGTAACCCCGGCGGTCGGATCGACGATGGACACCCTTCGGCCGGCAAGAAGATTGAGCAGACTGGACTTGCCGACGTTGGGTCGGCCGACGATGACGATTTTAGGAAGCATGGGATTTTAATTTTTTATCTTTGAATGAGGATTTTGGATTGGAAGCGAGACAAGCATCGCCAAGTATTTAAGTGCTCTGCAGCTTCTGGTTCCAAAGCGTGACCGCTTCTGGCTCACGTAGGTAGAGCGGGGCGAAGCCGGCGGGGTCATCGTAAGCGTTTGCCAGTCGGCGGGCGTGGGCGAGGTGGTAGAGCGTCTCGGCTCTGGGGCGGACTGGATCGGCGGATTCGAGATTGTCGGCGATCAGCGGGTTGCGGGTAGCGATGAGTTCATCCGTGCTACGGAAAGCCGGCTTCATGCCCGGCCCGGCCGACCACGCATTGCCGCGTTTGATGTTCAACGCGACGACCGACTCGGGGTGTTGATCCCGCAGCACATCGAGCGTTGGGATGCCGATGAGCTTCACGCCCAGCGATAAGGCCAATACTTTGGCGGTTGAGGTGGCGACGCGAAGCCCGGTAAACGAACCCGGCCCGAGGGAAACGCTGACCACTGCCAGATTGGAAGCGGCGAAGCCGTGCTCGCGGAGCAGCCGATCGGTGGTGGACATAAGTGACAAGCTCTGCCGTTTGATCGGCGGCAGGTCGAGGATGGCGATCGGGGAAGTGTCCGCACCGATAGCCAGGCTCCCTTGGCTTGAAGAGGTTTCGATCGCGAGATGGATGGCCGGGCCGGTCACCGCGGGATCATAGGGGATGGGGGGATTTAGATAATCTGGATATATCCGCGGATTCGCAAAGCCTCATCCGCGGCTTGAATGGGCTGTGTTTCATTAGGAGATGAAAACAGAATTGTTTGCCTTACAATTCACCCATGCCCGCCAGTGAAATTTTTGCCCGCACGATCGATCACTACCTCGCACCGATTCGGCCTTACCTGTCCGATTCGTCGGTATCCGAAGTCATGGTCAACGGCCCGCGGGAAATCTACATCGAGAAAGACGGCGAACTCGTGTTAACCGATGCGGCCTTCACCGACCCGGAGATGTACGACGCCGCGGTGAACAACATCCTGCAGTTCACCGGCAAGAGCCTCGCGGATCAGGACACGCTGGTCGACACCCGCCTGCCCGATGGGTCGCGCGTGCATGTGGCCAAAGCCCCTTGCGCCCGGCATGGCACGGTGATGAGTATCCGCAAATTCAGCAAGATGATGCTCGACATCGATTGGCTGATCCAGCTCGGCTCGCTAACGCTCGAAGCCCGCGATTTTTTGAAAGTCATGGTCGCCGCGGAACAGAACATCCTCGTCGCCGGCGGGACCAGCTCCGGCAAGACCTCGCTGCTCAATGCGATGTCGGCCTTCATTCCAAAGGGCGAACGACTGGTCGTCATCGAAGACTCGGCCGAACTGCAGCTTCAGAAAGAGCATGTCATCTCTTTAGAGTCGAAGTCAGCCGATGCGTTTGGCCGCGGCGCGGTGGGGGTCCGCGAGTTGTTTCGGTCCTCGCTGCGGCTTCGGCCGGACCGAATCATCATCGGTGAAGTCCGCGGCGGCGAAGCCTTGGACATGATCCAGGCGATGACCTCCGGCCACGGCGGATCGATGGGCACGCTTCACGCCAATACCCCCGCCGACGCTTTGAACCGCCTCGAAACCATGGCTTTGATGTCGAAGGTCGAGCTGCCCCTGAGCGCCCTACGCAGCCAGGTCAGCTCGGCGATCGACCTGGTCGTTCAGATGAATCGGCAGATTGGCGGCCGACGGCTTGTCACGCAGATCAGCGAAGTCCTGCCGCTGGGTGACGCGGCCTACTACCAACTCCGCGACATTTACACGCTGCAGGAAACCGACGACGAAGAAGGCGGCAAGACGATGCAGTTGAAGTGGACCGGCAAGCCTTCGCTGCTGGCCCGACGCTTGACGCCCGATCAACGCAAGCTCGTCACGTCCGATATCCAAGACGTTTTTGACCCTGAAACACTGGATCAAAACCCGGCCGCCGGTTAAAATACGCAAGATGCAGTTACCTACCATGTCGCCTACCGCCCAGGCTCTATCCGCCCATGCGGTGCGTCGTCGGATCAAACGGCTGCTCATCACCCCCCGTCTGCGTCGCAAGCTCCACAAGCTGCAACGCGATCAGGGGGCGACCACGCTGGAGTATGTGCTGTTGCTCGCCGCGATCGCATTGCCCAGCTACGTCATCGTGCAGATGGGTTTGGCCACACTGTTCGGCCACTACCGCATGATCACGACGATCAACGGTCTGCCGTTTCCTTGACCCCCCGCCCCCGGACCCCGCCGTATGGCCGAGCGAATCTGGCCGACCTAAACTGAATCAATGCTTCACGGATTTCGAAGCGTTTATCCCGCCCCACCCGAGGCGCTCGGCCGAGCCGGTTCGCCTTACACCAGAAAGTCATTATGAAAGCTCTCCGCCGAAAATCCGTTCAAGCCGTCGAGGTCGTCCGCCGTCTGCACCGCGATGAGCGAGGGGCCGAGGGTTTGGAAAAGCTGCTCATCATCGCTGCGATCGTCCTGCCGCTGCTGGGGCTACTGATCTTCTTCCGCCAAGCGTTAGGTAACTGGGTTTCGGATACATGGACCGAAGTCCGCGGCGAAGGCGAAGAGCCTGTCCCGACGCCATGATCGTCGCCTGTAAACTTTGCTCAACGACCCTGAGCTAAGCCGCGGATAAGGCTCTGCGAGTCCGCGGATCGCGTTGCCGATCAATTTGAAAAACTGGGACTGTCCCCGACCGCGATCGGATGCTGTTGTTGTGAATCTTGCCGCCTATCTGGTCATGCTTGCGGTTTGCGGCATCGCGGCGGTGACGGATATCCGTACCGGACGGGTGCCGAACCGGCTGACTTATCCTGCGGTGCTTTTGGGGTTGATCGCCTGGCCGATCGTGGGGCTGATCGGCGGCGGCTGGGCGGGGGCTGGTCAGGCGGCGGCGAATGTTTGGATCGGGATGCTCAGCGGGCTCTTGCCGTTTGCCGCGTTGATCCTCATCGGCGGGCTGGGCGGGGGCGATATGAAACTCATGGCCGCGGTCGGCTCGCTCTCGGCGATGTGGCAGGTCGTTCTGGCCACGACGGTCTATGCCCTGATCCTTGCTGTCATCCTGGCGTTTGTCATCATGATCAAGCGTGGCGTGGTCAAGCAAACGCTAGGCAATGTATTGGGTGCCGCCATGCTCGCCGGTGCACGGGTCCGCCCGGAGTTGCCTCGGACCAGCCCGACCGTCCCCTTCGCCGCTGCCATCGCGCTGGGTGCAGCGATGGCCGGTGCGGAGCAAATGCTGGGATTGCAGACACCGTGGTCCGCATTTGGGCCATGAGCGAATCTCAGATGCAATTTTCTCGGTTTTGTTGCGTTTAAGCAGCAACAGATCCAATGCAAAATCGCTCGCAATACTTCGTGTCAAATTTCACCAAATGCCCTATGATAAAAGCCCTATGACTCACGCCCCGCAATCTGCAGACGGGGGTCACCTATCGCCGGCTCAGCCTTCCGGGGCCTCGACTTCCGGGGGCGCAACTTTCGGGGCCGGCATGACCCAGGTCAGCCTGCAACCCGGCGATAAGGTCGACTCGTTCACCGTGGTCAGCACCATCGCGACCACAGGCTCCGCCGTCGTCTACAAAGCCCATGACAACCTGCTGAATCGTGACGTCGCGATCAAGCAGATTATCCTCAGTGATGACGACACCGATGACCGCGTCCGCAAACGCATGCACGACGAGGCGGCGGTGCATAAACGTGTCTCGGCCAGCCATCCGAAACATCTGATCCGTTTCATCGATGCGGTCGATCACGAGCGCGGATTGATGATCATCAGCGAGTATTACCCGTCTCGCTCTTTGGAATCTTTGCTGCGCGAGTCGGCCGGCCCGGTCGATGAACGTCAAGCCCTGGGCATCCTCGCCGCGACCGCCAAGGGGTTGGAATGCATCCACGAAGCCGGCGTCGTCCACCGCGACCTCAAGCCCAGCAACGTCCTGCTGGGCGAAGACGGCGGCCTGAAAATCTGCGACTTCGGCCTCGCCGCCCTCATCGAAGCACAAGACTCGCTCTCGCTCGGCTCGGTCCGCTACATGGCCCCCGAACTGCTCCGCTCCGAACCCGCTGACGCACGGGCGGACCTCTACTCGCTGGGCATGATCGGCTACGAGATGCTCTCCGGCCGAGAGAAATTCGACAACGCTTTCCGCACCGTCCTGCGCGATCAGCGCAACCAATCCATGCGGTGGATGAAATGGCATACCAACAGCCGTGTCACCGCCCCGCCGCTGTCCGAGCTGAATCCGGAACTGCCTGAACATTTGGCGGAGCTCGTGCATCGCCTGATGGAGAAAGACCCCGCCCGCCGCGTCGGCAAGGCCGGCGAAGTCGTCGATGCGATCCGCCGACACTTCACCGGCGAGACGCCCGATACCACCGGCCCCGAACCCGCTGGGCAAGGCCCGGTCACCTCCACGCCCGGCGACACCGCCCCGCTGCCGAAAAAGAGCAAGCTGCCCCTGGTCCTCGCCGGGCTGCTGCTGTTCTGGGTCTTGGTTGGCGTCGGCCTATTGCTGGTCAATCAACAACAAAAAACCTCGACTCAGCGCGAACGTGAAACCGCTGCCAATTCAACCATCACCCAAGCCATGGAGCTCTACGACGAGGGGAACTATGGCGAGGCACTGCGGCAATATGAATCGCTGAAAGCCGATTGGCCCAGCGATGCGGAATACCACAAGCAGGCCCAGGCAGGCATTTGGAAAACGTCCGGCCGAATCGCGTTCGAAGAAGGAAGATACGGCGAGGCGGTCGAAAACCTCGAACGCTACAGCGCTGTCGGGGACACGACCTCGGTCACCGAACTCATGAAGGATGCCCGTCAGGCCGAGGCGTTTGACCTCAGCACGCAGAGCATCGCCCGCGCGATCGATGATGGCCGATTCACCGAGGGTCGG
This sequence comes from uncultured Phycisphaeraceae bacterium, assembly GCA_964523485.1. Classification (GTDB taxonomy): domain Bacteria; phylum Planctomycetota; class Phycisphaerae; order Phycisphaerales; family Phycisphaeraceae; genus Algisphaera. The sequence continues at coordinate 4,096 of CAZFZS010000018.1, read as the reverse complement.
CGGATGATCCGTGATCTCGAGCCGACGCAGATCACTCCGGATCAGCGTGCAGCGTTGTCCGATCTGGAGTCGCAGCTCAACGCCCGCGAATCGCAGAACCAGACCGCCCGGCTGATCGTCCAGGCCCGCACGCTTCGTTCACAGGACAAAGCCGCCCAGGCCATCGCGATGCTCGAAAGCGTTGACAGTCTGCCGCCCGACGGCCAACAGCTTCTTGAAGAGCTGCGTAACGATGTCGCCTTCGCCGAAGCCACCGCACGCGGTCAGGCCGCCGAGACTCAAGCCAATCTGCTCGAAGCGATCAACGCTTACGAAACCGCGATCGAACTCAAGCCTGACAGCGAGCAGGCCGCTGCGCTTCGCACCAAGATCGCTGCTCTAGAAAGCAAGTTGCTGACGCAACGCGGCGTCAAGCTCATGGAGACCGGCGGCTTCGACGAAGCCACCGCCCTCTTTACCCAGGCTGTCGAAAAGGACCCGCAGAACCTCGAGGCCAAGCAGTACCTCGACCGCGTGGCGACCGACCGCAGCGTCGGCGGCTATCTCGCCTCCGCAGAGCAGGCCCTTGCCGCTGACGATTACGCCAAAGCGATCGAAGCCTATCAAGCCGCACTTCGAATCCGCCCCGAGCCCAACATCGCGGATCGCTTGCGACAGGCCCGGGTCCAGTGGGCGTTACAACAGGCCGCCGCTGCGATCGAGGCGGATGATCTGGATCAAGCGAACAAAGTGCTCGCCGAGGCCGGGCAGCAATTCCCGGATGAGTCTTCGATTCAGGAAGCGGCCAAGGACCTCTCGGTTCGGCTGCAATACCGTGATCTGATCAACGAAGCGGCGCGAGCGAGACAGGCGGACGACTTCGCCAAAGCGAAGCGAACCCTGCGTGAAGCACGGCAACTGCGAGATACCGAAGAAGTGACCGAGCTGTTCAATCAGACCAGCTACGAGCAGCACATGTCCCGTGCCCGCTTCTATCAAGCGTCCGGCGAAACCGACGCGGCCCGGGCGACCGCGATCCTCGCTCGCAACATCAAAGACACCGAGGAAGTCCGCGAGCTCATCCTTTCGCTCGGCGGGCAATCCGGCGGCGCAACCGAAACACCCCCGACGCCGCAGGACACGCCTCAAGACAGCGAAGAATCATCGTGAGTGAATCCACGGATCGTCGCGGCAGATACTTGCCTGTCATCGTGACTTCGATCGCCGGACTGCTGCTGATTGCCGCGGCGGGTTGGCTGCTCTTTCTCGTCTTCGGGCCAACCGATGATCCGACCACAACAGCGTATCCAACCGGGGCCGCTCCCGAAATCCAGACCCCGACCGATCCCCAATCCGGCGTCGCGGAGGTCCTTACCGACCCGCAATCGGCCGACCCCATCACCATGCTTCCCGGCAGGCAACCGATCGACCATGACCCGGCCGGCCTCGCACCCCCCAGCGACGCAACCCGCACCCAAAGCTTCAAAACCAGTTCCGAAACCGGCGTCGAGGAAACCGCTTTTTACCAGCTCACTACGCCCATCGAACAACCCGAAGCGGCGGTCGACTATTACATTCAAGCGATGGAGCAACAAGGTTACGCCTCACCCCAGCGGATCGAACCCGCTGATCAAAATTCTAAGGCGATCAACCTGATTGCTAGTCACGCCGAGAAACCCGACCATATCCTTGCCGTGCGTATCGGACCCATCGGCCGTCACCTGCAGGCCACGGTGACTCTGCGATACGCTGAATAAGCTTAACCCCAGCCTACCCCCGCATCGGTTGGCCTCGCTCAACCGCCATCCGGATCGTTCACCATGAGTCAAAACCCCGCCAGCCCCAGCAGCCCCGCCCCGCCACCGGCGCGCGAGAGCACCAAGCTCATCATCGTCGCGGTCATCCTCGCCCTGGTCGCCGTCGTTCTGGTCAACATCTACATCCAGGCGATCAAGTCCGGCACGCAGGAAGACACGTTCAACATCTTCCGCCTGCAGGTCGCCAAACAGCCGGGCGATGTACTCGTTGCCGAGGATGTCCAACGTCGGCCAATTCCCGAGAGTCTGCGTGATTCATTTCGTGGTGCGGTCAGCGAAAACGCTGAGGGCGAGCCGCTGCGCATCGGCGACAAGTTCACCCGGGCCGCCGAGCCGAATGATTTGTTGACTCAATCGCTGTTCGAGACTGCTGACAATGACGCGACCCGCCGACTCATTAAGCAAGGCTTCCGCGGCGTCGCATTGCCTGTCGTGGCCGACCGTTTGCCCGACCCGCTCAAGGCTGAGATGCGGGTCGATATCCTCGCCCCGGTCAGCACCGGCGGGCTGCGACGCGAGATCATGGTGGTCATGGAAAACGTCCGCGTCGTCAGCGTTGGCGATGTCAACATCGAAGACCTCAACGTCACCGATACCCGCCGCCGCGGCGACAACTTCTCGACCCTGACCGTCGAGGTCCGCCCGAACGAGGCCATCCTGCTCACCGAGATCAGCCAACAGGTCCAGCAGGTCGGCGTCTTCCACGTCCTGCTCCGCTCGCCCGACGACCGACAACCCCTGGTCATCGAAGACGGCGGGCTCAACCCCGACGTCCTCTTGCGCCTCGGCCTTAACCAAGAGTAAGTCCTGCTGATCCCTCTTCCCTAGTCCCTCGTCCTTGGCACGCCATGCAATTCTGGCTCTACGACCACAGTAAAAACACCCGTCAAAGCCTGCAGGCCAAGGGCGATCCGATCACCATCGGCCGGGATGACGCCTGCCAGATCGTCCTTGACAGCCCGTTCGTTGCCCGCCGCCACGCCCGCATTATCCGCAAGGGCAACCAGATGATGGTCGAGGCGCTCAGCCACGCCGGCACCCGCGTCGCCAACCGCGAGGTGCAGGTCGGCACACCCCTGCTGGTCGACTTCGGCGATGAGGTGCAGATCGGCCCGTTCTCCCTCGCCATGGTCGGCAAAGACGGCCAACGCGCAGAAGGTCAGCAGCAGGACGACGCCGAGCTTCAACAACGGCTGATGGAGCTCGAGCAATCGGTCCACGCCGAGCTGCTCGAGCGGATGAACCTCCGCGTCACCGGCAACATCAAGAAAGGCGACGAAGCCTTCCAACAACAGGTGCTCGTCCACCTCGAAGAAATCCTCAACCACCGTATCGCCTCACTCGACAACGAGCTGATCCGTCTCGCCTGTAAGCATCATTTGGAACGACTGGTCATCGCGGAGGTCGTTCGGCAATGCCAGGGCCGGGTGCAGACTGATTACAAAGTCGCCGATGAGCGGATGCTCGATGCGGACAAAGAACGGCAAATCACCGAGCTGGTCGGCTCGATGGTCGACATGATGCCGTTGCTCTTCGACCCCGCCAGCGTCAGCGAAGACCTCGCCGTCGCGGATGAAGCCTACGACGAACTATTCGAGCAGCACTACGGCTCGCTCGACCGCGAATTGCAACGCTACATCGTTCGCCGCACCGTCGCCAAGGATATCCAGGACATCATGCTCGGCCTCGGCCCGCTGCAGGACCTTCTGGAAATGCCCAGCGTCAGCGAGATCATGGTCGTCGGCAAAGACCGCATCTATATCGAAAAGAACGGCGTCATCCAAGCGACTACCCGCGTGTTCTTCTCCGAAGAAGTCCTGCTCTCGATCATTGAGCGTATCCTCGCGCCCGTCGGCCGACGCATCGACACCAGCACGCCGCTGGTCGATGCCCGTCTTGCGGATGGCTCGCGCGTCAACGTCGTGATCAACCCGCTCTCGCTGGTCGGGCCGGTGATGACCATCCGCAAATTCGGCTGGGTCCCTTTCACCATGGACGACCTGATCGAGCGCGGCACGCTCAGCGCTCAGGCCGCAGGCTTTCTGCAAGGCTGCATCATCGGCCGATCCAACATCGTCATCTCCGGCGGCACCGGCAGCGGCAAAACCACCCTGCTCAATGTCCTGGGCGCTTACGCCCGCCCCACCGAGCGCATCATTACCGTCGAGGAATCCGCCGAGCTCCAGCTGCCCCAGCCGCACGTGGTCAAACTCGAAGGCCGACCCGCCAACGTCGAGGGCAAGGGAGCGTACACCATCCGCGAGCTGGTCCGTAACTCCCTGCGGATGCGGCCGGACCGC
>CAZFZS010000017.1:0-84204 GCA_964523485.1 uncultured Phycisphaeraceae bacterium | reverse complement strand
AAGCCTTTTCAAAATCTTATGTATACGACCCATCTTGAATCCCGCCCTCTCCGCCAATATAAATCCGTAAGCCTCTAAAATTTAGAGGTTTACGGGTTTTTTCTTGCCCTTTGACCCCGCTGGTGTCTTGGAAACAGGGTTTTGAGTGTCTTAGAATCGCCGTACCCCGTCGAGCCGATCCGCGTCACGCAACAGCTCACCGCCCGGGACATCCGACGGGTCGACGACGGCTGGCTGTTCGACTTTGCCCAGAACCACGCCGGCCGCTGCCGCCTGCAGATCGACCTGCCCGCCGGTACGCGGGTCCACATCCGCCACTGCGAAGAGCTCGACGAACTAGGCCAGCCCTTCTACGAGAACTACCGCACCGCCGGCGTCACCGACACGGTCGTTTGCGGCGACGGGCCGACCCACTACACCCCCCGCTTCACATACCGCGGCTTCCGCAACGCCGTACTCGTCGGCCTACCCGACGATTTCACGCCGACGCCCGAGCACCTGGTCTCCCAGGTGCTGCACAACGACGTGCGGCCGTCCAGCCGATTCCGCTGCAGCAACGAACGCTTCAACGCGATCGATCGGTTCGTCCGCTGGGGCCTGCGGTCGAACCTGCACAGCGTGCCCACCGACTGCCCGCAGCGTGACGAGCGGCTGGGCTGGACCGGCGACGTGCAGCTGTTTGCCCGCACGTCTTGCTGGCTGATGAACCTGCAATCGTTCTACCGCAAATGGATCGACGACCTGTTGACGACCCAGCTCGACGACGGGGGCATCACCCACGTCGCGCCGTACTGCGATGTCCTGCCGGCCGAGGCCGCGCCCCGTGTGGGCCGACGTCATCACCGTGCTGCCCCATGTGATCCATGAGTTTTACGGCGACCGGGACGTTCTCGAAAAAACATACCGGGCGATGCGCCGCTGGGTCGGCTGGTTCGACGACCGGACCCGCGACGGGCTGGCGTTGATCGGCGGGTTCGGCGATTGGGTATCGCTGGAAGCCACCCCGCCGGAGTTCTGCGGCGCCGCGTATTACGTGTACAGCAGCCGGCTGTTGGCCGAGTCCGCCGAGCTGCTCGGGCACACCCAGGAGGCTCGGCGGGACCGCGAGCGGGCCGAGCAAGCCGCCGAGGCGTTCCACCGCCACTTCTACCGCCCCGAGCATCAGCGGTACGAGCCCGACACGCAAACGGCCCAGGCCTTTCCGCTGGCGCTGGACATCACCCCGCCGGCTGAACGTCAGGCCGTGGCCGACCACCTGGCCGAGTCGGTGAAAGCCCGCGACGCCAAGCCCGCCACCGGCTTCATCGGTACCGCGTTTCTGCTGCCCGTGCTTTCGCGTTACGGCCACCTCGAGTTGGCCGGCCGCGTCCTGAACACCGACGCCTACCCGTCGCTGGGCTACATGCTGGAGCGGAGGGGCGACCACGGTCTGGGAGCGGTGGAACTCCGACAAGGAGGGGCCGGACATGAACTCGCGTAACCACTTTTGCCTGGGCGCGATGGCCCAGTGGTTGTACGAGGACCTGGCCGCCCTCAAAACGCTCAAGTCCGCCCCGGGGCTGAGCCACGTCCGCCTCGCCCCCCGGCCCGCCGCCGGCGTCTCCTGGCTGGAATTCGATTACGACACGCCCTACGGCACCATCCGGACGCACTGGAAAACCGAGGGCGACGCATTGATCTACGACTTCACCCGCCCGCCGAACATGACCGCCCGGGTCGTACTGCCCGGCGGGGAAACCGACGACGAAACCTATCGCTCAGGCACACACACCGTCCGCGGCCGCCTAGACGCGCTCAGCCCGATCGCGTCGAACTAAACCGCCGCCCCCGGTTTGGGCCACACCGCCTCACCCCCGCCGGCGACGGCAGCGACTTCGCCCCGAGCTGTAGCGTCTCCGCGCCAGACACTACGGCCCTCTTCGGCCCGACCGCCGGTGATCTCGTCCCAAGCCGCGCGATAGGTCTGCTTGATCCGCCGATCCAAGCCGCGAAGCGGGGTCCCGGCCACCGAGATATATCAGTTGGAGAACGAAATGCTCATCTCGAGGTCGTCTTCGATCGCCTCGCCATTGAGGTAGGCGGTGCCGTCGGGGTAGACGTCCCGGCCGTACCGCCACAGGCCGACTCGGCTAGCCGGCAGCGTTCCCATCGGGCGAATCTCGACCAGCAACGATTGACCCGGCGTTACCGCGACATCGGCGGGGAGTTTTTGCTTGCTCACCAGGTACAGGTCGTCGGGATCGATACGCCAACGGGCCAAGAGGTTTCGGGAGCCATCGTTCCGGAACAGCCGAATGTCCAAGCCCACCGGCGCGTGGGGGTTTCGCCAGACCGGCGGCGTGAAAGCGATCTGACGCAGGCGGGACCCCTCGGCCACAAAAGATTGGCCAACCCGTTGATTCGGAGCCAGATCAATCGGCGGGCCCTCGTGGTTCGCGTCCGACAACTGCAGGACCACGCCGTTGGCCAACAGGCCGTAATCGGGGAAGCGGTCGAGGATCTCAGCAAATTGCTCCCGCGTGACCCGACGGAGACGGGCAAGCGTCTCGGCGTGTTCGGGAATCTCGGCAAGGTCCGTGGTCTCGTGAGGATCGTTTTGCAGATCAAACAGACTTTCGATCCCGTGCTCGGGGTAGCGGGTGTACTTCCAGCGGTGGCCACGCACGCCCATCATCTTGGGCAGATCGGCCGGCCATGGCTGAAACGTGTATTCGTAATAGACATAATCGCGCCACGGCCGCGGCGGCGTTTCGCCCCGGACCTACGGCAATAGAGACCGGCCCCGCATGACCCCAATCCCCTCGCGGGGCACCTCGAGGCCGGCCAGATCCAGCATCGTCGGTGCCAGGTCCAACGAGTTGACCAACTCATCACGGACTTTGCCCCGCCGATCTTCCGGCAGCCGGGGATCGTAGACGATCAGGGGTACGCTCAGGCTCGGCTCGTACATGAACCATTTGCCGTGCAGGCCGTGTGCTTGGAGAAAATGGCCGTTATCGCCGGTCAGAATAATGACCGTTCGATCGGCAACGCCGGCATCTTCAAGTATCTGTCGAATCTTGCCAACCGCGGCATCAACCCCGGCGACCAATCGATAGTAGTTCGCCACAAAACGCCGGTGCTGGCTTTCATCCCACCGCAAGCGATCGCCCTCCCGCCCCGCCCGGCTTCGACGGATAAACTCCGGCAACGCGGCGAAAGCCGAGGGTTCAAACGTGGGTGGTATCGGCGCGTCGGCCTCGGCCACGGCATCCTCGAACGCCGGGTCGAACTCGTGCCACGGCCCGTGGGCCGCCTTGAAACTGAGTGAGAGCGCGAAAGGCTGCCGACCATCGCCATAGTCCCCGCGGATGAATTCCTCGGCCTGCTGAGTGAAAAGCCGGGTGCTGTGCACGCGTCGGCCGTCGACCAGCAGGAAGACGCTATTGGGCCGGGTGTCGGCCGGAGCCGCCCCCGTGCCAATGCTCATGAGTAACAATGCGGCAACGAGAACATTGCACTTTAGACGAGATAATTGATGTATAAATTTCATGAGAGTTCCATCATTCCATCTATGATGGTTCAAAATCGATAGAATGATCTTAGGCAAGTTTATAGAGACACAACTATCAATCTTAGAGCTGGTCGGCCGGCGTATTTGCCGTGCCCATAACTTCGATCGGCTCGGCCGTTTTCGCCGGTCCCCGGAAGCGGTGTGAACCGGTTTGGGCCGTGTGGATTTCCCGCCACGGGCAATCCGTGTGGATTTCCCCCCACGGGCAATACACCGTGCCGTCGACGCCCTCGGGCAGCGTGACCGACAGATCGCATTCATCAGCGGTCCGCTGCCACCGCACCTTGATCCGTCCGCGGACGCTGTCGTAAGTCGCGTCGACCCGGCGGGGGCCAGTCGCGTCGGGGGGGAGTTGGGGGGCAACGGCGATCTGATTGAAGCCCGGGGCCGTCGGCTGAAGGCCCGCGATGCCCTCGTAAAACCACTGCACGACCGAACCGTAGGCGTAATGGTTGAAAGAGTTCATCGCCGGGTTGCCCGGGCCTCGTTCGGGGTGGTAGCCGTCCCAGCGTTCCCACATCGTGGTGGCGTCGAGGTTGACCGTGAACAGCCACGAGGGGAAGCCCTCGCCCCGCAGTGTCCGCCACGCCAAGTCGCTCCGCCCGATCCGGGTGAGGGCCGGCAGCAGGATCGGTGTGCCGAGGAAACCGGTCACCACGCGGCAGTCGCTCTGTTGTACGGCCTGGGCAAAGTGCTCGGCCGCGCGGGCCCGGTCGTCTGGCTCGAGCACCTCGAAGGCGATCGCCAAGGCGTAGGCGGTGACCCCCGCATCGTGTATCGATCCCTGCGTCGGATCTATAAATCGTTCTGCAAAGGCCCGGCGTGATTCCGCGGCCTGGTTCGCAAAGTCTCGAGCGTCGTGGCCTTGGGCGCGAGCCATCTCCGCCATGGCGTCGGCGCAGCGGATGAGATAAGCCGTGCCCACCAGATCAAGGTCGGTGCCGCCGTCCTGATTCAACCAGTCGCCGTACACCCCCGCGTGGCGGATGCCGCGGTCCGAGGTCCTGACCAGGTAATCGAAGTGCCGACGCATCGCGTCCCACCGGCGTTCGATGGGGCTAAGGTCGCCGTAAACCCACCAGAGCCGGTGCGGGCAGAGGATGCCCGCGTCGCCCCAGCCGGCGTTGCCGAAGCGTTCGGGGTCGGACTCGGCAACCATGTTCGGGGCGATATCGCTGAACGCCCCGTCTTCCCGCTGGGCGTCTTCTACATCGGTCAGCCACTTCTCGAAGAAGTCGGCCACGTCCATGTTGTACGCCGCGGTCGGGAGAAAGACCTGGGCGTCTCCGGTCCAGCCGGCCCGCTCGTCCCGCTGCGGGCAGTCGGTCGGCAGGTCGATGAAGTTGCCCCGCTGGCTCCACCAGGTGTTTTTCCAAAGCTGATTAAGCTGCGTATCGTGGCAGTCGAACCACCCGGTCTGCTCGAGGTCGCTGCCGATCACGACTGCCTTGATGTCGTCAACGGTCGGCGGCTGGGGCAGGCCCGTCAGTTCCGCGTAGCGGAAACCGTGAAAGGTGAAACGCGGTATCCATTCGCCGGCGGTGATGTTCTCGAAGGTGTCACGGTTTCGGGCCCCGCGCAGAGCGGTGGTGTAGAGGCTGTCGTCGGGATTGAGCATCTCGGCGTGGATGATCGTGACTCGACGCGCAGGCTCGTGGATGCGGAACCGAACCACGCCGACCAGGTTCTGACCGAAATCGATCTGCCACACGCCCGGCCGGACCTCGCGGAGGCTCCGTGGCGAAACCGTGTCCACCTCTCGCACCGGGGCCGCGGGATGCGGCAGCACACGGGGCGGCAACCCGTCGGTCACTTCCGCGGCGGGCAACCAGCCGGTCGGATCGGCACCGGGCCGGTCCCACCCTTCGGGGTGCCGGGTCAGATCGAGGTGGAAGCCGTTAAACAGGTCCGCTTCAAGCACACCGCTGAGCCGGCACTGCCAATCCCGGTCGGTATCGATCCGTGTCGCCGAGCCGTCCTCGTGTTCCAGCGTCAGGGTAAGGCAGGCCTTCGGCCGGTCGCCGTAAAAGTCTCGCCCCACGTTCATCGCGAGGTAGCCGGCGTACCAGCCGTCGGCCAGTTCAACGCCCATCGCGTGGGGCCCGGACGGGCCGAGCCACGCCGTAACGTCGAACTCGCGTTCGTAGACCCGCCGGCGGTAGTCGGTCCAGCCGGGCAGCAAGCGGGCGTCGGTGACCGCCTGGCCGTCGATCGTCACCCGGCAGATGCCCAAGGCGGTGACCCGCAGGCGTGCCCGGCGGACGCCGGCCGGGATCGTGACCATCCGGCGGAAAAGCACCGTCGGGGGCAACCGTTTTTCCCGCAAGCGCGGAACGCCCCAAGGCTGATCCCCCACACGGGCCACCACCCGCGCGTGACGCCAGCCCAGATCGGCGGTCGGCCGCACCGCCCAATCGGCCCCGCCCCCCGACACCTTCGCGTTCGCCTCGGCCCAGGCCTCGTCCGAGAAGCGGACCCATTTTGCCCAGAACGCGGTCGACGCCGATCCCGGGTCCACGTTCTGGCAGACCTGGAACAACGCGGGGCCTCACTATTTGACCGTCCGTTTCGCCACGCCGACGCACAGCCGCGGCATCCGGATCGCTTGGGGCGGCGAGGCCGCGTGCCGCTACCGGGTGCTCCACCTCAACGCCGACGGCTCGGAACCCCGTTCTTTCGAGGTCGCCGATGGGCGTCGCTCGGAAACTCGCGATATGACCTGGCCCCTGATCCGGTGCATCGGCTTCCGCCTGGAGTGCCTCGAACCGACCGGGAATCAGGGCTACCAAGTGCGGGACATCGAACTGATTCACTAAACCCCCACGGCAGGCGCCAACACTAGCACAATCGAGGTAAAGGTATGGCGTGGGCTGGCTTTGGGTTCTATGTTTGAATTGATCGATCTCGCCTTGTTCTGGTCATCTTTCGCCAATCCCACGGCCTTGCTGGCCGACAATGATTCTTCTCCGATTGCACCGACTCACCGCCATGTCACCTAACGCGTTTCAACGCTTCGCCGCGTGCGGCCCACGGGCTTCACCCTGATCGAACTCCTGGTGGTGATCAGCATCATCGCGTTGCTCATCGGGTTGCTGCTGCCGGCGCTGGCGGGGGCCCGCTCGGCGGCGCGGGCGATTGCCTGCAAATCCAATCTCAAGCAGATGGGCATCGCGACCCACGCCTACGCCGCCGCCCACGACGGTTTTATTGTCTACACGCAGTACACCCCTGCGGGGGCGGGTATCGCCGGCAGCTCGCCGTGGCACGAAGTGCTGATCTCTTATTTGGGCGGCAGCGGCGACGGCACTTTTTCCGGGACGACCGCGGCGGGGTTTAAGGATGTCACGCACTGCTCCGAGGCCGTAGACCCGGCCCGCGGACCGCACCGAACCCATCCTGTCCATTCGTGATTGCCTTATTTTCATCGGAGAAAAAGAATGTTTTATCGATCCACCCTGTCCCTGAGTACCCTCGCGATCGCCGCCGGCTTCGGCGCGGCCGCCTCGGCCCAGAACATCGTCTGGGACGACGGCGCCGCCAACACCAACTGGTCAGATGTCGGTAACTGGGGCGGCCCGCCGACCAACGTCAACAGCGTCCCCGACGCCGCCGGCGAAAACGCATTCTTCACCGGCCTGGGCACCGGCACGGTCACCGTCGACAACGCCTTTTCGTTCAACCGGATCCAGTTCCAGCCCGGCCAAAGTTACACGCTCGCCGGCCCCGGCAGCTTGACCGTGGCCGGCTCGGGGACCAACACCAACGCCGTTGGCATCCTGAATACCAGCGGCCTGACCCAGACCATCACCGCCGACGTCTCGGCGTCCGGCGATTCCGAGGCCATCCTCACCAACAGTAACAACGGCAACCTGATCCTCAACGACGTGGTCGTCACCGGCGGCAACATCGACGCCCGCAACGGCACGATTACGTTCAACGATCTCCAGATCACCGGCAACAGCACCACCATCCGCATCGACGACGAGATCACCATCCTCGGGGCCCTGGACCTCGACGGCAACGTCACCCTCGAAACCTTCCCCGCCAATCCACGCACCATGACCATCGGCGACAGCTCGGGCGAAACCTGGACCGGCTCGCTCACGGTCAACAACTGGAGCAACGACCTCGACGATATCTTCGTGCAAGAGGGCTTCCTCACCGCGGCCCAACTGGGCGTCATCAACTTCAACGGCTTCGACCCCGGAGCCGGCATCGTCGACGGCGAACTCGTGCCCCTCGAGCTGGTACCCGAACCCGGGACGTTCGCCCTGTCCCTGCTCGGCCTGCTGTGCGTCGCCCGCCGACGCCGCGGTTGACTTTAACGCGACACCGCATCCACACGGAGCGGACCCGCACCTGACGATCAAGTTTCATAAACCCTCGACTCGAGCCGATCAACCGCCAACACTGCGGTTGATTGTCTCGTGTCGGGGTGTGTTCTCTCCGGCAACCGTACCCGACGTATGTGAATGCATGGTTGACAGACGCTCGCTGGTTATTTGAACGGTCATGCCCGCGACAGAGAGTCACGTCGGTAGACGGGCTTCAACCGAAACTCAGTTGATCCGCCTGCTGTTCGTCGCGGAGCATGACCTGGCGCCGGCGATGGGCGGCGAGTCGGTCGGCGCGGCGTTGGGCGGCGTCGAAGAGGCGGTTCAGGCACCAAGCGGGAAGCAGCCCCCGGAAGGGTTTGATGAGCTTCCGCCAAGTGGGCATGTACTTGACGATTAGTGGGTCGTCTAGGCTGGTGAGGGTGGTGGTGGTGCCCGGCTCGCCCTGGCGAGCGGCGCGGCCCTGGAGTTGGCGATCCACCCGCCGCGACTCGTGGCGGTCGGTGGCGACCACGGCCAGGCCGCCCCGTTCGATCACTTCCGGGGGCAGTTGGATGTCGGTGCCGCGGCCGGCCATGTTGGTGGCGACGGTGACCTTGCCGGGCTGGCCCGCGGCGGCGACGATCGCGGCTTCGTGTTCGTGCTGGCGGGCAATGAGGACCTCCTGGGGGATGCCCGCGTCGGTCAGGCGGCGGCTGACGGTCTCGCTGTCGTCGACGCTGCGGGTGCCGATGAGCACAGGGCGGCCTTGCTTATGTAAATCGCGGACCGATTCGGTGACAGCTTGCCACTTCGCCTCGAGCGTGGGTAGCGGTTTTGATTGCGAAGTGCGGCGTCGGCACGGGCGGTGGGTCGGGATACGGACGGTGCGGAGCGTTTCGGGCGGGTTGTGCCCGACGAGCCAACCCCATCTTCTTGGCCACCGGCCGACGATTCCTGACCACTCAAAGGATGCCACAGCAAGCGGCGTCCTTTTTGGTCTCAGGTCTAGATTTCAACAATCTGCTTGTTGAATATTGCGGCTGTATACGCTTGCCGCCACCGTCAGCGGGAACGATCACGCATCGATCGATACGTAGACGAAATAGGCGCCGCGTTCTTCACCGTCCCGGGTGCGGAACCACGTCGATAACCGGGCCGGCCCGGGTTGCAGGTCGAGATGAAACTCGACGAACTCGGCTTCAGGCCTGACTGGTGCCACTTTCGAAATTTCACCGAGGCTCACTCCCGCCTCGACAAATGGCAAAGCCTTGCCGCCGCGGTACAAACGGTGATGTTTTGACGAAATCACGTCGTCGCGGAAGCCGTCGTTGGAGTCCTCGATGCCGGCCACGATAGGCCTGCCCTCCTCGCGCGGCCAGCGTCGCAGCTCGAAGCGGTATCGACCAGACCTAAGCACCTCAACCTCAAAATAACCGTTCTGGCCTTTACCCTCTCGGACTTGGCCCTGCTCGAAGACGAGGTAATCGTTGGATTCGGTGATATGGGGATCGTCGGCTCTTGGGTCGCCCGGCGGCCGCCAGTCGTGGGCTGTGAGACGAGCTTCCGGCTCACGCGGGTCGCCAATCACGATCGGGATCGCCTCATCGAATTGCCCGGACACCGTTTCCCACCACCGCTCATAAGCCAGGCGAAGGTCTTTGACCACGTCCGGATGATCGTCAGCAATGTTGTTGACCTGCCCCGGGTCGGCATAGATGTCGTAAAGTTCCGTGCCATTAATCAACCGCCAGCGTTGGGTCATCACCGAACTCTTACGCCATTTCACCGGGATGGGTAGTCGCTGCGAATCGGTAACCAACGCTCGATCCAGCCAAGTCTCCTGACCACCGCGCAGCAGCGGCCGGAGCGATCGCCCGTGGAATCCGCAGTGTGCGTAGCTTTCAGGGTCGATTCCGCAAAGGTCCATCATGGTGGGCATGAAATCGATGTTGGCGGTAAGCGTATCGATGTCGCGCGGCTTGCCGACGATTGATTCGGGAGCACGCAGAAAAAACGGTACGCGGTGGCCGCCGTCATACTCGCTGTTCTTGAATCCTCGCATCCCACAGTTATGCGTTTCGCCATCGCCCATTGATGTGCCGTTGTCAGTCATGAACACGACCAACGTGCGGCCAGCGATACCCAGGGTATCTAGATGATTGACCAACCGACCGAAATTTTCGTCGAGGTTGGCGATCATCCCATAAAAATTTGCCCGGTCTTCAGTGCCGACTTGGCCACGGTACGGATCGCTGTAACGCCGCTCGACGTTGTAGGGTGAATGCGGCGCGTTGCTGGCGACGACGCAGAAGAACGGTTCATCGCGGTGTTCCTCGATAAATCGCATCGCTTCGTTGAAGAACACATCGGTGCAGTAGCCACGGAAAGGTTGAGCCTCACCGTTGACGTCAAAGTGGTCATCGAAATAGTCGTTGCCCCAGTAATCGGGCACTTGGGAGATACCGCCGCCGCCGTGGCAGACTACATGCTCAAAACCTCGGTCCTGTGGGCGGTAGGGCGCGTTGTCGCCCAAGTGCCACTTGCCGAACAGCGCGGTGCGGTAGCCATTTTCCAACATGACATGGGCCAATGTGGTCTCATTGCCACGCAACAAGGACCGGCCGCCGACGGTATGCCAGACTCCGGTGGAATTGGCGTAATGCCCGGTGAACAGGCCGCTGCGTGTTGGTGCACAAGTTGGCCCAACGTGAAAGTTAGTGAAGCGGACACTTTGGTCGTGAAAGCGATCGATGCAGGGCGTCTGAAGAATGGGATTGCCGTGGCAACCTAAGTCCCCGTAGCCCTGGTCATCGGTAAGCAAAAATACGACATTGAGGCGTGGTGTCGATGAGATCAAGTGAGGCCCTGTAAATCTAGATTATCAGCTTCCGTACCTGCATCCGCATCAAGCACATGAATGTTTAATCGCAAGGGTGATTTCCTACAGTCGGGCAAAGCACCAATAGGTATCGACATAAAGTAAACCTCTTGCTAAAGCGGCGTTGTACCTTTCATTCCGGCCTCGGCCCAGGGTTTGTAACGCGATGGGTCACCTGACCATATACGTTCCTTGCCGAATTCGGTCGCTTCGGGCATCGATTCACAATCCAGAGCGACGACCGGGTACAGCGGAAGGCCGTGTGTGCCACGCATAGGCACGCCCCGAATTTGCAGCACATCGCCAGTCTGATGAACAGTCAATTCAGCTTCACTTCCGAGCAGTCGGGCGGCGTGGACACGCGTCTTCAGCCCGCACACGCGAACCTCGGGTGGGTCGCTTTCAAAGCGAAGGATCAGATACAACGTGTGGCCGCGGACGGTTTGATACCCGCGTGCAAGAAACTCGGTCACATCGCCGCCACCTTCTCCATAGATGGCCTCGCCGTTGATTTTGAGCCAATCACCGATGGCTTGGCTGCGTTTCAAGAACGCTTCGGGAAAGCGACCCTCTCGATCAGGGCCAACATTCAGCAGCAAATTACCGCCTTGGCTTGCGCAGGTGCAGAGATTATCGAGAAGGTCCCAGGTCGGCCGCCAATGCTCGCCCGGTGCGTAGCCCCACATGCGTGATGTGCTGGTTTGACAGGATTCCCAAGGCCGATGCGGGTCGGGCGTCGTATGGTGTTCAGGCGTGCCGAAATCGCCGAGCGTGGCTGACTCGCCGGGGTTTTCCATGCTGCCCTGAGCAGCGGCATACATCGATGCCGAGTCGAGCCGGTTGTTTGTGATGATGCCGGGTTGAAGCTCTCGACACATGGCCAAAATTGCTTCACTCCGCCACGCCTCGGCATTGTGAGGCCAAGCCCCGTCGAACCACACCAGATCGATCTCGCCGTAGTTCGCCAGCAGTTCACGCAGCCTGGCGTGGGTAAAGTCACGGTATTCGCGCCACGCAGGCGGGTCGCCCTGGGAGGAAGACCAGTAGGCCGGCCAACGGAAATCGCCAAGCGAGAAATACAGCCCGACTTTAAGGCCCGCGTCTCGGAATGCTTCAACATACTCCGCGACAAAGTCTCGGCCAGGTGCTTGACGCACACTGGTAAATCGCGTGGCTTGCGAATCCCAGTTGCAATAACCGTTGTGATGGACCGCTGTGTAGACGGCATACCGGAAACCGCCCTCGACAGCGTGCTGAGCCCATCGGCGGGCATCGAAATCCGACGGGTTCCATTGGCAGGCGATCGATTGATATTCACCCTGATCCATCGATTCGCGGAGCATGCCTTGCTCGCCGAACCCGAAAGAAGCGGACGGCCCCCAGTGAATGAAAAGCCCGTAACGAGCGGCCCGGAACCAGGCCAGACGATCAGACGCCGAGCCTTTGATCGACGCCTGGACGGCGTCGTCAGGTGAGGTTTGTTGAGTATTCATCGGAGGTTAAAGTTTCAGTCCCAGCGAGAAGCCATTTCAACTCGTGAATGGCGGGATCGCAATTCAGCAAATCGGTGAGGATCAGCGACGACCTGCTCCGGACGCGCCTGACTACGCACGAGAAAATCCGCTTCGGGCGGGTAGCAGGCGGGAGGAACGTATGTGTCTTCGCCAGGTAAACCAGCGGCTTCAATATCGCCGGGCAATTTGGTGATTTCCGCATTCGTCGGCAATGCTGCACTTTGATAACGAAGGTCCAAGGACCAACGTACGCCATCGGTTTTATTTACAAAGCTGACGTGCGGCGTGATGTTGGTCATCAGCAGCACGCCACCTTTCGGCACCTCGACAGGCACGGGCTCGACGCCTTTGGGAAGGTCTGCCTCATCAATGTACAGATAAGGTTTGCCTCCGGGTGCGGGATGATGAGGCAGCACGTCGCCGCGGTGACAGCCGGGCAACACCCAGAGACAGCCATTGTCCGTCGTTGCATTCACAAGCGGCAACCAAACGGTGAGGACCATGTGCTTGTCGCAGTATGGCTCAAAATAACCCGAATCCTGATGCCAAGGCACGGCACTGCGAATATGGCTAGGCACTTTTGGACGGACGCGATAAACGCTCGATGCAACGATTTCCTTTCCACATAATCTTTCAGCAACATCAAGAAGATTGGGGTGGGTAATGACCTGAAAAATACCAGGGCTATGGATCGTGCCGTTCCAAATCTTTGAAGCGATTTCGGGGTCTTCCTGATTGATTCGGGCCAACCGATGCTCAAAATCCAAATCATCGAACGTGCTGGAAAGCTTGCCGGTTCTTACCGATTCAGCTGCGAGTTCGTCGATCTCATGCGTCAAATCATCGATAGCTGGCTGCAGGTCCACGACCCTCACGCGCGGCGACCGAGTAATAGTCATATTCCGGACAGCCCCAGAAAATGTTGTCTTCCCGGTTGTTGGGGCTGATGCCGCCAAATGAATCGACTTCGGCGTAAATGAGGTTATAAGCGAGTGCTACGGTCCAGAAAATCGGATCGTCTGCTGCATCGCTTGGATCAATATTGCCATAAGCAAACATAGCTGGCAGAGCGTTCTTGTACTCGTTGCTATATGTTGCGTTGGCGATTCCGATCTGTCTCATGTTCGACAAGCAAACCGACTGCCGGGCTGTCTTTCGTGCGGCACCGAGCGCGGGCAGGAGGATGCCGATCAGCAGGGCGATGATACTGATGACGACCAGCAGTTCGATCAGTGTGAAAGCCTGGCGAGATGATGTGTTCAAATTGAGATCTTTCATAATTGCACCTTTGCGAAGCGGGAGAGAAGAGCAGGTGTAGTTGGGTTGCGTTATGCGGCAACACGCCGGCGTCGAGACAGGCCCATTAGACCGGCAGCAAGCAACAAGCCGGTCGCGGGTTCAGGAATCGTGTTGCCGAAGCGGAACGTCGAGTTGATTTCTTCGCCCGAGACGGTTTGCCAATCTTTGAATGTGATCAGGAATTCTTCCTCGGTCGGAAATTGCTGGTCTGAGGTCGGGTGGAAATATTGATTGAAGTCGGCAGTCAGGGTGTTGAGAAAGTCGATCCAGTTCTGCCCTTCCGGTGTGAAGTTATTGTTACGCAGCAATTCCTGGCCGGCCTCGGTCGCGCCGATGATGTTGCGCAGGAGCGTGAAGTTTTCGTTGTCGTAATTCTGAAAGCTGCGCTGGTCCAGCAGGATCTGGAACTCGTTGCCGACAATCGTTGAGTCGGTCAGCGTGAGGTTTTGCTGGTTGGACATCCTGACACCGATGTAGCCGTTCCCGTTGAATTCCGAATCGTCAATCAGTACAGGCCCGGCATTGACCTCGAGATAGATGCCGTTGCGGAGATTGTTGGAAGAGGTCATTCGTTCGAATACAACGCTGCCGTTGTCGGTGTCCAGCCAAAATCCATCCGAGCGGTTTTCGCTGGTATTGACATCGCGATAGGTCGCGTTCGTGGTGAATAAATGCTTGATGCCGGCAACTGCCCAGCCGGTCAGACCCGCCAGCTCGCCGCGCCAGTTGTTACCCTTGGCTTCGACGTTTTCATAGAGCAGGTTGTCGACCCGCGACCCGCCGTTGCCGGTGAAGCCGTTGTCGTAGAAGCCGCTGTCGCGCACGGTGATGTCGTTGACCTCGCCAAGGCTCAGCCCGCCGAAGTTGTTGTCGCGGATACTGATCTGCTCGAGCAGCAGATTGGTGCCCGCACGGAGTTTGAACGCCCCCTCGCCGGCTCCCGCTGCGTGCTGAACATTCAGCCCGCGGACCAGGACGTTGTTGCCGAACACCTCGACCAGCCCGTTATTGCCACGGACACTGACTTCTTTCGTTGCATTGAAAAAGTCGCTTGCCCCGCGGAAGGAGGCGTCCTTCACATAGAAGCTGCCATTCGTAAGTTGATCCTGACGCAACACGGGGGTCAGCCGCTGCCCGTCTAGGAAGACCTGCTCGCTGCGACGTCCAATCTCGCCGGTTCGCGGCACCCCGTTGTTAGGCCAGAATGCGTCGGCGACGCCCCAGGCTTCGGTCCAATTGGTTCGGTATATACCGTTGCCGCGGTCCTGCCACCTGCTGTTGTCGAAGATGTCCGAGCCTGAAACCGTCACCCTGCCGGGGTTGATGGCTTCGATGGCGATTGTTTTTCCGGCGCTGGAAGCATTGAGATCGAGTTCCTCACGGTAGACGCCGTCGTGGATCAAGATGCGTGTCCCGCTCCCGCCCGCATTGCGTGTACCACGGGCACGATCGAGCGCGGCACCGATGCTTTTAAGCGGATTGTTGATCGTGCCGAAGCCGGCGCTGTCCGACGCATTGCTATTGTTGATATCGACGTATAGCGTTTGGGCGTAGTCTGTTTCATCGATATTCGCACCGGTGCCCTGAGCCTGAGACTGTGAAATCAAAATCAGGCTGACCATCACAACCAAGACGGTTGGCAAACTGCGGGTCACAAAGGCACGCGGTTGATTCATAGAAACTCCTCAAGACAAAACGAGTCAATGATTCAGAGAGAAAAGTGAAGATTCACTGGGGCTCGGCAGCACTGCCGGTAAGCGAGATCGCATCGAGACTAAAGGTGTAGCTGCCGGGCGTACCGGGTTGGCCGACGTCGCCGATCTGGACGCCGAAGTTCAGCCGACCCGCAACCGGGCCATCGGTCACGAAGCCAAGCGAGGGGCTGTCGAACTGCTCGCCGCTGTTGAGGTCTTCGATCGCGACGGTGTACTGGTTCGATGCCGGCTCGACATCGACCGTCATGCGGTAGGTGTGGCCGGCCTCGATGGTCATGCCGGTGCGGACGGCGTGTTGTGGGTTGTATTGCCCCTTCCCATCGCCGTCCCACACAGCCCACTGCTTATTTTCGCCGCCGAAAGAGCGGATCAGCCAGGTGCGGTTGCCACCGCTGCGGGCCGGCGCATCAAACACTTCGACGAAGCTCGAACCGCCCGCAACAAAAGCCTGCGTGTCATCCGGACGGTAGAGAAACGAGACGGTGTGTGGCTGAGCGGAATCGAAGTCGCCGTGGGCCTCGTAGCTGCGGGCGTGATGGATCTGACGATCGCTCGGCGATCCCGGCGGGTCCTGCGACTCGAACTGGACATAGGCTCCCTCACCGTCCGCAAGCGGTTCATCCGCACGGACCCGCTTGTTGCGGACACTGCTGGCGTTCGAGTCCACTTCCCAAGGCGTCGCCCAACCGTCACCCGCCATGCCCGGCCAGGCATCGACGGCGTCCACCACCCCGTTGAATTGGCCGGTGTAGTAGACCGAAGTGTGATCGAGGTGGTTATCGAAATCAGCGGTGATTTGGCCAGACACTTCCACCGCACCGAAAAGAGCTATTGAACCCAGGAGACTTGATTTGAAGATGGGATTGAACACGAGTGACTCGGGAAAATGACCGGCGTCAGAATCGTATTACTCAAAAGCATCGATCAGCGGCAGGCCGATCGACACATGAGGGGGTAATCAATTATTTGCGACGTCGACCGAGCAGCAGAGCGCCACCGATCCCGATAAGTGCCAGCGAAGCGGGCTCTGGGACGGCAGGCGAATCAAAATTATCAATACCCGCGATGTTCACACCCGCATCAGCTGAGTCACGTCCACCCGCAAATCCATACAAGGTCGGGTCGGCACCAAAAGGATTCGCGATATCCGTACCGATATCTACGGAGCGAATTTGCGAACCTTTGGCTCCCGAACTGTTATTGAAAACCTTGACCGTAATGTCAAACTGATTGTTAGTGGAGTCATAGCTGTAAATGGCATCTAGGAAGTACCATGTATTGAAAGCCAAGTCATCATTGCTACTAACGCTCAAGCCATCAGTGACATCTGGGTTCGAAGTATCGGCGGCATAGCGGAAGTTGGTCGTATTTGCCGTCGAACCATCACCATTACCAAATAAGCTGGCATACAGCGAAGTATCCTCGAGCCGACCGCCACCTTCGTAATTCACACTATCTGAAGTCGAAACTCCTAACGATAGACCCCGACGACCACTGGTAGTTCCAGAGGCCGACCCAACGAGAAATGCTGAGCTGATGGTGAACGTGCTATCTGCGTCTGTATCCAAACTAAAGCTGATTTTTTCAGTGATATAGCCATTGTCATTGGAAGTCGCCACATAGCCGGTGTTATTAAGGCCGCCCGAATTGACTTGGGACCAATTCGTTCCGGTTGAGTTCAAGACGAAATTATTTGTCAACTCATTCGTGTCGTTGTAATCATAGAACTCAGCTTGCGAAGCCGTTGCGACGAACAGCGCAGAACAGCTGCCAGCAACGAGACATATGCGGGAAGAGAAACGCATGAGTGAAACCTCCAAAATGGATTAACAAAAGAACTTTTTCTGCCAAACATTGGCAGATTCGAAAACAACTAAGAAAATACGCCTTCCGGCGAGATAGACACCGCCGGGCGTGAAGCATCCGGCGATTGGTTTTTTTTCTGTAGCTCTTCAACCGCGCGTCGGCCCACCTGTTCAAATGGAATGACGACTGTCGGCAGAGCAAAACCCAGCGAAGTTTCGATATCCCGCTCGATCGTGACGACGGGCAGGTCGTCTGGCATCCTGATGCCAAGACTCATCGCTGCGGAGACGAGCGGTAGGCAGGTGTTGCCGCCATAGACCACCATCGCCTCGGAAAGCTCGGCCCGCTCAAGCCAATTCCGGCAGACCTCGAAGCGCCCATGACGCTCGGGCATCGGGCTGGGGCGGACCACATCCGGAGCCAGGTCGGCCTCGCGCATGGCCGACTGATAGCCCGCAATCCGGTCGATCAGGCTGTAATGGTTCGAATTGGTGCAAGCGACAAAGCTGATCCGTCGATGCCCTTGCGCGAGCAGATGCTCTGTAGCGATTCGCCCGGCAGCGATGTCATCGGGATAGACGCAGTCCGCAGCGAGCTTGGTATTGATCCAGATGGAGGGGATGCGGTGCCGACTAATGGCCTCACGCATAGGCTCGGGGATGCTGGAGAGATAATCGATCAGCAGACCATCGGCGGCCAACTCCCGGAGGAGCTTGGGCATCGCGAAGCCTTGGGAGAGCTGCGAGTCCGGCAGCATCGCCGAGTTCAGATGCAGGTCCATGCTCGTCAGGGCTGAATGAATGCCTGCAAGCAGCGGGTCATTGATATGGCTGCGGTTCGGCTCAGCGGAATGCAACAACCCGACCGCGTTGAATCGGCCTATCGACATGGCTTGAGCGGCTGAATTGATGCGATAGCCGTGTTTTTGAGCAAGCTCGCGGATTCGCTCGGCCCGCTTGGCGAACGTCGGCCGACGATAAGTCGAGTCGGTGTTCAGTGCCCGGGTGACAGTAATGGCCGACACGCCGACTTCGCGGGCGATGCGATCGACCACGGAAGCTTGGGGCGAAATTTCATTTGATGTCGGCGTCAAGTGCTCATCTATGCACTTTCGGAGAAACTTTTCGATGACCTGTATCAAGATCGGGCTACGCGATTTCTACGCTTCATCACGGCAGAACCCGATTACCCCGCCTCGACAGCCTGGGGCCTTTATCGATGCTTCGATGGGTATGCGTTGGCCGCCTTCGAATGTGGTGACCGCGCGACCGGCTTACGGCTGATGAGCGAGTCGCTGGATATGATTGATGCAAATTTCGCGGAAGAGGACGGGGACCCATTCGCGAAGTGGCTTCTCGCCGACTTCGCGATTCACCCGCTGCTGCGAGCACTCTTACGGCATGGCCCCGGCACTGACCCCGATGCGGGCGATCCTGTAGAACGCCCGGTCTGGGACCGTCTGATCCGGACGCTGCATGAGTTTCGTTTGCATTTCGGGGACTTGACGGAAAACCACAATCTCCTGCACCTGAGCTTGCGATATCTCGTCGGGCAGTACTGGCCAAATCAGCGGTTGATCGATGGCCGACTGGCTTCGATTCACCGGGCAGAAGCCGAGCGGGAGATTATCGCCTGGTGTCAAAGATGGGTGTATGAAGGTTCGACCGAGTGGGGCTCGGCCATCTATTACAACGTTGCGCTCTTGGGGCTTTTCAACCTGGCGGATCACGCGGATGATCAGTCGATTGCGGGTCTGGCCCGCGGCGTCATCGACCTTTACATGCTCGACTCGGCGCTGGGTTCATTCGCTGGCTCGTTGGTGTCGGCGGCGCACCGCGACTATGCGGTCTTTCGCCAATCCTTATATGACAGCCCGTCGAGGCCGTTGCACGATGTGATGTTCGGCATCGATCGCCTGCAGATGTTTAATCGACATTTCGTTGGGGGTGCAGTTATGTCGGCGTGCAGCGACTATCGGCCGCCCGATGCGGTGGTCCGGATCGCACGAGACAAGTTGACGCACACCAGCACCACGACCCACACGCTCCCCGCGGGCCTCTGGAAGCAGCGGGTTACCGGTGATATCGAGCGACCCCTTCCGGTCAATGACGATCGCCTCACCAGCCATATGGCTCGACTGCCGCACGCGATGCTGGGTGTGATGAACAGCTACCCCTCGCGCGGCCGGTATACCGAATTCGTGCTCCAGGCCACGCTCGATGAACAAGCGATGATCTTCGTCAACCACCCTTCCGCCGACCCGCCTCATCGTCTCGTGGAACCTTCGGAGGCACTCGAGAGTTACCGCCGAGGCGGACCACCTCCGATCGACATCACACACCCCGACGCCCCGCCGACTTGGGTTTACGGCAACGTGCCCCCGGGCAATACCGGCGATCTGCGCCCCGGTTATTGGCAAGGCAACATCGACGGCCCGCGCAGCTTTGGCCACGAAAACGTCGGGGCGGTGATCTATCAGTTGGGGGCTGACGTGAGCATGCCGTTTGTCCACCTTTATCTTCCTCAAGCCGCATTCGACCAGATCGAGGAAGACGGTCACTGGATTTGGCTTCGCCGTGATGAAGGCTACCTCGGCGTCTGGTGCAGCCAACCGGCGGTTCCCACTATCGAGGGAACATGGAAAGGACTCGAGCGAAAGATCGAAGCGAAAAGCTCGGGAGTCCTTATGTGCATCGGGGACCAGAGCACCTACCGAGATTTCGAGCATTTCCGTTCAGAAAGACAATCACTCGAACCTCAATGGCATAGCGAGCCGCTACGCCTTGATTGGAAGATCGACGGCGGCAAGGCGACTCTTGAATTGGACTATGTCAACGGCCCTTCGATCGACGGTGAGCCGATGCCTCAAAACAACAACCGCGTCGCGACACCTTGGGGCAACATGCCGCTGGGCAGCGGCGATTTGAGCCTAAACGTAAAGGACTGCTCTTGGTCGCTGAAATCTGAGCTTTGAGTCTTGAAAGGTCTACAAGTCCCTCAGCATCCTGTCTGTCGCCGATTGTGGTGGAGATGTATTCAGCGAGATATCGGCCGCGGCAGGTGATGGTCATGGTGACAGTAATAGGCAGCAGCAATTCGTCGGCAAACACTCGTTACTACGCTTCACGTTCAAGCCACCTCGTCTCGATCGGCAAAGTGCGGGATACTGCAACTTGTCGTGGAGATCTCAAGGACTATGACAATTGGCGGCAAGAACGAAACACTGGTCATGTATTAGTTGTCCGGTTTCGCGTTAATTGAGGTTTCTGCGTTTGGTTCATGCCGCTGTTCACAAGACCAGACATCTTTTTGTTGCGGAAGGCTGATAGCGTATTTAAGTGAGCTAAAAAAACTAAAAGCTTTATTTATCCGACGTGGATGGCCAGCAGGGTCTGATCGTCGTCGTTGGGTGTGCCCTGCGTGAAGGACGCGATGTCATCCAACACCAGACGGAGGGTGGCGGCGGCGTTTTCGGTGGGTTGCTCGAGCAGCGTATCGAGGCGGGCGTCGCCGTATTGCTGACGCTGCTTATCGAAAGCTTCGGTGAAGCCATCGGTGAACATGACCAATCGGTCGCCGGGCTTGAGTTCGATGCAGGCATCGTCGTATTCCGCCCCATCGACCACCCCCAGCGGGATGCCGCCGGCCTGATCGAGTTGGGCGACTTGGCCTTGACGCATCATCCTCGGCGGGGGGTGGCCGGCCGCGGCGTAGGTCAGCGTCAGGTCACTGGGGTTAAATATGCCATAAAACGCCGTGACGAACATGACGCCTTCAGTGTCATATCGGTTGGTCAGCTTGTCGTTGAGGTAGCGCAGCAGTTCGTTGGGCGGGGTCGCCGGGCCGGGGTAGGCATGGGCCACCGCGTGCGTCACCGCCATGACCACGGCGGCGGGTGTGCCGTGACCTGACACATCACAGAGCAGAATGCCGAACTGCCCATCGGGCAACGCGAAGATGTCGAAGTAGTCACCGCCGGCTCGCCTCGCGGTCTGATAGTGCGAGGCAAGGTCCAGTCGCGGGATGTCCGGCAAGGCCTGCGGCAACAGCGACCGCTGGATGTCCCCGACCACTTGAAACTCGCGGTCGAGCGCTTCGTGTGCCTCACGCAACTGCTTGGCCAAGACCATGTGGTTGGTCGCTCGGCCGAACAAATTGTGCATCAGGATGCGATCCGCGAAAACCAGCGGGTCGTAAGCATCAGGCTTGGTGTTGAAATTCAGCGCGAGATTAAGCGCCTCGCCGTCGTGAAAATGCGGGACGGCCATGAAGCTGCGGTAGCCCTGGATGTACTCGTAGGCCGGGTCATTCGGGTCGGGCTTGAACTCGTTATTGATGACCGGCAACTCACCGTACAGCAACTCACTGAGCAATCCGCCTTGAAGCACTGGCAAAAGATCGCTTTGCTTCCACGGATTGACCGGTTTGTCCCAACGGGAGTTGCGGGTCACACGGAAATACGGCGCTTCGAGGCCGCGTCGGCTGACGGCAAGAAAGCCATCGTTCTCGCCATCGAACATCCGCCGAAACCGGTCGCCAAAGTCGATGAGCATCGACTGTGGGTCGGAGTGGTGGGAGATCGCGCGGACCATCTCGAGCATATCGGCCACTCGTGGGTCGTCAGCGGGGGTCGTCACTGTCTGGGCTGCGAAATCAGGCAATGCGGAAGCCATGGCAGGATGATAGCCGCCTATGGCTATACGACGGTTGAAGACTTTCCCGAAAAATTAGTTAAACCTCACCGCAGGTCAGGCTCTTCCAGCGGGACCGGGCAGACGTCGCGTCGGCCACAGCTCTTGCAATGATCACCTTCCCAAAGCGTGTTGAAGCGGGCGGAAATCGCCTCGACCATCGCGGCACTACGGGTGATGACGCCCATCTCGAAGTTGCGGCGGGTCTCGCCTTTGGCTCCGAGACCCGCTCCGGTGAGGTTCGCCGAGCCGAGATAGGCCCAACCCGCATCGACAACGATGGCTTTGCTGTGCAAACGCGGACAACGGCGGATCGTCAGGTTGCCGGGCAGGTTTTTCAATTCACGCAAAGCCGCGCTACTTGGTACGCCGGCGTGAAGCACCCGCACCTCTACCCCCCTTTCCGCGAGCTCAGCCAAGTGCTTTACGATCGACGGCGCATCAGATCGGCCCCGGGTTCCCCGCCGACCACCACCCGTCAAGCCTTTGCGGGGGTCGGGGGGAACAAGCATCGCTTTGAAGTCGGCCGTCGCGATCTCCAAACTGACCCGGGCCGACAACATCCCGTCCCGCACCACGCGGTCCAGATGCTCACCATTGCAGACCAGTTCACATTCTCCCGTCACCGGGCCAAGCTCGGGCAGGTCGAGCACAGAAAGATCACCGCGACGGACAGCCATCGTGTTGCTATCGGCTTAGGTGCTGGGGGATGGCGAGATTATTTTTCCCGCCAAGGACGCGGAGAGCGTCAAGCAAGGCAAAAAGCCTTGGCGCTCTTCGCGTCCTTGGCGGTTAAAAACCTACCGCTCCACCAGCGGTGCATCGCGCGGGTCAGCCTGGGCGTCCAAGGGCGATGCGCCCGTGATGTCTAGCATGCGGTTAAGTGAAAGTAGCGCCTGCCGCTGGGCTTCGGGGTGGACGCTGATTTGATTGATCACCTTGCCCTCGACCAGGTTGTCCAAGACCCACAATAAATGCGGGCGGTCGATGCGGTACATCGTAGTACACAGGCATTGGCATTCGCTGAGGATGCGGGCTTCGACGCCTCGGGCTGCAGCTTGGTCGCAGAGGCGTTTGACCAGATGCACTTCGGTCGCGATCGCCCATCGGCTGCCGGGCTTCGCCTCCTCGAGCGCGCGGATGATGCCCTCCGTGCTGCCGGTCAGGTCCGCCTTCTGGCAAACCTCGTACGCACACTCGGGGTGAGCGATCACCGTGACATCCGGCCAAAGCGCCCGGACCTGATCCACATGCTCCGGGCGAAACAGCTTGTGTACCGAGCAGTGGCCCTTCCACAGAATGAAGGTTGAATCGATCAGTTCCTGCTCATCGCAGCCGCCCAGGCCATCCGAGTGCTTCGGGTCCCAGACGCACATCTGCGTCACCGGGTCGAAGCCCGCCATCGCCGCGGTGTTCCGCCCAAGGTGCTGGTCGGGGATGAACAGAATCTTGACCTGCTGGCCGTCTTCTAAAGGCTTGTCGCCGCCGGCCAAAGCCCAGTCGAAAATTTTGTCGCAGTTGCTGGAGGTGCACACCGCCCCGCCATGCTCGCCGCAGAAAGCCTTGATCGCAGCGCTGCTGTTCATGTAGCAGATCGGGATCACGCGAAACGTTTTGGGATCGATGACCTCGTGAATGGCTTCCCACGCGTCGATCGTCTGTTCGTAGTCGGCCATATCCGCCATGCTGCAACCCGCGCCTAAGTCCGGCAGGATCACCGCGGTGCCATCGGGCGTGAGGATGTCGGCCGTCTCGGCCATGAAGTGCACGCCGCAGAAGATGACGTACTTCGCGCCGACTTGGCCGACCTTCTCCGCGGCGAGCTGGGACAGTTTGAAACTGTCCCCGGTGAAGTCGGCATGCTGGATGACCTCGTCCGCCTGGTAATGGTGGCCGAGGATGACCAAGTCGTTGCCGAGTTCGGCCTTGCGTGCAGCGATCGCCTCATCAAGGTCGCGGTCGCTCATCGTATGATAACGGTCAGGAATCGGCGGCTGCCAGAGTTGCATCGGGGGATTATAGAACAACCGCCTGCAATGACGCCGACGTTCAGCTCTTTACTTCTGCAGACTCGGGCAGGTAGCGGTCGAGCAAGGCCTCTGCCATCCGCCGTGAAACCGCAGCCGCTTCGTTGCGGTTCATCGCATGTCGGGTCACCATCGAGCCTTGAATCAGCACGGAAAACTCCTCAGCTAATGCCTGGGGCTGCTCGGCACCAGCCTGAATCGCGAGTTCCTCGATCCATTTTTCGCCGTTACACATATGTTTGGCCGCCGCCTGATGGATCGGGTCGTTTTGCGAAGGGAACTCGATCGCTGCGTTCAAGAACGCACATCCGTTGAACTGCTCGCCACAGAACCAGGTGTCCAGCACATCAAAGATCGCAAGCAACATCTCGCGGGGATCGCCGTCGGCCCGCTTTTCAACCTCCTCGGCGAACCATTGCGATTCCCATACATCGCGGGTGGCGATGCACTCCAAAATTAAATCGTCTTTGGATGGGAAGTGGTTGTAGAACGTCGTCTTCGTGACGCCGACCTCGGCAATGATGCGGTCCACGCCTACTGCGTGTAGGCCGTGGGTGTAAAACAAATCGAGTGCAGTAAACAGCAATTTCTAGCGAGTCGATTGCGGGGCAATGCCTTGGCCGAACAATTCGTAAGCGGCTTTATCGGAGATTGCCTGGGTCATCGTTGGGTGGTCCTGTGCGGTAGGAGGTTGACTGGTAGTCAACCCAGATTGACCCCAAGTCAAGCGGAGCGGGGCCGATGTCGGTCTATCTTTCTCTCTCGCAAGTTGAGGGCAGGCGCCGCTCTCGACACATTTTACTAATTCGTCAACTTTTTTAGAAGGAACCTGCAATGACAACTGAAGTAATGCAACAACTTGATGAAGCCAAGGCCGAGGCGTTCGCTGGCGACCTGCTGGACACGCTGAATCGCGCGACCCTTTCGCTGATGATTTCGATCGGCCATCGCACCGGTTTATACGATGCGATGAATCGGATGGACTGGTCGACCTCGACCCAGATCGCCGAAGCGGCCAAGCTTGATGAGCGGTACGTCCGCGAATGGCTGGGTGCGATGGTGACCGGCAAGATCGTCGAGTACGACCCGGCCAGCAAGACCTACAACCTGCCTGAGGAGCACGCGGCTTTTTTAACGCGGGCCGCTGCGCCGAATAACCTCGCGGTGAACATGCAGTGGACCAGCGTGCTCGGCCACGTCGAGGACCGCATCGTTGAGCGGTTTCGGCAAGGCGGCGGCATCGGCTACGAATGCTTTCACCGCTTCCACGAAGTGATGGCCGCCGAGAGCGAGCAGACCGTCGTCGCGGCGCTGCAGCCAATCATCCTCCCCATGGTCCCCGGCCTCACCGATCGGCTGACGGCCGGCATCGACGTGATCGACGTCGGCTGCGGGTCGGGTAAGGCGGTCTGCAAGTTGGCCCAGCTCTACCCCGCCAGCCGATTCCTTGGGGTTGATCTTTGTGAAGAAGCTGTGCAGGCCGGCCGAGACCTCGCCGACGAGTTGGGTCTGACCAACGTCCGCTTCGAGCAGCGCAGCGCCGTCGACCTCGGCGAGGCGGACCGCTTTGACCTGGTCACCGGCTTCGATGTGGTGCATGACCAGAAAGAGCCCGACACCGTGCTGCGAGAAATCCGCAAGATTCTCAAGCCCGATGGCGTGTTTCTCATGCAGGACATCCGCTCGTCCAGCCATCTCGAAAACAACATCGACAACCCGATCGGCTCGATGCTGTACACCATCTCGACGATGCACTGCATGACTGTTTCGTTGGCCCAGGGCGGAGCCGGGCTGGGGACCTGTTGGGGCGAAGAACTTGCACTGCAGATGCTCGACGAGGCCGGCTTCAAATCTGTCCGCGTCGAAAAACCCGAGCATGACATCCAGAACAATTTTTATATCTGTCAGGCTTGATCACACCCCGGATGTGCCAGCCCGGCACATCCGGAATTTTCCCGCTAAATCTCAACGGTTGCAGCACGAGACCGCAAAGGGGCCTCGTCAGATTCAGGCTTAATACTGCGCTCACGCATCTGTTCGTGTACCCGGTTGAATGCTGCGACCACGGCCGGGTCGAACTGGCTGCCCGCGGCGTTTCGGATGATCTGGACCGCTTCATCGTGAGGCACGGCTGGCTTGTAGACCCGCACTGCGGTCAATGCGTCGTAGACATCCGCGACCGAGACAATCCGAGCCGCCAACGGGATGTCCTCGCCTTGGATTCCGAGGGGGTAGCCCTTGCCGTCCCAGCGTTCATGATGACTGAGTGTGACGGCGATGGACATATCTACCAGCGGGTCGCCGTCGAATTGCTCGCGGATGCTCACGAGCGTGTCGGCCCCGACGCCGGGGTGTTCCTTCACCCGTTCGTACTCTTCATCAGTCAGTTTGCCGGGCTTGAGCAGAATCTCATCGGGCACGCCGACCTTGCCAATGTCATGCATGGCCGAGGCGAGTCGGAGCCGATCGATCCAGGCATCATCAATCTCGTCGTAGTCGTCGCGCATCGCCTGAGCGAGCATCGCGCTGTAAGCCCGGATACGCTCGAGATGGTCGCCCGTATCGTTGTCGCGCAAGTCCGCGAGTTTGGCCAAGCCAAGGATTAAGGCTTCGCGGGAGCGGACGAACTGCCCGATGCGTCGGTCGACTTCTTCCTCCAGTTTCTGGTTGCCGATGCGCAAGGCTTGGGAATGGCGTCGGATGAATAACCAGGAGAGCACGCCGGTGGGGATGAGCACGATCAGGCCGATTGTCGTCGCCCGCACGAGCATGTCGCCGATGACATATTTACCCGCCCCGGTCAGGCCATCCATCGGTTGAAAGACGACCAGCCGATCGCCTTCGTCGCTGATCTTTTGGGCGGCGGCGAAGTGAAACTCGCCGTTGAGGTATTTCATCCGGCCGGCGACGGGTTCGGTCACGTCCAGATCCTGGAAGCGATGGGCGATGCCATCTTCCATCGTGACGAACGGCTGATCGGCAAAGCTAACGTTCTGAAGCTGCGGGTCGGTCCTCAGGTTCGGATGTGCGAGCAGTCGGCCGCTGCTGTCGAGCACGATGACGAAGCTCGTCGCGGGAAGGTCCGTCGCCTCGACCGCTTTCTGCAGCCGATCCCAATCCTCCCAACCCCGGCGGACATCCGGCGGGACTTCATTCAATGCTTCGCTCAATCCCTTGGCATAGCGGATATTAGAAGAGAGCATCAGCGTCTCGACCGAATCGGTGACCCGCTGCTGAATGTAATGAAAGGTGATCGTCCAAGCGATAATGACGACCAACGCCTGCGATGCGACCACCGCTGCAATCAGCAAGGCATCCCGCCAACGCCGCGACCGCCGAGCTGAAGCGGTTCGGTCTGACGCAGGTCTGGACATGGTTAAGCATACTAGCGTGGCTGAGGCTTTTGTAGGGCGGGAAAAAAGCCTTTAACGCAGATTACCCAGATCTATTCTGATTGAACGCAGATTTTGAAATATTGAAAAAAGTGTTGAATTAAATGAAGGTTGTTGTTTTGCGTTTTTCAGATTTTCTATTCTTTTGCTTCATCTGCGACGAATCCGCGTCATCTGCGCAATCTGCGGTTACGGCTGTTAAGGCTGCTACCCCGTCCCCGACAGCCTTCGCACCGTTTGATCGAAGCCTTTGACCATGCCGACGATCATGGCGTAGACGATCAGGCTGTAGGTCCCCGCAGCGATCAGGCCGGCCATGACCAGTGAGAATCGGCCAAACACCGGCGACTCGGCAAAGCCGTCCACGCGGTCCCAAGGGTTGACCAGCATCGCGGCGCTCGTCGCCGGGCTGAAGCCGTTGACGATCGGGCCGATCAACGGCATCGCCCCCGCCGCCGACCAGCCGCACAACCCCAGCACCGCCACCGCCGCCCCGACGATGCCGACCGTCGGCACGACCGCCCCGGCCACGCCCTTGGCCTTCAAACTCCAAGCCATACCCGACGCGATGCAGATCGCGATAAACGGCACGAGCATCAACGCCAACAACACCCCCGCCTCCGGCAACAACAACGGCGTGCCAGGCACCGATCCGCCCCCGCCCCCGGAAGTCGTTCCGCCGCCGAAATTACCTGCCGACAGGTTGATGTAGTAGGTAAACGTCGAGCCAGACCAGCCCTGTAGTTTGCCGATCCACGCATAGACGCTCGCCGCGATCAGCGTCACGACCGGCACCGCGATCAGCAGACTCAAGAATTTCACCAGCCCCCGCAGCTTGCCCCAGACATATTGCCTCGGCGAGATCGGCGTGGTCAGCATGATGTCCAGCGTCCCATCCTCCCGCTCGCGACTGACACACCCCGCACTCATGTACAACGCGACCAGCGTCACGATCGCGACCTCGATGCTGAGCAACAAAGTCAAAGCCAGGTGAAAGACTTCATGCCGCGGCCGCAGCCCGCCGCCCTCGGCCGGCAGCTTCGGCAATGCATCGAAGTGATACGCCCACAACAAACCCGCCCCCGACAGCACGCCTAATCCTACATAGACCCACCGTGCGAGGATGCCGCTGACGACTTTGCCACGCGTGTTGGCCTCCCGCCAGGCGATCGGGTTGCCCGTGACCTCCCGGCCGGGCCTTGTGGTCGCGCGACCCAACCGCATGGCTGTCTTCAGCTGACCCAGCCACCGCCCCTCGCCCTGGCCCATCCGCCGAATGAAAATTGAACAGCCCAGCATCATCGCCAGTGACGACCCGAGCGTCCAGGTCGCGAACACCGCCAACGGTTGGCCGAGATACCACGCCACCCAACTCGGCGAGGTCGCCAACACCTCCGGCGTCGGCGGGCGGTAGCTCTCACTCAACAGCGAACTCTCCAGCACCAGCAGCGGATGCAGCGGCGTCAGCCAAGTCGTGAACGGCGACGGATCGAGCGCACGCAGCAACCCGCGGTCCAAGAGATAGGCCCCGATCAGGTAGCCGGCGATGGCGATGACGAAAGTGTAGACCGCCTTACGGCCCGCCGCCCGCAGCACGCTCAACGTCACCGCGACGCTGCCAACGAACACCGCGGTGCAGGCCGCCACTGCAAACGCCACCCCGACCGTCGCAGGCCGAACCCCGCCGAACACCAGCACGACCGCAAACAACGGCAGCCCGCTGAGCAGCAACGCCAGCACGAAAAACAGCCGACCCATCAGCGAGCCGAGCACAATCTGCAGGTTGCTCAGCGGCGTGGTCAGCAGGATGTTGTACGTTTTGCCGGACTGCTCGGACGCGATTGCCCCGGCCATAAACAGCGGAGCCAGCAGACAGACCAGGATGACCTGCCCGTAAGCGATCAACGCCAGCACCATCGCCCCAGACTGGGCCAATTGCGTCATGCTTACCGCCCCACCCAGCGCCCCCGCGGAGAGCAACCCGACCAACACCAGCCCCACCAGCAGCCCGAGATAGCCCGCGCGGACCCAAAGATGAGCGGTCCGCCGCGACCCGCCCTCGACGATCCGCACCGCCATCGGATTGCCCGGCCCCAGCCGCCAAAACCATCGCCCGATCAAACGCATGTGGACAGTCTATTCGCACGACCGCTGCCGATGCATCAATGAATACGGGTTGATGGAACCTGCCGCTAAACTTCCTGCCCATGGCCAACCTTCTTACTGCGGACAATCTGTCGAAAACTTACGCGAACCATACGCTGTTCGAGGGGGTCCGGCTGTCCATTGAGCAAGGCGAACGGTTGGCGTTGATCGGGCCGAACGGGGCGGGGAAATCCACGCTGTTGAAGATCGTGGCCGGGCTTGAAATCCCGGACGAGGGGACGGTGACGCGTCGCAAAAATTTGGCCGCCGCTTACGTCAAACAGTCCGATGAATTCGCCGCCGATGCCACGCCCGGTTCTGCGGTGTTGCGATCGCTCGAATCGCACGAAGGCCCGGGCTTAGCGGATGGCGTCGGCCTCGATGCGGAGACCCGCGCGGCGATCACGCTGTCGAAGCTGGGCTTCGACAACCACGACCAGCCGGTCTCGACCCTCTCCGGGGGTTGGCGGAAACGGCTGTCGATCGCGTGTGCGTTGGTGACCGAGCCGGACGTCCTGATGCTCGATGAGCCGACCAACCACCTCGATCTCGAAGGCGTGCTTTGGCTGGAGGATTTCGTTCAAAACCATCCGCAGGTCGCGATGGTATTCATCACGCACGACCGGGTGTTTCTCGAATCGGTGGCCACGCGGATCGTCGAGCTCAGCCGGGCGTATCCGGGCGGGACATTTGAGGCAAAGGGCAACTACAGTGAATTCCTCCGCCGCAAGCATGACTTTCTTGATGCACAGGCGGCCCAGCAGACCGCATTGGCGGGCAAAGTTCGTCGGGACAACGCCTGGATGAAGCAGGGCATCCAGGGTCGGCAGACCCGCAACAAATCGCAGGTCGATGCGGCGGCGGATCGCCGCGGTGACCTGAAAGATCTCGCCAACCGAAACGCCGCGCCCAAGCAGACGACGACGATCGACTTCCAAGCAACTGAGCGGAAGACCAAACGCCTGCTCGCCGCCCACAACCTTGATAAATCGCTGGGCGGCAAACGGCTGTTCGAGGGGCTCAGCCTCGAGCTCGGCCCGGGCGATCGGCTCGGACTGCTCGGGCCCAACGGCTCGGGCAAGACCACGCTGCTTCGCTTGTTGACGGGTCAAATGGAACCCGATGCGGGCACGGTCAAGCCCGCCGCCGAGCTTCGCATCGTCAACTTCACCCAGCACCGCGAAGCGCTCAACCCCACGCAGAAACTCCGCGAAGCGCTCTGCCCGGTTGGCGACACGGTGGATTACCGCGGCAAGCCGCTGCACGTCGCTTCGTGGGCGAAAAAATTTCTCTTCGACCCCGCAAAGTTCAACACCGCCGTCGGCGACCTGTCCGGCGGCGAGCAGGCCCGCATCCTCATCGCCAACCTGATGCTCCAGCCCGCCGACCTTCTCGTGCTCGATGAGCCCACAAACGACCTGGACATCCCTTCACTCGAAGTGCTGGAACAGGCATTGACCGAATTCCCGGGGGCGATTTTGCTGGTCACCCACGACCGCTTCATGCTCGAACGCCTCAGCACGGCACTGCTCGCCCTCGACGGCCAGGGCAACGCCAAAGGTTTCATCACCTACAGCCAATACCTGAAATGGAATCAGGAACAACCCGCAAAGGATTCAACGAAATCTTCCGAAACCTCGACGAGTCGCACCCATCCACCCAAGTCCCCAAGTTTCCAACCCCCAGGTCCCCCGAAACTAACCTACAAGCTCCAACACGAGCTCGACCAAATGGAACCCACCATCCTCGAAGCCGAGGCCAAAGCCGAGGCTTTGGAAAAACAGGTCGCCGACCCGCAACTGATGAACGATCGCAACGCCTACGCCAAAGCCTGCGAAGCGCTGAGCGAAGTGCAAACGCATATCGAAACCCTCTACGAACGCTGGGCCGAGTTGGAAGCCATGATTAGCTCTTGATTCATCGACCGCACAGGTTTTGCTAGGCTCTAGGCCCTAGGTTCTAGGCCCTAATCATGTACATCCTCAAATCCTCCAACCTCGTCAAGTCCTACGCCGGTCGCACCGTCGTCAACCAGGTGTCGTTTGATGTCGCCGAGGGCGAGATCGTCGGCCTGCTCGGCCGCAACGGGGCGGGCAAGACCACCAGCTTCCGAATGACCATCGGCATGATCAGCCCCGACCAGGGCCAGGTCCTGTTCAACGGCCAGGACGTCACGAAGCTTCCCATGTATCAACGTGCCAAGCGTGGCATGGGTTACCTCGCCCAGGAACCGTCGATCTTCCAACGCCTGAGCGTCCGCGACAACCTCATGGCCATCCTCGAAACCCGCCCACTGAAAAAAGCCGAACGCCAGCAGCGGGCCGAGGAACTCATGGCCCAATTCGACCTCGCGAAAAATCGCGATCAACAGGCCCGCACCCTTTCCGGCGGTGAACGCCGAAAGCTCGAAATCGCCCGCTCGCTCATCAGCGAACCCTCGCTCATCCTGTTGGACGAACCCTTCGCCGGCGTCGACCCCGTTGCCGTCGAAGAGTTGCAAACCGAGGTCCGCAAGCTGCGTGACGAGTACCGCATCTCGATGCTGATGACCGACCACAACGTCCACCACATCCTCGCGGTGTGCGATCGCGTCTACGTCATCAGCGAGGGCCGGGTCTTCGCGGAAGGCACGCCCAAGCAGATCATCAACGATGAAAAGGTCCGCCAAACCTATCTCGGCTCGACCTTCCGCGGCGATGAGTTTGATTGATTTCGTTTAGCCGACGACCAGCGGTCGCCGAGTATGCTGCACAACGCCCGGCCCGTTGGGCCGGGGCTAAACTTACCCCCCCCCACGTCGTGAGGCGTTAGGAAACATTTGATGTCACGTTCACAAAAACACGCATTCACCGACAACACCCGCGGGATCCGGCTTCAGAAGGCTATGGCCGAGGCGGGCGTTGCGTCCCGGCGGGAATGCGAGGCGATCATCGAAGCGGGCCGTGTGACGGTCAACGGCGAGCGGGTCGCTTCGCTGCCCGCCTGGATCGACCCTTACGAAGACCGCGTCGAGGTCGATGGCGAGCCGATCGCGAAGGCGAAGCAGGCCACGAAAAAATTCGCCACGGCGGGTAAGCATTACGTCATGGTGCACAAGCCGCGTGGCGTCATCAGCACCAACGACGACCCCGAGGGTCGGCCGCGGGTGATCGATCTGGTCGAGATGCCCGGCCGCGTCCGGCTGTACCCCGTCGGCCGACTCGATGCGGATTCGACCGGGCTGATCCTGCTGACCAACGACGGCAAACTGACCCACCGCCTGACCCATCCGTCCTACGGCATCACGAAACGCTACCTCGTTGCGGTAAGGGGACAAGTCAACGATAAAGACCTCGAGAAGCTCAAACGGGGGCTGACGCTGACTCATCACGCGGCCGACTCCGCCAAAGCCAAACCAAAAAAGGCGGCGATGGAATCGGTCCGCATCGTAAAGCGTGAAACCGATCGACAGCGTGGCGACCGCACGACCTTGAGCATCACCCTGACCGAGGGGCAGAACCGCGAGATCCGCCGACTGCTGGCCCGGCTGGGCTTCAAAGTCCGCAAACTCAAACGCACCGCCCTCGGCCCGGTCCGCCTCAAGGGCCTGGCCCCCGGCCAATGGCGGCCGCTGGCCCGCGAAGAAGTCGGGGCGTTGCGGCGAGCGGCGGGCTTGCGGGGGTCGAAGAAGGCATGAAAAGCCGGAACCGCAGATTTCGCAGATGACGCAGATTTGATCGGATTTGGTTCAAACGTTTAGCGGCTGACCCGAAGGGTCCCGCGATAGCCTTGATCATGGGGGTTCGCAGGGGCGGCGTTGCCGCACCCGCTAAACGGCGAAAATGATGTATTGCAATCTGCGGTTAAGGCTGTTTCCGCTATTGAAGACTGACCCTGCATACACTGCACCATGCGAGTTCTGGTCACGGGTGCGACGGGGTATATCGGCGGTCGGCTGGTGCCGGACCTGTTGGAGGCGGGGCATGAAGTCCGCGTCTTGGTTCGCGGGGCGGATTCGATCCGGGGCCGGGCTTGGGAAAAGCAGGTCGAGACCCGGCGGGGTGACCTGCTGGACCCCAACTCTTTGCAGGGGTTGATTGAAGGCGTCGACGCGGCGTATTACCTGGTTCATTCGATGTACGCCGGCGGCGACTTTGAGGCCCAGGACCGCAAGGCAGCCCGAAACTTCGTCGCGGTCTGCGAGGGTGAGGGCGATACGCTTAAGCAGGTTATTTATCTGGGCGGTTTGCAGCCGGACCAAAAACGGTCGGCCGAGTCGCATCTGCGCAGCCGGGCCGAGGTCGGGCGGATACTGGAGGAAGGTTTGCCGGGGCGGGTGACCGAGTTCCGGGCCGGGCCGATCATCGGCTCAGGGTCGGCCAGCTTCGAGATGGTGCGGTACCTCACCGAACGGCTGCCCGTGATGGTGACGCCCAAATGGGTCAAGAACGCCGTCCAGCCGATCGCGGTGCGAGACGTTTTGAGCTATCTCATCCAAACGCTCGAAGTCGGCCAAGGTTCGAAATCTGGCGGACTGGGCATCGTTGACATCGGCTCAACGGTGTTGACCTTCAAGCAAATGATGCTGGGCGTCGCGGAAGCGCGGGGGCTGCGGCGGTGGATCATCCCGACGCCGTTTCTCGCGCCGAAGCTCGCCGCCCGCTGGGTCGGCGCGGTGACGCCGATCCCCAATGCGTTGGCGGTCCCGCTGATCGAAGGGGTGACCGAACCCCTGACGGGCGACACCTCAAAAGCGGAGCGTCTATTTCCGGAGGTCAATCCGATCGGATTCGATCAGGCGGTGCGTTTCGCGCTGGACAAGACCGAGCGGGGTGAGGTCGAGACGCGCTGGAGCGGAGCGATTGTCAGCGGTGGGATTTCCGGGGCTTCCGGGGTACCCGAGGCGGTCGAAACCATTCAGGAAGACCGCGAAGGCTTGGCCCGCGATCAGCGGACGCTACATACCGATGTCCCGGTGCGGCAGGTGTTCGACGCGGTCTGCGCGATCGGTGGCAAGAACGGCTGGTACACCTACCGCTGGGCGTGGTGGCTACGCGGGGCGTTTGATGCGCTGCTCGGCGGTCCGGGGTTGAGGCGGGGTCGGCGGCATCCGCAGGAACTGTTTGAAGGTGAAGCCGTGGACTGGTGGCGGGTCGACAAGATCCGCCGACCCAGCGAAGTCAGGCGTGAGGGTGAAGCGAATCCGTTCAGCAAGCCCGCTTTGCTTCGGCTGCGGGCCGAGATGAAATTGCCCGGCAAAGCCTGGCTGCAATGGGAGGTCGACCGCGTCGATGGCTGCACGCAACTCAAACAGACCGCGATGATGCTGCCCAAGGGCCTGCCCGGCACGCTGTACTGGTATGTGTTGCTACCGATGCACGGCTTCATCTTCCCGTCACTACTCAAATCGCTGGAGAAAGAAGCCCGCAAGCGATGGAAAGCGGAGAGCAGGCAAGCGGTTCAAAGCTCAGCAGACTGTGTTTCAACATGAGGCGGGGCAACCACGAACAGGCAAAGCTGCCCACCAAGGTCTGCCCGGTGTGTGACCGCGCGTTTCGCTGGCGGAAGAAGTGGGAGCGGGACTGGGAGCAGGTGCGCTACTGCTCGAAGGCGTGTGGGCGGGAGGCGAAGCGGGGAAAAGAGTCGACCTAGTGAATTTGCAGCATGATCCGGGGATTCGCAAAGCCTCATCCCCGGCTTGCTGCTGTTTCTCATCGATTCGCGAGGGTGGCATGTCTTGCAGTTGATTACCGCTGGAGAAATCGTGGGTTATTGACCGATTGAAGAGGTTGGATATTCACGGTGAACTCGGCGATGGGTCGATAGTCGTGGTTGGCTGCGGAAGGAGTCTTCGGCCGATGGGATGGATTGGTAACAAATCGGACACGCCGTGTCCTTTCATCAATGGTGAGGATCACCGCTGCGGTGGGCGTCTGACGCTCCGGGCTCTGGATGAGGCGTTTGCCTACTGCCTCGGGGGCTATCTCGCGTGCCCGGTGTATCACCGCTTGTCCTGGGAGCAGCAGCCTCTTGAAGACGCAAACCCCGAAGCCGAAAGCCGCCAGCCGACACCCGCTCGAACGCCCGCCGTCCGGCTTACGGTCGCTGGCCGATCGCTCGATCAGCGGCAAGCCCAAACCAGCCGCCCGACCGGTCTCGCGCTTCGACGCTCCGGTTCGTGACTTCCTGTCCTACATCCGCATCGAATGCGGCTTCTCCAAGGCTACCCTCTCAGCCTATGGCGGTGACCTGCGCGACCTGTGGGTCTGGATGGTCAAGCAGGGCCACAAATCCTGGGAAGACCTTGATGCCGACCGCATCCTGCAGCACATGAAATCGCTGGAGGAAAAGGGCCACGCCGTCAGCACCATCGCCCGCCACGTCGCGACGATCCGCGTGTTCTGCCGCTTCCTGTGCAGCCATGGCCACACCGAGTCTGATGCCGCCGAACAACTCAGCCAGCCCAACACCTGGCAGAAGCTGCCCACCGTGCTCGGCCGAGAACAGATCGACCAGCTGCTCGCCGCGCCCGACCCGGACGCTCCGCTGTACCTGCGTGACATCGCGCTGATGGAGCTGCTCTATGCCGGCGGCCTGCGTGCCAGCGAAATCGCGGAACTCGACCACACCGGCATCCACCCCGAGCTCGGCGTCGTCCGCGTCATGGGTAAGGGTTCGAAAGAACGCATCGTGCCCATCGGCAAGCCGGCCATGCGTGCCCTCGAACGCTACCTCGAAGCGCTACGTGATGACCTGGTGCGCGAAGCCTCGCCGACCGACCGCGTGTTCCTGTCCCGCACCGGCCAACCGATCACCCGCATCGTGGTGTGGCAGATCATCAAGCGACACGCCGAGAAGGCCGGGCTTTCCCACGTCCACCCGCACACCCTCCGCCATTCGTTCGCGACCCACCTCGTCGCCGGCGGGGCCGACCTCCGCGTCGTCCAGGAACTGCTGGGCCACTCCAACATCCAGACCACCCAGGTCTACACCCATGTCGACCGGTCACGGCTGAAGGAAGTGTTGGATAAGTTTCACCCCCGGCCGTAGGCGATTGTCTAACTCGATGAAATGAAAATTTATGTTTAGCGGGTGACGCGAAGCGTCCCGCGCGCGGCTTCGCCGCATCCGCTAAACAGTAAGAGATTGCTACTTTTCCCCGATCCTCAACAGCTGCGTCGTCACATCCTCTTTCATATCCCGCTGAAACGCCCCGCCGTCGGGAAGTTTGACGCTGGCGATGATGTGCTCCCGGCGGGTGGTGGTGCGGGCGAGGACTTCATTTCGGCTGAGATCAAAAAGAATTTGCGTTTCCAAGTCGCCATCCGCGAGTCGGGCGGAGAGGGGCGGAGCACCGGCGGGACGTTGACTCTCATCGACCTCCAGCCGCAGCTTGGCCTGGCCGGAGACGGTCGCGACTTCGATGCCGTTCATCGACTCGACCCGCTCAAAGGTGTACCGCCAATCCTCGTGCATGAAGCCAAGCTCGTGTTTCCACTTGAAGTCGGCGTCGAAGGTGTCGCCGACGTCAATCTGTGATGGGCCATGCATCAACACCGCGAGGTCGGCTGCGGTTTCAATAAACTCCAATTCATCCGGCAACTGATCCGGCGCTTTGGTCTTGCGTTTCATTGCGGCCATGCCTTCGATTTCCTTGATGGTCCCATCATCGTTCATCGTGACGGTCAGCGGGACCTGTGAGATCGCTTTGAGCAGTTGATGCAGGGCCGGCGAATCACTCGAGCCTTGGCGAGAATCGCTCACAACGGTGGTGTCGCCTTGGGTCGCCTCGGCCTTGACCCAGTCGATCGTCATCGTCGCCACCGCCCCGCCATCCAGCAGCACGCGGTCAATCGCCCAGCTCATCTCGCCGGTGAACAATTGTGTGGCGTCGGCGTCCTGCGTACGTTGGCCGATTTTGAGCTTGGCTTGTTGGCGGATCTGCGTCCAGAATTCGTAGCGGGCGGATTGGCCCGCGGTAAATTGCGGGCTGAGGTCGTAGGTGGTTGCAGTGTCTTGCGCGTGGGTCGTAAATGCACCTAACAACAAAGCGAAAATTACAGCCAAGCCGGGGATGAGGTTCGGCGAATCCCCGGATCGACTACGCCAAAACCATCCGCCGATTCGCAAAACCTCATCGACGGCTTGGCTAGCAACAATTCTTGACAAGATGAGGTTCATCGCAGCAGGTCCGTGGGTGGGGGTTGGCCGTTCCATCGTAGCCAGTTGAAGGCCGTCGCCCGCCACTGGCTATCATCGCCCTGCCGCCAATCGATCCGCCAGGACGAGCGTTGCGGGTAGCCGTTGAGTCGGCTGCTCACCTCGATCCAACTCACCCCATTGCCTTGCCCGGCTCCCTCGGCCTGTACCGAGCGCAACTTGCTTTCAACCACATCATGCCGTTGAATCCGCTCGTCGATCCCCGCGACATCAATGGCCGCGATCCGCTCGCCGTTCGGCCCGAGTAGTAATGCGGGGCTTTCAACCAATCCCGCTAAAGCCGCCAGATCAATCGGCGAGGTCGCCGCCACCAGCATTTCCGTACGCTCGATCAATGCTTCGCGTGTGGTCGTTACCGCCCACGCCAACGCGTTGACGCCGATGGCTAAAGCAAACATGACCCAGGACGCGATCACCAGCGGCCGACCCGCCCTGCCCCGGCGTCGACCCACCATCCGAAGCACCACCGCCGCCGCGACCCCCGCCACCACGATCGGCCAGGGGTCTTCCAACAGCAAACTCTCCAGCGTCGCCGCAACCATCAGCATCCCCGCATCATCGGGGTCTACTCATCAGTCCGCAAACCGAAGCCGTGGATGAGCGAAGCGAATCCGCGGATCGTGCAACTGACAACCATCCGGGGATTCGCAAAGCCTCATCTACGGCTTGTGATCCTTTGTTGAGTGAATATTTGGTTTCAAGGGATGGTTTGTGAAGTTCCGATAATCTTCAACAGTGTCGATCGATTCCGATGCCATCCTGCGCGCAAACCTCGCGATCCTCAGCAAGACCCGCCCCGAGCTTGCGCAGCGGCTCCAGGATGCCGACCCTGCCGAGCTGACTTGGGACACCGCCCGCACCGGCGAACCCACCGCGAGTTTGCAGGTCGCGGATAGCGAGCGTCCAATCGCTCTGGTCAGCAAATACGACCCGGCCGGAGAGGCCGAGAAGCTGCTCGCCAAGCTCGACTTCGCGAAGACCGCCTGCGTCGTCCTGCTGGGCTTCGGGCTGGGCCACGCCGCCCGCCAAGCCAGCGAGAAACTCGGCAATACTGGGCTGCTGATTGTCTACGAGCCCGATACCGCGGTGCTTGCCGCCGTGTTCCGCCGACTCGACCTGACCGCCCTGCTGCATCAGCCGAACCTGCTGCTCCTGGGCGAGGGCGACGACCGCGCGACGCTGACTCGGCTGACCGAGCGATATTCCGCGATGCTGACCCAGGGCACGCAGATCGTCACGCTGCCCGCCGGCCGATCCCGCCAGGCCGAAGCTTACAAGCAGTTCAGCCAACTTATTGCCGACCATGTCGCCTA
The DNA here is from genome assembly GCA_964523485.1 of uncultured Phycisphaeraceae bacterium. GTDB lineage: Bacteria > Planctomycetota > Phycisphaerae > Phycisphaerales > Phycisphaeraceae > Algisphaera. The sequence continues at coordinate 45,356 of CAZFZS010000017.1, read as the reverse complement.
CTGCCGAACCAATGTCGCGACGGCGCTGGTCAATGCGTCGCGGACCTGCCGGAACCTCGCCGCCAACCTCGCGGACTATGCCGCCGGTGCGACGACCGAGCCGTTGAAGGATGCGGCGAAAGGCCGGGTGGCTGTGTGCGTCGGGGCCGGGCCGAGCCTCGTGAAAAATGTGCATTTCCTGCAAGATCCAAAGTTCCGGGGGAATGTCGTGGTCATCGCGGTGCAGACAGCGCTCAAGCCGTTGCTGGATCGGGGCATCCAGCCGGATTTCGTCACCGCGTTGGACTACTCGCCGATCTGCGCCCGCTTCTATGAGGGTCTGCCACATCTTCCGAGGGTGACCCTAGTCGCCGAGCCGAAGGCCAACGCCGCGATCTTCGAGGCCTACCCCGGCCCGATCCGCGTGACCCAATCGAGCTTCAACGACCAACTGCTCGGCCACCCCGACCAGGGCGGGCTGGCCCGACCGATCACACCGATCAAAGGCGGCGCGACCGTCGCGCATCTGTCGTTCTACCTCGCCCAGCACCTCGGCTGCGATCCGATCCTTTTCATCGGCCAAGACCTCGGGTTCTCCGACGGGCTGTACTACGCCCCGGGCACCGCGGTCCATCAGGTCTGGGACTGCGAACTCAACGCGTTCAACACGATCGAGATGATGGAGTGGCGGCGGGTCGTGCGGATGCGCGGCAACCTGAAAAAGTTTGACGATGTGCATGGCCGACCGATCTACAGCGACGAGCAGATGATCACATACCTCCGGCAATTCGAGCGCGACTTCGCCGAGGCCGAGGCGCAGGGCCAACGCATCAACGACTGCACGGAAGGCGGGATGGTCAAGGAACACACCCAACGGATGACGCTCGCTGAGGCGCTGGAGCAGTATGCCACACAGCCAGTCCCCGCCCTTCCGATCCCGGCGATGGGTCTGGATGCAGAACGGCTGAAAAAGCTCAACACATTGATGGCCGACCGCCTGGCGGACATCCGAGAACTGCGGGCGATGTCGGAGGATTCGCACAAGATCGTTCGGCGGATGATCGAGCGGATCGACGATCAGCCCGAGCTTTCCAAGCTGTTTACAAAGCTGGAAAAAAACCGCATGCGGGTTGAGGGCGACCTGAAGCAGGCATTCGCAGTGGTGAATCAGCTCAACACAATCGGCGCGTTCAAGCGTGGCCGGGCGGACCGGGGCATCGCGTTTCAGCAGAATGACGCCCAAGAAAAACTGCTTGCGCAACTGCACCGCGACCGCGACAACATCGATTGGATCATCCAGGCCTGTGACGAAGCGCTCGAAATTCTGCGTGAATCGCATCAGCGGATTCAAGTGAAGCTCAACGATGCGGATCGGCCGACTGTCGAGCCGATGGCCAGCGGGTTGGCGGCGGCGTGAGTGTGGCCGCCCTGATCGTTGCCTGCCCGGACCACGGCCGACTGGGTCACGCGCGTTCGCTCGAGACCATGATTGGCCACCGATCGGTGTTGCAACACACCGTCGATCGGGCCAGCCGAATCCAGCGTGTCGACACCGTCGTCCTGATCCACCCCCCGGACAATCAACCCCCGGAAGTCATTGAGCCGGATGGCAAACGGCTGGTGCTGTTTGCACATGCAGATGCGGGTGGCGACAAGCTCACCAAGCGGTTGCAGATCGCCCGCCGGTGGGCGATGAGTAGTTGGCGCGGCGGGTTAGGTGATGCGACCTGCTGGGACGAGCTGCTGCCCGCCTCGGCCTTGGCCGCGGCGATGCATGAAGTCGATGCGAATGCAGCAGTGCTGGTCGGTGGGGACTGGTGCCTGTTCGACCCCGCCTATGCCGACGCTTTGCTCGACCTGCACCTGCCCGCCCCGGATCAGATGAAGCTGGCCTTCACACAAGCCCCGCCGGGCCTGTCGCCGATCGTGACCAGCCGGGGCGTGCTTGACGACTTGGCCAAGCATCATGCGACCTTCGGCAACGCTTTGGGCTACAACCCCCGCCGACCCGCGATCGACCCGATCGGCCGCGAGGTCAATCACCCCATCCCCGCCGAGATCCGCGACACCGCGCGGCGTTTTATTTTTGATACGGCGGATGGTCAAAAACGCCTGCAACAAATCGCAGACCATCTCGGAGACCGTTTGGATCATGTCGATGCCCGGGCGGTCACTGAAGCCTGCCGTGAAAACGAAACGCGGGACCCATCGAGCGTATTTGAAGCTTTGCCCGATGAGTGGATCGTCGAATTGACCACCCATCGGAACGTCGATGGCCCAGCGGTTCCGCAGCACCACGCCGACCTGACCCGCCCCGATCTCGATATCGGCCTTGCCAAGCGTGTGCTGGACCAACTCGACGGCCGCTGCATCACCTTCGGCGGGCTGGGCGATGCCATGCTGCATCCGCATTGGCAGGAACTGATCCAGTATGCACATGATTCCGGATCGGCCTCGATCCATGTCGAGACCGATCTGCTCTGCGATCACGACGAGCTGCGAGCATTGGTCGAACTGCCGATCGACATCATCAGCGTGAGACTGAACGCCGACACGGCTGCAACCTATGCCGCGGCGATGGGAATCGATGCCTTCGAGAAAGTCATCCGCAACTTGCAGACGCTTTTCGACCTGCGTAAAGATCACGTCCAACATCCTGGCGTTCCTTGGGTCGTGCCGCGATTGGTTAAGACCACAACCACGCTGCCGGACATGGAAAGCTTTTTTGACCGCTGGACCGCGGTGTCCGGCCAGGCGGTGATCGACCGCTGGCCGACCGGCGGGACCGGCTCGTACGCCCTGGCCCCGGACCTCAACCCCGTGCCGATGGACCCGCCCTGGAAGCCGCCGAGCCCGTTGCAGGCCAAGCGTCGGCTGACAGTCCGCAGCGATGGCCAAGTGACGCTGTGTCAGCAAGACTGGTTGGGTCGTGCAACACTTGGTGATTCGACCCAGCGGGACTTGCTGGCGATATGGCAAAGTTTGTCCACGACGGCGATTCCCGGGGGCGTCGATGATTCGCCGGTGTGTCGGCGGTGTTTCGATTTTGCATCAATGCATGTGAACAGGCATAAAGCTTCTCAAGATTCAAGCCGGGGATGAGCGAAGCGAATCCCCGGATGGTTTTCAGTGGTCGATCCGCGGATTCGCAGAGCCTCATCCGCGACTTGGGGGTGAAAGTTTTCGCATGTGTCGAGCAATCGGCCGATAAAGATCGAACGGTCGAGCCACTGAATTCAAGGAAAGCTGTGTCATGAAAGCTGTTGCGATCGTGTTGGCCCGGGCGGGCAGCAAAGGCCTGCCCATGAAGAACCAGTTGCCGTTGCTCGGTAAGCCGATGTTGGCCTGGACGCTGGAACACGCTTTGGCCAGTGAGCGGGTGGACCGTGTGATTCTGTCGACGGACGGCCCGACGCTGGCGGAGGTCGGCCGACGGATGGGCGTCGAGGTGGTCGATCGGCCGGCCGAGTATGCACACGACACGGCGACCGTGGATGCCGCGGCCCGACACGCATTGACCAGCGTCATCGCCATGCATGAGGCGGTCGTGATCCTCTACGGCAACGTGCCCGTTCGGCCAGGCGACCTGACCGACCAAGCACTCGACAAGCTCGAAGCCTCCGGGGCGGACAGCGTGCAGTCGGTCTGCCCGGTCGGCAAGCATCATCCGTATTGGGTCAAACAGCTCGCTGGAGAGGCTGGCGACGAGATGCAGCCGTATGTCGAAAACTCGGTCTATCGGCGCCAAGACCTGCCGCCGACTTATCAACTCGACGGCGGGGTGATCGCGGTGACCCGGCAGAGCCTGTTCGATTTCGATCCGGAGGATGCGCACAGCTTTCTCGGCAGGGATCGCCGAGCGGTGGTGACCCGGCCGGGCGAGGTGGTGGATGTCGACACCAGCTTGGATTTAAGGATCGCCGAGGCGACGCTGCTCGAACAGCGTGGCCCAGCGGCGCGGGCGGCGGGATAAGGCTTTTTGCCACAAAAAGTCACAGAATTCACGAAAAAAGAAGATTCAGGGCGGGGCATCCATCACCCGAGGAAACATATGATCGGTGTTTTGGCAGATTTAATTTTGTGTCTTTTATGACTTCTTGTGGCTAATACCCCACCCCATCAAAACTGCCGGCGAATCGCGATCGTCACCGGGACGCGGGCGGAATATGGCCTGCTCGAAACCGTCATGCGTGCGGTACAGCGTCACCCCGGCCTGCGATTGCAATGTATCGCGGCGGGGATGCATCTGACCAACGGCACGGTCGATGATATTCGCTGGCCTCTCGATGCCCGCGTGCGGATGCAATACGCCAAGCAAACCGGGCGGGCCGCAGACGTCGCGGCTCTGAGCCGGGGTATCGGAACATTCGGCAACGTATTTACTGACTTACAACCCGACATCATCGTCGTTCTTGGCGACCGCATCGAAGCCTTCGCCGCGGCGAGCGCCGCGGCGGTCGGCGGTTTTCGCCTGGCCCACCTTCACGGCGGTGACCGGGCCGAGGGCGTGGCCGACGAGGCGATGCGGCATGCGATCTCCAAGCTGGCTCACCTGCACTTTCCCGCCACCGAGCAGAGCCGGGATCGGCTGATCCGCATGGGCGAGTCGGCCGAGCGTGTGTTCAACGTCGGCTCGCCGGCGATCGATGCCTTGGCGGAGGTTCAGCCCGACCCCGATGCCCCGAAGCTGATTGTCATGCACCACCCCGTCGGCGACTCGGAAGAGATCGAAGCCCAACGGATGCGGGTCATCCTCCAAGCCACCGAGCCTTACGACCCGCTGGTGATGCAGCCGAATCACGACCCCGGAGATCCGGGGATTCGACAAGCGATCAAGGAGGCAGGCGTTGACAGTAAATCACACCTGCCGCGAAAAGATTTCCTGGCCAAACTCGCGGGCTGCCAAGCCATTGTCGGCAACAGTTCAGCGGGCCTGATCGAAGCGGCGGCGTTGCGGGTGCCCTGCGTGAACATCGGCCAACGTCAGGCTGGCCGGGAGAAGCCAGACAATGTCATCGAAGCCGAGGCGACTGCTGACAACCTCCACGCAGCAATCACGCAAGCCATCGCTTTAGATCGCGGCAAGCTTACCCATCCCTACGGCGACGGCGACACCGGCCGACGCATCGCCGACCTACTGGCGACACTGCCGCTGAACACGATCCCGCTGCAAAAGCGAAACGCCTATTGAATTTCGATTGATCCAAATGTCGAAACTGACCGTCTTACGCAACGGGCTGACCCGCAAGGTCGGCAACCGTCAACGTGTCCAGCGTCGAGCGGATGCCCTGCACCGAGGTCTCGCAGAGTTCCGCGAGCTTCGCGAGCGGGTCGGCCAAGTGCTCGTCGGCATGCCCTAAGGGGAGCCTCGTTCCGAGAGGGCCATCCACCGCTTCGACAATCTGCAGCAGCGTGACTTGTTCCGGCTCGAGTTCCAGTCGGTAGCCGCCGGATCGGCCGAGTTGGCTGGCCAACAGGTTCTGCCGCACCAAGGCTTGCAGCACTTTAAGCGCCGAGTCCAGTGGGATTTTCAAATGCTCGGCAACATCCTTGGCTCGTGTACTGAGCTTGGCTTCACTCTGCTGAGCAAGATACGCCAGAGCTAAAGCTGCCTGAGTCGCGGTCTTCGATAGTTTCACTATAACCACCCAGTTCTTGAATAATAGGTCTCGATAACGAACGCCTGCTGGGGGCGATATCAAGGCTGAATTCATGCGGGCCGTGCTTCCGAACGACTCGAAGCAAACGCGGCAGGCGGGTGGCTGTTATGCTTGCGGTCATCGACGCTTCGCTCAGTCCTTGAGCGATACGCCGAACCAACCACCTTACATATCTATCGGCATGTCGAAGTCCGAAGATCAATAAATACTTCCAAGGGAAAACACTCATGGTATTTTCCACAATCCATTCACAGATAAGAATCGAGGCTGTTTGCGCTACGATTTTGTTTTGACACGACTTAAGAAAATGCTATGAATCAAGACAATCCTAGTGCGAATTGTGGTCGCTATATGCAAATTTTGACAAAGTACATTTTGCTGATCGCAATGTTTCTATCTGCTGGCTGTCAGAGCTCACAAACTATCAACAACCCCTCCACGATCCAAGCCGATCAATACCGTCAGACGTTCGACGCGGCCCGTCAATCGCTGCGTGATGCGGGGTTCACAGTAGACAGGGTGGACTACCGTTTTGGCCAAGTCACGACGCTGCCCAAGGGTTCGCCGACGGTCTTTGAGCCGTGGATCGGCGACAACGTCGACCCGCAATTGGCCAAGGCATCGACCCTCGGCAACCTGAGACGAACCGTCCGCGTGATGCTCGAACCCGAGGATGCGGAGTTTGCGAAGGCCGTCCAACCCGAGGTGTCCGAGGCCGATACCTATCGCCTGCGGGTCGAGGTACTGGTCGAACGCTACCAGGACCCCGCCCGGCGGATGAACGGCTCGACGAAGGGGGCGGTGACCTACAATCTCCGATCGACACCCGAAGAACTGGACAGCCGTGGCGTCAGGACCGCCTATTGGGAGCCGGTCCGACGCGATGCTCGACTCGAGCGGGTCTTGCTCCAGCGTATTCTGGCGGCGGCCGATCAGTCGGAACAGATGCCGGGGAGTTGATCGGTTTTGCTGTGTTTAGCACAATGGCGAACCCCACCGGCACGCCGCGGGTGAGTATTTCACGCTTTCACCCAGCGGCCAAACCGGCACCGCTTCGCCATGATCCAAGCTTCTCACCTGGTCAAACGTTTCGGCCCGACGCTCGCGGTCGATGACGTCAGCTTCGACCTGCCGCGTGGCGAGGTCGTCGGTTTCCTGGGTCCGAACGGTGCGGGAAAATCCACCACGATGCGGATGCTCACTGGGGCGCTTCCGCCGAGTTCGGGGCAGTCCTCGATCGCCGGCCACGATGTACTGCATGACGCTGCCGCGGCCCGCCGCAAGCTCGGCTACCTGCCGGAGAACAACCCGCTGTACCCCGAAATGCGAGTCGATGAATTCCTGCACTACGCCGGCCGACTGCACCGCATGCCTCGGCCCGACCGACTCAAACGCATCGACTACACCACCGACCGCTGCGGCCTGACCGCCCTGCGTCGCCGCACCATCGGCCGACTATCCAAAGGCAATCGCCAGCGTGTCGGTCTCGCGGCTGCCCTGCTGCATGACCCGCCGGCGCTGGTGCTCGATGAGCCGACTGCCGGGCTGGACCCGCACCAGGTCGGCCAGGTCCGGCAACTCATCGCAGAACTCAAGGGCGACCACACCGTGCTGCTCTCGACGCACCTGCTGCCCGAAGCCCAGCGCGTGTGCAGCCACATCCTGATGATCGCCGCGGGTCGGCTGGTCGCCAGCGGCAGCCTGGGAGAGTTACAAAGCCAAGCGGGGCATATTGCCAGCCAAGCGAAACTTTGGGTTCAGGTCAAAGCCGACGCCCTCGAGGTTGCGAAGCGATTGAGTGAAGTTCAAGGCGTCGGCCAGGCCACCGCTCACGACTTGGGCGAAGGCTGGTGCGAGGCCGAGCTTGAAACCGATAGCGGCGACGACCCCCGACCGCGGGTCGCCCGGGCTGTCGCGGATCGCGGTTGGCCGCTGCGCGAAATCCGCCGAGAGGCCGGCTCGCTCGAATCGTTTTTCATCCGTATGACCGACCCGACCAAAGCTTCGCTGTCCTCGGAGGTGTCGGCGTGAACGGCATCCTCACCATCGCCTGGCGTGAGTGGCGCGGGCTGTTCTACTCCCCCATCGCCTACGTCGTGCTCGCCCTGTTCGCGCTCGGCTCGTCGCTGATCTTCTTCATCACTTTCGGTCCCGGCCAACGCGCCGCGATGCGCAGCACCTACGAAGGCGTCGTCTGGCTGATGGTTTTCCTCGTCCCGGCCATCAGCATGCGGCTGCTCAGCGAGGAACTGCGCAGCGGCACGATCGAACGGCTGATCACCAGCCCGATCACCGACATGCAGGTTGTGCTCGGCAAATGGCTCGCCGGCTTGGCGTTTTTCGCCACGCTGCTGCTACCGTTGGTCGCGCAGATTGTGGTACTGGAGATTTTTGCAGAGCCGGACCTCGGGCCGATCTTCACCGGCCTGCTCGGGCTGCTGCTGGTCGGCGGGCTTTACTTGGCCATCGGCGTGTTCGGCTCGGCGGCCAGTGAAAACCAGATCATCGCGTTTCTCATCACCGTGCTGATCATCTGCGGCCTGACCTTCCTGCTGTATTTCCTGCCCGAAGCCAGCTTCGTTCCGCCCGCCGCCCGCTCGGCGATGATCTACGCCAACCTCAACTGGCAGTTCGCCGACTTCAACAAAGGGCTGATCGATCTGCGTAACTTCGTGTATTTCAGCTCGACCACCGCGCTGTTTCTTTTCATGGCCATCAAGCTGCTGGAGAGCCGACGATGGCGATAAACCCACCGCCCCCGCCCCCGGAAACATCACCCCCGGAAAATTCACCCCCGGAATCGAAAACGAAACGTCGCTCGACGATCAATTCCGGGGGGGGAAGGCGGGCGGTGTATGGGAGCAACGTGCTGATCGCGGTCATCGCGGCGGTGGCGGCGGTCATCCTGCTCAATGCCGTGGTGGACTACGGATACCGCAAGCTCGACCCGGCCTGGCGGGAGTGGGCACGACTCGACCTGACCGCAACACGCAGCCAAACCCTCGCACCCCAAACCCGACAAGTCCTCGAAGTGACCGATCGCGACATCCGGCTGGTCGCGGTGCTGCGCGACGGCGACACGCCCCGCCGAGATGTCGCCGACCTGCTCGCGGAATTCGATCGCTACAGCCCCCGGCTGAGCGTCGAGACCATCCACCCCGACCGCGAGCCGCAACGGCTGGAGGCTTTTTACGAAAGCCTGCAATCGCGATTCAACGACGCCACCGCCCCGCTGCGATCGGCCGTCGATAGAGGCATGGTCACTCTTGAACAGGTGCGAGCCGAATTGGAATCGCTGACGCAGACACTCGATGAGTTGGTCGATGCGACCGGCGAACAAGCTGGGCGAACGCGTGAGCAACTGCTCGTGCTCAGCGGCCGATTGCACGAAACGCTGGAGAACTACGACACTGCGGCGGCCCAACTCGAGGCCGGCCTGTCCGCCCCGCTGCCCGCCTATGGAAACGCCCGCAACGACTTGGCCGGGGCGTTTCGTCGGCTGGATAACGAAGTGCTCGGGCCGTACCGCCAAGCGTTTGCAAGGGTCGGCCGAGACCGGTCGCTGCCGATGATCGTCCGCAACGGCCTGCTCGAAGCGGACAGTCAGATGGAGGAGCTGCAACAGGAATTGCAACCCGCGATCGATGCATTATTGGCGGCTGACTCTTCGCCGACTTACGACCGGCTTTTAGCGACGATGGGCAGCGGCGAGGTGCTGGTATTACTCAGCGAAAACCGGGAACGCGCGATACCGCTGGACTCAATGTTTGTTGCGGCCGGCGACTCCGGGGGTGGGGGTGAGCAGCCAGCGCGGTTTGTCGGGGAGGAGCGGTTGGCTGGAGCGTTGTTGACTCTGAATTTGGAACACCCGCCGCGGGTGGTTTTTGTTAGTGACAGCCGTGCCGGGGCGTTCGGCGAGGGTGGTAATTTCAGGCATGTCGCCGAGCGGCTGGTCACGCTCGGCTTCGAGGTCGGCCAGTGGCAGGTCGGTGGCGATACCGGAGCGGCCATGCCCAGTGACGCCATTGCCGGTCCAACGGTCTGGCTGATCCCGGCTCTCGATGCCGTGAAGGTCAGCGGGGCCGACCGTGAAGCGATCGCTGACCAGTTGAATCAAAAGTTGGCGGCGGGCGATGGCGTAATGCTGCTTTCGGTCTACGACCCCGAATCACCCTTCCGTGAAAAGGACCCGATCCTGGCGGTGGCCGAAGAAAACGGACTTGTACCCAAGCGTGATGCGGTAGTGCTGAGCGAAGGGGTCGGGGCGGATCGATTGCCGCGGGCGGAGGCCGCGGCGGCGGTGAACGATTGGCCGGACGACTCGCCGCTGCGACATGCCTTGGCGGGGCAGGAGGCGTTGTTTGTGTTGGCTCACCCGGTGGAGATCGAGAAGAAGCAGAGTGTTGAGGCTTGGCCGATTGTGATGCTTGAGCAGGCCCGGCAGTGGGTGCCGACCGGGTTGATGAGCAACAAGGAAATCACCGAGGCCCGCTTCGATGAATCGATGGCGACAGAGTCGGTCATCATCGCAGCGTCGGCGGAACTCCAAGACGGCGGACGCATGATGCTGTTCGGCGAACCACATTGGCCAACCGATCGATTGGCGGCGGGTCGGCTGGGCAACAGCGAACTGTTCATTAACAGCGTCTATTGGTTGGCCGGGCTGGACAACGCAATCGCGGCGACCGCCCGCACACAGGACATTCGCCGGGTCGGTCCGATCGGAGACGGCCAGCAGTTGGCGTTGCGGTGGATCTTGCTCGCGGGATTGCCCGCCTTGGCTTTATTGGCTGGCGTCATCATGTGGCAGGTCCGCCGGCGGGGGTGAACCGTTCATCACGCATTTGCTGAGATCAGATAAATAGAAGTCCTATGAATCCTCGCACCACGCTCTATCTTCTGCTGCTGGTCGTCGGCCTGCTCGGGCTGTGGTGGATTGTCGATGCCCGGCAAACCGATACGCCCCCCGGAAACCCCAGCGAACAACCGCTATTCAAAACGGCCTCGTTTGAGCAACTGCAATACGACGATGGCGAAGGCGGCGGGTTCACGTTGAATCTGGAAGCCGGCCGCTGGTGGCAGACGCAGCCGGCTCGATTCCCCCTGGCCACCCAGCCGGTCGATGCACTCATCAACCAAGCGTTAAATCTGTCGGACCTGAAACAAGTCGAACCCGCATCGGCTGAAGATGACTACGGCTTCGATGGCCGACAACTCACGCTGACCAGCCCGGCGGGTGACCAAACGATCCAGCTTGGCAGGACCACCGCGGCCGGGACTGCCTATGCACGGATGGCGACGGCGGATCATGTTGTGCTCGTACAGGCGGCGCTGCATGAAGCGTTGCGACAGGCGGACGTCGCGGACTGGCGGCCGGCCAAGTTGCCGGCGATTGCCGCCGAGCGCGTGTCGCAGATCGACCTGACCCAGGCCGGCAACACCCTGTCGATCCGCCGGAACGACACCGGCTGGGTCATGGGAGAAACGGGTAACGAGCGGGTCGATGCCGCGGCCGCCGAGCGGTTGGCGGGGCTGATGGGCGAGTTGAATATCCTGCAGTTCGGCCCGGACCAGCCCGAAGCAATGCCCAGGCTTGGGCTGGCAAACCCTGACCCAACGCTACGAGTCGAAACCGCTTCGGGTCAGGTCAACACGCTTGCTATCGGCTTGCCGGCGGACCTCGACCAACAGACGCGTTACGCCTCGTGGTCGGACGACGCGGAGATTTCGCCGGTGTCATTTGTGATTGCCGCGGAAGCGACTGAACCGCTCAAAGCCTCGGCCGACTCACTGCGGGATCGACGGCTTATGGCCACACCCGCGAATGCGATCCGAGGGTTGACGGTTCAACTGGATGACGACCCGCCATTGCGGCTCAAACTCGACGATGGCAGACGGGCATTTGTGTTTGCAAATGCAGGTCCGGATGTCGCCATGCCGGACCCGCAAAGTGTGCAGCAATTATTCAGGACGCTTCTCGACACCCGCGCCGAGAGTTTTGTAGCTGCGCCGCCAAGCGATGAACAACCAATCGCGGCAATTGAAATTCTTCGCAGTGCAAACCGCAAGGAGCGACTGACCGTGTACCCGGGCGAAACCGACGGATCGCTGCGAGTCGTGCGTGAAGATGAACCGGTGGCGGCGGTGATTTCGCGGGAGACACTCGCACCGATCATGGAGGGTCGGCCTTATCTCTTGCCGGTGGATTGAGTTTGGATGGGAAGCAATAGGCGGCTTCGCCGCGGCGCTAAGCCGCAAGCGATGGCGTGTGGTCGCGGGGGGTTTAATATTTTTTCGCTGTAATTCAGCCGATATGTGGCGCCATATCTAATTAGCGTTGGCAGGTAAGTGGATCATCGGCAACGCATCGTCGGCGATCGACGCGCTGCAGACTCGGCCGACGAAAATATCATGATCACCTTCAACATCGATATGGCAGGCCAACTCGCATTCCAAAAAACCCATCGATTGTTTGAGTAGCGGCACACCGCTCAGGACACCCGGCTCGAGGTCGAAGCCGAGAAACGGGTCCTCGGCCGTGTCCTGCTCAACAGAAAACTTGCGCCGCAGCATACGGTCGTCTTCGCCGAGCTGACAGAGGCCGAACTGCCGTGACTCGCTGATGAGTGGCATGATAGGTTGGCCCTTGGCGACGGCGACGCTGACCATCGGCGGGTCGCTGCTGACTTGATGCACCCAGTTCACAAGCATCCCCGACCGACGATCCTCATGACGCGCGGTCAACACGAATACGCCTGAAGGGACACCCGCCAGCGCCGCTTCAATCTCGTTCTGGTTCTGCTCTTGGGTCGCCGGATCGCTTCGGTCAGCCATGAGATCGTCCTGCATATCGATGAAACAACGGTCTTAGCATGACCGCAATACAAATCCACTGCAAGGCGCGGCGGTGTTTCTACACTGCCGCCATGACTGATTCGCCCACTACGTCGACGCCACCCGCCGCCGTCATGTTCGACCTCGACGGCACCTTGGCCGACACCCTGCGTGACATCAGCGAGGCGGGCAATCACGCTTTTACCAGCGTCGGTCGGCCCACCTTCCCGCTCGAAGCCTATCGCACCCTTGCCGGCCAGGGCCTGCCCCGATTGATCCAGGACGGCTTAGGTTCTGATTATCAGCACCTCTTCGATTCAGCGATCGCGGCTTTTCGTGATCACTACGCGGAGCATCGTTTCGATCACACCCAACCTTTTGACGGCGTGGCCGAGTTGTTGGACGCATTAAGCGATCGCGGTTGCAAGCTGGCGGTGCTCAGCAATAAGCCGGACGAGGCGACCTGCGATATGGTGCGGACGGTGTTTGGCCGATGGGATTTCGCGGCTGTGCGTGGCCACCGTGAAGGGACGCCGGTCAAGCCCGACCCGACCTCCGCACTACAGGTCGCCCAAGAAGTCGGCATCGCCCCGGACAAATGGTGGTACGTCGGCGATACGGACGTCGATATGCAAACCGGCCGATCCGCAGGCTTTCACACCGTCGGCGTCACTTGGGGCTTCCGCGAAGAAGCCGAGCTGAGAGATGCCGGGGCCCACCGCATCATCAATGACCCCGGTGAGTTGCTGGCCTGATTAAATTTGAACCACCAAGCCATCAAGGTCACCAAGAAACATTTTTGAAACAAATCAGACTCTTATATTGGTGTCCTTGGTGTTTTGGTGGCTACTCCTTAAATCGTTAGCAAAGATTTCGCCTGCTCTAAACCCTGCATCCAATCGAAGTAGTGATAGGCGATGTCGTGCTGCGTGTGCAGGTCGCGGAGTCGGTTGAGGAATTGCTCGTAAAGGTCCTGCTGCCAATCCTGCGTGCCCTGCTGACAGAAAAACACACGGCAGCCCAGCGGGCGGACGGCGTGCGTCGAACATAGGTTGTCGATTTGAAACGGGCAGGCACCGCCCGGGCCGGGCTGGCTGAGGATCGCGAGCGGATTATCGGATAAGGCGGCTTGTTGCCCCGTGCGGCTGTGGTCTAGCTGCGATAAAACTACCGGCTGGTTGAGAAACCAGACCAGTTCCAGCCCAGTCACAAAGAGTTGATGACCGTAGCTGTCGAAGCGGCAGCAGTTCCCGCTGGTCCAACACGTCGGCCCGCGAGCCGCGACCGCCCCATCTAGTTTCTTGAAAAGCTCGCGAAGTTGCTGGTCTACTTCCGACCGCCCCGCTGCCGCCTGCCAGCTTCGCCAAAGCTCAGGATCCGTCGGGACGCGATACATCGCCAATTAAATAGAAAGTTTAGCCGTGCGGCGAAGCCGCCGATTGCGCTCACGACAAACCGCGCGGGACGCAGTTCGTCGCCGATTGAACGAATATTCGAAATCTTCAACCCGATCCGCGATCAGGCGGCGGCTTCTTCGGCTTCGCGGATGTGGACGCGGCGGCCTTGAAACTCGACGGTGCCGGCGGTGGTGGCGAACAGGGTGTCGTCCTTGCCGCGGCCAACATTGAAGCCGGGCTTGAACTTCGTGCCGCACTGCCGGACGATGATCGAGCCGGCCTTGGCGACCTGACCGCCGTAGAGCTTGATGCCGCGGTACTGCGGGTTCGAGTCGCGGCCGTTCTTGGTCGAGCCTTGTCCTTTTTTATGTGCCATCGCTGCTGCCTCTTCGCCCCGCAATCCGGGGTCGCTGGTGGAGATTTCGTGGGCGGGTCATGCCGAGCCAAGCATTATAGAAAGACTCGATCTCGACGCAACCTGTCGGTGTCCTGCAACAGCGTGGATCGAGCATGTGAAAAGTATGGCAGTGTCGCTCGGTGTGACGATCGATTGAACATCTGGTTGAATTATCGGCGGGACCTGTGCTGTCAGGTCTGGCAGGGGTTGTGAAAAAGGTTCTCGGACTTAAATGTTCTCAGGCCACAAACTACTTGCATCAGGGGTGTTGGCGATTTAGACTGGCTCGCCCCGGATGGCGTGATCTGATCTGGGTTCGATTCACGCCTCACCTTTCGACTCGCCACACCCTGGGCGCACCGTCCGGTGTTCAACCCCGCCCGAACCGACCCCGCCACGGAGGCTCCGCTTTGCAGACTCGCCCCCTCGCCGCTTTTGCCGTGACCCTATTGTTGTGCATAGCCACGGCAGGCACGGCCCAGGCTCAAAACAGCCCCAGCCCGCAGGACCTCTACCAGAGCGGCATCGACCTCTACAACGCAGGCGAATACGAAGCCGCCCGCATGATCTTCCAAGAGATCGACGACCCTTTCGCACTCTCGCAGGAGCAGCGACGCTCGCTCTATGCGGCTCAGGACGATATCGCCGAGCGGCTTGGCACCCCGACCCCAGCCGCATCGGACGACGCCGCAGCGGATGCGATGGACACCCCGGCCACGCCCGCGCCAGACACACCAAGCCCGGACGAGCCCGCCACCATGGACCTGCCGGACGGCGAAGCAACTGCCCCCGCCGCCGAAGCACCCGCGCAACTGACAGCCGAGCAGCGCCTGAGTCGAGCCGCTGAACTCGCCGACGAAGACCCCGGTGCCGCGATTGCGATTTACAGCGAGATCATTGATGAGGGTGGCCCACTGGCCGACCAGGCACAGGCCCGGATGGCGGTGCTGCTGCGGGCGATGAATGCCGACCAGACCCGCGCCAAAGCCCTTATTGACGAGGCCGAAACCGACCTCGCCGCCGATCGGCTGTCCGAAGCCGAAGCAAAATTCCGCGCGGTAAATGATGCTGATGCCGACCTGGGGTGGTTCGACCAGCAGCGTGTTTCGCGGGGTCTCGAGCGAGTGAGCGAGATGCGGGCCGCCGAAGCCGTGGATCAGACGGCACAGGCCGCCGCCGCTGCCGACGCCGCGGAAGGCGCCGATGTCGATAGCGACGCGACGCTGCGTGCTCGCAATGCCGCGATGGCCGCTGAGCGTGCTCAGGATGAAGCCCGCGAAGCTGAGGCGGCCCAAGCCGCCGCCCAGCCCGTGGAAGCCGGGCCGGAAAGCGACATCTTGGTTCGCGCCCGTCAGGCCGTCGCCGCCGAGTACCTTGCCGAGGCTATGGAAGCGCAGGATAACGGCATGGATCAGCTCGCCCTGAGCCTGCTGAGTAAAGCCTCCGAATTGGACCCGGACAACCCTGAAATCCGACGCAGCCTCAACGCCGCCCAAGGCCGCCGCCCGGTCTCGCCGCTGGACGACCTTGCCACTGAAGTTCAGCAGCGAGGCGAACTGGCCCGCAACAACTTTGACTCGGCGATGCAGAGCGCCCGTGCCAACCTCGATGCCGGCCGCTTCAATGCCGCTCGTGACGACGTCGCCCGTGCCCGCCTCACGCTCGAACGCAACGACGATGTGCTGCCCCCCGCCGAGCTGCAAACCAGCCGCCAGCAGGCCGCCCAGCTCGCAAACCAGATCGACGAAACCGCCGAGGTCGTGCGTGTCCGTCAGATGGAAACCGAGGCTGAGCGTCGTGAACGCGAAGAAGCCATCCGCCTGCAGCAAGCCCTCGAGCAGCAACGGGAACAGGTCCGCGAGCTCCTGAACGAAGCCCGTCAGCTTCAGATCGAGATGCGGTATCAGGAAGCGCTCGAATTGGTTGACCGTGCTCTATTCATTGAAAAGAACAACTGGACGGCCCAGATGATGAAGGAAATCATCACCGATTCCGCCATCATCGTCGAAAACCGTGATCTGCGACGCAAGCAACGCGTTGAGGCCATGCAGCAGCAAAACCTCAACCGCGAAGCGATCATCCCCTACAGCGACCTGCTGACCTACCCCGACGAATGGCCGGCCCTGACCGAAACCCGCTACCTGGGCCTCGACGACACCGGCGGCGAATCCGCCGCCAACCGCGAAACCGCCCTCAAGCTCAAAAAATCCGTACCCATCAACTTCGAAGCCAACAGCCTCGAATCGGTCATTGGCTACATCCGTGAAACCACTGAGGCTAACGTCTTCGTGAACTGGCCCGCCCTGCTGCTGGTCGGCGTCGAGCAGGACCTGCCCATCAGCCTGCAGCTCAACAACGTGCCTGCCGAGAAAGCCCTCAGCCTCGTGCTGCAGCAGGCCACCGCGATCGCCGGCGACCTCGACCCGGTCGGCTACTCCATCATTGACGGCGTCGTGACCATATCGACCCTTCGTGATCTCAAACGCTCAACCGACCTTCGTGTCTACGACATCCGTGACCTGCTCGTCCAAGTGCCCAACTTCACCGATGCTCCGGATTTCGACCTGACCTCCGCCCTGTCCAACACCAACTCCGGCGGCGGCGGGGGCGGCGGCGGGGGCGGTGGTGGCGGTGGCGGCGGCGACAGCATCTTCGGCGACAGCGATGACGAAGAAGGCGAAGAGGAGGAAATCTCCCGCGAGGAACTCATCGCCCAGATCACCGAACTGATTCAGGAAACTGTCGGCGATGCCAACGAGTGGATCGATCAGGAATCTACCCTTCGCGAACTCAACGGCAACCTGATCGTCAAATCCACGCCGGACAACCACCGGCAGATCGTCAGCCTGCTCGCTCAACTCCGAGAAACACGCGCGATCCAGATCTCCGTCGAAGCCCGCTTCCTGCTGGTCGACCGCAACTTCCTCGATGAGTTCGGCATCGACCTGGATGTCCGCTACAAATCCAGCGGCAAATTCGGCCCGATCTCGGTCGGCCAGGACTCAGTCGGACTGGCAGAGCGCAGCGCTTCCGATCTGTCGTTTGACCGATTTTTCACCGGTGCTGATTCAGAAAATGACCCGCTCGCGATCAATCCTCGCTCGCTGGACATCGGCGTGTCCTTCATCGACGACCTCGAAGTCGACCTGCTCGTCAAGGCCACCCTCGCCAACCGCGAGTCGATCTCGCTGACCGCCCCGCGGATCACGTTCTTTAACGGCCAACGAGCCTACGTGACCGTTGCCCGACAAGTGAGCTTCATCTCCGACCTCGAACCGATCCCCGATGCGGTTGGTTTCGATGTCACCCTCTCGGTCACCCAGTCCGGCGTCGTGCTCGACGTTGAAGGCACGATCTCGGCCGACCGTCGGTATGTCACCTTGACACTGCGACCCAGCCTCGCCAGCCTACAGACACCGATCCGCCAGATCGAGGTCAACGCGGCAGCCGAGATCAGCGGTGGTGACGATGACGATGCGGACTTGTTTATTCCAATCACCGGCATTATCGAAGCGCCTGAACTCGAGATTACCACCGTCCGCGCCACCGTCAGCGTGCCGGACCGCGGCACCCTGCTGGTCGGCGGTCAGCGTCTGGTCGGTGAAACCGAAATCGAGGCCGGCGTCCCAGTCCTCTCGAAGATTCCGATCCTCAATCGGCTGTTCACCAATACATCCACCACCCAGGACGAACGCACGCTGCTGATCTTGATCAAGCCCACGATCATTATCCAGAACGAGCGGGAAGACCTGCTGTTCCCTGGCCTGAATGACACGATCGAGCAGTTCCAAGCCGGTGGCACGTTCGAATAAATTCACCTTGGCGATATTCAGAATCTAAAAAGCCCACGGACCTAATCCGTGGGCTTTTTTCTTGGGTTCGGGTTCGAGTCAAGATGCGATGAGGCCGACGTTTTTGAACTCGTGATTGGGAAGAACGGTCGGCAGATTATCGTTGCCCAAGTGGGTCTGGACGACCTCGGCCAAGACGTCACGGAAGTCGGTGGTGTGCAGCAGGTCGCGTTTCTGGTAGAGCTGATCCGGAGCGAGGCCAGGCCATTGAGTCAGGACTTTGCGACGCTGCTTGATGCCGGTCTTTTCGCCGGTCTTGGTGACCGGCCCGCCCAGGGCGAGCATGGCGTTGGCCCAGCCGTGGTCGGTCCCGCCCGAGCCGTTCTGCCTAGCCGTTCGACCGAAGTCTGAGATGGTCAGCACCAGCGTGTCGTCGAGCTGCGATCCCATGTCTTTGGCGAATGCGGACAGGGCTTCGCTCAGCGCTTGCAGCTTGTTGCCATAGTTGCCTTCGTGGCCGTTGCCTTGGCGATTGTGCGTGTCCCAGCCGCCGTAGTCGATCTGCACGACTTCGAGGCCGAGATCGGCTTTGAGCAGGCGGGCGGTCGACTTGAGGCTTTCCGCGAGTTTGTTTCGCTCAGGGTATTCCGCCGCGGGCTGATAAGGCTGCTTGGCCACTTCCTGAATCAGCTTGATGCCTTGCAGCGTGTCCGTGCCGGCCCCGTGCACCATGTCCTGAGCAGACTTCGCCGCATCACCCATCGGGTTCGGGTCGACTTGGTAGGCATGTTCCAACGCGGAGAGGACGGCGGCGTCCTCGCCCTCGCGTTTGGGCAGGCCCAGAGCGGTGAGGCCGGGGATCGCGTAGGCGGTTGCATCGCCGCGGAGGATGCGTGGCATCGTGTCGGAGAAGGCGATCGCCCGCACCGGGCCGTGTCCCTCGCTGGTGAGCAGGTGGCGGTTCAGCCAGCCGTCATAGCCGATCGTGTTGCCCGCGACGCCGGTCTCCCAGACGTCCTGTTCCTCGAAGTGGCTACGCGAGTTCTTGCTATAACCCACCGCATGCGCGGCGACGGCGACGCCCTCATCGAACCAGGGCATGAGGGCATCGCAGCGTGGGTTCAGTCCGAACATGCCATCGAGATCGATCGCGCCGTTTTCGCTACCGGGGGTGTGGACTTTCAGGTCGGGTCGCAGACCCGCGTAGGCCGGGTCACCATAGGGCACGACCCAGTTCAACCCGTCGATCCCGCCTCGCAGGAAGATGACAACCAGCGATTTGTGTTTCTTGACGCGGTGGTTGGCCGGGTCGTCCATCGAATTGGCGAGCAGCCGATCCAGCGGGGCGACCCCGCAGTACACCGCAAGAGCACCGGATGACTGAATAAAAAAGCGGCGAGTAAGTTTCATGGTGGTATGGGGGTTGGGGTCTAGTGTCTGATTCAACCTGTCGCGTAATTCTTATTGATCTTATGCCCTAAGCCCTAGGCCCTAACTTCTAAAGCATCACCGCAGCGAAAGCTCGGGCATCTGGGCGACGAGGGTGCCGGCAAAGCGGACGGCGTCGATACCCTCAGCCGAAGTCTGGCTGAGCACCTGCATCACCGCTTGGTTCGACCGCTCACTGAGCAGCCGCCCGGTCAGGCGGACCGCATAAAAATCGATGAGCTGCTGATGCCAATCCGCGATCTGCTGCTCGGTCGCGTCCTTCGGCGGGGTCTGCAGTGACTTAGGCACGACCCGGCTGAAGTGCGATTCGATCTGCTGGCTGAACCGCCAGCGCTGCAGCATGGCATTCGAGTCGGCGTAGGCTTCGTCTTCCTCGGGATAGCCGTCCGGTGTCTCGCGATCGAACATGCCGAACCCCGAGCTCGCAGCGAAATTACGGACGGGATATGGGTTTGGCATTTCTACAGACCGCGCAAGTCGGACGCCGAATCCGATCGGGTGAGCCACCCGTATCTGCCGATCGGCCTGCATCAGCTCATCGGACTCCGCCAAGGCAAAAACCATCTCCGCGAGGCTGCCGCCGGTGCGGTGATAGACCGCCGCGAGCTTGTCGATCAACGCCTCTGGCGCGGGGGCTTGGACGTAATGCTCGATGAGTTTCTGGCTGAGATACCGAGCCGTCGACGGGTGGGACGCCAACGTTTCAATCGCAAATCGGATGCGGTCGTATCGCTCGATCGCCGCTTCAACCGGGAAGAACCGCTGCCCGATGATGTCCCGGCCGACCGGGTCGTTGCGCTGCGGGACAAAACGGAAGGCTGAAAACTGTCGGCCGTAATCGGTGTCGTACTTTTCGCCAGTCCCCCAGCCGGTGAGCATGTGGGCGAGCTGGGTCACGTCGTTCTGGCTGTAGCCGCCGTGGACGCCCAGCGTGTGAAGCTCCATGATTTCACGGGCGTAGTTTTCGTTGATGCGTCGGTTAAACGAGCTGTTCTGATCGAGATAGCGCAGCATCGCCGGGCTGGTCGCGGAGAGCATCAACAGGTCGACGAACGGCGACTGGCCGGCAAGCACCCAGTTCTCAAATTCCACTGCTTTGCGAAACGCCTGTGTTTTTCGCTGCCAGGTGTTGAAATGATTATCGATGAACAGCACCAACCTCGCACGTAGCGGGTTGTCGGTTTGGTTGAGATAGACCAATGCTCGGTTGATGTTGCCGCCGAAGTCGTCGTAGCGACTGTTTTTGATTTTGGCGTGGTTCCACGTATTTTCCAGGCTGTTGGCAGATTCGGAGATTCTCAGGTGGCGATTCAGATAATCGCGTCGCCCGGCAACCAGCACATCCGCGAGTTCGCGTGGCGTTGGCCCATAGCCGAAACGGTCGAGCAGTCGAAGGGCCAGCTCGTAGTCCGAGGGCTCAGCCGGCGGGTCGTCCAAGACCGTCAGCGTTTGGGGAGAGGAAGCCGTTTGCAGGCCGGCCCGATCGGTGGCGACGACAGACAACTCATACTCGCCCGGCTCGACGTCGCGGAGAATCAGCGGCAGCGCGACGCGAGCATCTGCACCGACCTCGAAAGTCGGGCCATGCGGTTCGCCATCCAACAACAGGCCCGCGGTGCGGACTTCCTGATTGTCTGCCAACTCGACGACGACGGCGTCCGCTTCGTAGGCGGAGTGGCCAGCCGCCGAGGGATAGAGCACATGGACGGCCGGCGGGGCGGCATCTTTCCCGGCGGATTGCGCGATCTGGACATAGTCGATAAAGAGGTTGCGGTCTTGATTCGCTTTCTCGCCGGTTGCGTCATTGATGAAGGCGATTTCGAGTTGTTTCGGGCCGGGCGGCAGATCGACACCGCCGATGTAGTAGCTGCGATAGTTGCCGTTGATCTCCAGCGTTTTGATGTCGGTGCGTTGGCCGTCGGCGATCAGGGTCAGGCGGGCCTGGGGGACACCTTTGTAGTTTTGGCTGCGGGCCCGCACGCTGATGCCGTGTGTGCCTGTCCAATCGTCGGGCAGCTTCGCGACGGCCGCGGTGTTGCTGTAAAACGCCAACACTTGAGCGCTGCCGGTTTTTTTGTCCAGGATGGTTTGGGTCTTGCCGAGATCGCTCCAGCGCGGGTCACCTGCAAAAAGCCTTATCCGAGCCTGGGCACGGGTCGGCGGGGCGGGGTGGTCCGCCAATTCCACCTGTATCTCCGGCGTGGTCGCGGTCACGCCCTGCCGGGTGGCAACGGCTTGCAGCGTATTTTTCCCCGGTTTCAGGTCGGCCCGATCGAGGGTGAAGGCCGCGACTTGATTGTGCTGGGTCTGCACGAGTTTGTTGTTGACCCATAGATCGACTTGAGAGACTGGCCGATCCAGCCCGGTCCCGCCAACCAGCGTGGTCAGCGAAAATTGTCCGCTGATTTCGCGGTCCTGCCACTCGCTGGTCATGGCGATCTGGTGGGGCGATTCGACTAAAGGCCCATCGCCCGACCCGTCGCCGAGCTTGAGGATTTCATACCGGTCAATGCGGAGGTTGCGGTCGGCGTGGTTGTTGACGCGATAGTCGTTTTCGTAACGGGTGACCAATTTGTATTGACCGGGCTTGAGATGCAGCGGTCGGCCGATCGGCGAACGATGCCAATCCGTCAGCGCGATGGTCGATCCGGTTCTCGGTTGATTGTCATCGTCCAGCCTGAGCCCAATGCTCGGCAGCGTGGCCTGACTGTCCGTGCCGGACGCGGTTAGGATCAGTTGATACCAACCGGGTTGCTCAACTTCCAGCGGGATCGTCAACGGCGGGTTGGCCCCGGGATTATCGACGTAGGCTTGGCCGGACGCGGAATCGCTGCGTGCGATCCGCAGCGGCTTTTCGTCACGGTAGTACCGCAGCGGCCGTTCCTGGTCGCGGTGGGCTTCCGCCTCTCCGATGATGAGTTGATCGGCCGAGGGTGTCGCGATGACTTGGATCACCAGCGGCTCGCCCGGCGTCACCCGGCCCTGAGCATCCACCGCCTGCGGAATCAACTCGACCGGGCCCGGCTCGAAGCGGTCCAGATCGATTTCGTAGCCAAAGCGACGCGTCGGGCCGAAGATCGGCTTGGTCTGTTCAACCGGCTCAATCAGCGAGCCGTCCGGCAGACGCAGTCGGACATTCGGCCGATCCTGACCGAACATCAGCAGGTTGTCGGCGATCTCAGCAGAAATCCCGATCTTGCCCCAAGCGATCGCGTAGTCAACCGGGCTGATGATCTTCGGCTTCGAGAAATTCAGCGGTTCGACATTCGGCGGCTGCTTCGCTTCGAGCGTGATGCTCGCTTGTCCGATGCTCAGCTTGCTGACCCCCGGGCCGGTCACTTTGAGACGTAAATACCCGATGCTGTGTCCAGCCAGGACCATCGGCTGACGCAAGACCTCGATTTGCGCATCACCCTCGAGTTCAGCCTGGAACAACCGGTCCGATTCTGCGACCTGATCCAACTCGAAGGCGAGCACTTGTGACCGATCGACCCAGACCACCGCGCGATCGGCAAAGAAGCTTGGCGAAGCCGTCGTGGTGTCGGCCGTCGCAAAGCTCGCCGGCATTACCAGAATGGCCAGACACCACGCGAAACCCAAAGCAAGACCGCAACGAGCCGCACGACTGATCATGCCATTGAACAAAATCGATCCTCCGTGAATTGGACGCCTGATTTTATCGACTGTCAAAGCCTGCACCAAAGCAAATTAGCAGGAGAGGCCCGGCAATTTCAAGAAATGAAAGCGTTGCAGACCTACCAGACGCCCTGACTTTCGAGTTGCCGGGTGGCCTGCTCCGCCCAACCGCGGTTAGCCACCGGACTTGCGGGCGAGGGGTGCAGGATGCCGCCGACTCGTATTTTAGGCATGCCGACAGCCAATTTCTCCGCTTTCCGCTCGGCAAATTTGCCGACGCCGACGATCCAGATCGGCTCAAGCAACTCGATCACGCGTTTCAAATAGGCATCGCAGGCGGCTTCCAGCGGCTGGCGTTCAGCGGGCGGCAGCTTGTCCGGTGTGCGATTGCGGCCGGTATCTTCCATGAACACCAGCGGGCAATAATTCATCACGGCATGACCCATTCCAGCCGTGAAGAATACCTCCGCAGATTCAAAACGCTCGGCAAAAAGCCCCCACAGGCGTCGCCCCGACACCTCGGAACGCCGGCAATCCATCCCGGTGATCGGCCGTTTGGGGTGCTCATGGCCGGGCTTCTTGATCGGCGCATTGATTTGCAACCAATCGCGGACCGCCGCCACTTCGCCGAACGGGATGCCGGTCTGAGCCATGCCCCAAGGCCCGGGGTTCATGCCGAGAAACAGCACTTTTCGCCGACCCGCGATGTAGCGCTTCAAGTAAGCCTCATGCATCGCCCGGGCATACCGCAGCGGGTTGTACACGCAGCAGACCGGCTCGCTGAATGGCAACGCATCGACCGCATCGGACAGCCTCCGCGTCGCTTCGATCAGCGATGGACCGATGCTGGCCGAGGATTTCTGCCGAATTTGATCAGCCATCGCTTTCCGCGATCAGCAGGCTCTTGATTTGGTATGGCCCGAAGTGCAGTTCGCCGAGTGGGTTCAACGGCTCGCCGATCGGCTCGTCTTTCAGGTTGACCGGGGTTGCCTGCAGGCCGGGCTTGAACTTGATGCGGGCGATGCCGCGGCGGCCCAGCGTTTCATGCAGCCGCAAAATCCAGCCGCCGTCGCCTTCAGCCGATGCCAGGGGCTTGGCCCACGCGGGGATCAGGCTGTCGCCACCCTCGAGTCCGAGCAGCCCGGCATCATGGGCTTGGCCCTTATATTTAATCGACGGGGTGAAGAGCGTGTCGGCCAGCATCGCCGGCTGCTCGGGCCGTGGCAAGTCGGCTGCGTAGAACCCCAGCGCAAGACGGATGTGGTGCTCGCCCAAGTCCGCGACATCCAAATCGCCCGCACCCTTGCCGCCGATGGTGGTCGTGGAGCCGCCGCGAGACGGTGTGACCATCGCCGTGCGAGCCAGCGAGACGTGCAGCAGGCCGTCGAGGCAGCCGAAGCCATACTTCGCTTGAGTGATCAGCATCAAGCCTTGCTGCTCGGTGTCATCGGTGACCGCGGCCCATCGCGAGCCGGGCACTTCAAACGAGGCATCGGTAGTTAACGGCCCGGACAGCTGCCGCCGCAGCGCACTGCCGAACGGAGCACCGAAGCGGGCATTTATCCCCATGTAGCCGGTGGGCACCGCCAGCTTGACGAGCAACTGCTTGTCCTGGAAGTCCAGATCGACATCGATATGCAACAGCGGGCTGCCCGGCCGAAGGTGGTACTTCACGGAGATCGTGCTGGACTTGCCGAAGCTGCGTGTGAACGCGATTGACGGGGCCAACGGGTCGGTATTGTCAACCGTCGCTTTGGCTTTGCTATCGAGGCGTTTGCCGTTGGAGAGCGTAGAGCGGTCGACGTCCCAGGCGTCGTAGGTCACCGGGTGATCGGGGAAGACCCAGACCGCGCAGGCTGGCGATTTCAGGTCGATTTCATGACCATCGACCGTCATTGCGGTGACTTCGCCGCGGTTGTTGAAAGCGACATTGATCCGGCCGTTGGTCAGCCGGGTGGCGCTGGATTTGATCGGGGCGGGCAGCACTTTTTCGAGCTTGCTCAGCGGTGTCCCGGTAAGCGGCGGCAGAACGCAAAGCTCGTTGTCGACCCGTTCCAACCGCTCGATCGGCAGCGGGTTGAAAATGCATGGCTCGGCAGGCTCGCCTTCGCCGCTATGTTCAAGCGTCTGCCGGGTCATCGCCGCGGTCTGCTCCGCCAAGGCTTCGAGTTCCGGGACATGCTCGTCGTAGACTTCGCGGATCGAACTGCCGGGGATGTAGTCGTGGAACTGTGCAAAAACGATCCGTTTCCAAGGCTGCAGGTCGACCGGCCCGCCGCCGGTCACCACGCTGGCGGCCTCGGCGGCCTGAAGGTTGCGCTCGGTCGCGCGGAAAGCGGCCTTGAGATTGCCGTGCGTGGTCTGCACGCCGCGGTGATATTCGAGATACATCTCGCCTTGCCAAGCCGGCAGGTCGTCGCGTATTTCGTTGAGACGATCGAAAAACCCTTCGATCGTTCCCCATTTCGCTTTGGGCAGGCCGGCCAAGTCGGCGGCGCGTCGGGCCCGTTCGCACATCGCATCGTTCACGCCGCCGCCGCCGTCGCCGTAGCCTTGGGGCAGCAGCGCTTCGCGGTGCACGCCGGATTGCCGATGCTTGATCGAGCCGTTGTGCAGTTCGGTTGGCGTGGCGGTGCCGTTGTAGTGATAGAACGTCAGGTGCGAGACGACCTCCGAGCCGTCGTTACCCCGCCATTTGAAGCTGCTGTAGGGAAACTCGGTCGCGCTGCTCCAGTGCATCTTGGTCGTGTAGAAATACGGCACATCGAATCCCGCCATGATGGTCGGCAGGGCGCCGGTGTAGCCGAACACATCGGGGATCCAGACCGTTCTGCTCGGCTCGCCACGCACCTCTTCGAAGCCGGCTTGTCCGAGTTCGAAGGCACGCACCAGGGCTTCGCCGCAGGGCAGCTGGACGTCGGACTCGACATAGGTCGCACCGGTCGCTTCCCACCGGCCCTTTTTTATGGCTTGTTTGACACGGCCGATCAGTTCGGGCTGGCGTTTCTGCACCGCCTCGTAGCTGGCCGGCTGGGTGTAGCCGAACACCATCTCGGGGTAGCGTTGCTGCACGTTGAGGATGTTGGAGAACGAGTGGACCGCCTTGAAATCGCCGACGCGTTCCGGCCAAAGCCAGACGAGATCGATGTGAGCGTGGCCGGTCAGCGTGACATCGATCGCATCGGACGCGGCGGGCAGGTCTTTGTAAAGTGGCTTGAGCGCTCGGCTCAGCGCGGCAGGCCCCTCGGCATCGAAGGCGTCACAGGCACGGTCGAGTTGTTCGATTAACAGGCGGAAGCGTGGCGTAATCTCGCGGATCGGCCGACGGTATCCGCTGGAACTGGGCAGGTCACTGTCGGTCGGATACGCCAGGCGATGATCGATCAGTGCCAGGTCGAGCAGCACTTCGAGATCGAAGTACGCCTGCCAGGCCGCGTCGTTTCGGGTCGCAAGATAGGCACCGGAGAAGATGCTGCCGTGTGGGCCGATGCCTTGCTCAGACCCGCTGACCCAGATGCCCGTCCGGCAGCAGGTCGACTCGATCCGTACCAGCCCGCCGTCGCGTGTGAGTTTGGTCGGCAACGGCGCGTGCAGGTGGCCGGGGTCGATGCCGCAGTGGGCTTTGCCGTCGATATAGACGGTGGCTTCGCCTTGGTCACGCCAAAACAGCCATCGCGATTTGCCCGAGTCAGCCGGGATGTCCAGTTCCCACCAGCACTGGTCGAACGCCTCGCCCCAAGTGTGTGGCAACATTTTCACCGGCTTGTAGGTAAACGACTCTGCCTCGCTCAAGGGCCGGTGCTGCTTCGTGATGGACGATTGCCGCACCGTCAAAGTTTGCGAATCGACCTGCCAAATCATCTCCTGCAGCCGCTGCTTGGTTTTGTTGATGCGTGAGGGCAGGAACTGTTGATACGGGGTGCGTGGGATCAAGGCAGGCCTCTTCAAATTGCGTGGATAAAGTTGGACATGATATGAAGTCCTTCGCCACACGTACTGCGGCAAAGTTTCTGAATGGCTTAATGTGTTAATTCAGCCCTGCTCAAATTTCGCGATGACTTCGCGGGCGATCTGCGTTAAAAGTTCAGGGCCGTGTTGCATGGCATAGGTGACATCGTGTTGTTCGGTCAGCGACCGGATGAGTGCAAGGCCGATCGCCTGGGCGTCGAGGTTGGGTTCGACCGAGCCGGCGATCGCGGCGACCGGGGAGGCGGAGCGTTCAGCAATACCCGCGATGACTTTGCCGCTGAGCGTTTGCGAATCGAGTCGGCCTTCGCCGGTGATGCTCAGATCGCAGTCGGCTGAACGCTGATCGAATCCGACCTGATCGAGCACGATGTCGATGCCCGGCCGAAGCTCCGCATCGCACCACGCCATCAGCCCAAAGCCAAGCCCACCCGCGGCACCGGCACCGGGGCGATCCGCGATGACAGTTGCATCGCTGCCTCGGTTTTGCTCAACCCATGTTCCGAGATGGACCAGGCCGGCTTCGAGTTGCTCGACCTGGGCGGGGGTAGCCCCTTTCTGCGGACCATAGATTGTTGCGGCACCGCTCGGCCCGGTCAGCGGATTCGTCACATCGCAGGCGACGACGATCTCGACATCCGCCAGCCGATTTGCGGTCGCATGGGCGTCGATCGAAGCGATCTGCGAAAGTTCGCCGCCGGTCAGCGGTTGAGTGAACGCCTCGCCTTGGGCATTGGTGAAAATCGTACCCAGTGCCTGGGCCATCCCCGCCCCGCCGTCGCAGGTCGCGCTGCCGCCGATGCCCAGCAGGATTTTGCCGCAGCCCGCATCGATCGCCGCCTGGATCATCTGTCCGGTGCCGAAGGTCGTGGTGAGCGTCGGGTCACGGCGGTGGTCGGGCACGAGGCCCAGACCCGAGGCCGCCGCCATCTCCAGCACCGCCGTCTGATCCGGCAGGATGACCCACTTGGCATCCACCGATTCGCCCAACGGCCCGACGACTTGCGTGGTCTGCCACTGCCCGCCCGCCGCCGCCTGCATCGATTCGACAAACCCCTCGCCGCCGTCCGACACCGGGCAGCGGTCCGCCTCAGCCCCGGCCGCCTCGACCCCGCGGGCCATCGCCTCGGCGACCTGCACCGCCGACATCGACCCCTTGAAACTATCCGGGCAAATCAACACGCGCATTGCAGCATCCTACCGCGTTGCGTTTCACTGCCCTTTCCTGCTCACACCAACGGGGTTACAACCTATGATGACCGCATCTCGAACAAACGGATCAGCAAGGATGCTTCGCGAACTGCACATCGCCAACCTCGCGGTGATTGAAGATGCCACGGTGCACTTCGAGCCGGGCCTGAACGTCTTCACCGGCCAGACGGGCGCGGGCAAGTCGCTGGTCATCGGCGCGTTCGAAGCGCTGATGGGTCTACGCAAAGCCGGCGACATGATCCGTGCAGGTGTGGCGGAGGCGCGGGTGTCCGGGCTGTTCGAAACCGGTCGGCCGGGGTTGGCCGAGGCGTTGTCACAGATCTTGGACCAGACGATTGAGCCGGGCGATGAAGTGCTCATCACGCGGAAGCTGTTCGCGTCTGGCCGATCGTCCCTCTCGGTCAACGGCCTGCCCGCGACGGCCGCGATGATGCGGGCCGCCGCCGAGCTGCTCGTCGATATCCACGGCCAACACGACCATCAGCAACTGCTTAAGCCCGCCAACCAACTGCGTATCCTCGACAGCTTTGCCGGCTGCAGCGCTG
This sequence comes from uncultured Phycisphaeraceae bacterium, assembly GCA_964523485.1. GTDB lineage: Bacteria > Planctomycetota > Phycisphaerae > Phycisphaerales > Phycisphaeraceae > Algisphaera. Next base: position 16,490 of record CAZFZS010000017.1, on the reverse strand, counting down.
ATCGCGAGGCTTACACGGCGATCTATCAAGAGCGTCGCGCTCTGGCGGAACGCAAGCAGGAGCTAGCCGCGACGGCCAACCTGCGTGCCCAGCAGCTGGAGCTGTACCGCTTTCAGGCGGAGGAGATCGACAAGGCCGAGCCGCAGCCGGGCGAGTTTCCGGAGTTGCGGGCACGCGATGCGGTACTCAACAGCGTGCACAAGCTCAAGGCCGAGGCCGGCCAGGCCCACGCGGCGCTCTACGAGGCCGACGGCTCGGTGACCGAACGCCTGCAGGCCATCGCCCATGTATTGATCGACCTGGCCGAGCTGGACGAGAGCCTGTCGCCGATCGCCGAGCAGGTCCGCACCGCGACGCTTTCGCTGCAGGAATCCGCTTATGACCTGAATCGCTATCTCGATCGGCTCGAACACGACCCGGTCGAGGCCGCAGAGATCACCGATCGGCTGAACACGCTCAACCGCCTGATCCAGAAATACGCCAACACCGGCGTCGGCGAAGACCCGGTCCAGCCGGTGCTCGACCTACGCTCAGAACTCGGCGAGCAAATCACAGAACTGCAAACGCAAGACGGCGACCTGTCCGCGATTGACAATCAAATTGAATCGCTGGACCAGAAGCTCGACAAACTCAGCAAGAAACTGACGAAAGCCCGACAGAAGGCAGGCGAAAAACTCGCACCGCTGGTCATGGCTCAGCTCGATGAATTGGGCATGGCCGAGGCGGTACTCGAAGTGCAGATCGAGCCGCGTGACGACAGCCCGACCGGCCGGGACACGATCGAGTTCATCGTGCAGACCAACCCCGGCCAGGATGCCCGGCCGCTGCGGCAGATTGCCTCAGGCGGCGAGCTTTCCCGCATTATGCTGGCCTTGAAAACCATCCTGTCCCAACCCACCCGCAAGAAACAAAGCGACGAGGTGGCGGACTCGCGGATCAGCGTGCTGGTCTTCGATGAGATCGATGCGAACATCGGCGGCCGACTCGGTTCGGTCATCGGCAAGAAGCTGCGCGGCCTGACCCGCCATCAAAAAACCCCTGCAGACGAGGGGCATCAGGTTTTATGTATTACACATCTGCCCCAGATCGCCGCCTTCGCCGATCGGCATTTCCACCTGGTCAAGTCCATCGTCGGTAATGATGTGGACAAACAAACTGTCACGACCGTCGATGTACTGGAAGGCAAAGCCCGGGTCGAAGAGTTGGCCGAGATGATGGCCGGCGAAAAGATCACCGCCACCGCAAGAAAACAAGCCCGCGAACTCCTCGCCGCCGCCGGATAGTTCGATCCGTTACGTTTTTCTCACACAACAGGTTTAGCGGGCGACGCGAAGCGTCCCGCGGTGTTAGGCATCAGGTAAAAAGGGCGGCTTCGCCGCGTCCGCTAAACCGCTACTCTCCCGGCATTGCATTCACCGCTTCCACCGGCTGCTGCACCTCGAAATACTGCCGTTCGGGCGGGACCATCGGGCTGTTGTAGCCCATCAGTCGCATCGGACCGACGGGCTTGAGGTCTTGCCGATCGGCAAGGGCTACCTGCAGTTTTTCAGTCGCTGCCTTGGCTTTTTCGCCGCCCTGTCGGCCGAACCAGCCGAGGCTGAGCACCTTCATCGCGGGGATGTCCTGAACCACCACGTCGCCGTCTTCGCCGAGTTCGCCCATGTCCGGCCGGGCATACATGAACATCATCTCCGATACCTCATACCCCGCGACACGCTCTCGGCCCTGGGCATCCTCGCCCGCCGGCTCGAGCGTCATCTCGACCGGCGCGGTCATCGCAATGTCGTGGGATTTGATGTGCTGAAACAGCTTCCAGAACGCCCGCTCGCCGCCCGGAGCCATGGCCACGCGATACGCGGGGTAATCCTTCTCAACAACCTCACCCGCAGGCCCGGGCTTCGGAAAGCCCTCGGGCAGATTCGCCTCGCTCAGATAGCGGTCGTCATCGCCAGCGGTTTCGGCTTCGGCGGGTTCCGCCTCCGCTCCGGCTTTGCGTTCGGTCGGCACGGTGTTTTCCGACATGGCAGGTGAACCGATCAAGAGGAGAAACAGCAACGCGAACGTGAGGTTCTTCATTCCTGATCGTAGCCCCGCCGACGTGGTGAGGCCGTTCAATCCGCGTCCGCCCGATGCCAAAGCTTCCATGCGGGTTTGAATCGGCGGATGAAATGTTTGGGTTTTTCTGCGAACAGCCGTTTACCGTCCGCCAAGGCTTGGCCGGTCAGTTCCTCGCGGACATCTTTTGCCAGTGCGGCGAGCATCTGCACCGTCTCGTCGTCGCCGTAGTGGTCGGGACGATCGTTCAGCGCGGTTTGGAAGACATGTAAATTCTGGATATTGCCGAGCAACTCGCCGAGTTCCGCGATTGCTTTCCGAGGACTTGAGTACAGCGGGGGGTAGACTTCGCGCAACAGCCGGAGGTGGTAGCCGTGGTATTTCACCTGCTTCCGCCACTCGTGCAGCCGGTGGGGCGAGGGTTTGTCGCGGGCATCCTGGTACCCGACCCGGGCTTTCTTATACCTGCCTTTCAGCCCTTTCTTGATTGCGTGGAAACCTGTTTCGTCTATTGCCCAAGCTTGGGATGCGTCGCGGAGCTGTTCCAGGCTTTGCTGGCAGCGTTGCCAATCCTGACCGTCGCCGTCGGCCGGGTCATCCGCATCGCCTTGCAGATCGAGCGTCATACGCCGTCGAACCAGGCCCGTCGCGGTGCGGTCGACCTCCTCGCCAAAGTGGTCCATGAGCAGGTCGTAGGTCTCGATCAAAGCCTGCTGATCGCGTGACGACGATAGCCGTTTGGCCGTTTTGCGAAGCTGCTTGTCGACCTTCTTGTATTCATCAAAGTCGGACCGGTACAGTCGGATCAGGCCACGCAGTTTCTTGCATCGCTTACGGACTTGGTGCACCGCTGTAGCGTCATCGATACCGTCACGTTTGGCTTCAACTAGAGCTTTTTCGAGTTGAGACGAGGCGGCCCGTTGCAGATTGGCTTCGAGCGATTGATGAGCGTCGAGTGAGTAGGACATGCCCTATCCTACTCGTGAGTAAAGCGTTAGGCATGTAAGAAAGGTGAGGAATGGGTCGAGTTGCTCACTCGGCCCAATCCCTTGCTCGGCGCAGCGCCTCGGCCCATCGTCCGCGTAATTGATCGGCCTGATCCTTGGGCATCTTCGGGTCGAACGTGCGGTCGGGCTGCCAGATGGACTCGACCTGTTCATCGGACCAAACCCCGGCGGCGAGGCCGGCCAGCATCGCCGCGCCCAGCGCGGTGGTCTGGGTGTGCCGCGGCCGAACGACGGGAACCCGCAACAGGTCGGCCTGGAACTGTATCAACAGGTCGTTGACCGCGGCTCCGCCATCGACGCGGAGCTCGCGGATCGGGGCGTCGGCTTCCTTCTGCATCGTGTCCAGGACATCGGCGACCTGATAGGCAATGCCTTCCAGAGCGGCCCGGGCGAGGTGGCCGGCGGTCGTGCCGCGGGTCAAGCCGAGGATGCTGCCGCGGGCGTGCGGGTCCCAATGCGGCGCACCAAGGCCGGCGAAAGCGGGGACGAGCACGACCCCGCCGGTGTCGGGCACGGAAGCGGCCAAGCGTTCAACCTCGGCCGAGTCGCGGATCAGGTGAAGTCCATCGCGGAGCCATTGCACGACCGCGCCGCCGACGAAGACCGAACCTTCGAGGGCGAATGCCGGGGGATGGCCATCTCCCGGCTTTGCAGGTGCAGCGGTCGTGGTTAAGAGCCGGTGCTTCGAGGGCCGTGGCTGATTGCCGGTGTGCAGCAGCATGAAACACCCCGTGCCATAGGTGTTCTTGACCAAGCCCGGCTGGGTGCAACGCTGGCCATACAGTGCCGCCTGCTGATCACCCAGCACGCCGGTGATCGGCAGACTCTTGGAAGACCCGAGCAAGCCCGGCTCGACTTGGCCGAAGTCACCGCCGCTGGGCATCACTTGCGGAGCCATGCTCATCGGGATGTCGAACAGCTCGAACAACTCCGCGTCCCAGGCGTGGGTCTGCAGATTGAACAAGCTGGTGCGGGCGGCGTTGGTCGGCTCGGTGGCGTGAACTTTGCCGGCGGTCAGGCGGTGGATCAGCCAGGTATCGATCGTGCCGAACGCCAGGCGACCGGCTTGGGCCAAGTCGCGTGCGTTTTCGTTGTGGTCGAGCAGCCAGGCGATTTTCGAGGCACTGAAATAGGGGTCGAGCACCAGCCCGGTTTTCTGCTGGATGGCGGGTTCATGGCCGGCCTCGGACAACGCTTTGCACCGGTCCGCGGTCCGCCGATCCTGCCAAACGATCGCATTGCCAATGGGTTGGCCGGTCCGACGATCCCAGATCAGCACCGTTTCACGTTGATTGGCGATGCCGATGCCAGCGATCTCGTGCTGCGAGCGATCGATGCCTGCGACAGCCTGCCTGGCGGTTTCCAGTTGACTCATCCAGATCGCTTCGGGGTCATGCTCGACCCAGCCTGGCTGCGGATATAGCTGCTCGAATTCTTGCTGCGCACAACTCACGACATCGCCCGACGCGTTGAAAACGATCGCCCGTGAACTGGTCGTGCCTTGATCGAGCGCGAGGATACAGCGATGCATAGCGATGAACCTTTTAGGAGCTATCAAATTACCAGCAGATCGCCGGGCGTAAAGAAAAAAGCCCACGGATCTAGCCGTGGGCTTTGAGAGTGTTTGATGTCTTTAAAGATAATGCTTAGCGCGATGGGCCGAGCACGTCGACGCTGGCGACCTGGAAGAGCTTGAGCTTGGAGGTCGGGTCGTAGGTCGCGGTGCCGGTGATGCCGACGAGTCGGCCGACCATCTGGGCGGTGTCGATCTCGCCGCCGGGTTCGACGTAGGCGAGGGTTCGGCCGACCGTCGGGTCGATCAGGCGGAGCAACTCGGGCTGGTTCGAGCCGGTGTGCACGGTCGAGGCGGCGAGGATGCCCACCGCGTCATACGTGCCAGCGAAGCTCGGCAGTTCGGTCGGTTCGCTGCGGGTGACCGTCGGCAGGGAGGCGGCCGGCGTAATCGCCACCTCGTCCATCGGCTCGGCCAGTTCAGCGATCGGCGTCGGGGCGGGCTCGGCGTCGGAAGAATCGGCCATGGTGTCAGCTTCGGGCGTCGTGCCTTCTGCCGGCGTGGTCAGCGCGGCAATCTCCGGGTCAACGACCGGCACACCCGCATCGGCGACAGCCACCGGGGCCGGCGGCTCAGGCTCGCCCAGTGCCTCGGCCAACTCGCGGTTGCGCTCGATGGTCTGCAGGCGGTCCTGGATCAGGCGGACATCCGATCGGCTCAGGCCAACAACCGCGGAGGCGGCGGCGTAGCCCTCGACCATCTTGTCGAAAGGCTGTTCATCGACAGGCAAATCGAAATACGGTCCGATCGCGTCTTCCACCGCTGCGAGCTTGGGGTGAATCTTCGGCTCAGCCGGCTTCGCGGGCTCGGCCTTTACGGTTTCGGCCAGTTCAGCCGCCTCGGCTACGGTAGCGCGCTGCGACTGAGTCGCGGCAGGCTGCCGCTGGATTGGGGCGGGCGGATTCACGACGACTTGAGCAGGCGTAATCGTCCGGACAGGCTCGGGCTGGGCGGTCGCTTCGGCGGAAGCGGTTTCGACCGGCTTCTTCGTTTCGTTCGATTCAACTTCGGCAACGCTCGGCCGCATGTCACTGGCCCGCTCGACCGAGCGTGGCGGCAGGAACACGTAAGCCCCTTCGGGCGGGATGATCTTGTAAGCGTTGCCCTTTTGACCGACGATCTCGACGCGGTCGCCCTTGTCCAGATCGCCCTGACTGCGGTAGCTGTCAGCCGGGCCTTTGCTGGCGTGAGCAGCATTGACCATCGTGCGGTTGGTGTTGACAAGGCCCCACGACCCGTCTCCCTTGGCATCGACGTTTTTACGCTCGACGAAGCTGTAAACGCCCTCGGGTGCGGTGATCTTGTACCAGCCGAACAGCTCGTCTTCGACTTGGACGACATCGCCCTCGCGGAGCATGCCGACTTCGTAATACGCTCGGCCGGCCCCGGAGCGGATCGGCGTGTCGTCGGCGACGACGACCGCTTCGTAGGCTTCGAATTCGCCTTGCTGAGCGTTGCCGGGCAGGCTGAGTCCCGACAGCAGGAGGACGGCCAAGGCCGATGCTGACGCTTGAAAAATCCGCGTATTCATGTCGTAGAAACTCCGTCTGGGGTTGCTGCAGGCTCCGCCCGCCCCGATCCAATTGATACTCGGCGGCTGATGCCGCATCTTACCCGCTTTATCGGACACGGCGAGGGCAACCGGCCAACTTCGGTGAACATATTTCACTTTTCCTCAAAGCGATGGGGTGGCGTGGTCTGGCAGGCTTTGATGCCAGGCCACGGAATGAGTGTATCGCTTGACAACCATGACCTGCCCAAAGCGGCAGACCATGCCACCGCTTCAAAAATTCGCGGCAGGGAGGGAGATTGATAGCATGGCCAGCATGCGATCCGGCAAAACCTATATACGCATCGCATTACTCGGTCTGGCCTCGTTGCTGGCGGCCGGGCAGATTCATGGTCAGGCGGCGGTGAAAGCCGGCATCGGCTACGGCGAGGCGAAACTCCGGCTGGGCGACGCAATGCCGACCGGGCAAGGCGTCGTGTTCGGCCACGTCGAAGGCAATGCCGGCGAATACCTGCCCGACCTGACCGGGCCGAACTTCGAAACCGTCACCGTTAACCCCCGGTCGGGCGACAGCCAGCCCTCCGGCCACGCCGGCCACACCGCGAAGATTATCTACGGCAAGTCCGGCCTGGCCCCGGGCGTCGAAGTCGTCCACGCAATGACCACGCAGGACTTTCTCACCGGCGGGCTGCTGCGGGCCGATACCACCGCCCCGCCGCTGTCGGTTGATGAGCAGCGGCAGGTCTCGCCGTTTGTCGCCCGAGTCTATACCCATTCCTGGATCGGCCAACCGCAGGAGAAACAGGCGGCCGCGATCCTGCGGCGGGTCGATTTTGTGATCGATACGCAGGACGTGGTCATGGCGGTCGGCGTCAACAACGGCAAAGCCACCGCGGTGCCGCCGCTACTGGCAAGTGCCCACAACGCCATCGCCGTCGGCGTCGGGTCGGGGAACAACTCCAGCGGGCTGACGTCGGTCGAGGGCGAAGGCCGGGTCAAGCCGGACATCGCGGCCCCGGGGAACATGACCAGCTTCTCGACGCCGGTCGTCGCGGGGTGTGCGGCATTGCTGCTGGAACAGGCGGATGAGAAGGTGAAGTCAGGCCAAGACGTGGCTCATCGGTCCGAGGTGATCAAGGCGGTATTGCTGGGCGGGGCGACCAAGCCGCCGCACTTCTCGCCGCGCGATGGCGGGTCGCTGGATGAACGGCTGGGCGTGGGCGTGGTCAACCTCGACCGCTCGCTGAAGATTTTCGAGGATGCCCCAACCGCCCCGGGCAAGGTCCGCAGCTCGTCGGGCTGGGCGTTGCTGTCGATGGGGCAGAACCAGACGGTCAGCTACGAACTCGAGCCGCGCGGCGACCTCGGGCCGTTCACGGTGACCGCGGTGTGGAACCGCCGGATCGATGGCCGCGTGGCCCTGCTCCGCAGCAAAGAGAACAACCAGCAGCACGCACTATGGTTGGACGGCCCACGTCTCGCGGATTTCGATCTTCAGCTGATCTCGCTCAACGAGGACGGCAGCGAAGAAGTCGTCGCCGCCAGTGAAAGCCGTGTCGATAACGTCGAGCATGTGTATATGAACACTCTGCCCGCTGGCCGCTACCGCCTCGACCTGACCCGCCGAGCCGAGGTGCAGGATGAAACGTATGAGGTGGCCATGACGTGGATCATTGACCCGCCGACCGCGGCGAAGTCGGAAGGCAATTAGCCGCTGATGAACGCAGATCAACGCGGATAAAACCCAAATTGGTAATCGCTAAATTGACGCAACAAAATTCGTGCCTGATCCCATTGAGTATTCTCATCTTTTTTCACCGATTCAATCTGCGTTTATCCGCGTTCATCTGCGGCTAATTAATCCTGCCATGACTAATCAAGACTTTCCCCCCAAGCCGCCGCAGAGTTACATGCATGCTTCCCGCGAGGGTGGGGTGCTGACGGTGACCGCGCAGGCGCTGGGGCTGTGGCGGGGGTCGTATGTCGCCTGCGTGCTCGGGCCGGGGCTGATCCTGTGGATGGTCGTGATGATCAGTCGGCTGGGAGCGGATGCGTTTAAGGGTGAAACGCTGGTGCTGCTGATCGTGCTGGGGTCGCTGGGGTTCTTTCTGACCTACATGGCCTTCGACCTGGGCCGGGCATTTACGCAGATCACGGTCGACGATGAACAACTCACAATCGCTCGGCATGGCCTGCTCGGGGTCCGCCGCAAGTCGATACTGCGCGATTCGGTGACGGGCATCCGCCTGGGCGAAGCGTGGTTCACCATGGGTAACAATGCCGTGGTCAACCTGCAGATCGACACGGGCGGCAACAAGCCGATCACTAGGCTGACCAACTACCCCGAGGCCGATGTGAAATGGGCCGCCGCCGTGTTGGCGGAGGAGCTGGGATTGCGCGGGAAACCCTGAAGCCGGGGGATGGCCATCCCCCGGCTTGAGGGTGTGCATCAGGTTGCAGAAAACTTCGACTAACCCTTGCCGAACATCCGCCCCATCGCTTCGTACTCCCGCAAGAACCCGGTGAACTCCCGCCGGTGCTCTTCCTCATCGCCTTTCAGTTCGATGCACAGGTCTTGCGTCACCGGGTCCGTCGCTTCACCGGTTGCTTCGATGATCTTCTGGTAATGGGCAATCGCCGCTTCCTCCGCATCGATCACGCCGAGGATGACCGACTTCACGTCGATGGTTTCCTCGGGGGGCTGCAGCGTGGTCTGCTCCATTTTCAATTCCTGCGAGCCGGGGATTCGCCCGCCATGGATCTTGATCCGCATCGCCAACCGGGCCGCGTGGTTCAGCTCCTCAGTGACGTCCTTCTCCAGGCTTTCCTTCACTTCCATCGCGAGCATGCCGTCGAGGTGGATCGCATTGGTGCGGTAGTTGATGACCGTTTCCAGCTCCATGTTGTAAGCCTTGCGAAGCAGGTCGATGATCTGCTTGCGTTTTTCTTCCGAGATGTTTTCCGCCTTGTCGGGGTCGAGAGCATGTTTGGGCATGATTGAAGCTCCTTAATTTGGGTGTTGATGATAAAAGCTAATTCAAGCCGGGGATAAGGCTTTGCGAATCCCCGGATCGTGTCATCTAAATATCCGGAGACTCGCAGAGCTTCATCCCCGGCTTACTTAATCTTCCACAATCCATTTTAGGCTCGATGTTGCCGGGCGTTGTATGCTTGGGCGATGCGATATGCACTGATCATTGCCGGCGGCTCGGGCACACGCCTGTGGCCGATGTCCACAAAAGATTTACCCAAACAGCTCATCCCCTTCATCCCCCCGGAAGATGCAGCCGACCCCGAGCAGGCGGTCACTTCCGGGGGCGGGCATTCGCTGTTACAAGTCGCGATGGAACGCCTCGAAGGCCTGCTCCCCGCAGAACAGGTCTACGTCTGCGCTGGCGAATCCACAAAGCAAACAATGCTCGATCGCTTGCCCGGCCTGACCGAAGACCGCTTCATCGCCGAGCCGATGGGTCGGGACACGCTCAACGCCGTCGGCCTGGGTTGTGCAGTACTCCAAGAAAAAGACCCCGATGCCGTCGTCGCGATTTTCACCGCCGACCACCTGATCACGCCGATCGATGAACTGCTCGCAACGGTCGCCAAGGGCTTCGAATTGGCCGAGCGCGACGACCAGACGCTGGTGACCTTCGGCATCACGCCAACCGAGGCCGCGACAGGCTACGGCTATCTCCAACTCGGCGATGCCATCGATGGCAGTTCCGCCCATGTGGTCGATGAATTCAAAGAAAAGCCCGAGCAGTCTGTCGCGGATGACTACCTCGAAGCAGGCCCGAGCAAGTATCTCTGGAACTCGGGCATGTTCGTCTGGAAAGCGTCGACCGTGATGAACTGCATCGAAAAATACGCCCCGGAGAACCACGCCAAACTCGAAAGCCTGGCCGAGGCTTGGAACACCGACCAGCGGGATGCGAAGTTGACTGAGGTGTACCCGACACTGAAAAAGGTCAGCGTGGATTACGCGATCATGGAGCCTGCCTCGAAGGACGACGCGATGACGGTCGCCGCGGTACCGATGCCCTTGAGATGGCTGGACGTCGGCAGTTGGCCGAGCTTCGCGGACACGCTTGATCCAGACGACGCCGGCAACACCACCTCGGCTGGCAAGACCGTCATCATGAACAGCAAGAACACACTGGTCGCTTCCGATCAGCCCGACCACCTGGTGACCACGCTCGGCGTCGAAGACCTCATCATCATCCACACCGATAAGGCCACCCTGGTCTGCCACAAAGATCACGCCCAGGACATCAAAAAACTCCACGCCGAGGTCGGTGAGAAATTTGGCAATGAGTATTTGTGATTCCTAGGAGGCGCTTCGCTTCACCACAGAGGCTCGGAGTACACGAAAGGCACGGAGAAGCGGCGGGACAGGATGAAAGGATTTTCAGGATTGACAGGATCAGCAAGGAAACGATGGCGAGGCGAGCCATCAATAAATCTGTTGATACAAAAGTTAAAATCCAATCCTGTTCATCCTGAAAATCCTGTCATCCTGTCAAAATCTCCCGCTTCCTCCGTGCCGCCGTGGTTAAATTTCTCAGATGTCTAAATCACCCGCCATCGTGTTGCTTTCCGGGGGGTTGGACTCCGCGACGACGCTCGCGATCGCGAAGGGTGCGGGCTATGTCTGTCACGCACTCTCGTTTGACTATGGCCAACGCCACGATGCTGAGTTGTTGGCAGCCACCGCGGTCGCGGAAGACCTGGGCGTTGCTTCGCATCGCATCATCCCGCTCGATCTGCGAGCGCTGGGCGGCTCAGCCCTGACCGACGATGCGTTGGAAGTGCCGAAAAACCGCGAAGAATCGACGATGGCGGGCGAGATCCCGGTGACCTACGTCCCGGCCCGTAACACGATATTCCTGAGCTACGCCTTGGCCGCGGCCGAGGTGCTGGGCAGCACGGATCTGTTCATCGGCGTCAACGCGGTGGACTACTCCGGCTACCCCGATTGCCGGCCCGAGTTCATCCAGGCCTTCGCCACCATGGCCAACCTCGCCACGAAGGCGGGCGTCAGCTCGAAAGACCAACCACTAAAAATCCACACGCCATTGATCGATTGGACGAAAACGAAAATTATCGAATACGGACTTAGCCTCGGCGTGAACTATGGTTTGACCCACTCCTGTTACGACCCGGTGCCGGATGCGAACCACCCGCTCAAGGCGAAACCTTGCGGGCAATGCGATTCGTGCATCATCCGCCGCAATGCGTTTGAGCATTTAGGACAAATAGACCCGGCAGCGGTTATTTAATTGTTTGCCACAAAAGCGTGGGGATGGCAATCCCCCTGGAAAGCCCACGCTTTGAGAATCTCACCATGTTGCTTTGGTCAATACGCATCACCGCGATGATTGCCTTGATTTTCAGTGGTATTCTGCTCTACCTCTCACAAGGTCAGGCTGGCCTGCCCGGCTGCGGAGAGCAGGCGGGTTGCGGTCAGGTGCTCGCTTCCCGCTACGCTACATGGCTCGGTCTACCCGTCACCGCAGGGGCGGTTCTCGTCCATGTGGCCGTCCTCGGTTTCAGCTTTCTCAAGCCCCATCCTCGCAATCATTGGGCCTTGCCGACCCTCGGCATTGTCATCCTCGGCAGCGTCACCTGGTTCGTTTTTCTCCAGCTTGTCGTGCTTAGCGAAATATGTTTTTATTGCATGGTCGGCCACGCGATCAACGTCATCGTGGGTGTCTTGGCCCTGGTTCTTCCCCGCCGCTGGTCGTGGCTTGCTCCGATTGGCCTCATCCCAGTCGGCATACTCATCGCGGGGCAGCTTCTGTATAACCCCCCGCCGCAGGCAATCGCCACGCCGGGCTTCGGCGGGTTCGTGAATCTCGACCCGACGCAGTTCCCCACGCTCGGCCCGACCGACGCAGCGGTCACCATCGGCCTGACCTACGACGCCAACTGCGCGCAATGCCGTGTTACACATAATCAAGTCCATCAAGCGGTCGAACGCTACGACGGCCAACTCGTTGTCGCGATGATTCCGACACCGTTCTCCGATCGATGCAACGAACATATGTCACGCACCCTGCCGGGCTTCGAGTCGTCCTGTGCACTGGCCCGGCTGACCCTCGCGGTCTGGCTTGATCAACCCGAAGCCTACGAAGCCTTCGACCGCTTCCTGTTCAGCGGCGATGCCGCGCCGAGCGAAGCCGAGGCCCGAAAGAAAGCACAGCAGCTGCTTGAAGAGGTTTCGCTCGACACCGCGCTCGCTGATCCGCGGATCGATGTCATGCTTCAAGGCCACGGCCGGTTGTTCGAGGCGGTCGGCAAAGCGGTGCCTCGGCTGCTCATCGACGAGAGGGTCTACCCTCCGGTGCGATCGGCCGACGATCTTTTCCTGCTACTCGAAACGCTGACCGACTTACAATCCACCGGCCCACGCAAGAGCCGACACCTCGAACCCATTGCCCCCGGCCCCGACCCACCATGAATTACCCCGACCCCGGCAAACCGCATGGCCTGACCACCACCCTCAAAGTCGGTATGGAAGTCCACGTCGAACTCGCGACCCGCTCGAAAATGTGGACCGATGCGCCCAACGTCGCCCACACCGATTTCGCGGATGCGGAGCCCAACACGCTGCTCGACCCGGTGGTCATCGGCTTGCCCGGCACCCTGCCGGTGATCAATCGCGCTGCGGTCGAGATGTCGATCCGCGTCGGCCTGGCTTTGAATTGTTCGATCGCCAAGACGACCAAGTGGGATCGCAAGAGCTATTACTATCCCGACCTGCCGAAGAATTATCAGATCAGCCAATACGACCTGCCATTGTGTTACGACGGGGCATTGGACATCGAGTTGAGCGATGCCGATGCGGAAGATGGCGACGGGGACTTGGGTGGCGGCGACTTGGGCACGAAACGGATCGGCATCATTCGGGCACATCTGGAAGAGGATGCCGGCAAGTTGATGCATGAATGGCCGGCCAATGTCGATCGGCCGAATGATGGCTCGGCAAGTGAGGCGGTGTCGCTGATCGATTTGAATCGCGCGGGCACGCCGTTATTGGAAATCGTGTCGGAGCCGGACATGACCTCCGCGGATCAGGCGGTCGCGTTTGGGCAGGCGTTACGTGATGTCTGCCGATCACTCGGCGTAACCAACGGCGTGATGCAGCAGGGCCACATCCGGTTTGAGCCGAACATCAACGTGATCATCACGAAGGCGGATGGGCAGCAGTTCGCGACTCCCGTGGTCGAGATCAAGAATCTCAACTCGTTCAAAGCGGTGCACGGCTCGATCGTGCATGAGCATCACCGCCAAGTCGAACAATGGCTTGAGGATGGAAAAGTCATGGGCGCCCGAGCCAAGTCGACGCGAGGCTGGGACGACGAGCGAGCGGTGACCACGGTGCAGCGCGAGAAAGAAGATGCGGACGAGTACCGCTATTTCCCCGACCCGGACCTTGTGCCGTTGGACATCGATGATGATTGGCTCAACACGCTCAAAGCCGACCAGCCCGAGTTGCCTGCTCAGCGACGCGAGCGGTACATCGAGAAGCTGGGCCTGCGTGAAGCGGATGCGGATCAACTGTTGGCCGAGCCCGCGGATACGGCGTTTTTCGAGTCGTGCTTACTGGTGGACACGACCGGCGAACTGCCCGAGGCCGAGCCGAGACGGATCGCGGCGATGCTCTTGAATGCCGGTGCGAAGTATGTCAACGAGAAGGGCTGCAGCCTGAGTGAACTGACGGTTTCACCCACTCAGGTCGCAGATATCGTCGCGTTGCAGGACAGCAATAAGATCAGCGCGAACGCGGCTGACAAACTCTTCGGCATCGCCTGCGAGCCCGGCCACGAGTCCACCCCCGCGATGCAATTGGCTGAGCAGCATCAGCTCCTGCAGATCAGCGACGACAGCCAACTCGAGACTTGGATCGATGCGGTGTTGGCCGAGCCAAAGAACGAAAAGATCGTCAACGACATCCGCGAAGGCAAAGGCAAAGCCATCGGCGCCCTGCTCGGGCAGGTCATGAAATTGTCGAAGGGCCAAGCGAATCCGAAGGCGGTGGGTGATGCGATTCAGCGGAAGTTAAAAAGTCGCTAAAAATTATAAGAGAAAAGTTTCTTTAAATGCTAATCGTTCTGTCGATATTTCTGATCCAAAGTTTTTCCCGAAGAATCTTTCCATTCGATCCATCCATTAGCAGTCCTTCCTAGAACCGCCTGAGCTGCAGAACTGGGACTGGTAAAAGATATATCTTCTACGAATACAAATTGATCGTTTTGAGCTTTAAGTTTCTCTTATCGCAGAAGTTTTGTTCTCAATTTGACGCCTGAGTTATTCGAAGACGGCGGGTCGTGATTTTAGCAATACGCAAACCGCGCGGTTCGCCGTGGGGGCAATAAATTTGGATGGTTTGGCCTCGACGAGGCCATTTTTGGTTTCTTAATAGAAATGGTTTTACGCCGCGTCCGCAGCCAACTCCGCCTCACTCGCCGCGGGGGTTTCGCCTGCAATCAGGGGTTGGTATTCCTCGTCTTCGGTGATGACGTGGCCGGTGGTGGTGCGGATTTCGGGCACGGGGTTGTCGGCGACGTGTTGCTGCCAAGCCTTTTCGAGCTCGGCCTGTTTGTCGTCTTCTAGCTTATTGAAACCCACGCGGCCGCGGCATTTGGGGAACCGTGAACAGCTCATCCAAAGGCCCCGCTTGGAATCGCGTAGATACAGATTTGCCTCGGTGTCCTCACCGCATTTCGGGCAAAGCACATCCGTCTCCATCGGCGGAACCTTGGGTAGAACAACGTGGCCTTTTTTCGGGTCGAGCTTGATGATGTACTGCACTTCGGGGTAGTTGCTCGAGGCGAGGAATGGGCCGAACCGGCCGGTGCGGCGGATCATCGGTTGGCCATCCTCCGGGCAGAGGATGTCGGTCAACTCCGGCTCCATCGGGTTGCCCTCGCTATCGATCGGTGCAGCGTACTTGCAGGGCTCGGGCATCTGGTCGCTGAGCTTTTGGAACTTTTCCTTGTCACCCTTGGTCAGCTTGGTCCAAGTGATTTTCTCGCTGGCGTCTTCGGTCTGAACCTTCGGGCGGGCTTTGCCTTTGGCTTTGTATAACAGCCAATCGCCGCCATTTTCAGGGGAGCCGTGACCTTCGGGGTGCACCACTTGCGGGGGGACGTTGAACGCGGTGCAGGAGAGGAATCGGCCGTTCTTGCCGAAGCGGTATTCGGTCGGCGAGCCGCACTTCGGGCAGGTGTGCGGGGCGGGTTCGCTGACAGCCTTGGCGTGGGTCATCGTTTCGTGGGCACGCTTGAGTTTTTCCTTGAACGGGTCGTAAAACTCGTGCAGCGTCTCCCGCCAATCCTTGTGTTCGGACTCGATCTCGTCGAGGTGGGCCTCCATCTCGCGGGTGTAGCCGACGTCCATGATCGAAGGAAACGCTTCGATCAGTTTGTCGGTAACGACCATGCCCATGTCGGTCGCTTTAAGGCGTTTGTCACGGGGCGTGAGGGTCTCGACGTATTTGCGGTCCTGGATGGTCGAGATGATCGCGGCGTAGGTCGAGGGTCGGCCGATGCCTTCCTCCTCGAGCTTCTTCTGCAGCGACGCTTCGGTGAACCGGGCGGGCGGGCTGGTGAAGTGCTGGGTCGGGTCAATCTCGATCGGAGCGAGGGGCTGCTGTTCTTGAAGTTTTGGCAACAGCACATCGTCAGACTTGGGCAAGCCCATGATTTTGAGAAAGCCATCGAAGACGAGGGTTCGGCCGGTGGCGCGGAAGGTGGCTTCGATACCAGACGCTTCGCTACGCTCAGCGTCGGCGTGGGGTTTGATGGTGATCGCGGTGGCGTCCCACTGCGCGGGCATCATCTGGCAGGCGACGAAGCGACGCCAAATCAGATCGTACAATCGAAACTGCTCATCACTCAGTCGGCTGCGCAGATCATTCGGCGTGAGATTCACATCCGTCGGGCGGATCGCTTCGTGGGCTTCCTGCGCATCCTTGTTGGATGACTTGTAGAAGTTGGGTTTTTCCGGCAGGTAATTGTCGCCGAGCTTTTGCCCTACGTAGCCGCGGACGGCGGACAGGGCTTCGCTGGAGAGGTGCGTCGAGTCGGTCCGCATGTAGGTGATCAGGCCGGTTTGGCCGCGGGCACCCTTGAGGTCGATGCCTTCGTAGAGCTGCTGGGCAACCCGCATCGTCCGGCGGAGGTTGAACCCCAAGCGGTTGCTGGCCTGCTGCTGCATCGTCGAGGTGATAAACGGCGGACTCGGTCGCGAGGTCGTCCGCTTGGTTTCGATGGCCGTGATTTGGTAGGCAGGCATGTCGACTGAACTCGACACGCCGGCCGTTGTATTTTTGGGATGGCCCAGA
>CAZFZS010000016.1:57098-84570 GCA_964523485.1 uncultured Phycisphaeraceae bacterium | reverse complement strand
GTCGAGATCGAGCCGGGCATCGACGGCCTGCTGCACGTCAGCGACCTGTCGTGGACCAAGAAGATCAGCCATCCCAACGAGCTGCTCAAGAAGGGCGACACCGCCAAGTGCGTCGTCCTCGAAGTGGACCGCGAGAAGCAGCGCGTCGCGCTGGGCCTCAAGCAGATGGAAGAAGACCCCTGGGTCGAAGCCATCCCGACGCATTATCAGCCGGGCATGATCGTTCAGGGCAAGGTGACCAAGATCACCAACTTCGGTGTGTTCGTCGAACTCGAAGACGAACTCGAAGGCCTGCTGCACATCTCCGAACTGGCCGACCATAAGGTCGAGAACCCGCAGGACGTGGTCAAGCAGGACCAGGAACTGGAAGTCAAGATCCTCCGCGTCGACCTGGACGATCGCAAGATCGGCCTGTCGCTGAAGCGGGCGATGTGGACCAGCGATCAGGACGCGGCCGCGTCCCGTGCCGAGAAATCCGCCCCGCAAGGCAGCGGCGGCCTGGGCGGTCTGGGCGACTCGGATGCCCTGGGCACCGACAAAATCACCTTCGGCCAAGGCGGCGCCTCAACGAACTGATCAGACCTTTCACCAAATTTGCACCCAACCCCACGAAGCCCACGCCGTCACGGCGTGGGCTTCTTTTTATGCTTGGTGGGTGAAGCTCAATTTCAGTAATTTGCGGCCCCGCCCATCGGGGTGACTGGCTTGATCTCGTCCCACTGCACCGTGCTGCCTACGTTCGGGTTGTTCAGCAGGTCGTTGGTGAACAGGAAGTCGCCCGTGCCGTTGGTGTAGACCTTTTTATAACTCGAGTCGAGCGAGCGGGTCGTGCCATCGGGCAGTTTGTAGTCGTCCACGCCGTGCATCGTGTTGGACCAAGCCCGGCTCATGCGGTCCTGACTTTCGTTTTTCTTCTTCCACGAATCCATCTGCATATCCAGGATGTCGCTGCTGTTCTGGGCAATCGTTTTCTGTGTCTGCTGGAATGCTGCCTGCCGGGCTTTGAGGGCGTTCTGATTGGCGATCCACTGCTTGCGGGCGTTTTGCTGCCGCTGTTGAGCTAGACGTTTTTCAATCTCCTTGATGCAGGAGTACCACCGCTGGGTCGGCTTGACCGAGTTGCTGATCGTGATGAGCTTGGGCAGTTGCGTTTCAAGTTGGCCCAGCGGGGCACGAAAACTGATCAGGTCGCAGACCGCCCAGGTGCTGGTTTGAAACCAGGTATTGATCATGCGGTAGGTGTAATAGCTTTCGTTCTGCGTCTGAAGATAGGTGAACAGTTCTTCGTACTGCTTGCCGTTTTCGGTGTAGGTCACATGGACCGCGGGGTACTGATAGTTGAAGCTATAACCCGATTGGTCGCCGCTCATCGCCGAGGTCTGCTTGGTCTGGCGGTCGAGCTGCTTGGCCTGTTGAATCAGCGGGCCGAAGAGCGGCAGGTAAGCCTGTTCAAGATGGGTGACGCGCTCGACTTTGGTGACCTGAACATTCGTCGCGTTGGGTCGGAACTGTTTGATGACCAAATTGGTCACGAGGTCTTTGGGTGAGTGAGGCGGGGGCATGAAGATCGAGCCGTCGCCGGTCATTTGGCCTTGCTGCGGGATCTGGATGTTCTGGCCCTGCCCGCGGTAGAAGCTGAAGCCGGTGTTGGGGATCCAGAGGATCTCGCGTCCGTCCGGCGCGGCGATCTGCAGCCCTAAGCTGGCGAAGTAGAACTGCGACAGCGGGTTCCAGAGTACGCCGCCCTCGACCTTCCAGCCTTCGGGCACGAGCATGGTGTGCGACTCCATGTTCTGCATCCCCGGGTCCTTGATGGTGTGCTTACGCATCACCATGGCTTCGCCGTTGGCCGGTGCGGGGTTTTCTCGGCTTGGGTTATCGACCCCCGGACCCGGAGCCGAAGGGGTGTTGACCTGTCGCAGGGTGTAGCTCGTTCCGCCGGTTTCGAGTTGGATGGCTTGGCCGTTGTTCACCGGCTTGGCGGTGAATTTGAAGGATTGGCCGTTCGCTTGAAACGTACCTTGCGCCAGGGTCTGCTCGGCGTTCTGCGAGCACTGCATCGGATAGGTGTTGCCGTTGAATACGAGGTTGCCGGCAAACGATCCGTCGGCCGATTCCTGCGTAATCTGAAGCTCAAGACCATCGCCGCGGTAGGTATAAAGCACCTCCGCCAACGCGGCCGGGGTCAGGATCACGAGGGCCAACAGGCAGGTGGTCAGGGTGGAAAGTCGCATGGTTCAGTCGCTTGAAAAGGGCTTGGGGGTCAGTTCCGTACCCATGTTACGAAACACCGAGCGAAATCCTGCGCGGAATTTTGGGCGCTGTTGAGTGTCTCTAAGTTGTTTCGGATCCAGCTGTAGCTTAAGGCTATCTCTAATTCCCCTCCCTTCGAGGGAGGGGTTAGGGGAGGGTGCAGAATTGCAGGCAAGCAACGAGCGCTCGACACCCTCCCCCGGCCCCTCACTCAGGGAGAGGGGAGTAAGACGCCAAAACTGAAGTAAACAGTCGATAGTCTCTTTCCCGGCGGGAGAGAGAAAAATTACACCCACACGTTCATAAACAGCGCATCTTCCAGCGTCTTGCCGTAGAGCTTGCCGACGGTCGTGGTGACAAATTTCACTTCGTATTCCGGGTGCTTGTCCAGCCATTGGTTGACCTGCAGGTCCATGTGGTCGATCGCGTCTGCCCGGAGCTTGCTGTAGAAGGTGCGGACGTGGGTCGCCCCGGTGCCGGTCTGGTTGGTGGGTCGGCCCCAGTTCTGTTCATGCGGGACCCGGCCGACGCTGAAGCCGTGGATCTTGGTCGAGACCGAGTCGGACATCGAGCCGGCCGAGGCATCGTCGCCGCCGACATCATCGCCATCGATATCGATCGGCGTCAGTTCGTCGGGGTCCAGCGTTGGGTCGGATGAATCGCCATCCGCCTGCTCTTCATCCTCCAGCCCATCGATCGGGATCGCCGAGGCGAGCAGGTCGTCATCATTCACGGGCTTGCGAGGCGTCGAGTCGGCCATGGTGAAACTCCTGAGAGACAGGGTGGAAGAGGCTTGTTCTATTTTACGAAAGCAGGTTTGAAACCGCAGATGAACGCGGATGGACACAGATGATTCTCATAAATTCACTTTATTTGACGCCTGGAATCAGCTGCCAACCATGGCGATTGACTCGCTGAGTCTATTATCAGCGTCCATCTGCGGTTCCCATCCTTAATGCCCCGGGGCCTGCTCGATGTCGACCGCGGGTGTCTCACCTTCAGGCTCGCGGATGGCGACGATCATTTGCTTGACTTCTTCGCTGGGCGGCTTGCAAAGCGGGGTCAGGGCAAGGGTGACGATGAAGTTCAGCACCATGCCGACCGTGCCGATGCCCTGGGCGTCGATCCCAAAGAACCAGGGCGTCCGCAAGCCTTGACCGGCCGGGCCGAGGATCGCCTGGGCCACTTCGGCGTTGAGCAAAATCACATCTGCTTTCTGACAGACGATGTAGAACGCGGTGAACCCGATGCCCACCAACATGCCTGCGACGGCGGGGACGGTCGAGACCCGCTGCGAGAAAATGCCCAGCACGATGGCGGGGAAGAAGGAGGCCGCCGCAAGTCCAAAAGCGAATGCAACCACCTCACCTACAAAACCGGGGGGGTTGATGCCGAAGTAGCCCGCGATGCAGACTGCCACGCCGATCGCGATTCGCCCGACCAATAGCCGCTGGGCTTCGGAGGCGGTGGGGTTCATGACTTTGTAGTAGAGGTCGTGCGCGACCGAGGAGGAGATCACCAGCAGCAGGCCGGACGCGGTGGAGAGCGCGGCCGCCAGTCCGCCGGCGATCACGAAGGCGACCATCCAGTCGGCGAGTTCAGCCATCTTCGGCGTGGCGAGCACGATGATGTCCCGGTCCGGGTGATGCGCGCCGCCAAGGGCGAGCAACTCGGCTTTGGCCGCGGCGCCGTTGTCCTCGGTCCCGCCATTCTTGGCGACCCAGGCGGCGGGGTTTTTGAGGATGTCATCGCGCATACCAGCGGGGATCCCGCCGACCCGCATCAGTTCGTTGGGAAGAATCACAGGCAGCGTCGAACTCGTCGAATCTATTTCCAACTGAGCGGGAAAAATCTCGGAATCCGTCAAATTATTCGTAAACGCCACTTTTCCATCGCCATTGAAATCCACCCACGCAATCAAGCCCGTCTGATTCCAGTCGTGGTACCACGCCGGCAGTTCTTCGACGGTCTTGCCGTTCAGCCCGGCGATGTCATCGACCATGTAGTACCGGGCAAATGCCGCGACCGATGGGGCGGTCAGATAGAGCAGGCTGATGAAACCCAGCGCCCAGAACGCGGACCAGCGGGCGGCCTTGACGGACTTGACCGTGTAGAACCGGACGATCACATGCGGCAGCCCGGCCGTCCCCGCCATCAGCGCGAGACAGACGCAGAAAACGTTCAGCCGATTCCACTTGCCGCTGTTTTCGCCGTAGGCCTCGGTGTAACTGCCGAAGCCGAACTGTTCGTTGATGGACGACAGCTTGTCCAGCAGATATGGCCGAGCGGGATCGACCGATTCCAACACCGGCGACGCCAACCCGATCGACGGGATCGCCTGCCCCGTCAGCTTCAGCGAGATCGCCACGGCGGGGATCAGGAACGCGGTGATCAACACCCAGAACTGGGCGACCTGTGTCCAGGTAATGCCTTTCATCCCGCCGAACACGGCGTAGACGAAGACGATCGCCATCCCGATGAAGACGCCCACAGCCGGCGTGACCCCGAGGAACCCGGAGAATACGACGCCGACGCCTTTCATCTGTCCGACGACGTAGGTGAAGCTGACGAAGATCGCGCAGAACAGCGCGATGAGCCTCGCATAGTTGATCTCGGAAGCGGAGTTGGAACTTCCGGGGGACTTTCCGGGGGGGGCGTAGCGGTCGCCGATGAAGTCCGGCACGGTGAAGTGGCCGAACTTGCGGAGGTACGGGGCCAGCAGCAGAGCGAGCAGGACGTACCCGCCGGTCCAGCCCATGAGGTAGACCCCGCCAGCGAAACCCATGCCTGAGATGAGCCCGGCCATGGAGATGAAGGACGCGGCCGACATCCAGTCTGCGGCGGTCGCCATCCCGTTCGCCGGGGCCGGCACCCCGCCGCCCGCAATGAAAAACCCCTTCGTGTCCTTGACCCGCGACCACCAGGCGATGCCGAGATAGAGCCCGAAGGTCAGGGCGACAAAAATGATCGTCCAGGTCATTTGGCTGGTGATGGCGAGGATAATTCAGTCTCCGTTTTATTTAGCCGCAGATGAACGCGGATGAACACAGATGAGAAATCAGAAAAATACAATCGTAGAAAAATAGAAAATCAGGCTTGGGCTATGCAGCGACAATGCTTTATTTTGGAATCATCCGCGTTCATCCGTGTTCATCTGCGGCTCATTCTTCTGAGCGATCTTGCGGTGATACCGAGCATCCAGCCGGTTCATGAGGATGGCGTAGATGAGGATGATGATGACGAAGGTGGCGATGCTGCCTTGCTGGGCGAACCAGAAGCCCAAGGGCACGCCGCCGAGTTGCCATTGATTGAGCCAGTCGGCCCAGAGGATGCCGCAGCCCAGGCCGACGAACGCCCAGACACCCAGCAGCACGGCCATGATGGTGATGTTGTTACGCCAGTAGCGACGCTGGGCCGACTGCAACGCTTCGGGAGAGAGGGGCATGAAGCCTCCGCGCATGAAGTGAGAAACCAGACAGGAAAAGCTCGGACAGTTTAGTGATTGATGTGGATCGATGTGCTTGAAAAGGTGAAAGCATGGGGATGGCCTTCCCCACGCTTTGTACTGCTTATCCAATCTATTACTTAGCGACGAAGGTCAATTCCAACGGCCCGAGGTCGGAGTTGGCAGTGAAGACATATTCGACGCCGGGCTCGAGCGTTTCGCCGCGGCGGGGGATGTCGGGTGCGCGGCGAAGGCCACGCACCCAGCCGCCGTAGCGGACGGAGCGGACCGGCCGGGGTTCGCGGACCTCTTCGCCCTCCTTCGGCGGGTCACGTGGGATCAGATGCCACATCACCTGCTCGGTCGGCTCGACATACACGCCCCCGCCGCCGGAATCGCCTCCGGCAGCGGCCGCGGCTTGGGCGTCTTCTTCGCTCGGGGCCGGTCGAACGACTTTGACTTCCTCTAGCAGTACCTCATCGTTAAAGGCGAAGGTCAGCGGGCCGTTGGCGATGCGGCTGGCGGTGACGGTCAGCGGGGCCTCGGTCCGAGCGCTGAAAAGCCACCACGCCCAGCCCAGTAGCACAATGAGGACGAGAATCAGGACGACGGTGCGTTTGTTCATGGTGATCCCTCGGTCCCGCCCGGAGCGGGGTTAAACATCAAAAGCTCGGCCTCAGGCAATAGACAGCCCGGCCGGGCGTTGCTCCCATCGGGTAAGATAACGCCTCAAAGCTCGAACGATTGCAATTCATATGTTTCCGGAGCCTACCGCCATGCGAAAATGTCACCCCCCTGCATTGTTCTCGAGGCCGACCGCCGCATTCACCCTGATCGAACTGCTCGTGGTGATTTCCATCATCGCGCTGCTCATCGGCATCCTCCTGCCCTCGCTCGCCTCGGCCCGGGAGGTCGCCCGCTCGATCACCTGTGCGAGCAATATCCGCCAACTCGCACTGACCATGGAGATGTACGCGGTGGACAATAAGGAGAGCTACCCGACGCGGGGCCAAGAAAAATGGACCGGCAAACTGTTTGAGTACCACAACAATGAGCAGGTGATGACCTGCCCGAGTGACGAAGATCCGAATCAGCCGACCGCCGCGCTCGATCCTCTGATTGACGATTTGATCGTTGACGCATTGCCGCGCAGCTTCATGGTGAATGGGTTCAATGACTACCGTTACGATGAAAACAAGGACCTTGATGGCGGAACCCCCGGTCCTGGTACGCCCGATCCTTGGGATGAAACAGATCAAACCACGATGGAAATCAAGGGTATTCAGTCGGCTTCCGAACTTGTGTTTTTCGGGGAAAACATCAATGCGGGAGCCGGGTCTTTCTCGGGCTGGTATGTCGATATCTTCGCCAATACGCCGGACCCTTTTGATCGGCTGGAGCAGAGCCGACATAGCGCGGCGGGTTCGAACACACGCGGTGGTTGGTCGAACTATTCTTTTGCCGACGGCAGCACCCGCAACTTCCAGTTCAACGGCACAATCGACCCCGAAGTGATGTGGGCGATCCGCGACGAAGTCCGCAATCCATAGATCGTTAACGCTGAACTATTCTTCTTATTTGAAGGCTCGCATGTTGATGCGAAGCCGGGCTTCTGGCATAAACCCGAGGCTGCGTTTTTCTTTGGCTTGAGACATATTTAGTTTCGCGATCTTTCCGGTTGGTCTGGCCGTACTAGATTCTCTCTCGGGCCGAACGCTAGGATAGGCCGCCTCCGAGACGCTGAACGCTGTCCGACTCCGCCTGATCGAGACTCAACATGCTCACCGCTTTTCGCACCCTCTCTGTTTTTCTGACCGCGACGTTGCTGGTTGCCTGTGCTACGCCTTCCGCCGATCCGGCCGGCGACAGAGCCGCCACATCTGATCAAACCGCTGCAAAAGTCACCGAGACCACTGAATCTGACATGACCGACACCCCCGGAACCACCGCCGCCCCCGGAACCACATCCGCCCCCGGAAATGCATCCGCTTCCGGAAACGCCCCGAAGACCGTTGCCGATCCGCCGACCACGCCGGACTACGCCATCTTTCAGGAACGCGAAGACCGGGTCATCGCCCGGCTGCCCAATCGCATGCTGCTCGTCGCGCAGCGGGTGCCGACCGCGCCGGTGGTTTCCGCCCAATGCTGGGTGAAGACGGGCTCGCTCTACGAGCAGGAACACGTCGGGGCCGGCCTGTCTCACTTTCTCGAACACCTCATCTCCGGGGGCAGTACCGCCTCGCGAACCGAGGCCGAGTCCAACGCGATCCTCGGCGCCATCGGCGCACAAACCAACGCGGCGACGTCGCTGGACACGGTGCGTTATTACATCAACACGACCACGCCCCATGCCGCAACCGCTGTCGCCCTGCTTTCCGATTGGTTGAAGAACAGCAAGATCACGCCGACGGAATACGAGCGCGAGCGTGAGGTGATTCAGCGCGAATTCTCAATGGGTCAAGGCGACCCCGGCCGTATCCAGTGGAAGCTGACCCAGCAGGCCCGCTACGCCGCCAGCCCCGGTCACCCCGCGGCCCATCCGACGATCGGCTATCTCGATGAGTTTCTTACCGTTAGCCGGGACGAAATCTACGACTTCTATAAAAGAATGTACGTCCCGAACAACATGGTCTTCGTCGTCACCGGCGACATCGACCCGCAGGGTGTCATTCGGCAGTTGGCTCAGATTTGGCATGACGTGCCGACCGGCGAGTTGCCGGAGGTCGGCTTCCCTGCCGTGCCCAGCGATGCCGAGCCGACGCTGGTGCAGGGCGTGGCGGACATCAGTCGGCCGCGGGTTCGCATGCTTTGGCCGGGCGTGAAACTCGGAGCCGAGCTCGATTACGCGCTCGACCTGATCGCGACGATTTTGAGCCAGGGCGAATCGTCCCGGCTGATCCGCGAGCTGCGCGATGAACGTCGGCTGGTCAGTTCGATCGATGCTTACAACTATTCCGCGGCGTGGGGGCGAGGCTTTTTCGGGGTGGATTATGAGTTGGCCGAGCCGGACGCCGCCGAGGCAGTGCGTAGCGCGATCGCTGCACAGCTTCAACGCCTGCAGGCCGAGCCGGTGAGTGATGAAGAATTGGCAAGGGCTAAACGCAAGACTCTGGCCCGCGTGATTCGCTCCGGGCAGACGGCCCAGGCGGTCGCGTCGATGCTCGCCTCAGACATCATCAGCACCGCCGATCCGGACTACCGCCAAAAGTACGCTGCTACGATTCAGGACCTGACCGCCGACGATCTGATGCGGGCCGCGAAGCAGAAGCTCGACCCCGATGCGGCGTCACTCGTGTTGCTGCACCCGGCCGGCGAGGACGAAGAGATTCCTTACCCCAAGCGTGACCCGGATGCGACACTGACCCGCGATGATTGGGTTGAACAGATCGACCTCGATAACGACACGCTGCTGCGTAAGCTCAAGCGAAAGTTAGCGGATGGTTCGGCCGAGGGTCGGCAAGCGATTACGGTTGACCCGCCGGTGATTCGCGAGTTAAGCAACGGCCTGACCGTCATCGCTCAACGCAGCACCGTTGTCCCCGCTGTCGCCGTTCAGCTATACACACGCGGCGGTCTGCTCGCCGACGAACCCGGCCAAGAGGGCGTCGCTAACGCCGCGGCGACAATGCTCATGCGTGGCACGACCAGCCGATCCGCACAGGACATCGCCACCTCGCTCGAAGACCTCGGCGCGACGCTCGGCAGCGCGGCGGGCAACAACACCAGCTACCTGCGTGGCACGGCGCTGGCCGACGATTGGCCGACGCTGCTGGAGATCATGGCCGACGTCGCGCTCAACCCCGCGTTCGACGAGCAGGAGTGGCAGTCGGTGCAGCCGCGTTTGCTTGCTGCAGTGGACCGGGCGACGGATCGCTGGTCGGGGGAGCTGCGTAGTCGATTCCGCGAAGCCTATTTTGCGGATCATCCGTGGTCGCAGACCACACTCGGCCGAGCCCGCGTCATCCGCGATTTGACACCGGACAAGCTGCGTGAAGCCCACGAGCAGCGGCTGGCAGCCGAGTCGTCCATCCTCGCGATCGTCGGCGACATCGATCCCGAGCGTGCGTTTGAGTTGGCCGAGCAGACCTTTGGCAAGATGCCCGCCAACGCCGGCGAATCGTTCGAGCCGCCGCTGCCGGGCGAGCCGGCATCGCGTGTGGTATTTCATCCGACGGCCAAGCCTGTCGCAGCGGTGCAGATCGGCCTCGGGCCGGGCATCACCCGCGATGATCCGGACTACGCGGCGCTGCGTGTGCTCTCGACCGTGATGGGCGACTTCCCATCCGGTTGGCTGCAGCAGGAATTGCGTGGCAAGGGGCCTGGCCTGGCTTATGCCGCGTCGGTCGGCAATGTCACTGGCATCGTGCCAGGCTACTTCACACTGCTGTTCAACACCGACCCGGCCAACCTCGTCGAAGCGACGAGCCGCGCCATGGCCATCGTCGACCGCGCCCGCACCCAGCCGATCCTTAACGTCGACCTTGAACGTGCTAAAGCCAAGGTGTTGACTAACGAGTTCGCCGCCCGCCAATCCAACAGCGACCTCGCCGCCGGCCAAGCCCTTGATCGGCTCTACGGCATCGACGACCCTACCGGCCAAGCCCTGCTCGAACAGGTGCAAGCCCTCACCGCCGCCGACCTCCGCGATGTCGCCAACCGCCGACTGACCGACCCCGTCATCACCATCATCGCCAATGAACCGATCGAGACCGAAGCGATTGAAAAGCTGTTGCCAGGCGAGAACAATTAGCTGTTAGCCGTTGGACTTTAGCAGCCAAGCTGCATCATAAATAAGGTTCGCCAGTAGCCAGTAGCCAGTAGCCAGTAGCCAGTAGCCAGCCCAACTCCCAATCCTTAACTCCTAATTCTCAAACCCCCATCGTCACCGTCTTCCTCCACATTCCGAAGACCGCGGGGACCTGGGGCCGTAACCACCTGATCGAAACGCATTTCCCGCCAGGAGCGATCTACGAAGCCCACACCACCCCCGGAAGTATCGGAAAAATTCCGGGTTGGGTGCGTGAGAATCCGCACGATGAACTCGCGATCTGGGGACACGTCCCATTCGGCCTGCACCGCATCATCCCCGGCCCGACCCGTTACTTCACCATCCTACGCGACCCGGTCGACCGGGCCGTGTCTGCCTATCACTATGCCCGCAGTGTCGATCAGCGCGGCTTCGACCACCCCGACGCCGCCGCGGCGAAACGCATGTCGATGCTCGAATTTCTCGCCCAGCCAGACCAGCGCGACGTGCAGACCCGCTACCTCGCCGGCCGCCGATGGCATCGCCTATCCCGCCGCGTCCGCAATCCAATCGTCGATCGTCTCATGCTCACGACCGCCCGCCGTCATTTGAACCACATGGCCCTCGTCGGCCACCAACACGACCTGCCCCGACTGCTTCGACAGGTCCGCGAGAATTGGGGCTGGATCGTCGCCGATTCATCCAGCACCACCATCCGCACCTGGTCCACACCCCAACGCCCGGGTCTCGATGAGATCACCGTCGAAGATCGCCACAAGATTCGCCAACTGAACGCGCTGGATATCGAACTCCTCAAGCGGTACCAATCAGATGTTTAGCAGAAGCAGCGATGCTGCCCCGTCGGCCTGTCTGTCATCTTGCTCCGATTTTCACTCTTTATGCCGCGCAGGCTTAACTCCCAACTCGCGTAACCCCGGTGAACCTTATTCTTTTCACCCGCTTACCGAGCCCGACCATGACCACCGCCTCATCCCTGGACCTCGCCGATCTCCAATGGGACTTCGATGAAATCGACCGTGTCGAGCAGGCCGACCGACCGTGGCATTCCATGGGCTTTCAAGCCAAAGTTGCCGGCGGGCTCGGGCTGTTCTACAGCGTCGGCGGGCTTGGTTTCCTGCTGCTGGACAACGGGATCGGCGAAAATGGAGCGATCTTCAGCTTCTGTATCGCCGGCTTCCTGCTGCTGATTGCCGGCACGCTCGCTCTGCTTGCCTGGCACTGGGGACGCAAGCTCCGACACATGATGGACGGCCACACGGACGCGGATTGGCGGATCGACGATACCCAGTGGCAGGCCCACCTCTACGCGGAAGTCGCCGCCCACCGCTGGCTGTTCTGGGGCGGCCTGGCGTTTGTGCTTTTCTTTTCTGCATGCCTCGGCCTGGGCTTCTCAACCCGCGACGATCTGGCGAACCCCTACTTCGGTGCGACATCCATCGGGTTGCTGCATGGCCTGGGGACCGCGCTCTACCTGGGCGTCATGATCGCGGTCTTCCAAGGGTCGCGTCGATACCTGATGAACCAAAAACGCCAACGCAGCCGACGGGTCCTCATCGGCGAGACCGGCTTCTACCTCGGCGGTGCGTACTGGCCCTGGGCAACCTTTGGCCAACGGGTCCTCCGTGGCAAACTCGAATGCGAACCCGCGGATGACAAAACCCCCGCCGCCGCCTTCCCCCGCATCGTTTTCACCGTCGAACTCGATGGCAAGAACGGCTCCACCGAAAAGCCCGTCCCCGTGCCCGTCCCCCACGACCGCATCGAAGAAGCCCTCGAAGCCCTCCGCCTCAACGGCATGTAAACCACCGCCCGATTAGCCGTGCGACAAAGTCCCCGGTCCACCCGGCCCCCCGGACCTAGTCACGCCCCTGTCGAACCGAACCATCACTCATACCGGTGAAGCGGATAGATCATCACCTCCACCCCCGGCGACCACAACGCACTGACTGCCGGTGCCTCGGGCGGATCAAACCCGTTCAAAGCAAACAGCGAGCGATCATCACGCTCGACCTCGACACTAGCCACGCGGTAAGGCTCATGCTCCACTCGGCCGACGTAGAGCTTTCCAACTCCCGCCGATTTGGTGCGTGGTGAAACCGGTGTCTGTCGATTTGCCCAATCAACATCCACCATCGGCCGTCGGCTGAATAGCAGATATCGCTCCACCAACCAATGGGCCAACGTGCCCGGCTCCGTCGGCTTGGCCAATGATGCATCGGGCGTGTCATAAATGAATGCGGGTTGCTCGACCTTTGCCGAAGCGGACTCGCGTTGCCAGTGATAGGCGATCCGCCGATTATTAATCGGATAGGAAGGACCACCTTGATTTCTTCCGGAGGCGGGGCCACTTCCGGGGGTGGGAGTGTCGTGTTGGGTGATTTTGGCGTAGTGGTAAGGCAGCGAGAACAACCGCCGGGCGATCCACACCGCCAAGTGCTGATGGGCATCCAGCGAGTAAAACCACACGCCCGGCCGACCATTCGGGCCGACGACGTAGGTCCGCAGATTCAATTCTCCAAACCACGACACGCCCGGCACCGCTGGCAGAAACCGCGGCCGAACCGCCTCCATCTGGAACGGCACGACCCCGACATAGGCCGACCCCTCAAACGTGTCCACCGTCAACCCCGCCGGCAAAGTCGCCTGGATCGCCTCAGCCGACCACCGCCAATGCAGAAACAACAAGTCCCGCCACCGCTGCCGCATCACGCAAGGCCCCGTCGGCGGTTCCAGCTCAAACACCCCCGCCTCCCCACCGCCCACGAGCTTGCTCGAAGCCTTCGCATTCATAGCCAAGTGTAGATCCAACCCGGGTGTCATGGTCTGCCGCTCTGGGCAGGCATGACTCTTACACTACGTTTACGAGCAGTGGCCTGTACAAATCCACAGACCACGCCACCCGCCGTACTGATTACCGGCTGGCCCAATCGCTTGACTACAAACCACGACTACAGCCCATTTAGGCCCCAAACGCCTCCGAGCCAGCGATTTAAGGCTTTGGATTCACGGGTCGGCTATTTAAGATCCGGGCATGTCAATCGCATGCAGATCATTACTTTTCGTATCGATTTGGCTTTCAGCACTCTGCTTGGGTGTGGCTTCAGTTGAGGCTCAAGCCGATGATGAAGCAGCCGCGATTCGGGTGTACTACATCGGTAACAGTCTGACTGACAACATTCGCTACGCCGAACTCGCAAATTCTGCAGCCAAGGCCGGCCACGAGATCATCTGGGGCCGACACATGATCCCGGGGGCCCCGCTTAGTTGGCTCTACAATCACCAAAAAGGCGGCATTACCACCGAGCCTTTCGGCCCATCGCGTCAGGCCCTCGCCGAACACAACTGGGACCTCGTCTCGTTTCAACCTTTTGACCGTCACCTCACCGGAGAAACCGGCGATGCCACGACCATCGGCCGGTACCTCGCCGACGCGGCACCGACCAACGCCGACACCCGCTACGCGATCTACTGGCACTGGCCCCGCATGCGGAAAGACGGCAGGGCCTTGCCCTACGATTCGCTGGATTTCGATCCCTCAGAGCCCGGCGACGACGTCGGCCCCCTCGGCGCGATTGACGACTTCGGCGACCTCTGGACCCAGCCCTACACCGGACCGAGCAACAAAACCGGTGGCTTCGAGAGCCGTGATTACTACCAGAAACTCACCGCCCAACTCCGCGACGACCACCCCGATCGCACCTTCGTCAACGCCCCGGTCGGTGAGGTGATGTATCAACTGCACCAGCAGATGCAGGACGGCGAAATCCCCGGCTACCGCACCGCCTGGCAACTCTATAAAGATACGATCCACCTCAACGAAGCCGGCTGCTATGTCGCCGGTGCCACCTACTTTACCCTCATCACCGGAGATAGCCCCACGAATTTCAGCCCCACGCCCTACGGCGACCTCGACCCCGCTCTCGTTCAAGCCGTCCAGAAAACTGTGATCCAGGTCCTGCTCAGCGACTCCGACGCCCCACCATCTCAATCCCACTGAAGCGTGGCAGCCGACAACCCAAACGGCGGCATCCGCAACGCCACCCGATTGTTCAACCGTCAAACCCCGGGTGGCATGGTCTGCCGCTTGGGGCAGGCCATGGCTCTAACACCACGCTCACGAGCCGTGGCCTGTGCAAAGCCACAGACCACGCCACCCGCCTGCTAAGCCACCGCTTCGCGATCCATGTCGCTGTAAGGGTAATGGCCAGCCGCCTTGAGCATTTCCAGCAGCTCGGCCCCGGCCTGCTGGCCGTGGGCGTAATCTTTTTCTGATTCGAAAATCTCCATAATCAGCATCAGGCCGACACCTTCCGCCTTGGACGCCTCCGGGGCAGACACCGCATCGAAGATAAAATTGCGATGCGATAGGTCGCCGAAGTCATCCGGAAAAGACAGCGTCTCGTGCGGGTTGAGCGTCGCTTCAGGGGCATACCTGGCAACCGCGTTCAGCACGCTGTTGATCGTCTTATGGGCTTGGCCGAAGTCGGTCTCGGGCTGCTTGGCCTCGTCCAGGTTGAGCGGGTGGCGGGTCACCATCACCAATTCGTAAGCCTCGTACACCCGGTTGCTCGGCCCATCGCCTGGGGTCTCGACCAGCTCCTTGGTGGCGATCGCCGTGCCTTGCCCGCCCAAGGCATCCGGCAGGTTCGGGTAGTAATACAGATCCAGCCCGCCGCCGATCGCAAACGGGATGATCGCATGCATCACCATGTCATGCTCGGTCCCGAGCACCCGCTCGAAGAAGGCCGACTTCTTCTCATCCCAAGCTTGATACTCTGCCTCCAATTCCGCCTGCTCCGCCTCACTCACCTTCGGCGGTTCCTGCTCACGCTTACCACCGCCAAATAACCATCTGAACATGTGATGTCTCCCGGATTAAATCAACGATCTTGGAACTTCAACGCAGTGATACACCATGCTATCCGCTTGACGCTTAAACGTCTCTCTTAAGAAGCTAGCGAATAAATTGATACGCTGCCCGGTGAACTAGAACCCCGAGTGGCATGGTCTGCCGCTCTGGGCAGGCCATGACTCTTACACCACGCTCACGAGCCGTGGCCTGTGCAAAGCCACAGACCACGCCACCCGCTTTGAACCACAACGCGACCCGAACGGACAACTTGAATGCTTTCGGGTTGGGCCAGCACCCGGTAGATCGCATCCATATCGAGACTACGGCGTTGCAACCGTTCCCGCATGTGGTCGGTCAGGATTGCTTTTGTGTAGTCCATTCATCACCCCGGTGAGCGGTAGGCCAACTAACCGCCCACCGTTGCGAGGCTGACGTGTCTGGTGTGGCTTACCACCGCCTCGAACTCGTCCCAGAATTTGTTGACGATGGTGCGGATGGCCCAGTTGGCGCCATCGCTTAGGCCGCAGATGTTGTTGCCGGGCATGGAGCCCATGGAGCCGGCGAGTTCCAGGAGCAGGTCGAGGTCCTTGGTGGTGCCGTCGCCGGCTTCGATGCGGGTGAGCATTTTGTAGAGCCACTTGCTGCCCTCGCGGCAGTGGGTGCATTGGCCGCAGGACTCGTGGCTGTAGAAGCGGGCGCAGTTGCGGGCCATGGCGACCATGGAGGTGGACTCGGGGATGACGGTGACGCAGGCGGTGCCGAGGCCGAGATTGGACCATTTCTTGCCGATGTCGAAGTCCATCTCGACGCCTTGCTCGGCTTCTTCATGGGAGATGACGCCCATGGAGATCCCCCCATGGAAGTACGCCTTGATTTTTGTCCCATTCCGGGGCCCGCCGGCGAGGTCGATCAGATCGGTGAGTTTGACGCCGAGATTTTCTTCGTAGACGCCGGGTCGGTTGACCGGGCCGGACACGCCCATGAGTTTCGTGCCGAAGGACGCGGGGACCTGGGGCGGTGCGCCGTCGGGTCGGCCCTTGCCGTTTTGCTTCCACTGGTCCGGGCCATGCAGCAGGACGTATGGCACGTTGGCGAGGGTTTCGACGTTGTTGATAATCGTCGGCCGGGCGAATGCGCCGGCGACGGCGGGGAAGGGGGGTTTGATTCGGGGCCAACCGCGTTTGCCTTCGAGCGATTCGATCAGGCCGGTCTCCTCGCCGCAGATGTAAGCACCTGCGCCGCGGTGGAGGTAGAGGTTCGGGGTGCGGCCGTTGATTTTGCCCATGCGGGAATCCGGGCCGAAGACGTCCCGGCTGTAGGCTTCCTCGATGGCTTTCTCGAAGATTTCGCGGTGGTGGTGGTATTCGCCACGGATGTAAAAGTAGGCGGTGTCGAGTTGGCATGCGTACATGCACAGGGCGATGCCTTCGATGACGCTGTGCGGGTCGAACTGGATGAGCACCTGGTCTTTGAAAGTCGCGGGCTCGGACTCATCGGCGTTGATGCAGAGGTAGCGTGGGCCATCGTCCAGCGGCGGGAGAAACGACCACTTCATACCGGCAGGAAAGCCCGCGCCGCCCCGGCCGCGGAGCTCGGCGGCCTTGACCACATCGATCACTTCGCCTGGGTCCATGTCGACGGCTTTATCGAGCGCGGCGTAGCCTTCCTGCTTCACATAATCGTCATAGGTGACAAGTTGGCGCTGCGAAAACTCGCCCCAGGGCGGGGTGGGGATACGCTTGAAGAGGAGGGGTTTTTCGAGGGGCATGAGTGATATCCAAAAATAAATACAACCACAAAGAGTCACAAAAATCACAGAATGAAAACTACAAACATGAGGGTTTAGTTTTATGGGTTTTGTGACTTATTGTGGCCATGACTGACTTCGATTTCTTCGATCGTCGTGCGGCGGAGGGTGGTAGTGGGGTTGAGTTGTTGTTCTTCGGTGTCGTGGCGGAGGGTTTGTTTTTGCGCGGGCTGGTCTTTGATCGGCTTGGCGATGTGGTGCAGTGTGAGGCCGAGGTTGCGGCAGGCTTTTTGGAACCAGGGCATGGGGGTGGGGTGTTGGGTCGTTTGAAGAAAGCCGGGGGATGGCCATCCCTCGGCTTTGGCGATCAGTCGAGTTGGTCGAGGAGCTGGGTGGTTTTTTCGGGGGTGAGGTTTTCGTGCAAGGTTTCGTTGAACAGAGCGCAGGGGGCGCCGCCACAGGCACCGATGCATTCAACTTTCATGAAGGTGACGCGGTCGTCGTCCGTGGTTTCGCCCGGGTCGATGCCGAGTTTTTCGGAGACGGCGTCGGTGATGGCGGCCTCGTTCATGATCTCGCAGGAGACGGATTGACAGACCCAGACGGTGTGCTTACCGCGCGGCTGAATGAAGAACTCTTCGTAAAAAGTCGCGGTGTCGAGCAGAGCCGACGCGTCGATTTCGAGGAACTCGGCCGCCTCTTCAAGGGCCTGGGGCGGAAGCCAGTTGTACTCGTGCTGGATCTCGTGAAGCACAGGCAACGCCATGGCCCGCCGGGTGGGATAGCGGTGGGCGTATTTCTCGTCGAGCTGTTTTTTCAACTCGTCGGTGAGGTAGGGTTCATCGCGGCGTTCGATGTCCGCCGTGCCGGAGGGTTTGGTTAGCCAGGCCATAGTCGCGTTGCTCCATTTTTGATTTCGGATTGAGGAGTTTGGATTGCTCGTCTTAAAGATCAATCGCTATGTCGACTCAATCAAAAATCCTCATTCATCTATCAAAAATAAACTACCGATCCAACTCCGCCGCGATAATGTTCAAGCTGCCCAGCACCGCGGGGGTGTCGGCCAGCAGGTGGCCTTCGAGCATCTTGGCGAAGCAGGCGAAGTTGTAGAAGCTAGGCGGGCGGTGTTTGGATCGCCAGGGGGTGGGGCCGCCGTCGGAGACGATGTAGAAGCCGTGCTCGCCGTTGGCGGCCTCGATGCAGCCGTAGACCTCGTTGATCGGGGCGGTCCATTTGCGGTTGGTCATAACCAGTTGGAAGTGCTCGATCAGGCCTTCGATGCTGCCGTAGACCTCGGCTTTGCTGGGCTTGGCCATCTTCGCATCGGCCCAAGTGTTCAACGGCCCGCCGGGGATATCGTCTATCAACTGTCGGATGATGTGCGAGCTCTGCTTCATCTCTTCGAGGCGGACGAGGAAGCGGCCGAGCACGTCGCCGGTCGTGGTGACGGGGACTTTAAAATCGACGGGGCTTGCACCCTGGCCGTCCCAGTTGTCAGCGAAGCAGAGGTACGGGTTGTCTTTTCGGACATCGCGTTTGACGCCCGAGGCGCGGGCGACCGGGCCGGTGAGCGACCAGGCGATCGCTTCTTCTTGGGTCAGTGCACCGATGCCCTCGGTGCGGTCGCGGAAGATGCGATTCTTGTTGAGCAAGCCTTCGAGGTCGTCGATAGCGGGGGGCAGCTGCTCATCGATAAAAGTCTTGACCATACGGATAAACGTCGGCTGATCCGGTAATTCCTGCATCGCTCCGCCGACGCGGGTCCAGTCGGGGTGGTAGCGCTGGCCGGATACGAAATCCATGATGTCGTAGACGCGTTCGCGCTCGTTGAACCCGTAGAGGAAGCCGGTGAACGCCCCGAGGTCCAATGCGGCGGCACCGACGGTCAGCAGATGGCTCTGGATTCGGCCGAGCTCAGCGAGAATCGTCCGAAGCACCTTGCAACGCGGCGTGATGTCGATGTCAAAGAGTTTCTCGACCGCGTGGTGCCAGGACACGTCGTTGTAGATCGGCCCGGAGTAATCCATCCGGCTGACGATGGTGACGTATTGGTTGTAATCGAGGGTTTCGGCGAGTTTTTCGAAGCCGGAGTGGAGGTAGCCGATGTGCGGGGTGCAGCGTGCGATGCGTTCGCCGTCGAGCTGCATGACCATGCGAAGGGTGGTGTGGGTGGCGGGGTGCTGCGGGCCGAAGTTCAGGGTCCACTGGTTGTCGGTGTTACCTGTCTCGGCATCGGGTCCGCCGCCGGGGCTTCCGGGGGTTCCGGGGTGGGCGGGGTTCGCCTCGTCGCCGGCCAATCCCGGCGAGGTGTTGAGGTAGGGGGTCGTCTCGACATCGACGTCGATGGGTTTGAGGTCGTAAGGCATGGTCAACTCAGGGACAGCAACTCGGCAGCAATAGGATCAGAGGGATTGTAGGTCGGGGTCCGGGTCGTTGCTATTTTCGGTACATGAGAAGGTAGTTACTTCGCGGGGGGGACGCGGGGCGCGGAGAAGAAAGGTCATCGATTTAAATTTGTACATGAATGTGAAATCGGGACTTGCGGACAACTCGTTATTTCCCGTGATGTCTGATGTTTAGCGGCTGCTGAAGCGACCTCTGCTGGTGTCGTTCAAGGTATCCAATCGTTGATCGGCCGAATTTAGGCTCTGTGTAGTCCTCCGCGTCTTAGTGTCTCTGCGGCTTTCGCGAGTTGAATGAGTTTGCAGCGGAAGCTTTACACTGAGCTGATGCAGGTTGCGGATGAGATGTTGTCGATGGCCCGGGAGGCGGGGTTTGTGTTGGCAGGGGTGGGGCCGGCGGCGGCGAGTGAGCGGGCGGGTGAGGTTCGGCAGTGGATCGCGGACGGGCAGCACGGAGAGATGCGGTATCTCGAAGAAAACTTAGAGGTTCGGCTGGACCCGGGTCTGCTGTTGGACGGTGCGGCAAGCGTGCTGGTGGTGGGCGATGCGTATGCGGCCAGCGATGGGCGGGTGGAGGGAGAGAAGCAGATGAGTGAAACGCGGAGGGGATCCGCAGATTCGCAGAGCCTCATCCACGGCTTGGGAGCGGATGGAGAGAAAAAGTATCGCGGCAGGGTCGCGCGGTATGCGTGGGGGGATGACTATCACAAGGTACTGAAGAAACGCCTGCACCAGTTGGCGGATCGGCTGCGCGAGCGGTTCCCCGACGCGGCGTTCCGGGTCACGATCGATACTGCACCGATGCTCGAGCGAGAAGCGGCGGCCCGTGCGGGGCTGGGCTGGCAGGCGAAAAATACGATGCTGATCCACCCTCGGCATGGCTCGTATTTTTTGCTCGGCACGATTGTGACGACGCTTGAGTTGGAGGGGCCAAGGGGCCTGGGGGCCAAGGGACCAAGTTTTGAAGAGTTCGCATCCGACGGCCGCTCGCACTTCACCCCTCAGCCCCTTAGCCCCTCAGCCCCTTCCACCGATCACTGCGCCAACTGCACGCGATGCATCGATGCTTGCCCGACCGATGCGATTGCTCCGCAGGGCTACACGCTCGACGCTCGGCGATGCATCAGCTACCTCACCCTCGAACACCGCGGCCTCATTCCGACGGATTTGTTTCCGGGGATGGGCAATTGGATCGCGGGTTGCGATATCTGCCAGGAAGTCTGCCCCTACAACAAAATCGCGGAGCGACACCCCCTGCCCATCCACCCCCGCTACCGCCCCCGGAAGAAAATGGCTTCAGGGCTGGAATTGATCGATGTATTGAGTTGGACTGCCGACGACCGGGCCGAAGCCTTCCGGGGGTCGGCTTTGAAACGGATGAAGCTGAACATGGTCCGCCGCAATGCGCTGATCGCTGCGGGCAATGTCTTGCTGCAAAATGAAGATGCCGAGCTGCGGGCCGCGGTCGAACGATGTCTTGATGACGATGACGACCTGGTTCGGCAGACGGCGGAGCTGATTGTTGATGCATTGCCCAAAACACAAGGCGACTCGTCTAGGAAACCCGTTTAGCGGGCGACGCGAAGCGTCCCGTTTGATCGTCATGCTCAGTAGAAACAGCGGGACGCTGCGCGTCGCCCGCTAAACAACTAACTCTACAGATGCTTTTCCACCAGATATTCCGCAGCCTGGCGGGGATCGACGTAGGTGACATCGAACACCACATCTGCGACTTCGCGGTAGACCGGGTCGCGCTGGACCAGAATGTTTTCGATTTCTTCGAGGTCGCCGCCGCTAGAGGTCAGGGCGGGTCGGGTCGCGGTAGAGCCGACATCTTTCGCGATGCGCTCGGCCAGGACGTGGGGGCGACAGCTCAGATAAACACGCACCGCCTCGGCTTGCTTGACCGCCTGTTTCGCTTCGGGCTGCATGACCGTTCCCCCGCCGAGCGCGATGACGCTGGGTTCGCCGGCGACCAAGTCTTTCGTGACCTGCACTTCGATGGCGCGAAACGCGGGCTCGCCGTCCTCCTCCCAGATCTCCGCGATGGTTTTGCCATCGAAGCGTGAGCAGATCTCCGCATCGACATCGACGAAGTCTTTCCAAGTTTTCTGCGCCAGGATGCGGCCGACGCTGGTTTTGCCGCTGCCGCGATAGCCGAGAAGGATGACGTGCATGATGCAGATTCTATCGGCTGACCTGCCCGTACAATCCACCTATGAAGCCCCAGCCGGATGTTGCCAACCTCAAGCAGTTCGAGGCGATCCGCGGCCGACGTGCGCGAAAGCACGCGGACCGGACTTTGGGATTCATGGCCGACCAGTTCAAGCGTGAAGTCGCCCGGCCATACAAACAACTCGGCGACCTGACCCGGCTGTGGGCGGAGATGTTGCCCGAGTCGATTCTTAATCGCACCCGCCTCGAAGCGCTCAGCCGAGGCGTGCTCACCGTCGCCTGCGACTCGAGTGCCGCGCTTTATGAGTTGGACCGCCTGTTACGCGAGGGCTTGGAAGCCCAGCTTATTCAGCAACACACCGGCCCCGCGTTCCGCCGGATCAAGCTGCGCGTCGCGGAACTGAACGAATCCGATCGCAAAGCCTAGGGATGGCCATCCCTAGGCTTTTAATTTCCAACTGGTCCCCGCGGCCAGACGGGGTTGGCGTTGAGATCGATGTACATCATTTGGCCGTTTTGTTGGACGCGGGCGATGCCGTTTTCGAACCAGAAGGCCCGCTCGAATTTCGGGCGGATGGCCCATTGGCCGTCGGGGTCGAGGTAGCCCCAGGTTTCGCCGTCTTCAGTGGCGGGGGCGTGGCCTTCCAGAAACGAGTAGGCCTCCGCGAACTGTGGCTTTATTTTCCATTGCCCGCTGCGGTCGATGTAGCCCCAGCGTTCGCCATCGGAAGCGGGGCAAAGCCCTTCGCTGAACACGCCGAGGCCTTTGTAGTCCGGAGCGATGCGGGTCTTGCCGTCGCGGTCGATGACGCCCCATTCTTTTTTGACCAGCACGCCCGCCAGGCCGTCGCCGAAGTCGTTGGCGGCGAGGAAGGTCGGCTCGATGACGACTTCGCCCTGCTTGTCGATGTAGCCGTAGCGTTGCCCGACGCGGAACCAGGCGAGCCCTTCGTGGAAATCGCCGACCAGGTCGAAGCCGTCCTTGCCCTCGAAGCGGGGCGGGATGACCCATTCGCCGGCGGGGTTGATGAATCCCCAGGCGCCTTTCTGGCGGGCGGCGGCCAGGCCGTCCCAGAACGGCCGGGCGGCGAGGTCGCCTGCGAAATTCGGGTCGAGCTTGAAGCGTGGCGGGATCGCCCATTCGCCTTGGGCGTCGATGTAACCGGCCAGGCCGTCGAGCTCGACCATGCCTAAGCCATGAAACAGGTCGGCGTGGTCAAATTGGGCTTGAATCGCCACCTTGCCGTCGCGGTTGAGGTAGCCCCACTGCTTGGTCTGCGGGTCTTGAAACGGGTAAAGCTCGGTTTTCTCCGGCGGGGCGGGCGGATCGCTCGGGCCGATCAGAAACCAGGCGACGACCCCCGCGATCAGCAGCGACACGCCTACGGTCAACAGCAGTGTGCTGGATTTGGAAGGGGCGTCGGGCATAGGCAGATGATAAAGCCATACGGGGATTCGCAAAGCCTCATCCTTGGCTTGATCTGGGTATCACTCCATCGAGCGTTCCGCGGCCTGCAATGCCAGCAATGCGTACGCCGTCACGAGGTCCGGGTTGCCCTCCATCCAGCGGTCGGCCTCGTTGACCCATGAGCCATCGGATTGTTGGAGTTCATCGAGTTTGGCAATCAGCATCAAAGCCCAGCGGACCGGCTTTTCGTTTCGATAAATTTGAACATCAGTTTCATCGGTTGCCTTCAAATTGACTTGGCCGAAGCCTTCCTCGGTGATTTGAGCCAGAATCTGCTGAGCATCTTGAAATACCATGTCTTTCGGCACGATGACCGTGGCTTGGCCCGGGTCGGCGACGATCAGTTCTGGCTCACCCCAAGCCTCGAGCGCTCGGGCTTGCGCGAGGTAGTAGTAGTACAGCCCGTGCAGGTGAATCGGCTCGGGCATGCCGGGGTTTTGATCGAGGTCGTAGTTATCTTTGAGCCAGGCGAGGGCGGTTTGGACGCGGGGATCGTCGCGGTCGAGATTGGCGAAGATGTAGCTCTTGAAGCCGGCGTAGGTCATCGAGCCATAGCTCCGCAACCCCGAGACGGGCTTGCCTTCCAACGCCTCGTCCATCTCCTTAGGGTTGGCCTTGGATTCGGGCACGCCGATCAGGTCTGAATTGATCGAGCTGGAGTAGATGAACCCGCCATCTTTGTTGAGTGCCCCCTCTGGGTAAAAATCATTCCGGGGGCGGTTGTGTGATTTTTCGAGGAAGGCGATGGCGCGTTGCAGGGCGGGGTCGTCGTAATCGACGCCGGCGTCGTGCATCGCCTGGATCATGAACTGGGTGTTGGACATGTCGGGTCGGCCATGCTTGCCGTAGCCCGCCCCGCCATAGAACGGGTGGTCCTTGTCGATGGCGTTGCCCTTCGGGTCGGTCATGCCCGGTTGCCATTGCAGGCCCGAGAGGAAGGCGATGCCGCCCTGGACCGCGGCGGCGGCGGCGGGGTTGTCGGGCAGTCGAGACAGGGCGGAGACGCAGATCGCGGTGTTGTAGTTGGCGAGAATGCCGTCTTCGCCTTCGCGGATCGAGCCATCGGGCTGAACGCGTTCGAGAATGTAGGCCAGGGCTTTGGCAGCGGTCGGGTCGGAGGCGTCGATGTCGGGGTGGTCCAGAAAGGCGTTCAGCGCCAGGCCCGTGATGGCCGGGCCGACCTGGGGCGACCAGCTGCCGTCGGGGTTCTGGGTGGTACGGAGGTAGTCGATGCCGCGGTCAATCGTGGCGGTCGCGGTGGGTTCGACAATCGTGACGACATCGCGGGCGGCGGCAAAGTTCGGCAACAGGCAAACTGTTATGGCAAGCAGAATGAGGCGGATCATGATGGTTCCCGGTGAGAGGATGGCAGGTGCAAGAACGGAGCAATTCTATTTTAGACCGGGTGTTTAGACCGGGTGGCGTGGTCTGCCGCTTTGGGCAGGTCACGGTAACTGAGGCTCATCATGGCCTGGCGTCAAAGCCCGCCAGACCATGCCACCCTGACCTCCGGGCTGACCACGGGCAAGATGCCCGTGCCACTTTCAATTGGTTTCAAAACCAATCCCATTCACCATAGGACGCATAAATCAATATCCGGTTTCCCAGGGGTCGCGGATTTCGTCTTCTTCGGCAAGCGGTTGTTTGCGGGCTCGGCCGACGGTGATGAAGCTCCAGGCGATCAGGGCGAGGACGCCGCCGAAGACGACGATGGCCATGATCGCCCCGGCCGGGTTGCCCGCGGCAACGCCGCTGACCAGATTCATCAGGTTGTAAAGCCCCAAGAGGATGCACAGAATCCACGCCGCAGTCATTGCCCAGCGTTTACCCCGTCGGACGCTGAACGCGAACACCGCCAGCAGGATGCCCGGCACGACGGCGGAGACGGCGACCATGATCGCGGTGGTGCGGAGGTAGGGGTGGACCTGCCGCAGCTGTTCCTGCTGCTCGGGGGTGAGGTTGCCCATCGAGGCGATCCACTGGTCCGGGCTTTGGCTGGCGAGCACGCCGAGCGAACCGGCCAGGCATCCGCCGGTCAGCACGAGCACCGCGGCGGTGACCCACAGCGCGACCGCGGCCGACTTGTGTACATCACGCCGCGGCTCGGCGTAAGGCGTGTCCCAGGGGGCGGCGGGTTCGGGCATGTTTGGAGTTTAGTCGAAGTGAGCCGGGGAAAACGCAGATGGCCCGACGATTGAAATC
Organism: uncultured Phycisphaeraceae bacterium; assembly: GCA_964523485.1. Taxonomy (GTDB): domain Bacteria; phylum Planctomycetota; class Phycisphaerae; order Phycisphaerales; family Phycisphaeraceae; genus Algisphaera. The sequence continues at coordinate 59,258 of CAZFZS010000016.1, read as the reverse complement.
GTCAGGCTAGAACTTAGGGTTCAACCGTGAATCAAGGTTTTAAGCGCAGAGCCTGGATCGGGTTGCCGCATCAGGTGTTCGCCGACCAGAACGCGGTGGACGCCGTGCTCAGCCAGGCGGGTGATGTCATCGTGGGTGCGGATGCCCGATTCGCTGACGAGGATATCCTTATCCGGCACTTCGCCCAGCAAGTTCAGCGTGTGGTCCAGATCGGTGGTCATCGACTTGAGGTCGCGGTTGTTGATGCCTAGCAATTGATAGCCCGGATGCGGGAAGCCGACGTGGCTTTTGACCTGTACCAATGATTCGTAGTCGTGCACCTCGATCAGGCTGGTCAGCTTGAGTTCGGTCGCGAGAATCAGCAGGTCGATGAGCTGTGGCTCGCCCAGACATTCCGCGATCAGCAGCACCGCATCCGCCCCGGCCGCACGTGCTTCATACACCTGATACGCATCGATAATGAAATCCTTCCGTAGTACCGGCAGGTCGACCGCAGCCTTGATCGCTTTCAAATCCTCCAGCGAACCCTGAAAGAAATGCTCATCGGTCAGGCAGGAGATCGCCGCGGCCCCGGCGTCGGCATAGGCGGTGGCGATGGCGACCGGGTCGAAGTCTTCGCGGATTATCCCGGCTGAGGGGCTGGCCTTTTTGACCTCTGCAATGACACGCAGTTCACCCTTGGGCCGAGTGACCGCCGCGAAAAAGTTCCGAGGGATCGGCGACGCCTCAGCCGCTGCACGCACCGACTCCAGCGGCACCCGCTTCCGGACCTGCGCGACCTCCTCACGCTTGTGCTCGACGATCTGGGCGAGGATATCGGTCATCGTTTAAAAAGGTTCAACAAACCGCGGACCATTCCCGTTCGGCCAAGCATAGTAGCCTGTATGGAAAGAATTGAATTGGCTCGATGAACCAGTCACCTCGCCAGCAGTTCGTCTGTTAAATGCAAAAACGCAACTTTGAGCTGCGTCCGAATCACCGTCTGATTGGCCGGGAATTCGAATGCTCAGTAAGCCAGCTGAGCGTCATCCCCGGTCTCTTTGAGTCAGCGGCGGGTTCTAGGTGGGGGACCGGCTTTCCGGTGAAAATAGATCGCGCCGCCGTACATCGCCAGAGCCAGCGGCAGGCAGATCAGCATCAGGGCGGCCATCGATTTCACATTCGGCCAATCGTGCCGAGGCACTTCGAGACCCATGAAAATCGCGATCGCCCAGAGCCCGGGGATCAACATCACCGTGCCACAAACCATAAGCAGCGGCACGCCGACTTTCTGTGCAGGGCCGGGTTTGGCGGGTCGTTTCGAGGCGGAGGCCCGCGGTCGGTTTGAGCTGGCGGCGGGTCGCTTGGCGGCTGCCATTTGGGCCGAGCTGGAGCGGGTTTTATTGCGTGGCGTAGCCTGAATGGCTTTCGCGTCGGCCTGTGGCGACGACTTAGGACGAGCGGGCTTTTGCGAAGTCACAGACAATGGGCGAGGGGCCGATTCCGTTTTAACCGCGGCTTTCGCTTGGCTGGTCCGCGATTGGGGCGATCGGCCCTGCGGTGGGGGCGGGACCGGTTTTCTAGTCGGCCGCGATGGTGGTGGGCCATCCGCAAGATCGCGCAAAGCATCGGACAGGCCGGTGGAAGAGTCACTCATAACGTTTGCTCATCATCGCAGTATGCCGCGTCGATCACAAGCCCGACAAGCAATTCAGCCTTGATTTTCTCGAACTTCGGGGCCGGCACGCTACTATAAAGGGTGGCCGACATACGGCTTTCCGACTCTCTTTTCACCCCGTCCGAGCCTTCGCTTTGACCGCATCGCAGCGCATCCTGAGACGAGCCGGCCGCCGCCTGAACCTTCGGCAGTGTTTGTCGGTGATGGGCCTGGCGCTGCTCATCGCAGCGGGCATCGCGGTGGCTCAACTGCTGCTTAGCCAATGGCGGGGCTGGTCGCTGCCCTGGTGGAGCTTTGCGATCTGGCCCGCCGCCGCGGTTGTTGCTGCGTGTGGGTATGTATGGTGGCGGCGGCCGTCCGAGAACCGCGTCGCGATCCTCGTCGATGATCGGCTGGCCCTGAAAGATCGGCTGAGCACCGCCCGCTATCTCGAACAGCTCAATCGCGAAGATGCCGTCGGCCAGCAAATCCGTGATGAGGCGGAGCAGGCGGCCGCGGCGGGG
>CAZFZS010000016.1:50442-56962 GCA_964523485.1 uncultured Phycisphaeraceae bacterium | reverse complement strand
GCGGTCCGCGCCGCCGAGCCGATTCAGCCGCAGCCCGAAGCGGCCGGCGAGCCGAGCGAAGCGATCGACCCCGCCACGCTTGACGATCAGCTCCAGGCCATGCTCGCCCGCCGCGACCTGACCAACCCGGAAGACCGCCGCAAAACCCAGGCCGAGGTCTCCAGCATTCAGGAACGCTTTGAGCAGAAGACCCGTCAGCAGCAAGAGCGGGTCGATGCGTTGCAGAACATGCTCAGCCCGCTCGACGCCGGCGAGCGTGGCCCCGCCGACCGCTTCACCGCCGCCCTGCGTCGTGCCGATTTCCAGGCCGCTCAGCAGGAAATCGCCCGCCTGTCCGACCAGCTTAAAAACGGCGACCTCACCGAAGACCAGAAGCAACGCCTCGGCGAACAACTTGCCTCCCTGTCCGAGCAGCTTCAGGACATGGCTGACGAGCAGGCCGAGCAACAACAGCAGTCGCTCGATGAGATGAAACAGGCCCTCGAAAACGCCGGCGTTTCTGAAAACCAGGCCGAAGAACTCGCTCAGCCAGACACCTCACCGGCCAAGGTCCAAGAGGCGTTGCAACAGGCTCAAAACCAGAACCCGCCGGCGGATACCAACAACGACAGCCCCGATTCCTCCGACCCGCAAAACCAGAAAAATGCTTCGCAGCAGCAGGCCGCTCAACAGGCCAGTCAGAGTCAGCAGCAGGCCGAGCAGGCGGGTGAGTGCCAGTCCCAAGCCGAGGGGCTTTCCAATGCGTTAGGTCAGATGGCCAAAGCCGTTCAGCAACAGCAACAAAACGGATCGCAGCAACAGTCGCAAAACGGCCAGCCGAATCAGCCGGGTGATGCCTCCGCTTCCCAGTCGGTTCAGCAAGCGCAGCAACAGCTTGGCGAGATGAACGAGCAATCGCAACAGCTTCAACAGATGCAGCAGACCGGCGAAAAGCTGCAACAAGCCCAGCAGGCATTGAACCAGGCGCAGCAAAGTCAGCAGGGTCAGCAGGCCGGCTCGGGGCAACAACCCGGCCAAAGTCCAGGCCAGCAATCCAGCCAAGGTCAACAGCCCGGGCAATCTGCGTCGGCGGCTTCATCCTCGGCCCCTTCCGGGGGCGGCGGCGGGGGGGTTGGGCCGGGCGAGGGTGACGGGTCGGGTGGCAATCCGCTGGGTGAGCGGGGCGAGCGGCAGGCCGCGGGCAGTCACGCATCGCACGACATTCAGGACGGCAACGGCGGCCGAGTGACGACCTCGTGGACCCGTGGCGTCGAAAACGAAGGCGGTCCGGTCACCGTCGACAACGACACATCCCTCACCACCGGCCGCGCCGAAGCCGAACGTGCCCTCAGCGAAGACCAGGCCCCGAAACGCTACCACCGCGCGATCCGCGAGTATTTTGAGAATTAGTGTATAGGTGCTGGTAGTTAGGCGCTAGGAGAGCAGCCCTCGCTTTCAACGACCCCGCGACCAGTAAATCAACGTAATTTTTCCTAGTGCCTAGCGCCCAACTACTAGCGCCTACACCCATGCCCCTCGCCTTCGATCACCCCGCTCTGCTTTGGCTGCTGCTTTTGGCCGTGCCGATCGGGTACTTGGGCTGGTCGCATCTGCGGGCATTGGAGGGTCCGCGGCGTTGGTTGGCGGTGGGATTGCGGGTCGCGGTGTTGCTGCTGCTGGTGCTCATGTTGGCGGGGCTGCGCAGCGAGCGGCGGCATGAAGATTTGACGGTCATCGCGGTGGTGGACCGGTCGGCCTCGGTACAGGTATTCGGCGAGTCGCCATCCTCTACGGCGTCGGGCGACGGCGTGGCTGCCGCGACTGTCCCCTTGAGTTTGGCGGGGATGTTAGAACGCTTCATTGAACAAGCGGCCGAGCCGCAGCGGCAGGCGGACGACCGGCTGGGTGTGGTGACCTACGACGCCCGGCCGACGGTGCAGATGCGTCCCGGCTCGCAAGTCAAGATCGACCTCGCCGGCCAGGTCGAGCCACGCGAGGGCACGGACACCGCGACCGCTTTGGAGTGGGCCGTCGCCGCCAAGAGCGATGCCGACACGGCGCTACGACTGCTCTTGATCAGCGATGGCAACGACACGGCCGGCAACACGCTCGCCGCCGCCCGGGCCGCCGCCGCCGCGGGGGTGGTCATCGATGTGCTGCCAATCCGATACGCCGTCGGCCCGGAGGTCATGGTCGAAGGTGTCTACGCCCCGACCGATGCCCGCGAGGGCCAGACCGTCGCGGTCCGCGTCGTGCTTCGGGCCACCGCCGCCTCGCCCGGCCAACTCCAGCTCCGCCATGATGGCGATCTGCTTGATCTCAATGGCAATCAACTCGGCACCGGCCAACCCGTCCGCGCCACCGACTGGACCCGCGTTAATCCCGACGAAGAAACCAACCCCGGGACAGCCGGCGAATTTTTGCTGGCGACACAGATCGATGTGCCGATCGCGCGGACCGGGCCCAACCGGTTCGAGGCGTTTTTCGAGCCGTTGGACGCGGGTCGCAGCGATGGGCAGTTGGTCAATAACCGGGCTGAGGGTTTTACGCTGGTGCAAGGCAAGGGCCGGGTATTGATCGTCGACCGTGAAGAGGGGGTTAGCGGGGCGGTGCTGCCCGATGCACTGACCCGTCGCGGTATCGAGCTGGAAGTCGTGACGCCCGCCGGCCTGCCCTCGGATATGGCCGAGCTGACGCGGTATGACGCGGTGGTGTTCCAGAATGTCCCGGCCGAGGCGGTGACCGGGCGGCAGCAGGCGATGCTTGCGAGATACGTCAATGATCTGGGCGGCGGGTTTGCGATGCTCGGCGGGCCGGAGAGCTTCGGGGCTGGTGGCTGGACCAATACCGTGATCGACCGCGACATTCTGCCGGTCGACTGCGAGATCCCCGCCCAGACTGTGATGCCCTCCGGGGCTTTGGCGATCGTGATCGACCGGTCCGGCTCGATGGGTTCGCCCGTCGCCGCGGCCGGCGGCAGAACCCAGCAGGAACTCGCCAATGAGGCGGCCAGCCTCGCGATCGAGACGCTCTACGAGCAGGACCTGGTCGGCGTGATCGCTTTCGACTCGAGCGCCCAGTGGATCGTGCCCATGCAGCGGGCCCGGGACCGCGGGCCGATCATCGACCGGACCATGTCCATCCAGTCGAGCGGCGGCACAGAGATCTACGCCGGCCTCGAACTGGCTTACCAGGGCCTGACCGCCGACAGCCAACTCATCAGCGACTCTTCCATCAAGCACGTCATCCTGCTGAGCGACGGCGGCAGCGAGGGCAATTACGAGCCGCTGCTCAACCAGATGCGGCGTGCCAACATCACCGTCTCGACCGTCGGCGTCGGCGACGGCCACGACGCGGCCAAGCTCGAGATGCTCGCGATCCTCGGCGACGGCGAGTACCACCCGATCGATGACCCCAACGACCTGCCGCAGGTCTTCATCAAAGAGGCCCGGACCATTCGGCGGAACCTCATCAAGGAGCAAACTTTCGAGCCGATCCGACAACGCACCGGCTCGCCGATCGTCGTCGGCCTCGACGCCACCCCGCCGCTGCAAGGCCTCGTACTTACCGGCCCGAAATACGACCGGCGAATCGAGATGCCCATGCTCGGCCCGGACGGCGAGCCGCTGTTCGCTCACTGGCAGGTCGGCTTGGGCAAGGCCGCGGCATGGACCAGCGACGCGACCAACCGCTGGGCGGTCGATTGGCTGAACTGGCCCGGCTACGGCGATTTCTGGAGCCGGACCATGCGGTATATCGCACGGCCGGCGACCAACCGTGATGCGGAATTGACGACCAGTCTGGATGGCGACACGCTGCGCATCCGCCTCGATGCCCCGCCCCCGGATGGGGCCGCGGCTGGCGGCAACGCGAGCGTGAGAGGCAAGTTGATTACACCTTCCGGGGGCGGTGAGGATGCCGTGGTGGATTTGGATTTAAAGCAGACCGGGCCGGGTATTTTTGAAGCCACCGTGCCGGCGAGGCAGACGGGCAGCTACCTGGTCAATGTGTTCGTCACGCCCGAGCCGGGCCAAGGCGGCGAAGCGAGTTTTGTGGCCGGCGGCTTGAGCAAGCCGCCCGGGCCGGAGCTTCGGCGGTTTCAGCCGGACTTGCAGTTGTTGCAGGAGGTCGCCGCGACGACCGGCGGGCGGGTGCTCGACCCGGCCGACCCGCAGGCCGCGGCCCTGTTTGACCGGTCGCATCGTTTTGAGACCGTCTCGAGTCGGCCGCTGCGTTGGACGCTCATGCCCTGGCTGATCGCGCTGCTGCTCCTGGACATCGCCAACCGCCGGATCGCCTGGGACGGCCCAGCCATCCTCGCCTGGAGCAAAACCCATCTCACCCTGCACCGCCGCAGCGACCGCGAGCAACGCCAAACCCTCGCCAACCTTAAGACTCGCCGCCAACAAACCGTCGCCGCCCATGGCCAACCCGACCCGCCCGCAACCCCACCCCGCCCCGAGCAAACCTTCCAGGCCGAGTCAGCCAAAAAACCCACCGGCAACTTGTCCGACGCCCTCGGGGGGGCGAGCGTTAACCCAACCCAAGCTGCCGCCTACCAGGCAACAAACTCCAACGAAGATGACCCTTCCGGGGGCGGTACGACCAGCCGCCTGCTTGATGCCAAACGCAGAGCGCGAGAGAAGCAGGGATGAACAACGCTTCGCTTCACCACGGAGGCACGAAGGTCACGGAGGGCACAGAGCAAATCCCCGCAAGTGCCATAGCGATCGATGTGGATAGCGAATCGAGTGCAGATCGTAAATTTTATTTTCTTTGAACTCCTTGCCCTCTGAGATTTCCGTGCCTCTGTGGTGAAGCGAAGCGCTGCCTTTGATTTAGAATCCCCTGATGCAAGAGCAAAATATTCAACAGCGGGCCGAGGCGTTTCGGGGGGACTATGCAAAAGTCCGTGCTCAGATTGCCAAGGCGATCGTCGGGCATGATGCGATCATCGATGGCATCCTGACCTGCCTGTTCGTCGGGGGCAATGCGCTTCTGGAGGGCGTGCCGGGGCTGGGCAAGACGCTGTTGATCCGGTCGCTGTCGGAGGCGTTAAGCCTGGACTTTTCGCGGATTCAGTTCACCCCCGACCTGATGCCGGCCGACATCACCGGCACGACGATCGTCATCGAGAATCAACGTGCGGACGGCAGCACCGCCCGCGAATTTCAGTTTCAGAAAGGCCCGCTGTTTGCCCAGATCATCCTGGCGGACGAGATCAACCGAGCGACGCCTAAGACGCAATCGGCCATGCTTGAGGCGATGCAGGAAAAGTCGGTGACCGTCGGCGGCACGACCTACCCGATGGCCAAGCCGTTCTTCGTCATGGCGACGCAGAACCCGATCGAGCAGGAGGGGACCTACCCGCTACCCGAGGCGCAGCTCGACCGGTTTTTATTCAAATTAGATGTCGGCTACAGCGATCGTCAGCAGCTTCACGAGATTATCAATCGGACGACGGCCGGCGTTTCCCCGCAGATTGAACCCGCCCTCGATGCGGAGAAAATCGTTGGCTATCAGCAACTGGTTCGGCAGGTCCTGATCGCCCCGCACGTGCAGGATTACGCGGTCCGGGCGGTGCTCGCGACGCACCCGGACGGCGAGCACGCCCAGCCTCTCGCCAAGCAGTACCTGCGGTTCGGTGCGAGTCCGCGGGCGGCCCAGGGCCTGGTGCTCGGTGCGAAGGTCAAGGCGTTATTGGATGGACGGGCCCACGCGGCGGTCGAAGATGTCACCGCGGTGATGCTGCCTGTGCTGCGTCACCGCGTATTGCTGAATTTCGAGGCCCAGGCTGAGGGCGTCACATCCGACATGGTGGTCAACGACATCGTCGACAATCTACCAGTGGATGCGGAGATGGCGGTTTGATCAAATCAAAGATAGAACACGACGCCCTCGCTTGCGGGTTAGCGCGGCCTAGGCGGCGCTAACCCGCAAGCGGCGGGGTCGCGCTTAAAGTCAGTGATCGTGGTCTTGATGGTCATGCCCGGCGTGCGGGTCGACTCGATGGTCGTGGTCATGCCCGCCGTGATCGTGGTCGTCATGAAGATGCTCATGGCTGCTGTGGTCATCGTGGCCGGTTTCGTCGTGGCCATGGCTGTGCCCGCTGTGGTCGTGCGTCGCGTGTTCAGCGATGCCGACGGCGACCGATAGAACGAGCCCGACGATCAGGGCGAGCGAGAGTTTCAGGCGGTCGTGGCTGTGGAAATGCAGTTCGGGCAGCAGGTCGCTGAGCGCGATGCAGAGAAACGTCCCCGCGGAAAACGCCAGGGCCAGTGCGACCACGCGGGCATCGGCCCCCGCCCCGAAGCCGGAGAACGCCAGCACGCTCAGCGCGACGCCGACGGGCAGCGCGAGGGCGAAGCCGAGGTTGATCAGGTGTCGGGTCTTTTTGCTGTAGCCGGCCGAGGCGGTGAGGGTGATGACCGTGACCGCGTCGAGCGGCTTGTGCAGGATGGTCACGAGAAAGACCGCCAACCCCGGCAGGGCGGCGGCGTGGCCGAGTTCATCATGGCTCGCCGCCAGGGTCGCCGAGGCG
>CAZFZS010000016.1:23085-50432 GCA_964523485.1 uncultured Phycisphaeraceae bacterium | reverse complement strand
CCCGCCGAGGATCGAATGCACCGACATGCCGATCGCAGCGCCGACCCACGACAGTGCTCGGCCGGGCGTGTGGTCGGCCACGGCGTGGGCGTGGGTGTGGCCGTGGTGGGCGTGGTGCTCCTCCGGGCTGTGGTCGCCCAGGTCTTCGCTGGGGGTCACGACCTTGCCCGCGTCATCCAACTCCGCGACTTCATGATGATGAAACGTGAAGAACCGCTCGACCAGGAACATCAGCACGAGACCCGCCAGCGTCGCCATCATGATCTGGTCGAGGGGTAGGCCGACCGCGGCGTGCGGGATCATGTGCAGCATCGCGACGCCGAGCATGAACCCTGCGATCACGCTGGTGGTGACCTGCAGCCGGGTGTGCGTGAGCTTAATCGCGATCGGCAGCCACCCGCCGAGGATCGAAGCGGCAACGATCAAGACACAGTAGATAAGAAGCAGAAGGCTTGGGTCCATGGTGATAATAGATTATCAGATGGGGTGGGTCGTGCGTAGGGCTTAGTTAGAAGTGCGTAGTAGGTAGAAAGTACTGCGTAGGTCGGACGCAAGCGGAGGGGGATGGCGTATACCATGCCGTGTTCTCTTTCTTTACTAAGCAACACTTACTACTCCCTACGCACTACCAAAATGCACTTCCACCACCACGAACTCCCGAACGGCCTGACGATCATCGCCGAGGTCAATCCCGACGCTCACACCGCCGCGGTCGGCTTCTTCGTCAAAGCCGGCGCCCGCGACGAGAACCCGGCTGTCATGGGCGTCAGCCATTTTCTCGAGCACATGATGTTCAAGGGCACGGATCGGCGGACGGCCGACGATGTCAACCGCGAGTTCGACGAGATCGGCGCGAATTACAACGCCTTCACCAGCCATGAGCAAACGGTGTACTACGCCCATGTCCTGCCGGAGTTTTTGCCTCGGTCGGTGGATCTGCTGGGCGACATGCTTCGGCCATCGCTGCGTGAGGCCGATTTCGACATGGAGAAAAATGTCATCCTCGAAGAGATCGGCATGTACGACGACCGCCCGGAATGGCGACTGCAGGACAGTCTGCTGGAAAATTATTTCGGCAGCCATGGGCTCGGGCATCGCGTGCTCGGCACGACCGACACCATCAAAAAATTAACTGCCGACCAGATGAATGATTACTTCCGCGGGCGGTATAGCCCGGGGAACATTGTGGTTGCCGCTGCGGGTAACCTCGATTTCGAGGAGCTGGTCCGCGACATCGACAAGCTCTGCGGCGGCTGGGAGCCGGTCGATGCCCCCCGGAAGCACGGCGATTTCGAAGTGCAGGATCAGCGGCAGGTGATCGAGGACAGCCGGGTCAGCCGGGTGTACCTCGGGTTTCTCACCCCCGCCCCGAGTGCCCAGGACCCCAGGCGATACGCAGCCAAGGTGTTGTCCGATGTGCTGGGTGATGCCGAGGGATCCCGTCTGTACTGGGCCTTGATCGATCCGGGTCACGCCGACGAAGCGGATTTCAGCTTCATGCCGCAGGATCAGAGCGGTGCGTATCTTACGTATGCCAGTTGCTCGCCGGACCGATCGGATCAGGTTGAGCAGACGCTGATCGGCGTGCTGGATGCGGTGGCGAATGACAAGGACATTACGCAGGACGAGGTGCAACGCGCCGTCAATAAGCTCGCCACCTCGGCGACCCTGCAAGGCGAACGCCCCGCCGGGCGGATGCAGGCGCTCGGTGCGCAGTGGGCTTACGAAGGCACCTACCGCCCACTGGCTGAAGAACTCGACCGCTTGATGCAGGTCACCCCCGAGGACGTCCACCACCTGCTCACCGACCTGCCCCTGACGCCTCGCACGATCCTGCGATTGCAGCCGGGGTGAGTTGATCTATCGCGGAGGTCGCGGAGACGCAAAGACGCGGAGAGCGATGCTTGAAAGATATTGATTCAGACTTGAATGCGTTGTCGGAGCAGGCGATAGGTGCGGCCATTGCGGTGCATCGGGAACTCGGGGCTGGTTTTCAAGAAATGACTTATCAGAGAGCGTTAGCAATTGAGTTAACGCATCGCGGGATAGCTTTTGAAAGTGAAGTGCCGATCCAATTAACTTATCGAGATAAAGCAATCGGCGAGGGCCGTATCGATATATTGGTCGGTCGACGATTAATCCTGGAGCTGAAAGCGACCGAGCCAAACCCTGAAAAATTCAAGAGACAGATCAGTGTTTACCTGAAAGCAACACAACTGGAACTCGGGCTCATCATCAATTTCAATGTTGCTGTTCTGAAAGATGGCCTGTCACGCGTAATTAACACTCAAAGATAATTGCTTCTCCGCGTCTCAGTACCTCTGCGATCTCCGCGATAAGAAATCAACTCATGCCTAGCATCCCCGACATTCTTGATGACCTGAAAGCCGGGCGGGTAGTGGTGTTGACCGATGATGAGGATCGGGAGAACGAGGGGGATTTGATTTGTGCAGCGGAGCATTGTTCGCCGGACATCATTAATTTCATGCTGACCGAAGGCCGGGGCATGTTGTTTGTCGCGGCGGATGGGGCGACGTGTGATCGGCTGGACCTGCCGCCGCAGGCCGCGGTGAATACGACGCAGCGCGGCACGGCCTACACCATCTCCATTGATGCCGCCGCCCGTCACGGGGTGACGACCGGCGTATCCGCGAACGACCGCAGCCTGACCATCCGCAAACTCGCCGACCCCGACGCCACGCCCGCCGACTTCGATCGGCCCGGCCACATCCAGCCGCTGCGATCCCGCGAAGGTGGCGTGCTCGTCCGCACCGGCCACACCGAAGGCATCGTCGACCTCTGCCGGCTCGCCGGCCTGCAACCGGTCGGCTTCGGTATCGAGATCATGAACCCCGACGGCAGCATGGCCCGCCGTGACCAGATCGAAGCGATCTGCGAAAAGCACGGCCTCAAACGTTGCAGCGTCGCGGACCTGATCGAATACCGCATGCAGCAGGACCTGCTGGTCCAGCGCATCGACACCATCCCCTTCCGCAATGAATTGGGTGACTGGACCCTGATCGCTTACCGCTCGCTGGTCGATCCGTTCCCCCATGTCGCGCTGGTGTGTGGCGAGGTAGGCAGGCAAGACGCCCGGGGCCAGGCCGTGGATGTTCCGGGGGCGGTGCTGGTGCGGATGCACAGCCAGAATTTGCTGGGTGATGTGTTCGGCGATCTGCAACAGCCTTCGCATGACATATTGGTCAACGCGATGCGGAGGATCCAGCAAGCGGGGCAGGGCGCGGTGGTGTATCTACGGCATGAAGGCATGGGCCGGGGCTTGCTCAAACGGCTTCAAACCGCGGCCCCGGTGGGTGGGGCGGACCCGGCGGCGAGCAACGAAACGCCAAAGTTCGGCCAGCGCGACGCGACCGCCGGCGCGACGGCCCACCGCAACGCGATGGACTACGGCATCGGATCGCAGGTCCTCCGCGACCTGGGTATCCGCAAGCTGAAGCTCATCACCGATCACCCGTTCACGCCAAACGCCTTGGCGGGGTTCGGCTTGGAGATCACGCAGTTCGTCAGCACCGCTTCGTAAAGCCGAGGGATTGCCATCCCTCGGCTTTCTAATATCCATCAATCCGGCGCGATGCCTTGCCGCGGCGCGAGCATGGCCCTTGCTTCGACCGCGTCGCGGATCGCTTCGTGCGGGGTGCGGGCGAGACAGGTGAGGTGGCCCATCTTTCGGCCGGGCCGGGCCTGCGACTTGCCGTAAAGATGCAGATGCGTGTCTTGACGATCCCGGACCCGTTGCCAAAGCGGATCGCTTCCATCGCTTGGCCAAAGGTCGCCAAGCAGGTTCGCCATCGCGGCGGGTTGCTTAAGTTGTATTTCGATAGGCGGCAGACCGACAGCGGTGCGGACCTGCTGCACGAACTGACTGGCGTTATAAGCTTCGATGGTGAGGTGGCCGGAGTTGTGCGGCCGGGGGGCAAGCTCGTTGATGAGTACACCTGCCGGGGTGTCTGCGGTCGGGCGTGTCTGGAAAAATTCGACACACAACACGCCCACCACATCGAGTTTTTCCATCACGTCGCGTGCGGTTTGCGCCGCCAGCCGTTCCACTTCAGGGGGGGCACCGCTGGGGACGACCGAGACGTCGAGGATGTGATGGCGGTGCGTATTGGCGATCGGGCCGAACGTCTCGATGTCGCCGTCGATGCCGCGGGCGGCGACGACGCTGAGCTCCTGTTCGAAGTCGACGAAGGCCTCGAGGATGCACGGCTGTCGGCCCAGGTCCTCCCACGCATAGACCCGTTCCTCGGGTGAATGCAGCACGCGCTGGCCCTTGCCGTCGTAGCCCCCGCCCGCGGTCTTAAGGACCGCCGGGCAGCCGAGCGCGGCGATTGCCTGTTCGAGCTGCTGTTCCGAGGTGACTTGTGCATAGGGCCCGACGGGCAGGCCATGGCTTTGGAGCGTGTTTTTCTCCCGTATGCGGTTTTGGGCGATGGCCAACACTTGCTTACCCGGGCGGACCGGGACGTGTTCGAGGCAGGCTGCAGCGGTGTCGGCCGGGACGTTTTCAAACTCGTAGGTCACCACCGCGACCGACTCGGCAAACCGGCGGACCGCGTCGAGGTCGCTGTAGTCGGCCTGTGTAAATGCATCGCTGACCTGCGACGCGGGACAACCCGCCTCCGGGCAGAAGACATGGACCTTGTAGCCCAGGGCGTGGGCGGCGTGAGTGAACATCTGCCCGAGCTGGCCGCCGCCGAGCATGCCCAGCATGGAGCCGGGCGGGAGTGGGGCAGTAGCAGGTGAAGCGTCAGCCATGCCGCGAAGTGTAACGGGCAGAGTCGAATAAGCCGGCGATGCATCGCATTACGGCTGAAAACAGCTCCCTGCAATCAGGTTGAAGCCGCGGCGGGCGTCGGCAGCGCACTTGGATATCGCAGCACATCCGCGATGCCGTTGCTTTCATCCGCCAGCACCACCGTGGCGGTGTGCTGCTTTGCCTGCTCGGGATTCATCATCGCGTAGGTCAGAATGATGACCTTGTGGCCCGGCTCGGTGAGGTGGGCGGCCGCCCCGTTGATCTCGATCGCTCCCGAGCCCGGCTCGCCGGCGATGATGTACGTCTCGAACCGCGCCCCGTTGTCCAGGTCCAGCACCGCGACCGACTCGTTGGCCAACATCCCCGCGGCTCGCAGCAACTCCGCATCGATCGTGATCGACCCGACATAGTCCCGGTCACACCGCGTCACGGTCGCCCGGTGAATCTTGCTGAGCATCATTTTCCGCTGCATAAGAATCATTATAGAGGGTACTCGGCAAGAGTCGCGATCTCATACCAGACGCTTCGGCGGCAAAGCCCGCCTCAGCATCGGCGTACTCTTAAATCCAAATGCCGACGCTGAGTCTTCGAAGCGTCTGGTATCTCAGCGTGATCAGCTCGCCGCCGGACCCAGCACCATCTCGTCCACGCCAAGGCCAACGGACTCATGAGATTGGCGTTCAGGAAATTTTGTCGAATCACGCCAGTTTGATCAGGCTTCAGTGCGCCGACGTCGGGTCAGGCCTGTCAGGCCGATCAACACCAGGGCTGCGGTCGAGGGTTCAGGGATCAGCTGGATCGAAGCCGACGCCCCGCCGACCTGGTCATTGATAATCGTTCCCGAGAAAGCGAAGGCGTAATCGTTACTCGCCAGCAGGCTGAACTGCTGTGAGCCGGACTGACCCGCATTGGCCCCTGCGGTGCGCGTGAAAAGAACATCGCTGTTGGTCACGTCGGTGAATGTGACCGTGCCGCTGTCGGTGTTTTCTAATTGTGTGAAATCAAATGCAATGACCAGCGGTGCATCGGCGGTCGGTGAGAAATTGAACGTGCTGGTCAGTTGAGCCAGCCCGGTGTCATCCGCGGAAAAACTGCCTGCCGCCGTGGTGTTACTGAAATTGCCGCTGCTGGTGAGATTCCCGATGCTTGCCAACGCGGACTGATCGACATCGTTTTCCGTCAGCGTGTCCTGCACCAGGCCGCTGCCGTTGGCAGTGCTTTGGCTGACCGTATATGTGCCGACGATTGAATCAAACGCCAGCGTCGCAGCCTGGGCGGCGGGCACGCAGATCATCGCAACCACAACAACACATAGACGAAGCATGATCATCAAGCCTTTCAAGGAGGGGTCAACACGCACAAGTAAGCAATAGCAGTACTCGATAATAAGAAACTGCAAGAAATTTGTATAGCTCGCTCTACATTGCAAATGCACAGGTACGTCGCGACTTTGCTTTGACAGCAAACGACCGGCTATCGGCAACTGGGCGGGCGTTTCCTGCAGGGATGTATAAGTATTAATCCGCCGCCGGACCCAGCACCATCTCGTCGACGCTCTTGCCCGCGGGGACCATCGGGTAAACGTGTTCGTGTTTTTCGACGAGTGCTTCGAGCACGGCCGGGCCGTCGTGGGCCATGAAGTCTTCCATGACCTGCGGCAGGTCGGCAAGCTTGGTCACGCGGAAGCCCTTGCAGTTCATCGCGTTGGTCAGGGCCACAAAATCCGGGTTGTGCATTTCGGTATGGCTGTAGCGCTCGTCGTAGAACAGGTCCTGCCACTGCTTGACCATGCCTTGGAAGTCATTGTTGAGGATGATCGACTTGGCGGGGATTTTGTATTGCGCGGCGGTGACCATCTCCATCGCGGTCATCGAGAAGCTGCCGTCGCCGTCGATGTTAACCACAGGCAGCGGGTCTCGGCCTTCCTTCTCGGCCAATCGCATCTCGCCCACCTGTGCGCCGATCGAGGACGGCACGCCGAAGCCCATCGTGCCCAGCCCGCCGGAGGTCATCCATTGGCGGGGGGTGGTGTACTTAAAGAAGTGGGCCGCCCACATCTGGTGTTGGCCGACGCCGGTCGTGATGATCGCCTTGCCTTTAGTAGTCTTATAAAGCTGCTCGATCACCGCCTGCGGCTTGAGGTGATACTCACGCTCATCGTGTTCATATTTGTAAGGCTCATCCTTCTTCCATTGCTGAAGCTGCTTAAGCCAGTCGCCGCGGTCAGCGGGCTTTTCGAGCAGGGGCAACAACAGTTCGAGGTTTTTACGCGCATCACCCTCGACGCCGATGGTCACCGGCACGGCTTTGTTGATATTTTCCGGGGCGATGTCGAAATGGATAATGCCGCCTCGGCCTTCGCGTTCTGCTTCCCGAGCGCCGGCCGCGAATTTCTTCACATCGCCCGTCACACGGTCATCAAACCGGGCACCGACCGCGATCACGACGTCCGCATCACGCATCGCCCAGTTGGCGTAGGCGGCGCCGTGCATGCCGAGCATGTCGACGCTGCGCGGGTCGTGTTGGTCGAAAGCGCCCAATCCCTGCAATGTCGTCGTTACGGGGATGTCGCCGGCGTCCACGCATTGCTTAAGCACGTCGGTCGCGCCCGAGAGGATCGCGCCTTGGCCGACGTAGAACAACGGTTTCTTCGCCTGGTTGATCATCGCAGCGGCTTTTTCGATCTCGCTGGACGTACCCGCCTCGCGGATGTGGTAGCCCGGTAGGTGCGGCTGATCGTGGCATTCTCCGTGCAGCGTCGCGGCGGTGATGTCCTTGGGCAAATCGACGAAGACCGGGCCGGGTCGGCCGGTCGTCGCGATCAAAAACGCCTGGTTGATCGCGCGGGGGATGTCCTGCACGCGCTTGACCAGCACATTCCATTTGGTGCATGGCCGGGAGATGCCGGTCATATCGGCTTCTTGAAACGCATCGGTGCCGATGGCGGAGGTCGCGACCTGGCCGGCAAAGACGATCATCGGCGTGCCGTCCATGAGGGCGTCCTGCATGGGGGTCACGGTGTTGGTCGCACCGGGGCCGGAGGTGACCAGCACGATGCCGGGCTTGCCAGTGACGCGGGCGTAGCCCTCGGCCATGTGGCCGGCGCCTTGCTCATGGCGGGTCAGATAGAAATCGAAGTGTTCGCTGTCGTGGATGGCGTCGAAGACGGGCAGGATCGCCCCGCCGGGGTAGCCGAAGATCGTGTCCACGCCGTGTTCGCGCATGAGCTCGTGGAAGATCTGGGCGCCGGTCATGCCGTCGTATTTGTCGGTCGGTTCGCCGTGCGATTGCGGGGCGATGTCGGCGGCGGTGAGGTTTTTGGTGGTTTTGGAAGTCGGGGCCATAGTGAAATTCTCCGTCGGCAGCGGGCCGATGAGCGGGCAAGCGGTCGGCTTGCGGGTCAAGCGTGGTCGGTCAAACAGGGTGATTATAAAGAAGGCCGGTCGGCGCGGGTCATCCGCTCACAGAACGACGACGCGGACGACGGCGAGGCCGAGCGTTGGGACAGCAATCGCTATCTGGCGGGTCTGACAAGACATGGTCGGAGGATTATATCGCCCGGCCCGACGTGGCGTCAATGGGTTCCCGAAAACGGATCGCCTACCCTTGCATACCAGAATCCGCACGAAAAAACTGCCGCTTGAAATCGCGAGTTGGTGCGGTAGGTTTGCAGGATGGCGTTTTCTGTATTGGACTCGGTGCAGGTGGAATTCGATGCGGGCGATGCTTCGGCCCAATCTTCGGGGATCGATTCCCGTCGGTCGTCACTGATGATCAAGCCGGTGGGGGCGACGTGTAATCTGAGATGTAGTTACTGCTATTACTTGCCGGTCGCCGAAGATTACGACCAGCCTGCCAGGCGGATGTCGTTGGTCACGCTCGAAAGTACGCTTGCCGGCTATCTGCCGGGAGCGCCGGATACGGTGACGATCTCTTGGCAGGGCGGCGAGCCGACGCTCGCGGGGTTGAGCTGGTTCGAGAAAATGATTGAACTGGTCGAGAAGCACCGCCGGCCGACTCAGCAGGTCAGCCATTGCCTGCAGACCAACGGCACGCTACTCAATGACAAGTGGGCAGCCTTTTTCAAACAGCACCAGTTTCTCCTCGGCGTGTCACTCGATGGCCTGCTCGCCGACCATGACTACTACCGCATCGACCCGTCCAAGCCCGATCAGCCCGGCACATATACCCGCGTGCTTCAAGGCATCGCGACGCTGCGTAAGCACGCTGTCGAGTTCAACGTGCTGGTCGTGCTGAACGATCGCAACGTGCACCACCCCGCCCGGATGTGGAAGCAGCTCATGGCGTTGCAGTTTGACTGGCTGCAGTTCATCCCGGCAATCGAATGGGTGCAGCAGCCGACGGATGATGGGCGTTGGGAGACAGCAGCGTTTTCGCCGAGTGGTGAGGACTACGGCAAATTTCTTTGCGAGGTGTTTGATCTGTGGTTTGCGAAGCATCGGCATCGCGTGTCGGTGCGGATGTTCGATGCGATCCTCGGCTTGCTAATCGATGGCCGAGCGACCGAATGCACCTATGCGAAGACCTGCGCGACCCAAGTCACACTCGAACAAGACGGCTCGGTCTATGGCTGCGACCACTACGTGCAAACCGAATGGAAGCTCGGCCGCGTCGGGGCCGAAACGTCTTGCTCATCGGTGCCACTCACCGTGGCCGGCCGTGACCCTTCATCAGCGAATACATTCAATCAAAAAGATACGCTCGACACCGGCTGGATGCGTCGACTCGATGGCGAGCGGTTTGCGACGTTTGGGCGACGCAAGGCCGACCTCGATCCGCGTTGCTTTAGCTGCGATTACCGCAGCCTGTGCAACGGCGGCTGCCCGAAGCATCGCCCCGCCCGCGGCGAGCTACCGGGCCCGAGCGTGCTCTGTCCGGGCTATCAGCGTTTCTTCACCCACGCTTTACCCCGCCTTGAATGGCTCACCGACCACCTCCGCCGTGGGGTCACGCCGCCGATGGGTGTGCCGAACCATTTGATGCCCAGCAAGCCGTTACGCCGACCGCGTGGACGCAAGCGGCGGCGGTGAGATTTGAAAACACAATTCAACTTCCAAGCAGTGCAATTTATTGCATCGAGAAAAAGCGTTGTCGATCGGCCGAAGTCCGCCCGCTCGACTGCGCTTCACGATGCAGCACGCCCCGCCGAACCCAGATGAGGGGGGTGCAACTCCAGGCGTGGCAGTAGCTGTTATGCAGATGGCTGCCGTAGGGCGAAAGCGTCGGCCGATCGGGGGCGTGGACCTCCCAGAATGTCGTCGCATCTTGGTCCAGCATGCTGCCCCAGTACTGCCAAACCAGCTCGGTCGCCTCACTTCTGAGCCCGGCTAACAACAGCGCCTCAACCACGTGGTGGTACAGGTACGGACACACAGGCTTGACCGCATCGCTGTCGAAATTGAGCAGCTTCCGCATCAGTTCGGTCGCCTGCTCGTCGCGGACCACGCCGGCCAGGACCATCCAGGACTGTGATGCCCACGACACCTGCCGATCCGGGCCAGATACAAACAAGCCTAGCTCGGCATCAAATAGTTGATCGACTGCCGCTGCCCGCATCGTCTCGTTTCGCTTGAGGATCGGCTGCGTGACCGTGTCGTCGTAACCCAGACCCGCAGCCAGTTCCTGCAAGGCGTTCAACATATAGATCGCTGTCGCCTGCTCCGACGCTTGGCGATCCAACTCATCGTTCCAGTCAATGAACTGCCAGACGTCCGGCGGCGCATCGAACAGATTCGCAGGGTTCACATACCGATTCAGCACCGTCATCTGAGCCAGCGCGACCGGCCAAAACTCGCGGGCGGTTGCCCAGTCGCCGGTGGCGCGGACGTAATCCAAAAGCGTGGGTGCGAAGAGCATCGCGTAGTCCGGGATGAACTCCGGGCCGGCGTGCCAGTTCGGCCGTTCATACACGCAAGGCGGCACCACGCCCTGTTCATCGGCACACATCGCAAACAGATACAGGCACCGCCGAACCAGATCGAATCCGCCGACGGAGAGATATGCCGCCTGGGCCTGCAGCCGCAGGTCACCCAGCCACAGGCGACGGTCGCGCTTCGGACCATCCTCAAAGATGCCCTGCATGCAGTTGCGCAGTGTCCGCAGCGCGACTTGGTCGAGTTGCTTCTCCGCATCACTCAATTGCAGGTCGGCAGGCGGTCCGATGTCATCGCCGGCCGAGGTGACCGAATTGACCCAGGCCGACCGCACCGCGAGGGGTTGGCCCTGCTCATCGGTGACACGCAGGTAACGCAGCGCCCGTCGGCCGTTCATCATCGCCCGGCCATCCGCGTCGGCGGTGGCGGACATTGGCCTCAGCCATTCCCCACCCAGCTTGCCCGGCTCGAGTCGATCCAGATCGATCGCGACCTCATCGACCGTCTCGCCGGTCCGCACGATGCATCGCCCGTCGCCCATCAGCTTGGGATCAAGCTCCAAGCCAATTTGGCCCACCACATGCTCGCCAAAATCCAGCACAGCAAGCGGTTCATCGGGTCGCTCGCCGTTGATCGGGCCGATCGGCAGGGCGGACCAGCGCTCGCCATCGGGAACGCAGCGGACCCACTGCCGGGCCTGCATCGGCTGATAATGCAGCGTCGGTTTGAGCGATACGGCGATCGCGGACCACCGCTCACGATGCTCAGCGAAGGCGATCTCGCTCATTGCTTCTCCGATGCAAAACGCACCGCGAGGTAGCGTGATGGGTCGTCGTTCTTGCCCATGCCCGGCGAGAGTTCCACCCAACCCTCTCGGCCGTCGCCGTCGTCATCATTGACGATCAGACCGATCGAGAAACCTTGATGCAGCCGCTGCGTGGTCAGCCCAATCCGGTCGAGCGCGATATCCGCCTCATACCGGGTCATGCCGCCCTGGCGATTCGTGTCCAGTGCGATCGCGTCATCGATCGCGGTAAAGCCGACAGGCCGTTGCCAATGCGTGACCATGGGTTGGCCTTGTGCATTGTGGGCGAAGCCGAGCTTCCAGAAACCCTGCTGGCCCGGCACCTGCAGGCCGAGTTGCACGCTGTCCTGCTTCCACATGCCTTGCGGGTCCTGCTGCTGGACATGGTTGTCGTCGCGGGTTTCGATGACGACGCGAAGCGAGTCATCGCCCATCGCCAGCCAGACCTTGGCCGACAGATCGCTTGGCCCCTGCCAGGTCATGTGCTGCCGGGTCGGGTCGGCGCCGTGGGCGTTGTAGACGTCTGCTTCACCCAGCATCGCGAAGTCCGGCTCACGCGAGGCCGGCTCGCCGGTCGGGATTTCGCGGACCGCTTTGACCGCCAACCGCTGCTCGCCCTGGATCGGGCTGTCCAGCAGTTGATACGCCAGGCGGACCGAGGCCAGCTCCTCGCCGGGGGCCTGCGCCGGGATCGCGATGGACGTCGCCGCCGTCGCGGTCCCCATCGCCGGGACTTCGTGTTGCTGCTCAACGACCTCGCCGTCCGGCAGGGTCCAGACCAGTTCGTAAATCGCCTCGCGGTCCAGCGGGTTGCGCAGTGTCGCCTGGATATCGACCCGCTCGCCCGCTTCGCCGCTGGGCGGTTCGCCCATGACCACCGATGAGCCGGTCGGCTGCGCGGCGGCTGCACCCGCACCCTCAACCACAAGGAACCGCAACTTCTTGTCCAGCGGCATGAACACGATGTCGCCGTGCCGCTGCAGTTCGACCGGCGAACCCACCGCGTTGAGCAGCTTCGCCGAGGTGTCCGATCCGAGTCGGATCAACTCGACCCGGCCGCTGGCGTAGGCGTTCTCATCCCAGCCGACAAAGAGCTTGGCGTCGTCGCCGACGAAGCTGAACAACCAGTTGCCAGCACCGACATCGTGCTGCACATCGAATTGCTTGCTGCGCATCACGCTCGAAAGTGCGTGGTGTGCCGCGACGACCGGGTAGGGGTCATTGCGCCGATCGACCCAGGAGTAGTCACTGCGGCCAGCAGGATACAAGGCATACCAGATGAACCCCTCTGCGCCGCGGGCGCGTGCCAATGAGACTTTTTTCGCCAGGACTTGGGCCATTTCCATCCGGTTGCCGTTATGGCCGGTCTCAGTGAACCAAAGCGGCTTGTCCTGCGAGAGCTTCGCTCGGTACTGTGCGAGTGGCCCGTCGATGGCTTCCTGGAAATTACTGAACGCCCCGTGCTGATGGACCGAGATCGCGTCGTAATGATCTGCAGCATCGACGACGATCCGCTCGTTCATGTCGGGGTTCAGGGCATGCCCGCCGTGTCCGCCGAGCGTCGCAATCCCGCCGGTCAGGACCGTCGCATCGGGCTGGACGCTCTTGATCGCGTCGTGCGCGGTGCGGATGTATTGCAGGTACTCGTCCGTCGTGCCTTGCCAAAAGCCTGAGAGGTCCGGCTCGTTCCACAGGTCGTAAACCTTCAGCCCGTGCTCGCTGTAAAGATGCTGCGTGATGTCGGCGACGGCTTTGTGCATCACCTCTGGCTTGGGTGCGACCGCGCTGAGCTTGATGGGCCGGCCGGCGATCTTCTCACCCGCGCGTTGGCGCTTGACATAAGAATCTACTGCCGCGCCTTCGGGTAGGAATGTAAAGCTGTAAAGCACATCCATACCCAGCGATTGGATTTTGTTGATCGTGCGGTCCAGCTTGGAATAGTCGTATCGCCCGACGTGCGGGTTGACGTCTGACCATGTCCCCACCCGCAACATGTCGACGCCGAGTTTGGGCAGCACTTCCAATACCTCGCCCGATCGGACCCGGCTGTCCAGGCCGAGGTAAAACTGCGGGTTGTCCTGCGGCTCGAGCGGATCGACATAGACCACCTGGCGGATCGGCATCCGGATCTCACCCGAGCCGTCCGCCGCCTTGAGCTTGGGTTCGAGTCGGAACCAGCCGTAGCCCGGCAAGGCTTGGCTCAGATCGACCGCTCGACTTTCGCCTGGCGCAAGCGAAATCGATTCGGAGGTCCAAGGGTGTTGCTCACCCTCGAAGTCATGAAAGGTCATGTCCAGTTGCAGCGACACCGCGGGGCTCTGCTGAGGATTGGTGATGACATAGAGCAGGCCGGATTCCTGGCCGGCGAAGACCAGCGACATCGGCTCAGGGGTTTTGAGTTCGGTCTTCAGCCGGGCGAGCTTTTCGCTGGGTTCGATCGCGTCGGGGTCGTAGGTGTTGCGGTAGAAGCTGCCCAGCAACAAGTTGGCATCGGCGTCGAAGGATTCGGGGGCCATGAAGATCAGGCTGGCGAGCGTCGCGGGGGGATCGACGTGATGTCGGCCGGTGCCGCCGCCGCCCCACCGGCTCTCGGCCTTCGCGGGGTCCAACTCGAATCGCGCCCGCTGCCAACCCACGCCGGAAGGGCTGAGCTTGAAAGGGAACTGAAAAATCTCACCGTGCCGATCGCGGATGCGCAAAGCCATCGACCGCATGCCCGGCAAAGCGTCCGCATTGATCGGCAGCTCCAGAACCACCCCCTGAGAAAATGCAGCCAACTCCGTTTTGCCCGGGATGATCAGCTCGGCCAATCGGTTGGCGTTGGGCTGCTCCCAGGTCAGGCGGAACACATCCTCTGCCTCAGGGCCTTCGCCCGCGGCCCGGGTCAACGACTGCTTGTGCTGCCCGCCGCGGTGAAGCACCAGCTTCTGCTTGCCGTGGTCCCGCAGCATCTCATCCGCTTCGATGCCGGGCTTGATGATGACCGCCTGCACCCCCGATTCTTTTTTGTCATCGGCCGCCGCATTGGGTGTGGCGGCCCGGTCGCCGAACTCGCCCGGTTCCGCGGCGATGAGCAGTGTGACCGCGTCCGCGATGTCGGGTGCCTGCATGGAGGCCATGCCGTACAAGCGGACCGGTTCATCGATCCGCCCGTTCTTGTTCTTGCCGTAATTCGCCTCGGCCTGGCCGGGGTTCAGGTCGTAGGTCAGCGTCTGCCAACCGTCCATCTGGCGTTTGAGCTTTCGGCCCCACTGAAACACTTCGCCGTCCGCGTCTACCAGTCTCAGCGCCACCGCCTCGACGCTGCCCACCGGCTCGGCCAGGACTTGCAACGTCGTTTGGCCGCCAGCTTCGAGACCGACCATCTCCGGCCGACCGTTGAAAACGATCTCCATCAGCCGATTCGCATCCGCATCCCAACCCACCCGAAGCGCATGGCTGTCGCCCGCCTCGGCTTTGACATATTTGCCGGTCTGCCCCCGTTTCTCCGCCTCCCAGACGGTGACGCGGTGCGGCTGGTCAAACGCGGGCAGGCCGGCCGAGGCGGCCTGAGCCGAGAGGACGCCGCCGACGGCAAGCAGGCCGGCCGAGGCGAGAGCGAGATGGGCGCGTGCGATCGTCTTGTTCATATCGATGAAACTTTCGTGAAGTAAGCAATATTAAGTTGGCGGATCGACTTCATCGCCGATTCATGGCAAGCGTCTGCGTACCGGCAGGCGTGCTTAAAAATTGCCGGGGAAGTAGAACCGCACCGAGCCGGGGTAGCTGATGGTCGGGTCGCCCCAGCCGATGTACATCGTCTGCCCGGAAAGGTCGTTCATCAGCGACGGCCGCTTGTATTCGGGGTGCGGAGCGGTGCGGTCACGGTAAGCGAAGGCGAACGCATAGGTGTTCCAAGGGTCCTGTGTCATGCCCGACGGGTAGATCGATTCCGCGATCAGCGGGAAGCGATTCGGGACATCATTCGGGTTGTAGACCTGGCTGTTGCGACGCGACATCGGCAGCTTCTGAGCGGCAGGCTCGTAGAGGTCTTCGAGACGCAGCGTGGTTCGCGTGTTGTAGTTGTACTCGTATCGATAGGCCACCGGGTCCTGGTCGTGCAACCCGTCCATGGCCATCGAGTAATAATTCGAGATGCCGCGGTACGAGCTGTAAAAAGGCTCTGTCGATGTCGGCACGTTTTCTTCATCCAGCGTGCAGGTATAAGCGTCTTTCTTTTCGCGGTTTTGATTCACCGTTGTCGGCAGGTAGTCTCCCCGTGAGAGTCGGGTGACCCAGCCGCTGCCCGCCGCACGGTTCAGACCGCCGCTTGGCCAAGGCGATACGGCCGTTCGCGTGGCCGGCACCATGCCGTCCTGATCTGCGGCGTAGGCCCCGATGGCGATGCCGATCTGCCGGGTGTTGGACAGACAGGTCACCGTGCGAGCACTTTCCCGGGAGGCCTGCAACGCCGGCAGGAGGATCGCGATCAGCAGGGCGATGATGCTGATGACCACGAGCAACTCGATCAGGGTAAACGCGCGGCGGGTCATGGTGAGTCTCGAAAACGAGGTGCGAATCGTGAAAAGTGCGCCACGGCCGGTCGTGGCCGCGACGCAGGGGGGGTATCGGGATTCAGGCGGTGCGACGACGACCGAGCATGCAGAGGCTGCCGAGCGCGAGCAACGCAAGCGAAGCGGGCTCCGGGACGAATGCGGTGCCGTTCAGCGTCAGGTCATCCATAGCGAATTCGCCGCCGGAGTTATTTTCCGGGTCGATTTGAAAAATGACGCTTGTCGCTGAAGCTTGAAGGGCCGCGATGCCGTCTAAATTGACGACGGTCTGATTAACCGTCTGATTACCGGGAGTTGAAGCGTCGGTCACACCGATATCAGCTTGAATAGCTAGAAAAGTCGTGCCCCCATCGAGTGAGTAATTGACATCAACCACCCCGCCGCCGATTGCGATCGCGTAGAAAGTCAGCGAGTCGTAGTTGATGATGGTGCCGGTGTCGGGCGTGATAGTCACTTCAAAACGACCGCCGTCGTAGCTGTTATCTGTGCCGCTTACGACAATATCCTGGAAAAATAATGCTTTACCGCCGCTGTCGCTGTCGTCGACGACTTCGTTGACCGGGTTTGTACTGCTCGATGCACTGAAATTGTCGAAGCCTGAGTTTTTATTAACGAGGGCACCGGCAGTGACGTTGGCGGCAACAGTCGTCGCGTTAGCATTCGTATTGAAGTTGTACTGGGCGATGACAGCACCATGCGAAGTGCTGGCAAAACAAACCGTCACAGCGGCTGCACAAGCGATAGCGAAAACGGATCGAGGCATGGGTTTCTCCAAATAAGATGAAACAAAAACGGTGATCAGAACGAGAGAACTTGCAGCAGATCGAGAGGCGGTTACGAAACGGGCAGAGCCGATGCCTCCTGCTTACATCCTTATTATTGAACCGAACCGCAGGGAATCAATACGGTTTTGCGCAATCAAATGCTCTAAATGCGAAAAGATTCGGGTTTTCTTCTAGCCAGCCCGCGAACCGTTGAAAACGAGGAAGAAATGCGGTTTTCGGCAAAGCCCGTCATCGTTGAGACGCGTTAAATCTCAACGCTGTAGCTACTTATAGATTCTTTCCCGGAAAACCCTTAAGTTCAAGGCCCGGGTGCGAAAATCCATACGCAGAATGCGCAGGATGCGCAGATTGGCTTCGGCTGACTCGTTTTCTGGAGCCCGTGTATGTCCGGTGGGTGTTTGCAAAACGATTCAACATCGGCCCCTTAGCCCCCGACTTTGCCGGGGCTACGGGAGGGCGGCGAGGGAGTAGAAATGAGGTGCTGCAGGTGGTTGGTTCTGACGCATCACCGATGAATTGCGCAATGATGTTAAGCTACCCATCACGATACGCATAATGCGCTGACAGGGACCGATCATCTTGCCATGGAAAATTCCGCTCAAATCCGCGTCATCGTCAAGGGCAGCAGTGCCTTGGGGCGGGACGTGGTACGGGGGGTGATGGAATACACGCGGGGGCATGATCTGGGCTGGCGGCTGCACGTCGAACTCGATCCCCGAGCGCCGCGCGGCAGCGATTGGGAGCGTGACGAGGCGAGCATCTTGGCCGTGCCGGACCAGTCGTTCGTCGATGAGCAGGTCCGCACCGGCCATCCGCTGGTCAACTGCCTGGCCCACTACGAAGACCTCGGCCTGCCCACGGTCCGCACGGATGACCATGCGGCCGGCGTCATGGCCGCGGAGCACCTGATCGAGCGGGGCTTCGAGCGATACATCTTCTGGGGCACGGGCGATTTCAGCCGGGCGGCCCAACTGCGATATCAAGGCTTCCGCGAAACGCTGCAAGCCCGAGATTATGCCGTCTGGCGGATCCCGGATCAGCCGATCGAGGCCGACCACGTCGAGATGTTGATTGACCACCTGCACAACATTGATTTCCCCGTCGGGCTGATGTGTGGCCACGACGGGCTGGGCCGACTCATCACCAACCGCCTTGCCGCGGCGGGCATCGCGGTGCCCGAGCAGGTCGGTGTCATTGGGGTCGATAACGATCTGTTTCAATGCGAACTCTCCACCCCGCCGCTGTCCAGCGTCGAGATGCCCCAAGAAGACCTGGGCTACGAGGCCGCCCGGATGTTGGATCGGCTGCTGCGTGGTAAGCCGCTGCCCTCGCCGATGATTCTCCCGCCGGTCGGCGTGGCGACGCGGGGCTCGACCGATGTCGTGGCCGTCGACGACCCGAAGCTGGCTAGAGCCGTGCGATTCATCCGCCAGCGGGCCTGCGACCCCTGCACGGTCAACGATGTCGTGGAGGAATTGCAGTCGAGTCGGCGGTGGCTGGAATTGAAGTTTGCCAATCACTTCGGCCGAACGCCGCATGAAGAGATCGTCCGCGTCCGGATGGAGCGGGCTCGCTACCTGCTGCGTGCGTCGAGGCTTCCGATCCATCGTATCGCCGAGCGCTGTGGCTACCCGCTGCTGCATAACTTCGGCCGGGCGTTCAAACAGGCGATCGGCGAGACCCCCGCCGCCTACCGCCGCCGCTTACGTCCCCGTGGCCTGACGCACTAACCTTTAGCGCTTCGCAATCGCTCAATCCGGCTGCACCACCCCGATGGTTAACAGCAGATTCGCATAAATCCGCTGCTCCGCCGTCGCGATGACCAGCCCGACATCCGACGACTTCGCCGCATCGTAAAACGCAAACCGCTCAATCCGCTCCAGGCTCTGCACGCCCGCGGGTTCGAGCATGGTTTGAAAATCCGCGAAGATCGGCGGGTCGCCCTCCATCGCGTAAGGACCCTGCCGATTCGGTTCCATCACGCTCGCCGCCTCGATTGGCACCGCGGTCAGCAAGGGTCCGAGCACATCCAACACACCCAACACGCCGGGGCTGTAATTCAGAAACACACGTTCTGCTGAGGCCGGCGTCGCCGTCGCATGCGGAAAATTTCCATCCGACAACAAAATCCGGCTGCCATGGCCCAGCCGGCCCAAGGCCCCGAGAACTTGCGGTTGTATCAGTGAGGTTTTCAGCATGAGGTCTCTTTCTCAGTCAAGGCCCAGACCCAACAGCTAATCACGAACGGCTTGAGGCGTTGCCGGGTACTGCAGATACGGTAGTCATCTGCCAGAGTTTCGTCCCACCGACATGCTCGCGTCCAATGAGATCGCCTGTTATGATGCTCGACTCGCCGCTTTGATGGTGGATTGCGCTGCCAAGGCAAATTCTTCGTCAACCGTCAGCGAGATGTTGCAGCATGCGAGTTAAACAGCCTGCCGTAGCTTGACAATCTGAACTCAAACGCCATTCGGGGCGTAGCGCAGCTTGGTAGCGCGCCATACTGGGGGTGTGGAGGTCGCAGGTTCAAATCCTGTCGCCCCGATTCTTTGCAGATTCAAGCCCTTCGACGAGTACGTCGAGGGGCTTTGTTGTTTCGGAGGCTTGACTAACCCTCTCGCAGGGAACGATTCAAATGGCTGCTTGGAATCAACGACAGTCGGCTTCGTCATTTGCCGCGTGGATTCGTTGAGCAAAATGCTCCGGCAAGCCGTCCAAAACCAAGGCCTTCCGACGCGGTCCACGTTAGATCAGTGACGACACATCGACGAGGTACATCTGCCGCGAGCCCTCGTGCGTCGAGTCGATGCAAACGGTCTTGCCGTCCCTGCTTCACCGTGGGTGCAGGTCGCAGCGAAGATTGCCACGCAGGTCCGGATCGGTGCCGAGGCGGGCGATGTCGTAACGAACGCCGGTAGGCACATGAAAAAGAAACAGCGTCTGGACGCCCTGGGCGTCAGGGTAGGTGTCGCTGAGCATCCAGTCGTGATTGGCCGGGCAGAAGGTGTAGTGGCCGTTCTGTTTCAGGCAGTCTTCGCCGAGCACGCGGACTTCGTCGCTGCCGTCGCGGAACAGGTAATAGTGGAAGCCGACGGCGGCGGGGTCGTTGCCCTTGCCGGCGGAGTCGCGAAATCCCCAGCACATCGCATGCTCGTCGTCATACCAATGTGGATGCGACCAGTTGTGCTGAGGTGCTCCACGCCGCCGGAGTTGTCGGCCGGTCGTTAGGGCCGGGTCGTGCGGCGACACCGAGCGTTGCAAAACGCGAAGGTCGCGGCCGTCGATGCTCACCGTGCACAGCCGAAACGACCAGAAATACTGCGAACCGATCTCCCGGGCATAGCGATGCAGGAACGCGACGCGTTGCCCGTTCGGGCTGGGTGTGGGATGCGTGATCCATTGGGTTGCGCGGTCCATGCTGGGATGCGTTTCGGTCTTCATGAGGGTCTGCAGATCGACCACCAGGCGACTTTCGCCAGAGTTCAGGTCCATCGCGAAAAGGCCGTCGTCTTCGGGATGATCGGCAGGCCTCGCTGGCTCGCCGTCGACGGCATAGCCGATGGTGGGGTGCGCGTACCGCAGTCGGCTGTAGTTCAGACAAAGAGCCGTCGTGGCATCACGCGTCACCGAATAAATCGGCATCGGCAAGTCGCGGCCCCCGCGTGTCGTCGTATCCACAAGCCGCGAGCGGAAAAGTGACGGGTCGCACGCGTCACGAATGTTAAAGAGGATCGATCGGCCGGGCTTATCTCCATCGAGCCATTGAGCCTGAGCACCCTGCTGCCAATTCCACGCGGTCGTCTCGGCGAGCGGGACAAACGCGTCCCCCGCGTGGCGGTCGAGCATGCCGATTACCGCAACATCCGTCGGCTGCATGTACCGTTTCGTGTCTTGAGCCTGCAACGCCAGCATGAATCGGCCGGTCCAGTCCCATGCAGGACAGTCGTAATAGCCAAAGAAATGGGCCATCGGACCACACGTCAGAGCGTTCACTGGACAGGGAGATTCGACTGTTGGCATCGACCGTATTTTTCCTCATGATTCGCCGATCAACTAATATCAACTTCGAAGTAACGATTGTTTTACATGAGTTAAACCGTACAAACCTGTCGAACATAACCGCAGGAAAAACTCAAATGGCATGCTTTCGCGCTGATTCAACTCGAAATCAGATCCTTGGCTGATCGGTCAAAGTCCATGCCGGTTCCGAGGTCAAAAGCGTTCTTGTGCAACCGCGTAAGCTTACGACGAATAGACGGGAGGATGAGGCGTGGCGTAGGCTCATGGCTAGAGCCGTCCGATTTTCAGACCTTTGAATCACCTGCGGAGCAGCCCATGCCTTCTAACTCAGCCAGTCGTCGTGACTTTCTCAAGGGTTCGCTGGGTGCGGCCGCGGGTGCCAGCCTTGTGGGCGTTTCCGATGTCCGGGCCGACCGGCCAAAAGTAGGCTACACCTCCCAGCCCGCCGCCCAACCGAGCGACACCCAGCCCACCGGACAGGTCCGCAATATCCTCTGGATCTGCACCGACCAACAGCGGTGGGACAGCCTCGGTGTCACCGGCAACCGCTTCGTCCATACCCCGAACCTCGACCGCCTCGCCAACGAAGGCGTGCTTTTCGAGCGTGCCTATTGCAACAACCCGGTCTGTATGCCCAGCCGGTCCAGCTTCCTCTCAGGCCTGTACCCCACGACCTGCGAAGTCACCCGCAACGGCCACCACTACCCCGACAAGCTCCTGCCCCGGCTGATGACCCACCGCCTGAATCGGCTCGGCTACAACCAGGGCTTGGCCGGCAAGCTGCATATCCGTGCGGACTATGACAATCAGGCCAGCCCCGAGTCCGGCTACGACCACGGCTACGACGAATTCAACTGGTCGCCCTGCGGCTACCCCGCCAAGTGGGCCGGCTGCCAATATCAGCACTGGCTGCGCGACCTCGGCGTCGACTTCGACGTCCAGGATCGCGAAGACACCAAGCACGTGCAAACTGGGATGCCGGCCGAGCATCACCAGACCACCTGGTGCGCCCGACGGGCGATCACCTTCATGCAGGCGATGGCCGAAACCCAACCCAATCAGCCCTGGTCCTTCGCCTGCAACATCTTCGACCCGCACAATCCCAACGACCCACCCCCGGAACTGCTCGAGCGGTATTTAGATCGGCTGGATGACATCCCCTTGCCGAATTACAAGGCTGGCGAGTTGGACGATAAGCCGGAGTTGCAACGTGTGCAGCACAACAAAGCCGACAAGCGGATGCCGCCGCACCCGCTGCGCTACGACGACCTGACCGACCGCGAGCACCGGCTGTACCGGGCGAGCTACTACGCGATGGTCGACCTGATCGATCAGCAGGTCGGCCGAATCCTCGATGCTCTCGACGAAACCGGCCAACGCGACAACACGCTGGTCATCTTTACGTCCGACCACGGTGAAAGCCTGGGTGACCACGGGCTGTACTGGAAAGGTCCGTGGTTTTACGAGGAGAGCATGCGTGTGCCGCTGATTATGACTTGGCCGGGCATGAAGCCGCGGACGAGGCGGGTGCGGCAGCTTGCCGAGCTGGTAGACATCGTGCCAACGATCTATGACGCCTTGGGCACGGACAAGCCGGGCTGGCTGCAGGGGCATTCCTGGTGGGGCTTTTTCAACGGTGCCAATCCGATGGATCGGGATTTCGCTTTTGCCGAGATGCGCAGCGAGCATGAGTACGATGTCGCGATGGTCCGCGGCGAGCGTTACAAGCTGGTGCGGTACTACGAGTCGGGGCAGGGCGAGCTATACGACCTCGAAGCCCAGCCGCTGGAGCGTGACAACCGATTCGACGACCCGGATTTGGCTGAGGTGCAGCGAGGTCTTCAGGCGGCGATGGATCGTCGCCGAGCCGAGCTAAAGGATGCTCGGGTCTAATTTTACATTGTAATTTGTTTGTTTTGTAACGGTCATTCGTTGGCCTCCGGCTCTGCCGTGTGCGACCCCGGGCAAAGCCCGGAGCTAACGGTTATATCGACTGCAACCCAACACGAACCTGCAATTGAAGATTTTTCGTGGGGGCGGCAAAAATTTCTTGACTTGATGCCATGATTCAGTAAATTGAAGGTTCAAACTTTGAGCGTTCCAAGATAAACTATGCCCTCCACTCCTTCCCCTACGCCCGAGGACAGTGTCACCCTGGCCACGATCGCCAAACAAGCGGGTGTCTCGCTGACCACCGTGTCGAACGTGCTGAATCTCAACCGCGTCGGCAAGCGTTCAGATGCCAAACGCAACGCCGCCCGGATCCGCGAGATCGCCGACGAGATGGGATACCGCCCCAACATGGCCGCCCGTGCGATGCAACAACGTAAATTCGACGCCATCGGTCTGGTGTCCAGCACCGCACCTCGATTTTCGATCTACCGCGACTACCTGCCCGGGCTCACGTCCGGCTGCCGTGATGCGGGACTGCAACTCAGCATCGGCGAGGTCGACGACGACAAATTGGCCGACGACAACTACCTGCCATCCATCCTTCGCGAGTGGTCGGTCGATGGTCTGATCATCGCCTATACCTACGCCTACCCGCCCCGGATGGTCGAACTGCTCGAGTCCTACCGCATCCCCGCGGTCTGGCTGAACGCCAAGCGTGAATCCGACTGCGTCTATCCCGAAGATCAGCGTGGCGTCGAGCAGGGCGTGGCCAACCTGATCGAGATGGGGCACCAACGGGTCGCTTATGTCAATAAATATGGCGGCGGGCACTACAGCATGCACGAGCGTTGGGCCGGCTATCTCGCCGCCATACGGGCCGCCGACCTCCAGCCGGACGTGCTTTACCCCTCGCCGGGCAGCGAGGCTTCAAACCGAAATCTTTTGACCGACGCCAGGGCGATGCTCGCCAAGCCGGATCGGCCCACAGCCGTGGTGGCCTACTCGGCCGACCAAGCGCTGACCGTCTACCACGCCGCCGTTCTCGAGGGTCTCGAAGTCCCGCGCGATCTGTCCATCATCGGTGTGTCTCACGCCCCGATTTCCGGGCTCGGCCGCGGGTTCAGCACGGTCCGGCTGCCCGTCGAAACCGTCGCTCGACACGCGGTCGAGCTCCTGCAAGCCAAGATCGCCCAACCGCAACGCGATCACCCACCGATCACCGTACCGTTCGAGCAGCACAACTGGCCCGCCAGCGTGGCCCCGCCGCCACGCGGATGAATCTCCCGTGTTTCTTCCCGTTTCGTGTTCACCGTTTTTTCTATTTCTTCAAAGTGAGGACCCTATGAAAACGTTCGCCCCCGCCCGCATTTCCGTCTGCCTCGCCGCCGGCCTGACCCTCGGCCTGCTCGGCGTATCCGCGGATGCCGCCATCATTGCGCTCGACCCCGACGACACGCAAAGTGGCATCACCACGGCTACGACGCTGCTAGCTGACGAAGGCGTCGCTGCTCCGAGCGCCGGCGGCAACGACAACCTTTGGGGATTCAGCAACAGCAACACCCAAGCGAACCTTGGCACTGGCGAGACAGCCAGCCTCGCCGGCGAAGTCTGGGTGTCTCGAGACGATTTGGGAGAGAACCCGCCGCTTTTGACAACGGTGATCAGCGGGCTGGACAGCAACACCAGTTACAACGTCTATCTCTACTACGTGACGGCGACCGGCAACAACTGGGGGCTTCAAGCTGGCGCGACGGGCGGTTCCTTGACGCTCTACGACCTAAGCAACGGTACTTCGGTCGACACGTCAGGTGATGGCGCCACGCAGCTTCGCAGAGCGCTCGTGCTGTCCGATGTCGACCCGACGTTGGCTGGAACACTCTCTCTCGATGTGGATGACAGCAGCGCGACCACCGGCACGGTCCGCGGATTCTACAAGGGCGTGGGTGTGGAAGTCGTCCCCGAGCCGTCGTCGCTGGCATTGCTGGCCGCGGGCGCGGGACTCATCGCCTTCCGCCGACGGGGTTGATATCAACGACTCGACATCCCGCGTCGCCTGACGGCGTCGCGGGGGTTTCTGTTTCACCGCTTCCAGCCCGTTACTCGCATCTGTGGAGTATCCCGATGACTCGTCGAAACCAAGCCTTCACGCTGATCGAACTGCTCGTGGTGATCTCGATCATCGCGCTGCTGATTGCCATCCTCCTGCCGGCGCTGAGTGCGGCGCGGGCCTCGGCTCGGACCACGGTGTGCATGTCCAACGCCCGGCAACTCGGGATCGCCTTTAATGGCTACGCCGCGGAAAACAAAGATTACCTGCCTTACGGCGGCAAGCGTGATACGAGCGCGGCGTTCAAGGACGCTCACCCGCATTCGAAGAACGGCCACTACAGCTGGGACGACACGATCGACTACTACCTTGGGCGCGAGGTCGAGGAAGACCCCGGCAGCAGTTCGCATACGCTCAACCCCTCGCCGATGATTATCTGCCCCGAGGACGGCCCGGACGTCCCCCGGCCGGCCACGGCGGGCGACGCCTACCGCAGCTACGCGATGGCGAGTTCACATGTGTTTGGCGACAAAAGCTACCACGGGCTAGGGCCGCTGTACCGCGATTCAACCTGGGACGACACTTTTGGCAACAAGAATCTAGTCGACGTGCCGGACACGACCGGCACAATCCTTCTCGTGGAAACGCATGAAGGACAAGTTGCCGGGCACACGGGTGGAAGCAGCTTCAAGGGGTATCCGGGAATCTTCAAACCGACCGACCTGCCGGCCGCGGATTACAACCGCAGCATCCACGGCGGGGATTTGAGCCGAACGCACCTGTTCGCCGACGGTCACGCGGAACAGGGTGCGATCGGCAACTACGCACCAAGTCCCGGAAACTCCCCGCCCGGCGGCGGATGGACCATCGATCCAAGCGATTGACCGGGCCGCCTAATTGACCGTGGTCATGACGACCCATGCAAGAAGTTGTCTTGGGTGCCACACCTTGAAGGCTTTGATTCAATGTGTGCGCCTGTCTGAAACATGTCCGGCACACATGGACGCAAAGCCGTCAAGGTGTGGCACCTCAAATTTGTGGCAAACCAATCGATGAAAAACCTTGGAAAGAACGACCGGATGAATAATCATCGTCATTTGTTCTTGCTTGTGATGAGCCTCGGCTTGCTACTCGGTACAGGACCCGACGCCGAGGCATTGAATAACCTCGTCCCCGCCGGCGACTTCGAGCCCGAGCCGGGCGACGGCTGGGTGTCGCCCTGGTCGCGCGGCGAGCCCCAGCTGATCTCGCTCGAACAAGAGAACGGCAACCACTTCGTGCGGATGAATCTTCAGGAGAAGGGTGCGGCCATCATTCAGCAGAAGGTCGCGCTGCCTTCGAACACCGCCACGATCGACGTGTCGGTCCGCGTGCGGGCCGAGGGGGTGGAGACGGGCGAGCAGGCCTGGAACACCGGGATGCTGCAGTATCAGTTCTTCGGCGAGGATGGCAAGCGGATCGGCGGTTGGCCGAAGCTGATGATCGAGGGCGACACGCCGGAATGGCAAACGCTCGAAGACCGAGCGCTGGCGGTGCCCGACGGCGCGGTGTCGCTGCGTGTGCAGTGCGGCGTGTGGGGCGCGGCGGGGCGGTTCGATTTCGACGATGTGACGGTCATCGCCCACCGCGCGACCAGCAAAGGCCGCGGTGACACGCTGGAGTGGGGCCCGCTGGAGGTCAAGTCGACCAGCCCGACGCGCGGCGAGGCCTCGCTTAATGGGCGATGGCAATACATGCCCGCGATAGGCAGCGCGGCCGAGGCGCCGACCGGGCCGTGGTCCGACCGCCCGGTGCCGGACACGAAGGGACAGGACCCGCGGATGTGGTATCAGCGGCAGGTCGAGGTCCCCACGCAATGGCAAGGCCGGGCCGTGGTGCTTGATCTGGCCCGGGTCAGCACTGACGCGAACGTCTTCGTCAACGGCGAATCGGCGGGCGGCGTGTCCTGGCCCGCTGGCACGGTGGATATCACCGAGCACCTGCGTTTCGGCGAGCTCAACGAAATCCGCCTTCTGGTCGTCGCGGTCAACGACCTCGAGCAAGTCGCCCGTTACATGGGCTACCTCGAAAATGAGGTCGAGCAGGCCAAGCTCAAACACCGCGGGCTGATCGGCGACGTCACGCTGCTCAGCCGACCCCGTGGCCCGCATATCCGAGATGTATATCTCCAGCCGTCGGTCCGCGAAAGCTCTCTCACCATCGATGTCGAGTTGGCCGGCCTCGAATCGTCCGGCCCCGTCGCCTTCTCCGCCGAGATGCTCGACGAAACCGGACGGGTCGAGCAAACCTTCCAAACCCAACAGAACGTCGCCCCCGGAGCGTCCGGCGACACCACCATCGAGCTGACCTTCGATTGGCCCGACCCCCGCCTGTGGGATTATCGCCAGCCGAACCTTTACACGATGCGGCTTTCCGCGACCGGGGCCGGCCTCGAAGATATCTACCCCCAGCGCTTCGGCTTTCGTGAGTTCTGGATCGACGGCCGACGCTTCATGCTCAACGGCACGCAGATCAAGCTCCGGCCTTACTCCACCACGCCCGTCGAGCCGAAACGCGAAAAAGTCGAACAACAA
>CAZFZS010000016.1:0-23075 GCA_964523485.1 uncultured Phycisphaeraceae bacterium | reverse complement strand
CAACTCGCACAGTGGGTGGATTGGGGGTTCAACTTCGTCGAGGTCTGGCCGTGGGACCGCACCCGCCGCGGCTCGGAGTACGAGATCGCCCCGATCGCCGAGGCCGCGGACGAGCTGGGCCTGCTCATCGCCGCGGACGCGACGCACACCAAGCGCCTGATCGACAACTGGGACGACCCGCAGCTGCAGGCCCAGTGGCAACGCATCATGGATCGCCACATCCGGGCGATGCGCAACCACCCCTCGGTCGTAATGTACAGCCACACCGCCAACGCCTACGGCAACCGCGCTGACGGCGACCCCCGCAAGCTTGGCATGACCGGCTACAGCCCCGATCAGGAGGTCGCGGTCGACCGCCAGCGCGTGATGGAACTGATCGGGCGGATCAAGCAGCTCGATGACAAGCCCGTCTTCGCCCACCACGGCGGGGACTTCGGCGATGTGCACAGCTCCAACATGTACCTCAACTTCCTGCCTCTGCAGGAGCGCGAAGAATGGCTAAGCCATTGGGTCGAGCGAGGCGAGCTGCCGTGGATGTCGGTGGAGTTCGGCCTGCCCTTGTATTCGACGATCATGCGTGGCCGATCCGGCTACAAACACCAGGGCCACAGCGAGCCGTTCATGACCGAGTGGGCCGCGAGCTTCATCGGGCCCGAAGCCTACGCGCTCGAACCCGAGGCCTACCGCAATGAGGTGATCGCCCAGCGCTGGGACGGCAAGGATCCTCAGGCCGCTTATCAGCCGCACATCCGTTATGACAACCTCCACAAAATCATTGAGCAGGCCCCTGCCTATCAGCGTGTGCTCGACCGCTTCATCACCCGAACGTTCCAGAGCTGGCGGGCGATGGGGATGACCGGCGGCGTCGTGCCTTGGCATGCAGCCGACTTCCCACAGGTCCACGCGGTCAACGGCCCGGCCCTCGCCTTCCTCGCCGGGCCCGGCGGCGTGCCGAAACAGACGGTCGACGATGAGCAGCCGATGACCGACCGCACGCATCATTACATGCCCGACCAGATATTGAAGAAGCAGGCGGTCTTCATTAACGACCACCGCGAACCCAAGGCTTATTCGGCGACTTGGCAGGTGCAACTCGACGGGCAGGTTATCGCCCAGGACACCGCCGGCGGCGAACTCGCCGTCGCCGAGATACTCATGCTGCCCATCGCTGCAGAACTCGGCGGCTACGCGGGGGACAAGCGGCAAGCCGGCCGGGTCACGCTGGAAGCGATGATCGCCGGCAAGTCCTTCACCGATCAAATCGACTTCACCGTCTGGCCGCGCGTGTCCAAAGTTTCGGGTTTGACCGTCGCCGCGTTCGACCCGCGCGGTGAAACCACAGCCTATCTCGAATCGCTGGGCGTGACCGTCCAGCCCTGGACGGAGGGGGCGCCGCCGCAGCAGGTGCTCATCATTGGTCGACACGCGTTGTCCGACGGCCACGTGCCGCCCTCAGACCTCGAACACTTCGTCAGCGAAGGCGGCCGGCTGGTCATCTTTACCCAGGATGCCCAGTGGATCGAGCATGCGTTGCATCTGCGGACAGCTCCACAATTGAAACGGCAGGCTTTCGTGCTGGTTCCCGACCACCCGGCTCTTGACGGGCTGAGCCACGACGACCTCACGCTCTGGAACGGCAGCAGCACCACGGCGGCAGGCTACCCCGACTACCCGGGGTGGGAATGGACGCCGGACTACGGCTGGCGCTGGGGCAACCGCCACGCGGTGACCTCCGCGGCCATCGAAAAGCCCCACCGCGGCGGCTGGACCCCGCTGGTCGAGCAAGGCTTCGACCTCGCCTACACCTGCCTGATGGAGATGCAACACGGCCGTGGCCTGGTCATCTTTAACACCTTCGATGTCGAAGCCCGCACCACTGAGGACCCCGCCGCCAATCGGCTGACCCGGCAACTCCTGCAATATGCCAAGGAGGCCGAGATCGACCCGACGCCTCAAGCCGCTTATGTCGGCAACGAGCAAGACGCTGAAAAGCTCCGCGCGTTCGGCGTTGAGCTCGAGACGGTCAAGCAGCCCGGTGATGCAAAGGGCTTGCTGATCGCTGGCCGGGGATACGAAGACGCGGCAAAGCTGAATGCCTTTGTTGAGGCCGGCGGCTCGGCGGTCGTGCTCAATCACGAGTCGGCGGTGGAACTTTTCAAACTGACAACGCAAACACGGGAAGACTTCATCGGCGGAGCGGCGGATGATTGGCCGATCCTGCGGGGCATCTCCGCCGGCGATCTGCGCTGGCGTGCCCCGGCCCGGGCCGAGGTGTTGCAAAACAGCGACGAAGTTGAAACGACCGCGGCGGGACAGGTCGGCCGAGTTGCCCAAGGCAATGGTGTGGTTTATTTGCTCGCGATGGGGCCGGACACCGTGCCCGCCGACGAGAAGGGCTACCTGCGTTTCACCCGTTGGCGACAGGCCCGAGCGTTGTCGCAGTTGTTGAACAATCTCGGCGCGGGCTTCGAGCAGAATCGACGTTTTCTTGAATTGCTCAACCAGCCGAATCATTACGTCCCCCTGGCCGGCACTTGGCAAATCGCGGCCGTGCAGACCCTGCCGGAAAGTGCCCAGCGAGCCTGGAACCCGTTTGAACCGATCAGCGATGAAGCGCAACAAATCGTCGGCGGTGAAGCCAAGCCGTCTTGGCATGAGGGCGTGGTGCCCGGCTATCTGGAGAGCTACCGCGACGATTGGCGGTGGGTCGATGGCGAGTTCATCTACCGCAAGACGTTGCAGCTGCCGGAGCATGCCGAGGGCCGCGAGGCCATCCTCTCGCTGGGCCGTGTGGATGAAGCGGAAATGAGTTTCATCAATGGCAAGCAGGTCGGCAAGAGCCGCAATTGGATCGCCGGGCAAGCTCACCGCGTCCCCGCCGGCGTCCTTCGCGCCGGCGAGAACCGGATCGATGTGCGCGTCTGGGACCAGGGGCTTCACGGCGGGATGGCGGGTGATCCTTCGGTGCTCTACCTCACGCTGACCGGCGAAGACCCGAGCTATTACCTGGATGACTTCCTCGACGCCCGGCCGAC
Source organism: uncultured Phycisphaeraceae bacterium (assembly GCA_964523485.1). Taxonomy (GTDB): domain Bacteria; phylum Planctomycetota; class Phycisphaerae; order Phycisphaerales; family Phycisphaeraceae; genus Algisphaera. The sequence continues at coordinate 20,040 of CAZFZS010000016.1, read as the reverse complement.
CGTCGATGGCGACGCGAGCGACTGGAAGCAAGACCAACTCCGATGGAAGATCGCTGACGACCCGTACCGGTACTACCGATGGTAAATAACTTACCTTCATCTATGTGCGGCCAGCAAGAGCCGCGTTTTATCGGCTTGGCCGACTACGGCCTAAACCAGTGGGAAGGCGGGCCGGTCGACCTGCCCAACCGACTTGAGGCTTTGCTCGAGGCGGGATATCGCGGCGTCGAACGGCTCAACGCATCGACCGAGGCGGACCTTTTGTATCAGGCGGCGACGATGCACCGCCTTGGCTTTCGCTTCGCAACCGTGCGGGGTCCGACGACGGGTTTGACGCTGGAATGGTCTGCGGCGATGGGCTGCAATTACATCTGGGGCGGGTCGCGATCGAAGGACTTCGACACATTCTGTCGACATTTCAACACGTTGGTCGATGCCGCGACCGGCTGGGGTCTGCGGGTCGGTTTACATAATCACCTGGGCACGGCAGTCGAAACCGAGCAGCAACTTCGAGCCTTCCTCGAGCGTTGCCCGGATGCCGGGTTGGTCTTCGACACGGCCCACCTCGCTGCGGCGGGCGGCGATGCCGGGGCCATCGCCGGTGAATTTGCGGATCGGCTGGTCGCGGTGCACGTGAAGGATTGGCGGGTCACCGACGAAGCGCGCGGTCTGGACGATTGGCCCAACCGCGGCCGCTTCTGTGAATTGGGAGCTGGCAACATCGACCTGGACAACGTCGCTGTGCTGCAGGCGGCCGACGAACAGGGTTATGCTGGGCCGATCTTCGTCGAGCAGGACACGCACCTGCGCGACCCGTATCTGGATTTGAAACACAGCCGCGACGTGCTGCGGCAGGGAGGCTATTGAGGATGACCGCATCGAAGGATTCGCAACCGTTACGCATCGGCATCGCCGGCCTGGGCCGGGCCGGATGGGGCATGATCTATGAAGAAGTGAAAGATCGGCCGGACATCGAAATCGCCGCGGGTTTCGACGCCCACCTCGAACGGGCCAAGGAACTGCAAGACGCCTGCGGCGCGACACCCTATGACAACCTCGACGCGATGCTGAACGACCAGGCGGTGGAACTGGTGGTGGTGGCCACCGCGTCGCTGGACCATGCGCCCGCATCGATCCGCACGCTCGAAGCGGGCAAGCACGTGCTGGTCGAAAAGCCGATGGCGGTCAACCTCCGAGACGCCGACGCGATGATCGAGGCGGCCGGTAAAAGTCCCGGCCGTCTACTGGTGCGGCACAACCGCCGCTTCGACCCGCCGTTGGTCGAAAGCAAAAAGATCATCGCCTCCGGCAAGATCGGCGAGGTTTTCCGCGTGCAACTCCGCCAGGGCGGCTACGGACGCCGCGCCGACTGGCAAACCGCGCTTTCACACGGCGGCGGGCAGCTGCTCAACTGGGGGCCACACCTCGTGGATTGGGCGACGCAGTTGATCGGCCCCGCCGCCGAGGTGTGGAGCGATTTGCGACGGGTCAACGCCGCTGGCGATGCCGAAGACCAGGTCCGCCTCATGCTCCGCAGCGGATCGGGCGCGATCGCCGATCTCGAATTCGGCGGTGCTTGTGCCTTGCCCCAGCCCGGTTGGCATGTGCTCGGCACGCTCGGCGCCTTCCAGATCGATAACAAGACCGCCACGCTCCGCTACATCGACCTCGATGCCGCCCCGGACGCGCCGACGCTCAACACCGAGGCGCCGCCGCGCGGCAACGGGTTCGGCGGCGGCAAACTCGAGTTCATCGAAGCGTCCTATGAGATCGACCGCGAGGTCTCGCCGGGCTTCTGGGACGCCGTCGTCGCCACCCTCCGCCACGATGAACCGTTCCCGATCACCCTCGACCAGGCGCGGGAAAACATGCGCATCATTGATGCCGCCCGTCAAGGCACTCCCTTTCAGATGACCGAAGCCGAGCCGATGATTTGCTCCGGCTGACGCCGCTGCGGGCCTGATACCTCACCAATTCCACCACACATCATGGCTCGCACCATTGAGGGTGGCGAGCAGTTTTACAACGTGGTTCGCTCAACCGTCATGTCAACCGAGCGGGAGGGATTGCACACGTGTAAGCATGGTTCGGGTCGCCTGATCCGTCTACACGAAGGCCCGCCAACCGATGGAAGGCCGGCATGTATCGCTGAATGGGAAAGCGCCGGTTCATGTCATTTTCCAAGAAATCACTCTTTAAGTCGCTCAACGGTGTTTGGCCGATTGAGGCTGGAGGATTGGCTGGGCTTACTTGAGAGTGACCGGCCGACCGGTACCGACGCTTTGCACCTCCGCTTCGACGATGGCGATCGATGCCGCAGCGTCGGCGAGCGTAACCCGCTGCGGAGGTCGACCTTCGCGGATACAGGTGAGGAAATAGTCGATCTCGTAGGTGTAACCCATTGCCTCGGGCAGTTCGACCGCCGCCCAGCTTTCTGCACCGGGCTCGATGAGCTGGAGCGGATGTTCGGCATTAATATCGAATTTGGCGGTGGCATTTTCGAAGTTGGCGAGGTATTGCATCTCGAAGCCGAAGCCCGGCTGCATGCTCCAGCCGCCCTCGGCGATAACCATCGGGCCGTCGGTATAGCGATAGGTCGTATGGACGTGATCGATTTTGCCGGTCGCTCCGATATAGCCGGCCGAGCTGACCGCGTCGGGCCGACCCAGGCACCAGTACACGAAATCTGTGTCGTGGATGTGCAGGTCGAGCACTGCTCCGCCGTTGGCCTGGCCGTCGGCATAGAAAGGGCCCGGCGCAAGCGAAGTGAGTCGGCGCAGCGTCAAGGATTTGAATGTTCCGAAGCGACCGTTGTGGATCACATCGCGCAGCCAGTCCCAGCCAGGCCAGAATCGCATACACATGGCCGGCATACTGACCACCGGGGCCGACTCGGCCGCCTGTGCCAGTGCCGCAGCATCCTTAGCCGTGCGGCCTAAAGGCTTTTCGATCAGCGTGTGCTTACCCGCTAGGATCGACGCCTCGCCGAGCGATCGGTGCAGCGGCGTGGGCACGCAAAGGTCCACGATGTCAACCTCCGGGTCGGCGATCAGGTCGTAGGCGTCGCTGTATTTCCGGGCGGCCGACAGGTCGCAACCGCCCTGGGCTTGGCCGTCGATATTGCCCTGAGCCGACCGGTTGCCCGCGAGTCGATCGGGCGATGAGTCGGCCACAGCGACCACACGCACATCATCGCGCTTCGCATAAACATCCAGATGGGTCTGCCCCATCATGCCCAAGCCGACGACTCCGACACGCATCGTTTTGCTCTGGCAATTCACGGTTTAGCTCTTTCATCAAAGGGCGAGTTCGTCCCGGCATATATCGGGGCAAGCAGTTCATCCATCACTTGGCTGGTGTGTTCGAGCAGGCCCTCTTCATGAGGCAGCATCTCGGCCACGATCGTGCCGGTGTAGCCCGCCGTCTTCAATGCCTCAATGGATGGTGCAAGCGGCACATCGCCCTCGCCCAGCCGGGTGAAAGCAAACTGCCCCGACCAGCCGAACTCCAACTTGTAATCCTTGATATGGATACGCTTGATCCACCGGCTAAGTATCTGAATCCAGTGCGGCGGGTATTGGTGATAGCCCAGCAGATTGCCGCAATCGAAGTACATGCCCACCCGTGACGAGTCAATCGCTTCAAAGAATCGCTGCCATTCGAGTGGCGAGAGCAGCATCCCGTTCCAGACATTTTCAAGGCACAGGTCGACGCCGACCTGCTCGGCGACATCCGCTAGCCGTCGAGTGTTTTCCTCGGCCCGGGCCAACGATGTTTCGTAAGGAACCTGCACGCCCGGCGTGATCGGGCTGCCGACCACGCCCGGCACCATAAGCAACGCCTCGCAGCCCAGCCAGGCCGCACGCTCCAAAGCCGCTGCGTGCAGCCGGACCGCCTCGTCACGCTCGGCCGGATCATCGCTGACCGGGTTCAACGCCCAGCTCATCCCGCTCGAAACCGTTTGACAGATCAGCCCCGCCTCGTCGATCAGCCGCCGAATACGTTCGCAGTCCGACTGAGATGAGTCGACATTGAGCTGGCCTTCTTTGGCGATCGCCAATTCGATCCCCGCAAAGCCATGTTGCCTGGCAAGCCGGATCGCCTGCTCGATCGGCTCGGCATGGTCCAAGCCTTGGGGCGTTGACCAGTAATGCATGCATTTAATCAAGCTTTGTTCCAATCAAGAGCAAGCTGAGTACAGCGAGACCGCTTTGTAATAAAGAAAACATATCAAGGAATGAAGAAAAAGTAAGAAAAATTTCAGAAAAATTACATTATTTTTAAGAAAGATTCTTGCGTATATCTAATTCGACGCTAAGCTCTGTTCGGAAAAGACGGATTTTTTCGCATTCAAACGGGTTAGATGTATGAAAGTCAACTACGAAAAAATTGCTGATCATGCTGGGGTTTCGCTGGCGACGGTTTCCCGTGTCGTTAATGGTCGGCCGGGCGTATCGAAAAAGCGGGCCGAGCAAGTTCGGCGGGTGATGAAGGAGCTCGAATTCGAGCCCGTGCCCATCGAACAACGCACGACGCGTTCGCAATCTGAGGCCAAGGCCAAAGCGCATGGCAGCCAGGATTTGGGCCGGATCGGTGTGCTGGTGCTCGATGCGATGCATCAGTTCGCCCCGAATCTGTTTGCCTCGCAGGTCCGCGGCTTGCAACTTGCCGCGGCTGAGCACGGTTTGGAAATCGTGCTGGCTCACGCGAAGTCCGACCATGCCTCGCCGGACGAATTGTTTTCGGGCCTGGAGCTGGACGGCGTCGTGGTGATCGGTTCCGCTCCGGCGCCCTGGCTGGACCGCGTCGCGGCGGGTCGGCCGCGGGTTTGGCTGAACTCGCATCATGAGGCGGCGGGCGATGCGGTGCTGGCGGGCAATCAGCAGATCGGGGCCATGGCGGCGGACTACCTTTTAAGCCGAGGTCATCAACGGCTGGGATTTTTCTGCACGATGGCGAACCTGCCGCCGTACCCTACGCGGCTGGCGGCTTTCCGGGTCCAGGCGGCCTTGGCCCAACCCGCCGTCGAGGTCGATGCCTTCACCTTCCAAACCGGCGGGCCGGCCGAGGTCGATTTGGGCGGGCTCGAAGCAATGCAATCGCAGATCGCTCGGCTGGTCGACCGCTGGCTCGAAGCCTCGCCGCGACCCACCGGCCTGTTTGTGCCTAACGACATGATGACCGCCATGCTCTACGCCGAGCTGATCGGCCGATCCATCCAGCCCGGCCGAGATGTCGAAATCATCTCCTGCAACAACGAACTGACCTGCCTGGTCGGCATCCGGCCCCGCCCGGCCACGATCGATATCGGCGGGCAAGCCATCGGTGCCCGCGCAATTGAGCAGCTCATCTGGCGGATCAACCACCCCGATGACCGTCGGCAAGCTCAGCTGGCCATCGAACCACTGCTCATCGAGGGCCAGGTCGACAGCGACCGCTGGATCGGCGCTTCGGATCAACCCACCACCCCCGCGGAGCAGACCTCGTGAATCACCCCCGTCACTCCCGGAACCCCCGGGGACTCCGCAACTCCCGAAACCGGCGTACAAGCTCAAGCATGTTTGCGGCAGCGACCGCATGCCTACTGGCGGCAGGGCCACTGTCCACTCAGGCTGAACCCGCCGCCGATGGCCCGCCTATCACGGTGGCTTCGGATTTGTTCGACCAATCACAAACCGCAACGCTCGGCCTGTCGCCCGCCCCCGGCAGCGAAACCTTCACCATCTACGCGCCGACCGCGCAAGACAATCGCTTCAATAACCACCCCCAACTCATGCCGTTCAAAGGCAAGCTCTACGCGACATGGCAGGGCACGCCTCAGAACGAAGACTCCGACGACTCGTTCGCACTGGTCAGCCATAGCAAAGACGGCGTGACTTGGAGCAAGCCCGAAGTCATTGCCCCGCCCATCCCGGGCGAGCACTATCACGCCAGCGGCGGGATCTGGTCGGACGGCGAAATCCTGGTGAATTACGTCATCAAGCTCGGCAAGGGCCACAAGCCCGGCACGCTCAAATCCACTTGGGTCCGCACCACGACCGATGGCGAAAACTGGTCCGAGCTCGAAGAAGTCTTCCCGGACAGCACACTCTCCGAAAGCCCACGCCAATTGCCCAGTGGCCGACTCGTCGTCACCGGCCACGGCCCAACTGCCGAGTACCCGATGAACATCGCCCGAGTGTTTTTCACCGACGATGCAAGCGGACTCACCGGCTGGATCGAGGGCGACCTGCCTCAGATCCCCGCCCGCAACCGTGGCCGACACCTCGAGCCGAGCTGGTTTCGTCGGTCCGACGGCTCGCTTGTCATGGTCTCCCGCGACATGGACCGCACCTTCAAACTGCTGGCCAACGAGAGCTTCGACGACGGCGAAACCTGGACCTTGCCGGTTCTGACCGACATGCCCGATTCGTCATCGATGCAGTGTGCCGGCAACCTGCCCGACGGCACGGCCGTCATGGTCAACAACCCCGTCAGCGAGGGCCGACGCATCCCACTGGCGGTCACGCTCAGCGACGACGGCCGCCACTTCGACCGTGCCTTCCTCGTCCGCGGTCAGCCGCAGGAACGCCGCTTCGAGGGGGCTTACAAGGACACCGGTTACAGCTACCCGGGCATGGTGATCTGGAACGACCACCTCTGGGTCACCTACGCCACCAACAAGGAAGACATCGAAGTAACGCGCATCCCGCTGGACACGTTGATGTCGAACACCCCCGAACAAGCCGCCCGATAAACCGAACTCGATGCCCGCGTTCACCGAATGCCGGCCAGCCCCATCCACTCATCCCACTGCTCACAGGAGGCTATTGAAATGAAACCCCGGATTCCCACCTTGCTTGGAACTTTGCTCGCCTGCGGTCTAGGCACCGCAGCCAGCCACGCCGCGGTCATGCCCTACACCAGCGACAGCGATACCGCCGTGTTGTATCACCTTGATGAGTCCACTGGCTCAATCAGTAACAGCGCCTATATCGACGACGCGTCGAGCAATGCGCTGGACCTCAAAGGCACGACCAACACCGCCTCCGCAACCAAGACCTCGCCGTTTCAAGGCATCTCGGGTCCGCAAGGACTGGGCACGGCCGCGACAATCACCGATGACACCGACCTGACGTTTGTCGAAAGCAACGGCGGCATCAGCGATGCGCTGAACTTCGAGACCTTCACCATCGAAGCCTGGGTGCGAAATCCCCGAAGCGGTAACGGGACCATCTTCTACGTTCAGGACAACGGCCAAAACCAGCGCCTCTTCTTCCGGCTCAACACCACGACGGCCGGCAGCTCCGTCCAGTTGATATTCAATAACGCCGATACCTCGACATCAACGACGGTGCAGTCCACGCGTACCGTGTTGGCTGAAGATCAGTGGTATCACATCGCCGCCACCTACGACGACAACGGTACCACCACAGCCAACGACAGCACGGTCAAGCTTTATCTCACACCGTTCAGCTCGAGCGATGCAGTCCTGGTCCAAACACAGACCAGCGTCGCTGATGTCCGCGACCTGAACGACAGCAACGAACGCCTGGAGTTAGGCTCGACCTTCGGGCTCAACCCGCTGGGGGGCAATCTCGACGAAGTCCGCTACTCCAATGTCGTCCGCGAGTCGTTCAATCTCGTGCCTGAGCCGGGCAGCCTGGCACTGATCGGTTTGGGGTCGCTACTCATCCTCGCGCGACGCCGCGGGATATGAGCTCAACAAGGAAACCCAATCTACCGAGAGCCGCGGCGTCTTCGCCGCGTGACCACACCCCGCGAACGCCAAAGCATGCCATGAATTTTGTGCTCCACACAACCTTGTCCGCTGCCATGCTCTCGGGCGCCGCCACCGCCGCGACGCCCGATGCCCCGCCTGTCACCGACGGCTTGGTGCTCTGGCTCGACGCCGGATCGCTCGACGCCGCCGACGGCGACAAGCTCGAGTATTGGCCCAGCCAGGGCTTGAGTACCGCTCAAGCCAAGGCCGGCGCCGCGGATGCTCAGCCCACCTTCGTCGCCGATGCCGGGGCGGGTTTTGCCGCGATCCGCTTCGATGGCAAGTCCGCCAGCGAAGGCGGCGACCTGCTGGTCACCGACCAGACACCTGAGCAGGAAGCGACTGTCTTCGCTGTCTTCCGCAGGGGAACCCAAACCGACGCAGGCTCGATCAATCGGCCGATCGTCAGCTCCGGTACGATCGGGCGGGGCGGCAACCAGCTGGGGCTCGGGCTCACCGTTGATCGTGAGCCGAGCAGCAACCGCGTCCGCGTCGAGGCGGCCGACGCTCCGAGTTCGCAGGACTACGGCATCAACGACGGCAACTTCCACATCGCCGCCGCCACCTTCATCGGCCTCGATACCAATCAACCCAAGATCCAACTTAACCTCGGCGGCATCGCGTTGCCCGAGATGATCGGCAGTACCGCTGCGAACCCCGGGTCTTGGACCATCGGCGGCGGGGAAGACGCCTCGCTGCGGGCCGACGCCGACAACTTTCGCTACTTCGCGGGAGAACTCGCGGCCGTGCTCATCTACGACCGCGCCCTCCCCGCCGCTGAACTCGATTCGGTCGGGCGTTGGCTCAGCCTGTCGCACAACCTGGGCCGCCCCGGCTGGTGGTCGGCGGGTGATGCAAAAAGTTCTTCAAACAAAGTTTCAAAACCACAAGATGAACCCGCCTTCACCGTAGCCGATGGCCTGTTCGATCTCGATGACCTGCCAACGCTCGGGCTGCCCACCGTGCCGGCCGAGCACATCATGATCTATGCGCCCAGCGAATCCAGCGGCGAAAAATTCAACCACCAGGTCAAGCTCTACGACTTCGACGGCCACCTCTACGCCCACTGGCAGGCCGCCGCCCGCGATGAGGACGCCGCCGACTCGCATGTCGTCTACAGCCGCAGCAGCGACGGCCGAGCCTGGTCGGCCCCACAGGAACTCGCGCCGCCCGCTGAGGGCAAGTACATCCGCTCCAGCGGCGGGTGGTGGAGCGACGGCCAAACCCTCACCGCCTTCATCAACTACCCCAGCAAACCCAAGCTCGGACGCGTTACCGAAACCCGCACCAGCCGGGACGGCCAGACCTGGTCACCCATCGAAGACTCGATCCGCGGCGGCAGCCTCGTCGGCAACCCTACCCAAATTGATACTTCAGCTGGCAAGAAACTCATCGGTATCTTCCTTGGCAACTCGCCCGTCGATCGTAAAAACGGAACACTGATCAAGACCACCGATGACCTGACCGGACGAAGCGGCTGGTCGCAAGTCGACTTCACCCGCGCACCGACCAACCGGACTCGTTCCGCACGAGGCGTCGAGCCTGCCTTGTTCAAGCAGGCCGATGGCGACTTGGTCGTCGTGTTCCGCGACATGCATGTCTCGGGCCGCAGCCTCGCGTCGATCAGCAAAGATGAGGGGCAGACCTGGTCGGTCCCGACGGTGACCGACATGCCCGATTCCGGCTCGATGCAATGTGCCGGCAACCTCCCGGACGGCACAGCCTACCTCGTGAATGTCCCCGCCCCCGCGACCGACCTGCGCGTCCCGCTGGCGGTCACCCTCAGCAAAGACGGCGAGAACTTCGACCGCGCCTTTGCTATCCGCACCGAGGTCCCTGAGGTCTGGTTTGAAGGCAAGGAAAAGTTGCAGGGCTACAGCTACCCCCACGCCTGGGTCTGGGACGACGCGCTCTGGGTCGCCTACGCGACCTGTAAGGAGCGCGTCGAGGTCAGCCGAATCGCATTGAAAGACCTGCTCGCGGATTGATAGAAGAACAAGGTTCGAACTATGAATCGGCAAAAACCGGCCAACGCGTTCACGCTCATCGAACTATTGGTGGTGATATCGATCATCGCCCTGTTGATCGCGATCCTATTACCGGCCCTTTCCGCCACCCGCGAATCCGCTCGCCGCACGGTTTGCCTCAGCAACCAGCGGCAGATCGCCACAGCAACAATCAACTACGCGACCGAAAACGATGGCTATGCCCCACCGAATTTCGGCTCTGGAGCCACCCCACCCTCGGGTGTGACCAACGGCCGGCCCGAACGCCTGATGCGTAGTGCAAAAGAGGAGATGGAGCGCTATCTCACGCCCCTCGACGTTTTCAGTTGTCCATCGTGGCCTTTCGCGGATGAAAATCCGCTCTTCTATAACAACACTTTTTTCTACACCCGACAGATGTACGTCGCCGGCCTCGGCGATCCGGAGTTGATCGCCGCCAGCGTTTGGAACGACACCGAACGTTCGGCCGCGGCTTGGAATATCCTCGACGCCGACGCCGATAAGTTGCTCGTCGTCGAGCAAAACAATGTGCAAAATTACTCGAACGCACCCTTTACCACGCCGCGCAGTACATCGAACCATGTCGGCGTCGTAAATAGCGTGAACTACGCAGACCTGGTCCGCGTGCTGGTCGGCAGCAACCGCACCGCCGCGGATGGCAGCGGCCGATGGGCCCCGCCTGAGACCATGGGCAAGGATGGCAGTCCGCCATCGACCACCGACATCAGCCTCAGCCGTTTCAGCCTGCTGAGCAACGACCAGAACCCCTACTACTGGTGATCCGCCTCACGCCGCCTATCCGGATTGACTCGACGTGTGGTGTTTTATGACCCCCGCCCTCGCTGCCACGTTTCAGACGCTCGACATTGTCGTCATCGTCATCTACCTCGGTGCGATGGCGGCGCTTGGGGCTTGGTTTGCGAAACGAAATAACTCAACCGAGCAGTATTTTTTGGGTAGCCGGGCTTTTCCGGGTTGGGCGATCGGGCTGTCGATGCTCGGCACATCAATCAGTTCGTTCACGTTCCTGGCCTTTCCCGCGGCGGCATTCATTCTCGATTGGCGGCTGGTCGTGCCGAACCTGATGCTGCCGTTCGTCGCGGTGCTGGCGATCCTGTTTTTCATCCCGCTGTTTCGGCGTGGCAGAACGACCTCGGCCTTCGAATATCTCGAAGCCCGCTACGGCCCGCTAATGCGGCTCTACGGGGCGCTAACATTCTTGCTCCTACAGTTGATCCGGCTGGGCATGGTGTTGTTCCTGGTTGCGTTGCCAGTACAGGCGTTGTTGGGTGTGCCGATCACTTGGGTCATCGTGCTGGGCGGTATTTTCATCTTGATCTACACCGTGGCTGGCGGTATCGAGGCGGTGATCTGGACGGACGTGATCCAGACCGTCATCCTGCTGGGCGGCGGGTTGATGTGCGTCGTACTGGTCGTGGTCGAGCTGCCCGGCGGGCTGGGTCAGGTGTTCAGCGAAGGCGCGGCGGCGGGCAAGTTCGGCGTCGGGCCGGTCGAGTGGGACCTGGGTCAACGCACCGTCTTCACCATGATGCTCGTGGGCCTGTTTAGCTGGATCAACGAATACAGCAGCAACCAGAACGTCGTGCAACGCTACCTCAGCGCCTCTTCGACGCGAGAGGCCCGCAAAGCGACAGGAATCTGTGCGCTGATGAGCGTGCCGACCTGGGCCTTATTCTTCTTCGTTGGTACAGCGTTATTCGTGTACTACCAGGCGAATCCGGACCCCGCGATTGCCGGCATGGATTCCGATCAGGTCTTCCCGCATTTCATCGTGACCCAACTGCCGGTCGGCCTCACCGGACTAATCATCGCGGCGGTGCTGGCGGCGGCAATGTCCTCGCTGGACTCGAGTATCAACGCCGTCTCGACCGTGACCGTCATCGACCTATTCAAACGACGCTTGACCCCGGATCGCGACGACCGGTTTTATCTCCGTGTCGCCCGGTGGGTCGCGCTGGCAGCGGGGGGGTTGATGATCGGCGGGGCGTTGCTTTTCCATCAATTGCCCAAAGAGAGCATGGTCGACCTCGGGCTGATCGTCGGGGCGGTCTCGGCCGGCTGTCTGGCGGGGCTATTCATACTCGGCTTCTTTACGCGGCGGGTCGACTACTTCAGCGTCGGCGTCGCAACGATCGTCGCCCTAGTGGTCAACCTCTACTTCGTCTTCGAGGTGCTTGACCTGCTGCCGACCTGGGCTGCTTCCGGTATCCACGCCTACTGGGTTGGGCTGCTGGTCAATATTGTGTTCGTCATCGTTGCCTACGGCGTCAGCTTGTTCCGCAACGGGCCAACGACCGACCTGACCGGGCTGACCGTGTGGACACTGCCCGGCCGCTCTGCTCAGACATACCCACCTGATAACCCATCCATCGCCAACACCGCGATCACCGAGAAATCGCCATGAAACCAACACGTGCTGACAACTCGAAAATGGCGCTGCCAACCGGCACCTACCCGGTGATGCTCACCGCGTTCGATGAGCGGGGCGGCATCGATGTACCAGCCATGGACGCCTTGATCGGGTGGTATCTCGACGCGGAGGTGGCGGGGCTGTTCGCCTGCTGCTCGTCCAGCGAAGTCTTCGAGTTGTCCTGGGCGGAGAAGCGGCAGCTTACAAAGCAGACCGTACAGCTCGCCTCGGGCCGGGCGGCGGTGCTGGGGTCGGTGATGGGCGACACCGCTGGGCGATCGCTTGCCGATGCGGTGCGGGAGGTCGGGACATGGGGCGTCGATGCCGTAGTGCTGAATCTTGCGGAACTTGCCAAGCCGGACGAGAGCGACGCGGTGCTGCGTCAGAAACTCGAAACCTTGTTGGATGAACTCAACGATTGCGACGTACCGCTGGGTTTATATGAGTGTCCGACACCCTATCACCGGCTCGCAGGTCTGGACCTTTTGCGGTGGGCGGCTGACTCCGGTCGCTTCGTGTTCTTCAAGGACACCTGCTGCGATGCGGTTCAACTCGAGCAGCGGCTGGCCGCGGTCGCTAACACTTCGATGATGCTCTTCAACGCCCACACCCCGCTGATGACCGACACGCTGCGGCAAGGCGGTGCAGGCTTTTGTGGCATCGGTGCGAATTTCTATCCCGAAATGTACAACCGGCTAACCGCCGCAATTTCCCAAAGCGATGATGCCGCCGCCGGGGATATCCAGCAATTTCTCAACCGATGGGACCCGGTGGTCCACCGCGCTTACCCCCGCTCAGCAAAAGCCTACCTGGCCTTGGTTGGCGTTCCCATCGGCTTGACCTGTCGGCGACCTGTCGCGGAACTGACACCTGACGATCAGCAAACCCTTCGCGACTTGAGCGAAGGGGTCGGCCTAGCTGTCAATACCGCCGAAGTCGGCCTGTGAATCTTGTGACCGCCACAAAATGATGCTGGAGCTGCCCGCATGAAACAAATCGTTTGGATCATCGTCGTTGCCGCGGTTGCGGCTTGTCCTCTATTGAGTTGGGGTCAGATGCGGGTTTCGCCGCTATGGTCGGACCACGCCGTGGTGCAGGCTGGCCAGCCGGTGCGGGTCTTCGGTAGCGCCGAGCCGGGCGATCGCATCACCGTCCAATTCGCCGATCAATCCGGTCAGGCGGTGACCGACGATGCGGGTGGCTGGTCCGTCGAGCTGCCCGCCCTCGAACCCTCCAGCGAGCCGCGTGACCTGACCGTCGAAGGCCCCGAGAACAGCCAGACCGTCAGCGACCTGTTGGTGGGCGAGGTATGGGTTTGCAGTGGCCAATCCAACATGTGGTGGCCGGTGTCGCGTGCACTCAATCCCGATCAAGAAATCGCGTTGGCCGACCATCCAAAACTGCGGATGTTCACGGTGAAACAGGGCACCTCGGATCGGCCGCTTGCGACGGTGGATGGAAAATGGGAGGTCGCCGGCCCCGAGACAGTCGGCGACTTCTCAGCCGTGGCGTATTTCTTCGGCCGTCACTTGCAACAAGAACTCGGCGTGCCGGTCGGCTTGGTACACGCCTCATTCAGCGGCTCGCCGATCGAGGCCTGGGTGAGTCGACCTACCGCCGAAGCGCACCCGGTATTCGATCAGATCATCCAGCGGTGGGACCGAGCGGTCGACACTTGGGAAGAGCCGATGGCAAAGACCAAGCATCGCCGGGCGCTTGCCGTGTATGAAAAGCAGAAAGCCGACGGCACGCTCGCACAGGTCAACGGCCGAACGCCCGGGGCCCCGGCTTACAAAGACCTGCCCAACCTGATTCACCGCCCGGCCAACCTGCACAACGCCATGATCGCCCCGCTGACTCGGCTGCCGATCGCCGGTGTAGTGTGGTATCAGGGCGAGGCCAACGCCCGGGCCGGTGCCGCCTATGCCGACATGCTCACCGCGTTGATCAGCGATTGGCGTGAGGCATGGGGCGATCCGGACATGCCTTTTCTCGGTGTGCAGATTCCGAACTTCGCACCCAGGCAGAATCGGCCGATGGATAGCTGGTGGGCCGAGCTGCGGGGTTCTCAGGCCGCGGCGTTGACCGGGCCGAACACCGCGATGGCCGTCACGATCGACATCGGCGAGGCGGGCGACATCCACCCGCCCAACAAGCAGGAGGTCGGGCGTCGGCTTGGCCTGCTCGCGCTGCGTGATGTCTACGGTAAAGAAATTCAAGCCTCCGGGCCGGTCTTCGACTCGGTCCGCTTCGAGGGCGGGCAAGCCGTCGTGACGTTTGACCACGCCGAGACGTTGACCAGCACCGACAGTGGGGCGGTGCAGGGCTTCGCGATCGCCGGCAACGACCGCAAGTGGGTCTGGGCCGACGCTGAGATTGACGAAAACACGGTCCGCCTGTCTAGCGACGCGGTCGATCAGCCTGTAGCCGTTCGTTACGCCTGGGCGAGCAACCCGGACGCGACGCTGACCAACGCGACCGGCCTGCCCGCCGCACCGTTCCGCACCGACGATTGGCCGCTGGTCACTCAAGACAAGACTTGGCTGCCCTGGCTTGAGGAAGCGGAATCGCAGATGCAGGGTTTGCGAGTGCCCGCGGTGTTCAGCGATCAAATGGTGCTGCAACGCGACGTGAAGATGCCGATCTGGGGCTGGGACGAGGCGGGTCGGCAGATCACGGTGAACGCGGCCGGCGAAACGTTGCAAACGCAATGCGACAGCGACGGCACTTGGCGGGTCGAGCTCGACCCGCTTGAGGCTGGTGGCCCGATCGAGCTGACCATCACGAACGACGCCGACGAAGCCGTCACCGTCCGTGACGTGCTGGTCGGCGATGTCTGGCTGTGCAGCGGGCAGTCGAACATGCAATGGCCGGTCTCGCGGAGCAACGACCCCGAGCGGGTTGCCGCCGGGGCGGACCACCCCCGCATGCGGCTCATGACCATCCGCGAGGCCTCTGTCGATCGGCCGCGTCGCGATATCGAGGGGCAATGGGACATCTGCACACCCGAGTCGGTCCGCGAGTTTTCAGCGGTCGGCTACCACTTCGGCAGCGGGCTGCTTCAAGAGCTGGATGTGCCGATCGGGCTGATCGATAACGCCCTGGGCGGGACGCGTGCTGAGGCTTGGACCAGCATGGCGGCGCTCGAGGCCGAGCCCGCCCTCGACCCTCTGCTTGAGAAGTGGCAGGCATACGACGCGGCCTGGGATGCCGACACCGAGCTCGCGCTGTACGAGCGCAGGCGTGCGGCGTGGCTGCCGATCTACTACGAGATGCGGGCCGCCGGTCAGCGCCCGCCGCGCGGGCCCCGGCTGGACTCGCGTCGGCCAGACTCGCGCGACCACCCCGCCAACCTCTACCGCGGCGTGGTCGCCCCGCTGACCGAGCTTCCGATCCGTGGCGTGATCTGGTATCAGGGCGAGTCCAACGCCAACCGGGCGGTGCAATACCGCACGCTGTTCCCCGCAATGATCCGCGATTGGCGGCAGCAGTGGGATGACCCGGATTTACCCTTTATCTTCGTGCAGATCGCCGGTTGGGGTCCCGTTGCCGAGCAACCCGAAGAGCACATGCGGGCTGAACTACGTGAAGCCCAGACCGCTGCGCTCGACCTGCCGAATACCGCGATGGTCACCGCCGTGGACGTCGGCGACTTCGATGTCCACCCAATCGATAAACAAACCGTCGGCGAACGGCTGACCCAGGCCGCGCTCAAGCTGGTCTACGGCAAACAAGTCGTCGCGAACGGCCCGACCTTCGATGCGATGCAGATCACCGGCGACACCGCTCAAATCCAATTCGATCATCTCGGCGGCGGCTTGGTCGCCAAGGACGGTCAGCCGCTGACCGGCTTCGCCATCGCCGGGGAGGACCGGCAATTTGTCTGGGCTGACGCGGAGATCGACGGCGATATCGTCGTGGTGCAGAGTGATCAAGTTTCTGAGCCCGTCGCCGTACGATACGGCTGGGCCGGCCACCCCCAGATGAGTCTGTACAACAGCGAGGGCTTCCCGGCCCTGCCGTTCCGCACCGATGATTGGCCGCTGACGACGCAAGACCGCCACGGCCCATGGGACTGATCCGCCCTCACCACGCCACGGATGAGCTGATGACCACTGCCACCTCCACACCTAGCCCAAGCGAAACGACGCTGTCACTGGGCATGATCGTCGACCTGAGTACGGACATCGAAAATCGCCTTGCTCAGGTCAGCGATCTGGGACTGACCAGCATCCAGCTCGCAAGCTGGCAGCCCGCCGACCTGACGCCCGACGCGGCCGCCACCGTATGCCAAGCCGCCGATCGGGAGGGCCTGATGATTTCCAGCTTTTGGGCAGGTTATAGCGGCCCGGCGGTGTGGGACTTTCTTGATGGTCCGGCCACGATCGGCCTCGTGCCCAACGCATATCGCGAAAACCGTGTGAACGAACTTATCGCCGCCACCGACTTCGCACGAGCGATCAACGCCCCTTCCATCACGACCCACCTCGGCTTCCTGCCCGAAGACCCCAGCCACCCGGACTATGAAGGCACACTACAAGCCACCCGCCGCGTTGCCGACGCCGCCGCCAGCCGCGGCCTGGGCTTCTGGTTCGAGACCGGCCAGGAGACGCCCGTCACCCTCTGGCGATTCATCCACGACCTCAACGCACCGCACGTCGGCGTCAACTTCGACCCGGCCAATCTCATCCTATATGGCAAGGCCAACCCGCTCGACGCCCTCGACATCCTCGGGCCATGGGTCAGAGGCTTCCACGCCAAGGACGGCCGATACCCCGCCGCCGACCCCCGAAAGCTCGGCGAGGAAACGCCCTTGGGTCATGGCAGCGTCGACTTCAACGCTCTGCTGAAAAAGCTCAAGGCACTCGACTACCGCGGTGCCATCACGATCGAACGCGAAATCGAAGGCCCGCAGCAACTCAACGATATCCGGGCATCGATCCGCACCCTGGAAACGCTGCTTTGAACCATCCAGCAGTCGGGCGGTACAGCAAGATGCTGATCGGCATGGGGTGCTGAGGACATCTATTTTCATAGACGTTTACTTAAAATCAGTTCTCGTCACCGACTCTAGATCCTCGCAGAAGATGGATTTAGCATTGGCCCTCTCTCGTCTAGGCAGAGCGGATCAAGCCGACATCACGATGGTTTTGAATATTCATAGTTCCTAGACCTCACCTGTCGCGGCACTCCGGGCGGCTTGAAAGAGGTTGAGCTGGGCGGTGGGGGCGACGATGCGGTGCCGAAGGGATTCACGGTCGAGGTGGGCGGTGTCGCAAAGGTCATCATCCGTCACAACAAATGGCATCGCGCGTTTGGGCACGCGGATCGCTTTGAGATCGGCTCGGCGAATGCGGCGGTGCCGACGCATTGCGAGCAATCGATTCACCGTGCGGACCCCCATGCCCGGGACACGCAGCAAAAGTTCGCGTGCGTCCTTATTGAGGTCCAGCGGGAACAGGTCCCGGTGGGCCAGTGCCCAAGCCATTTTGGGATCGACTTCGAGATCGAGGTTGCGATCCTTGCCGTGGACCAGTTCATCAACGTTGAAGCCATAGAAACGCAGCAGCCAATCGGCTTGGTACAGCCGATGCTCGCGGATCAGCGGCGGGCGGTGCGTCGGCAAATGATGACTGGCTTTGGGAATCGGCGAGTACGCGGTGTAATACACCCGTCGCAGCCGGTAACCCTTGTACAGCCGATCCGCGGTTCGCAAGACCTCGGCATCGGGGGTGGGCGTCGCCCCGACAATCATCTGTGTCGACTGCCCGGCTGGCGCAAACCGCGGCCCCCCGCCCCCGGAAACGCCCCCGGAAATACCCCCGGAAATACCCCCGGAAACTCCGCTGGTGGAGCGACCGAGCGAGGGGGAAAAATTCCTGGGGCGGATGCGGGGTGGGCTGACAATAAATCGGCTGCGGGGGTGGGTGGTGACGACACGGGGGGTGTCCGGCATCGTCGAGGCGGGCTTCTGTGTGGCGTTTTCGATGCCCGCCTTAATGCTCGACATCGCGTCTTCCGCTTGCTTGAGCGTTTTTTCCGGAGCGAGCTTTTTCAAGTCTGGGTCGGTGGGCAGCTCGATGTTGGCCGAGAGCCGATCCGCATGCCGCCCCGCCGCGGCCAAGGCATCGGTGCTCGCCCCGGCCACCGCCTTGAGGTGGATATAGCCCGCAAAATAATGCTCCTCACGCAATCGGCGGGCGACTTCCGCGAGCTGAGCCATCGTCTCGTCCGGGCTGGTCACGATGCCTGATGATAAAAACAGCCCTTCGATATAGTTACGCCGATAGAAATCCAGCGTGAGCTGCACGACTTCCTCGACCGTGAACCGGGCCCGCGGTACATCGCTGCTGACGCGGTTGATGCAGTATTGGCAGTCGTAAATGCAGTGGTTGGTTAGCAGGATTTTGAGCAGCGACACACATCGGCCATCGGGCGTGTAGCTGTGGCAGATCCCCACCCCATCCGCGTTGCCTATGCCCCGCCCGCCGTTGCTCCGCTTCGTCCCGGAGGAAGCGCAGGACGCATCATACTTCGCAGCATCAGCCAGAATTGAAAGTTTGACGCGGGTTTCCATGACGTTTTGCTATTTAAAATACGGTTTAAGTTAGGGCAGTAAAGCATACCAAACACATGCCGAATTTCAAGACAAATCGTGTTGGAAATTTGCAGACATATGTGGACGGGTTCAAGGCGATTCAACGCCAAGCCGCCAAGACGCGGAGAGGCCAAGAAGAAAATTTCTTGATCAAATTTTAGTTTTCTTTGGCGTCTTGGCGTCTCCGCATCTTGGCGTTCAAATTGCTCGCATCACTAACTACGCCTGATCGCCAATCACCTCGACCGCTTGACAAACCCCGCCCGCCCGGCTCAAGTGTCGAACCCGTGACGGGCGACATACATATATAGATAGCCTGCCGTTGGCCGATTGTGCCTTGGGCAGGCTTGACCCGTTTACCTGATTTTCCTCCACCCCGGACCTGACGGGGTGAACCCGCAAGCAGCACCGCATGGCGAAAAAAAAGACCACCAAGAAGCGATCGACCCGCCGATCGAGCAGCGCCAAGGCTCCGGATACGCAGGGCAAGCACCTGGTCATCGTCGAATCGCCGACCAAGGCCAAGACGATCAACAAATACCTCGGCAGCGAGTACGTGGTCATGGCCAGCGTCGGCCACATCCGTGACCTGCCCCCCCGGAATCCTAAAGGTGTAAAAGCCCCGGTTCCCGGGGTGGACCTCGAAAACGACTTCGAGCCGAGCTATGAGGTCATGGCCAACTCGAAAAAGACCGTCGGCGAACTCAAAAAAGCCGCGAAAAATGCCCAGGACGTATGGTTCGCCACCGACCTCGACCGCGAGGGCGAAGCGATCGCCTGGCATGTCGCCCATGCGTTGGACTACCCGGTCGATCAGGCCAAGCGGGTCGTGTTCAACGCGATTACCAAAGACGAGATCGCCCGGGCATTCGATAAGCCCCGCGATCTTGAACTCAACCGCGTCGATGCCCAGCAGGCCCGGCGGATTCTCGACCGGATCGTGGGGTATCAGGTCAGCCCATTGCTGTGGAAGAAGGTGGCGGGGGGCTTGAGTGCCGGGCGGGTGCAGTCGGTGGCGACGCGGCTGGTGGTCGAGCGGGAGCGGGCGATCGATGCGTTCGTGCCGGAGGAATATTGGAAAATTACCGGCCTGTTTACGCCGGAACTGGATGAAGCGGGTCGGCTGGGCGATCAATGGCGGCAGTTCGTCCGCGTCGGCGAAGAAGAGAACCCGCGGACCATCAAGGACCAGAACGCCTGGCTGAGCGAGCACGGCTGCATCAAGGCGGAGCTGACCGAATAC